>JAPLNM010000182.1 GCA_026692845.1 Planctomycetota bacterium | reverse complement strand
GCCTCCGAGCCCGTGCGAGGCTAAGTCAAGCCAACTGGGCGTTAATGAAGCCGACCCAAACCTTGGCCTAGATACGGACAAAGGCCATTTCGTGCTGGTCGTCACACCAATGGGGCTTCATGGAGCCGACGCAAACCCGTAGCATGGGCCTCCGAGCCCGTGCGAGGCTAAGTCAAGCCAATTTGGGCGTTAATGAAGCCGACCCAAACCTTGGGCTAGATACGGACAAAGACCATTTCGTGCTGATCGTCCCACCAATTGGGCTCTGCGGAGCCAACTGAAACCTAAGCCTCGCACGGGCTCGGAGGCCCATGCTACGGGTTCGTCACACCAATGGGGCTCTGCGGAGCCAACTGAAACAGTGGAATAGCTTCCACTCTGTCCTACCATTTATCACACCGATTTGCGTGTGCGCTCGATTACCTTTATGGGCTCGCTGCTTGATTTTGAATCTTCTTGTGATATCTTGAGTTCGAACGCATGTGAACTACTTCAGTTGCATGATGCCTTAAAGTTCCATTGAATCATCGCCAAAGTCGTTGGAATGTCGCCCCGATCGCAATCGCTCGTCTCTTTCATGATCGGTTCACCTCAAGCCTTCATTGAGAACGCCAGAACCCTTCGTGATCTCTGGTCAGGTAGCTATCTGATAAGCTGGCTTACGGCAAAAGCGATGGAGCCCATTCTCGTCGGACGCAATTCTCATCCTGATTGGAGATTCACCTCTCCGTTTGTGAATCCGCAAACCAATGAACTTCTAAAAGCCGCAACGGGGAATCCGTCGAGCCACAAAGACGCTCGCTTGCCTTCAATACCCAATAAGTTTTCAGCAATCGTCGACTCCGAAGATGCGGATGGGATCGCGAAGGAATGTGTTAAGGCTGCTCAAGAGGCGTGGGAACAACTTGCTAATGACGTGAAATTAACTCTCGATAGCAAAATTTTCGATCCGCAGGTCGGCTGGGATACGAATTGGGATGCTCAGCTCCGTTCCTACTTTGAGTTTGTTTGTGTTGTGAAACCTCTTGTTGCGAATTTTCAGCTCCACTGGAACAGTCAATGGGATCAGCTCGGGCAGTTGATGGACATGACCCGCTCGGTTCGGCATGTTCCGCCCTACCAGCCCCAAGGGGATTCCTTTCCTCCAAAGTGCAGCCTGCTTGGAACTTTCGAACAAATGGGTCCGGCAGGCTTGAAGGACTCGAGAGATTTTTGGCAATCGGCTCAAACCAAGTCTTATAACGGGACGCGTCTCCAAGCAACCGATCGACTCTGCGCTATCAGTCTAGTAAAACGTTTTGTTTGGCCCTGCTCTCTGTCAAAGACGTTAAAGATTGAGACGACAGCACTTCGCTATTCGGATACGGCAACCATCGCGGCTGGCCATTGGCTGAAAAAAGCGGGTATCAAACCCGACGATTACTTCAGAAATGGTGGCTGGAGTGGTCACTGGCTGCATTGGAAACAGATCGATCAAGAACCCGATGAAGCCCCATGCCCAAAGGAACTTTTCGATCGCATCCGAAATGCGAAAAGACGATACGGTGCCCCCCCTACCTACCTTGCGATTCTCAACCTCGATGGTGACAACATGGGGAAGCTGTTCCTAGACAAGTCGCTCGATGAAGCCTTGGATTTAACGAGGCGCGCAACGTCGTTCGGATCACAGGTGTTGCGTATCGTCGAGGACGATGCGATTCGAGGAGAGTTGATCTACTGCGGCGGTGACGACATCTTAGCAGTCCTGCCGACGGACAGCGTTTTTCAATGCGCCGACCAATTGACCCAAGCATTCGACGAACAAATTCAGAATCCAGATGCATCCCTAAGCGGCAGCGCGACGATTGTTCACTACAAGGAGGACCTCCGGTACGCCCTGAATGTTGGACGGACCTCGGAACGCGTTGCTAAGCAAATCGATCGGTCTGGAAACAGATCCAAAAAAAAACGCGCATTGGCGATCGCAATCTGCCGACGCTCGGGTGATCATTCACTTGCCACCCTCAGTTCGATCTGCGTTCCCGATTTCGTGCAGCTCGTCGATTGGTTTAGAGATGGCGGCTCCGACCGCTGGGTTTACAAAATCTACGAAGAGTCCAACACGCTAGCCACGGTAGGTCAGGATGCATTTGCTTGTGAGATGCGGCGATTGGCCGGTCGCTCCGAGTTCAAGTCAAAAGAAAAGAAGGCGGAATTCTTAGTGACGTTGTCTGGAACTTGGGAACGTTATCGTGACGATATGGCTAGCACAGGACGCAAATGGTCAGAACTCGACTCCATGCTCAACTTCGTGGGGCTTCTTAAATCGGCGTCGTTCCTCGCCAGAGGAAAGGAATAAAATGTCAGCGACGTCTCCGACAATAGACTCCAAATTAGACAAAGAATCCTGGTTCGGCTTATTGTTCGATCCCCTCGATGTTCTGCTCTTCCGAGATGGTCGGCCGTTTGGCGAAGCCAACCGAGTGGTTTCCCAACTACCCTTTCCCCAGACGATTGCAGGCGCAATTCGGACCGCCTTGCTTAGGAATACCGGTTTTGATTTCAAGGCGTTCTCGTCTTTGCGACAAAGCGGTCTAAACGAGAAAGAGGACGACAATGCAATCGTGAAAAAGCTTCTTGCTTGCGGAGCAAAGCCGGAAATCGTCCAAGCTGAATTTCGCGGGCCTTGGTTGGCTAAGAAAGCCATGAACTCCGATGGCGATCAAAAATCCTATGAAACACTCTTTCCTTTCCCAGCGAATCTCAAAGAAAGTATCAACGATCCAGATCGGTTTCTAATCTCGAGGCCGGTCTCGGCGGACTCGGTTCCTGGATGGCACCATCCAAAGAGTTTGCGCCCTTTGAAGTTCTCGGAGCAGCCAAACTCAAAAGCGGATATAAAACTACTTACTCTCCGTGGTCTTTTAAAATACTTACACGCTTTTGAAACCAAGACAGACGCTTTGGATTTCGCGGCGGGTGAAGTCGTTGATCCAAAACAGCTTTACTTTCGGGACTTTCGAGTCGGTAATCGAATCGATCCAGAGCGCCTCGCGACGGCTGACCGCGAGTTGTACGGCGTTGGGTTCCTCGCTCTGCAACGCGACGCACGTATTTATGTTGAGATAAATACAACAACCCAGGTCGTTGATCAGATTAGGAATCATGCGATATCTATCGGAGGAGAAGGCAAATACTCCCATGTCGAAGTCTGTGAAGCTTGCGACTTCCCAACCTATGATGCAAGTCGGAAACGTACTGTCTGGTATCTTGCGACACCAACGTTCCTGGACGCTAGTGATCATCGGCCAATTCCAAAATCTAACCATGGTCCCGTTGTCTCGGCGGCTTCTGGGTTTGGGATTGGAGTATCGGGTTGGGATGTTTCGCGAGGGGGCCCCAAGAAGACAAAGTTTGCAATCCCAGCGGGTGCGATTTATTTTCTGGACGGTCCTGGCTCCGCAGTGGATTTCATCAACTACGATGGATCGGAGCATGCGCTTTTGCAAGAAGGCTGGGGATTTGCCATACAAGGTAACTGGAGTGATATGCAATGAGTAGCGGTGCTTTGCTTGGTCTTCATGCTTTAACGAGTGTTCATTGGGGTTCAGGCGCAAGCCTAGGGGCTGTCGACTTACCCATACAGCGAGAACGAGCCAGCGGGTGGCCTATCGGTGCTGGCTCGGCCATTAAGGGTGTCCTGCGCGACTCGGTCAGGGAGCACTATCTGCAAGCAAAAGGTTATAAATCGCGAGAGGAGGCGGATAACTCGCCTGAAATCAAAATGATTTTTGGGTCTGCCAAGACCGCTGGGGCAACTAGCGAAGACTCAATGGCGGGTGCTCTGAGTGTGACAGACGCGAGACTGGTAGCAATGCCCGTCAAATCCCTTAAGGGCGTGTTTGCTTGGGTGACTTGTCCGGCCGTTGTTGAGAGGTTGGCTAGGGATTTAATGGTCTTGGGAATCCACGGCTTTCCTCCGAGCCAGTTGACAATCCAAGGACAGGACGCTGTGGTACCGAGTGGGTCTCCCCTTAAGATTTCCGAGAAGTACTTACAGTTGGATGGCGAAACATTGGATGTGATCCCTGGAAAAACCTGCGACGATCTAGCGAAATGGATTGCCGACACGCTGCTACCGCAAAGCGAAGTTTACCGAGCCACGCGCGAACGACTGAAAAGACAGTTGGTCGTCGTCTCCGACGACATCTACACCTATTTCGTGAAGTATTCGACCGAGGTCTCGGCCCGCATCGGTTTGGATTACGAAACAAAAATCGTCCGTGACGGAGCCTTGTTCTATCAGGAAACTCTGCCGGCGGAATCGATTCTGTATTCTAACTTACTCGTAGCTCACGCGAAAGCTTTACGAGGAGGGGATTCCAATCAAGTATTTAAAATCATCGGTGAGGTGTTTGCGGAATCATACACGATGCAGTTTGGATCCAGCGACACGACCGGTAAAGGAATCTGCTCGGTTGTGATTGCGGCCTCAAAGACTTAATGATTCGAACGGATAACAAAGCAGGAGACCGCCATGCGTCAAACAATGGATCAACAGCGCGCCAAGTACGCCTGGGAGATGGTAAGTCAAGCTGTAACGTTAAAAAAAGAAGACGGAAAAAGCTTCGGAAGACATGCAAGACGTTTAGGCTCACGTATATTGACGTCAGGCTTGGGGCATTCGATCGCTTTTCTTGAACAAAAGAAAGACGCTCCTACGCTCGTGCAAGGAATCTCGCTGTGGATTGCTCGCCAAAACTGGGCCGGGGAGGCGAATGGCCAAGCCGATCCTAGCATCACTCGGATGATTATCCAAAAAGATCGAGAGTTTCAACGGATGGCCACCGAGGAAACAATGAATCTACTTATTTGGGTTGTCCGATTTGCTGTTGCCAAGGGGCTAACAGATGAAGACCAGCACGACGATCAAGCAGCGAATCAGGAGACACCCGCATAATGTCGCGACTTCATTATCCCGAGGAAACGCGGAACGTTGTTGGGTTGGTACCCGCCAAAGAGCGACACCCTTTATTGCAGTTGGATCGTTTTACCATTCCGGTTTCTCAGAAAGATCAAAAGTCTGAACTGGAGAAGGTTGTCGCGGGGTTCCATGATTCTGAACTCTTGAAAGACTTAGCAAAGCGTCGCAAGGAGTGCATGCGCGTTTCTAGCGATTCATTTGCGTGCTGGACCCAAAGCACTTCGAGCCCTTTGGCGTTGCATCTTTCCCACCCAGGTGTGTTGGAAAACGCAGGTACGTGTCTGAATCCTCTCTATGGGTTTGCTTATATCCCAGCGACGGGACTAAAGGGGATGGCAAGAGCGGCTGCCGTCGAATTAGATCTGCCGTCGGGAGACGTTTTGAAAATCTTCGGGAGCGAGCCAGGCGAATTGAGACAATCCGGTGGGGAAATCTGCTTCCACGATTCGTTGCCTGTTACCTGGCCGCAATTGGTCCTCGATATAGCCACACCGCATCATCAAGAGTACTATCAGAAAGGAAAAAATCCGGGGGACTGGGAGGATCCCATACCATTGTCTTTTTTGACGGTTCCAGAAAATACGCCTTTTGAATTTTTGCTGTCGCTTCGCAACAGGGATGGTAATCCCAATTTGCTTGATAAAGCCAAGAACTGTCTTGCGTATGCGCTAGATCGATTGGGTGCGGGAGGCAAGACGAACGCAGGATACGGTCGCTTTTCTACGGGTAATACGCAAGCGGCTACCACCGAGCGGCAAGGCAGGAAAACGCATCAGTTTGATTTATCTTTGGTAACCCGGGGATACTTGGGCGGTGCAGATTGGTCTAAGGATGCAACATTACGTGTTTCGGCCATTCGTGGGCAGTTGCGGTGGTGGTGGCGTGCGATGCATGCGGGGTTTCTGCCAGTAGACGAGCTGAGAAAGTTGGAGTCTGCGATTTGGGGTAGTACGAGCCAAAGCTCTGCAGTGGCAATGTCGCTGAAGTGTATCGAGAATCCAAAGCTTGGGAGTACGTCTTTTGATCAACGAACACAATCCGGTTTGGTCTATCTTTCGTATGGTATGAATCCTGACAATAAACGATCGGAAGCTCGTAGGTGGCTTGAAGGTGGCAAATGGGAACTAGGTATGCGGTTCCGCCGCACAACGTTTGTCAAAACCAAGGATAGTAAAATCTCCCTTACCGACGAGGATGTCAAAAAGCAGATTCTCGCTGCACTATGGATGCTCGGGCAATATGGAGGGGTGGGCGCCAAGTGCAGGAAAGGCTTCGGATCTCTGAGCATAGAAGGATCCTTCGACGCATTAGGTGCCACAGTTATGGACTCGGGTGCTTTCGAAACTAGCATTCAAGGTCATAATAAAGAGATTTGGAATAAGATTGGTGCAGCAGCGGAATTCTCAAGTGCAATGGTCCAATCTCCCGCGATATTTCACCCTCGAACGATCCGAGGGGAGAAGCATGCGCCGGTCGGTAACAATCCTGCTAATCAAGTTGTCATGGCCTTGAACCGTTTGGGGGAACACTACAAGGCGTTCGCTACGAGTTTGAAGCATCAGCCGAAAAAAGCGGGACTTGGACTTCCAAGAAAGATCGATGGTCCAAAGGAAGGTCCTAATCCTCGTCAGGAGAGTAGGATGAGAGAAACGGGTGAGCAACACAAACCACCCCAGTATCTTCTTAAGGACGGCTCTACCACCCTCAACTCTACAGAAGGAGGGAAAATTCGCTACGCTTCCCCTTTGCATTTTCATGTATCGAGGAAAGGGGGCTCGATCGTCGTACGTTGGATCGGGATTCCAGCGGTGAGTTTGCCGACGCTCGATGCTCACGCAAATTTTCTTGATGAAGTCAATCGACATCTGGCGTTGTTATCCTTGGGTACCAATCACGCCAATGCGGTCGGACAACCCGGCGATCATCGCCCGCAACCACAGGTGCTACAACCCACGCGACGGTTCATCAAGGTGAAGGTAAAGCTTCTGGAAAAGACAGATTCGTCGGGCAAGGTGCGATTTAAAGTCAAGGAGTTAGGATCGGAAATTCAGGGGACGCTCATTGATGGCGTGCCGCCAAAGACTCTACCCGAACTAGATGCGGAGATCGAGGTTTACAAGAACACCTCTGCGAACCCTCCACGTTATCGATGGGACGAACCTAAGGAGGAAACGAAGGTAGATCCAAAAAATAATCGAGGCAATAACAATAGACCTCGACGATGAACCGCATTATCCGATATCTTCAGAAAAAAACGCAATCCCATCCCTATTGGTTAGGGTTCACCGCGTTTGTTGTTGGAAATGTTGCATGCAATCTGTTGTCATCATTGATCTACGAATTTTCAACGCAATCACAGCGGGGAGCGTGGGGATGGGGTGTCTATTCTTTTTGGTTTTTGATAACGATCGTTGCTCTGGTCGCCAGCGGCTTGATCGGCTCTTCCCTGCTAACGTTTTTGGTGTACCCAGTCTCGACCCACCAGGGGGCGAAACCTCGAAGGGTACTGGTTTGTTTCCTGTCCCGTGCTGAGCCGAATCCGGTTTATAAAGATGAGCCACGCATCGATGCGCCATTAAGTAATGATTTGGGGGAGGATCTTCGGATGTTAGCAGAGTCCCAGGAACCCAAGTTAATCGAGAGTCGTTGGAGGGAGACGAAACTATGGTCATGGTCGCAGGTTTTACGGATGTTAGCCTTTCAAAATGGATTGGGATCGCATGCGGGTTCAAAACTTGATGTGGTAGCCTTCGTATGCTCCCCGGAAAGTCTTTCGCTGTCCCCGGCCTTGGTCGCGCATGTGCGCCGATACTCTGAATTTGGCAATATAAAGATTTTCCGTTTGCTGAAGAATGAGAATGGTCCCCACAAATTAGTACCCGAGGAGCATACAGAGTGGGATGCGCAAAGAAACGGTTGGGACTTTAACTCCTATCACGATCTTGAAGAGTGCCTTCGGAGTTTGCTCGCCTCGGTAAAGGGGCTAGGGTACAGCGACTTTGACGTCGTGATCGACATTACTGGAGGAACCAAGATCACATCCATCGCGGCGTCGACGGTGACGATTGGAACACCGATCGTCGCGCAGTACGTTTCGACAAACCCGAGAGTAACAACGTCGGGTGACCGGATATTCGACGTTTTTGAATACGATCTCGGAGTCCGAAAGGTGCATCAGGGGTCGTAGACGAAAACGCGGTGTTCGATGCTGTCTTAGAGGGGCGACTGGTCGTTAGCCCTCAGAGTTTTTGGGTTAGCGATCTGCGGAAACAGGACCAAAATGAAATCAAAACGCATGGTGATAGGTAAATCCAATGGAAAGTAGCTATCGGATAGAATGCGTCTCGTCGACCGAAACAAGAACGGACTTGAAAGTCGGTTTTGCTCGGGAGGCTAACAACGCGACGTTGGTAAGCGACGCTAAGATTCAGTTTGATTTGTTGGGTTTGAAGGGCGGGGCGTTGGTAACGATCGACGGCCCGTGTTCGTTACCGGTCGCTTACGCGATTGCTCACGCGGTGTGTCATAAATTTGGAGCCGTAGCCGTTTGGGATCCCAAGCTTGGTAAATTCGTTGTAGCGATTTCGCACCGGCCCGATTTAGCGATTGGGACGCTTATAGAATGACGCGGGTTTTCAAAGCTGTCTCACCGAGCGCACCAAGAAAACGGATACCGATGGCTGATGGACACGAATGAAATCGCTCTCATGATCTAGTGGGTCTCTGGCTGCGTTAGGCCTTTCTGGCCTAAATGTCCGTCCCCCGACCGGGCAAGCATTCTCAAAGGAGGATTAAAATCGGGATAGGATCATGGAAAACCCGTCGATATTCGATCGAAAAAACGGAAAAACCGGGTTGCTTTCCGCGACCAGTGTGGAGCAGTTTGCTACCATAGCTAGTAATCTGCTAGCCAGCAGCCCCGAGTCGCATGGCTCATTTGTGGGCGCGTAGCGGACAACAGTTGATTCACAATGAACGACGCAAGTGCTTATTCAAAAAGGAATTGCGTAGTTTGAAGAGCTTAGTATTAGCAAGTTGGCAGTCACACCAATGGGGCTCTGCGGAGCCGACTGAAACGGACTATCATGGACACTGAAAATCCTACTACATAATTCCTGTCACACCAATGGGGCTCTGCGGAGCCGACTGAAACAAAGGGAATCTTACCAGAGCCCAGGCTGTTCACATCCAGTCACACCAATGGGGCTCTGCGGAGCCGACTGAAACGATAAGGAAATCAAAAGGTCCTTCATTGCTTTCCTCATTAGTCACACCAATGGGGCTCTGCGGAGCCGACTGAAACTCAACGGCGCACCGTATACACACTTTTGAGCAATTGGGTCACACCAATGGGGCTCTGCGGAGCCGACTGAAACATGGTGTCAGGCATTGAGAGATCCCGCGTTTGTTCTAGGTCACACCAATGGGGCTCTGCGGAGCCGACTGAAACCCGCATCCCTAACCGCATCACTAGCCGCAGCCCTAGGTCACACCAATGGGGCTCTGCGGAGCCGACTGAAACCTGTAATTAGCCTCAGGTACAATTCATTACCTTCGTCACACCAATGGGGCTCTGCGGAGCCGACTGAAACCGTAGCTGCCGTTGACGCTGAAGTGGGCTTCCTTGCTGAGGGTCACACCAATGGGGCTCTGCGGAGCCGACGCAAACCCGTAGTATGGGCCTCCGAGCCCGTGCGTGGCTAAGTTAAGCCAATTTGTCCGTTAAGAAGCCGACGCATACCACAGGAGAGGCTGGAAGCTATCCCACGGGCCACGTCGAATCACACCAATGGGGCTCTGCGGAGCCGACGCGAACCCGTAGCTTGGGCCTCCGAGCCCGTGCGTGGCTAGTTCAAGCAAATTTGTCCGTTAAGAAGCCGACGCATACCACTGGACAGGCTGGAAGCTATCCCACGGGCCACGTCGAATCACACCAATGGGGCTCTACGGAGCCGACGCATACCCGTAGCATGGGCCTCCGAACCCGTGCGTGGCTAAGTTAAGCCAATTTGTCTGTTAAGGAGCCGACGCATACCACAGGAGAGGCTGGAAGCTATCCCACGGGCCACGCCGAATCACTCCAGTGAGACTCTCCGGAGCCGACTGAAAGTTAAGAAGAGTAAAGAGTAAGTTATTCGGATCGCTTGGCCTGCGACGACGCGCTTCGAACACCGTTTCTCGAAATAGGAAATTTCATTGTGAAGCCGCGCTGCAATCGCTAATATATTGTCCTTCAGCCTCTGAGAGCCAACTCCGCATTGGACTCGATCATTCCTGGGACCGTTTCATGACCGACAAGCCAGCAGATTCAACCACATCTGAACCCAACGCGGTTCAACACAAGTTCGTTCTGAACAAGAACGAACGCTCCAATACAAGCTCGCGATTTCCAATCCGCTTTGCAATCGCATTCTTTGCACTGGCTATCGCTACTCATGCACTTGCTTCCACGTTTTGGCACTGGCTCGAAAACGCTGTCCATTCACCGCTGCTCGCACACTTGATCATGAGTCTTATCGCCCTTGTGGCTTGCATCGTCGCGGCAACTCTGCTCTGGAACATGCGACTCGAGACCCATCACCGAAGGAAAACGCATCTGGTTTTTATCATGCTGATCGCGACTCTCGGTGCCATCGGAGTTGTCGGAGTCTGTCATGGTGTCGAGCAGTTGGTGGGTCATGCTTTTTCCGAACATGCCACGGCGAACTCTGAACCCGAAACGACGCACCAAGTGTCGTTAGCCGAATTGCTCGTTTGGATCGCTCTCACGCTCGGATGCTCTTATTGGTTGGCTTGGGAGGAGCGAAGATTACCTAGAAGATCACTAACCCAGACCTTGGCCCTATCAAACACTCCTGTACCGAACGCCCTTGTCGGTCAACAATCGCATCCCATCGAACACCTGATCCTGCCCCTGACGGTACCGACCAATGCCTTGGTTCCAGTGATTAAGGACGGCAAGATCGAGTTTCCAGTCGGCGAGGGCAAAACAATAGCTCTGGAGGGTACGTCGGAACAATTATCCACAGATATCATCAAACTCAATGATGCTCGCCATAATTGGCAGCAAATCCTCCGAGCCATTATGCCGCACACATCCACCCTTCGCTCGGTATGGATTTTTGGCTCCAGTGGATCGTTTGGACAAAGCCAAAAGCCTGTTGGCGAAGTGGCCAGAGGACAAGCCGAACAGGGTGGATCGGCCGTTTTTGTTCAAGACGCGATATGTTTCCTCAAAGCGTATTTGCCAGATGTAGAATTCCACCAAGTCAGCATTCACCTAATCAGTGGCAGAGAATTGAAGTTTAATAATTACAACGATCTGGAAACAACCATTGAATGGATTTTGGAATCTATCCAGCATCGTTTTCATGGAGTTTCTGATAGAAATATCACCATCGATGTTACTGGTGGAACGAAATTGACAAGCGTCGTCGCTGCCGCTGTCACTTACCGTCGTCAGACCTGTTTTCAGTATGTAGATACGATACCCGATGCGGATGGCAATTACCCTGTCCATCAATACGACATCGTCTTTGAAAGCCGGCCGGAATTGTGAAATTCGTTATCGCCTACGATATCTCCAACGATAAACGCCGTGAACGGGTCGCACGAGTTCTGTTGCATTTCGGTGAACGGGTCCAAAAATCCGTTTTCGTTGCCGTCCTAGACCCCGAACAACAATCAGAACTCAAACGCGAACTCGGCGTGCTGCTTCGCCAAGGCGATCGCGTGGAATGGTTCCCAGTGGACCTGCGCAATCCGGATGTTCAACTGTCCTGGCTATCCGACCCGTCCAATGAGGATCCGGTTCACACCTTCGAATAATCATCATGCCCGATCTCTTTGAACTGCCCTCGGACATCTTTCGACTGCGTGTTTTGCTCCGACCAAAACAAACCTCCAACATCGCTCCCCACCAAGCCGCAATGTTCTATGCGATGCTCTGCGATGCGAACGAACGCATTCCAAACGGAGCTCGCGCCATGCCCGACGGCGTTGTTCTCGATGCTCCAGACCAAGCCGTCGACTCGGTGTCTCCGGAATGGCCGATCTCGCTTGGACTGACCGTCTTTGCACCTCGGAATTCGTCGCCCTCAACAAAACTCAATGGGATCATCGAGGGACTTCGGTCCATCGGTCGCGATCCGCCCCGCTCGCAGTCTCTCGGACGCTTCACTCTCGATCGTATCGACGATTTGATGGCGCAGAAACCCATCCAAGTTGCCGCTCAAGCCCAAGGACTAACTCGGGAAATCCTCGATCAGCAACTCCTAGCACTCCAAGGGAGAGAATTTCTTACTCTACGCTTCTACATGCCATTGCGATGCTCGCGTCCCAAAAACGACAGAACCGATGGCCATGCCTTTCTTGATGAGCATTTCTTTCCTGGTGCCTTATTTCTCAAGCGCCTTTACCGAAGGCTCTCTGAGTTAGGATGGAATCTGAGCCCAACGGACTATCGAACAATAGCCTACTCGGATCGAAACGAATTGGTGTGGCTCGACATCGGGTATGGGACAGAGTATCGCAAAACCCTAGGTGGTACCGTTGGCACCATCGAATTGCACGGGCTAAGTCCGATGGATTTGTCACTACTAATCCTTGGACAATATGTTCGTGTCGGCGAAAACACTCGTTTCGGTTTCGGTGCTTACGAAATCGTCGAACTTGGAGATCTGTCTCCTAGATGCCCACGCACTGGCCCACTTCTTGAACGCTGCATTGCCAGGGCACGGATCGACGAAATCAGCGAAGCGATGGAACTCGAGAGCGGTGTGCTTTCCATCGCCCTCGATAGCCTTAAGCATGGGCGCTACGATCCGGATCCAGCTTTTCAGGTCGAAATACAAAAGCCGTCAGGTGGTACAAGGACGTTGACCATACCGACGCGTCGGGACCGGGCCGTCGCGCGAATCGTCCTCGATGGCATCACCAAAGCGATGGACACTTTCATGGAATCCTCATCCATGGCTTATCGTCGTGGACTAGGTAGGGATCAAGCTGCACGCGAGCTGCGCAAATTATTTCGGCAGGGTTATCAATGGGCAGTCCGTGCGGATTTTGAGAATTTCTTCGATACACTTGATCATGCATTGCTTCGACGGCGGTTGCACGCGTACCTGCCCGATCGATCCATCTTGGATTATTTGATGCTATCGGTGACCTCGGCGCTGGGCAGTCAGACGCTTGGCGTTCCGACAGGCTCGCCGATCTCTCCACTTTTGGCTAATCTCTTTTTGGATCGCTTTGACGAGATGATCGAAGAGCGTGGGGGTAAGCTCATACGGTATTCCGATGATTTCATGATTCTTTGCAAGGATCGCTCGCAAGCCGAACGATTGTTCGAGGAAGCAGCTAGGCAAGCCGATGCGCTGCGGCTGAAGCTCAATGAACAAAAGTCCTCAACGGTTCATCTACCTAGTGGATTTGAATTCCTAGGGTTCCAGTTTCGCAGTGAGTCCCAGTGGGAGACGACTTCTCAGGTTGGTCCGCAGCTTGTAGAGGACCTCGGTTGGCATAATGCAAGGCCGAAAGTGAAGCAGAAGTCTCGATTGCATCTACCGGGTGAGGGCGACTTCAGCAACGACCGGCGCGGTCGGTCTTTGATACTAGGTATCACCGTCAATAGAGTGTCCGTGCAAGGTCAAAAGCTATTGATCGAGCAGTCCTCGGAAGCTAATGTTCATCGGATTGCGATCGAGCAATTACGGGAGATCACAGTGATTGGAGATGCGTGCATCGATTGGAACGCCATCAAAGCCATGTCTCAGAATGCCGTCACCTTGCGGACGCTCGATAGCGCCATGCGTTCGGTCGTCAATGTCTCTGGAGAGATTCCAGTTCCTGATGCCAAGGCCGTGTTGGCCCAGGTCGGGTTGACCCACGATGACAAACATCGACTCGATCTCGCTAGGTGGCTCATTGCGAGCAAGATCAACAATTATGCAGTTTTAGGTGCAGCGACTTGGAAGCACTCCGAAGGACGCGTTCGTGAGATGTACGAACTGGCCGAATCGGCGATGAAGGCGACCGACAGCGAATCGTTGTTGGGGTATGAGGGAAGAGCGGCGGCAATTTGGTATAGCAGGTTCGGGGAATTGTTGCCAAGTGGTTTTGAGTTTCAGCAAAGGGTCGCCCCCGAAGCATCCGATCCGATCAACGTGCTATTGAATTGGGGACAGACAGTCCTACATCGCTGGGTGACGCACTGCATTGGGCACGCGGGAATGGTACCGACCCTGGCGGCTTTGCATCGCGAGAGGCCGGGTCACTCGACGCTCGCATCGGATCTTCAGGAGCCGTTTCGGCATTTGGTGGACCGTGCGGTGGTTGAGTCATCGAGTGTTCTTGCCCGGAGCGACTTCGAGCGAGATAGCGAGGGGCCGTTTCCATTGAGTATTAAACCCAGGGCAAGGGTTCGATTTGTTGAGAGCTTGCATAATGTATTGGCGATAAGTGTGACCGGTTACGGGCAATCCGAGCCCAGCGGCTATCTTCATCAAGTCCGTAGCTTGGTCCGGCAGTATCGTCGAAGCCTATTGGATCGATCGGTCGAGTGTCGAAGTTTTTGGAATCCTTCGCCGATCGCGCAAGCATGTTGGAAAGGGGTCGAAAAACCCGAATGATTTTCAGCTAGCGGTGGTTTTGTCGCGGGGAAAATGGAAAATCCGAATCGGATTGCGCGACCTGCGTGGGGCAAGTTGCTACCATAGTTAGTAATCTGCTAGACAGTAACCCCGAGTCTCATGGCTCATTTGTGGGCGCGTAGCGGACGATAGTTCATTCACAATCCGGTTTGGAAATCGCGACAGGGGCCAGAGGTTGGTCCCGGCGAGGAAAAGACCGGTTGTTGCCTAGCAAGAGCGGAAGGCTGGGGAGTATTATTGACACGTGAGATGGATCAGCTTGGTGTTCGAGAACGACGCAAGTGCTTATTCAAAAAGGAATTGCGTAGTTTGAAGAGCTTAGTATTAGCAAGTTGGCTGTCACACCAATGGGGCTCTGCGGAGCCGACTGAAACGCGTTGTCCGCTTCAACTTTACCGCTCGACATGATGTCACACCAATGGGGCTCTGCGGAGCCGACTGAAACTATTTACACTGTCTATCTTTTCATTGGCAGTTCGGTAGTCACACCAATGGGGCTCTGCGGAGCCGACGCTTACCCGTAGCATGGGCCTCCGAGCCCGTGCGTGGCTAAGTCAAGCCAATTGGGCGTTAATGAAGCCGACCCAAACCTTGGCCTAGATACAGACAAAGGCCATTTCGTG
>JAPLNM010000181.1 GCA_026692845.1 Planctomycetota bacterium | reverse complement strand
GACCTCGCAACAGATGCATCGTCGCACGTTCATCAGTCAAATCGACGGAAGCGTTCAGTACTACGGTGTGGTCCCTCCTAAAGAGGGTTCCTTGCGATCGGATCGAGCCCCTAGCATGATCTTGACGTTGCATGGTGCGGGTGTGGAAGGAGAGGGACAAGCAGCCGTCTACAGCCCCAAGGACAACACGTATGTGATCGCGCCGACGAACCGTCGCAATTACGGTTTTGATTGGGAGGACTGGGGACGTTGGGACGGACTCGAAGTCTTTGAATTGGCTCGCGAGCGATTCAAGACCGATGCGAATCGATCTTATTTGACAGGCCATTCGATGGGAGGCCACGGGACCTGGCATATCGGAACGTTGTTTCCGGACCGATTCGCAGCGATTGGGCCTAGCGCAGGATGGGTGTCCTTTTCGAGCTATGCGGGACGTGGAGGAAACATTGCCCAGGATCCGTTGTCGCAGTTGTTGCGCAGAGCTCAGGGTGGCAGCGATACCCTAGCAAGAGTTGAGAATCTCAAATCCCAAGGGGTTTATATCCTCCATGGGGATGCGGACGACAACGTACCGGTTGATCAAGCTCGATCGATGCGTCAAGAGCTGGCAAAGTTCCATCCCGACTGGGTTTACAAAGAGCAAGCTGGGGCTGGCCATTGGTGGGGAAACGCATGCTGCGACTGGCCTGCGATGATGGATTTTTTCCAGACCCATGAGATTCCAGAATCCAACCGGATTGACTCGATTCGATTTACGACTCCCGGGCCGCATGTCTCAGCGGACTGCCATTGGTTCACGCTTGGGTGCCAAGAGCGGATCGCGGATCTTTCGACGGTCCAACTCGATCGGGATCGGCAGAGTCAGAAAATCACGGTCAAGACCTCCAATATCGCCTCGTGGGGGATCCGTTTATCCAAGCTCCTGGCTCTCGATACACCGTTGCCCGTGAGCTTGAGTCTGGAAATCGATGCCGAGGCCTTGGCCGTCGAGGGCATTGAAAAGCTCGATCAAACGGTTTGGTTTGATAAAAGCACCGCGGGAGGATCCGCACCGGTTTGGCGACAGCGCAGCAAAGATCAGCAGCAGGGTTCGGTGGTCCGAGACGCCAGTCAGTACGGAGTCTTCAAAGAAGCGTTTCGCAATCGGTTTGTGTTGGTTTACGGGACCCGGGGAGATCCGGAGGAAAACCGTTGGATGCTCGGTAAGGCTCGCTATGATGCAGAGACCTTTTGGTACCGTGGCAACGGGTCGGTAGACTGCTGGAGCGATGCGTACTATTTGGCACTTGCGCAGCAAGATCCTCAAAGTCTATCGGATCGAAATGTCATTTTGTACGGAAATAGCACCGTCAATGAAGCATGGGGATCGTTGCTTGCACGTAGTCCGGTACAGCTGCATCACGGCAGTTGGACGCGGGGAGGTCCCGAGCAGATCGCGGAGTCTGTCTCGATGCTGTTGGTGCGCCCGAAGTCGTTGGATACTCAATTCAAGAGTCGGGGATTGGTCGCAGGGATAGGCGGCACGGACTTGGCCGCGATGCGCGCTAGTAGCAGACTGCCGATTTTTTCCTCTGGGACAGGGTATCCCGATGTGCTGGTTGTATCTCCTGAGTACCTCAAGACCGGGAGTGAGGCGATCCGGTGGGTTGGATTCTTTGGAACCGATTGGAGCGTCGGCAACGGAGAGTGGTTGCCATAGTTTGAGGCTCAGCCAACCTCGATTGCCCGTTGGATCCCTCATGTTTCGAAGCAAATACAAAAAGCCCCGCTTGGAGGACCTCCAATCGGGGCTTTTTTTAAATCGCCAATCCTACAGGGAACTTACTCAAAGTCCTCCCGAATTTAGCTTTTGATGACGATGGTCCGGGACGTCGCCTTGGGCACCTTTGGCACGCGGATTCGAAGAACACCGTCTTTGAAGTGAGCTTCGATATGATCGCTGGCTACCTGTTTTGGTAGACGGATCGCGCGAGCGAAGTTACCAGCCGAGCGTTCGGCTCTGTGTTGCACGGAGCCTTCGGCGACGGTGGCACAAGCTTTGGTGCCCGAGACATGGACTTTGTCTTCGAGCAGTTCAAGCTTGAGATTCTCCAGCGTGACTCCAGGCAGATCGAGCACCAGTTCGTAGCCTTGATCGTCCTCGAAGACATCCAAAGCCGGAGTGAAGGCTACGGTAGCAGGAGCTTCGCAGCATCCATTGGAACTTGTGGCCTTGTCGTTCGGTGAGCCCTTTGTCGAACAACCCTTGTTCAAGACTTGGTCGAAGATGTTTTCCATCTCGGTGGCAATGTCTTGCAAGGCCGACGGAAATTGTCGGATTTGGAAAGGAAACTGAGCCATGGCGAAAACCTCTCTCTCGAAAGCGAATCGATCGCGGGGTGCTCGACAGACACCTGTCAAGTTGGCAGCACCTTTTTTTGATCAAAACAATAAAACAGCAAGGCCCGTGCCAAACAGGAGTGCTGGCAAGAAATCTTTGTAAAACCGCAAGACCGAGGGGTTGCACGCAGGGCAGGGGTAAGGGGCAGGGGCAAGGGGCAGAGGGGGCAGGGGGATCCCTGATTGACACCGTAGGATCCATCCAAACAATGGAATCCTCAGTCGAGTCTTGATTTTGTTGGATTAGCGTTTGGGTTTCGGGTTTCTATATCCCTTGCTCTGGGGTGCATCTTGGGTCGAAAAACAGCAGGTATGGTTTCAGCGGTCTTGTTTTCGCTCATCGGAGGATGTCTTCCGAACGCGGCAGAAACGGGGTCGAGCTCACCGATAGCGGTTTCGGCAGCACCAAGCGGTGGATCCTCGGGCGGCGGGCAGATCACGTCGCGCGCGTGGCGTCCACCGGCGCCGCTGGACTCCAAGCGGGCCTTTAGTTACCTCGAGAGGCTTTGCAAGATAGGCTCTCGGACCACTGGGACCGCCGGGATGCTTCAGCAGCAACGGGTGCTCGAGGAGCACTTTGGGGGCTTGGGTGCAAAGGTCCAGTGGCAAGTATTCATGCACAAGCACCCGCTGACTGGCGAGCCGGTGGAGGTAAAGAATCTGATCGTGCGATGGAAGCCAGAGATCAAGCAACGCGTGATGCTCTGCTCGCACTATGACACGAGGCCCTATCCAGACCAGGACCCTAAGAATCCAAAGGGTTTGTTCGTGGGGGCCAATGATGGGGGCAGCAGCACGGCACTTCTGATGGAGCTAGGGCATGCGGTCGCGTCAATGGATTTGAAGGTAGGCGTCGACTTTGTTTTTTTTGATGCAGAGGAATTGGTCTATATTGCTGGCAACGGAATGACCTTGGGAGATTACTTTGTCGGTTCGACGTACTTTGCCGAACAGCTTGTTTCGGGCGGACCGGACACGACCTATCGAGCAGGGATTTTGATGGACATGATCGGCGACAAGGAGTTGCAATTATCGTGGGACGAGGTCAGTTTCAAGTATGCGCCGGTTCTAGCCAAGGAGGTTTGGGGGATTGCGAAAGAGCTTGGACTCAAAGATTTCAATCCGCGGGTTCTTCATTCGATTCGAGACGATCATCTTCCTTTGAATCAAATTGCCATGGTGCCTACGATCGACATCATCGACTTTGATTACCCGACGATCGCCTCGCGATCGCGAAGTTATTGGCACACGATGGCCGACACGCCGGATAAGTGTTCGGGAGAATCGATCACCAAGGTTGCAGCGGTGGTGATGACTTGGTTGAAGATGCAGAAGCCTTAAGGTCTGGACTTGATCATGTCCTTACAGGGCGAACCACAACGAGGGGATTTGGCTGTTGAACTCCGGCAAATTGGGTTTGACTACCATGGGACCGTGGTTTTGGAGGATTTGCAGTGGCAGGTTTCGAAGGGGGAGTTTCATACCCTTTTAGGGGCTAGCGGATCTGGAAAAACGACGCTTCTGAAATTGATCGCTGGTTTGCAACGGCCCTCGAGGGGCAGTCTATGGATGTCGGGTCGCGAGTCGACCAAGGAGCCATCGCATCAGCGGGGCATAGCGCTGGTAGGGCAGACCGCAGCGACTTATGACCACCTGAGTGTATTAGCGAATTTGAGATTGGCGGTGAACTTGTCAGGACGCAAGGAATCGGGGCTTCAAGAGGAATTGGTGGATCAATTTGAATTGGCTGGGGTATTGAGTCGAAAGCCTGGTGAGCTTTCAGGAGGGCAATTGCAGCGGCTTGCGATTGTGCGTGCGTTGCTCAGTCAGCGTCCGGTCTTGCTCATGGACGAACCGCTTGCGCATTTGCAGGAGTCACTTCGCAGTCCGATACGGAAACTTCTGCGTCGTTGGCAACAGGAACGCGAGCTTACATGCATCTATGTCACGCATGATTCGCAGGAGGCCTTCGAACTCTCCGACCGGATCAGTGTGATGGGCGATGGCAAGGTATTGCAGACGGGCGATTTGCAGAGTGTGTATCGCAGGCCCTCTAGCAAGCAGGTTGCCGAGTTGCTTGGAAGACCGCCGGTGCAATGGCACAAGTCGGATCGCCGAGCCGCTGCGTTGGGGTTGCGACCTACCGATTGGCGCGTGCTAAAAGCCGCGACGCTCGAGGAGAACTCCGAGGAGGTTTTCGAGGCACAGCCACAGTTGGTTCGGGTCGTTGGTCGGCTCGTCGGGTCTCGACAGGTCGAGTCCTGGGACTGGTGGGAGGTGCAAGCTGGCACCGAGCGGATTTTGGCCGTCGGATCGTACGGGGCTTGGCACAACGAGGCGGTCGTTGGAAGCTGGGTTGAGCTGACCAATGCGTATCCGATATGGCTTTGAATGGATAGCTTTGAATGGATAGCTTTGATCGGATAGCTTTGATCGGTTGGCTTCAAGAGTGGTTGATCGTGATGATATGACCAACGATGAGCCAGATTCCAACGAACAAAATACCGAGGATGGTATTTATGATTTCGATGGACATAGAAAAAAGCCTTTCGGAGCGAGGTTAACCAGCCATCGGTAAAACTACCCGGGGTTGGGACGGGGGCCCGAATGCCCGATCCGCATCGTGCTGCGCGGGGTCAATCGGCAATGAGGGTTCAGGAATCGATGAATAATCCATCGAATCAGACAATCGTTTTAACCTGCAGGACTGGACCTTGGTCAGGTTGCCCTAAAAACACGTCCTAGGAGGATTGTCGGCAGGACCAAAGCGGCGATCAGGAGCCCCATCCAAGGACCGGCGTAGATCAGCGCAAGCGTCGCATCGATAAAAAGGATATTGAGGATCGCAGTACGGATTGCCAGTCCGAGATCTTTACCGCTGAGAGTTCGAATCGAGTTCCATGCTCTTCGGAAAACGGGGACCGCCAGCAGGAGCATGATGCAGGGAAAGACCCACTGCGTCGAAGCGCCGCGTCGCTGGGCGATTTGCATCAGCGAGGGACTGGGGAATTTCCAGATTGTCCAGGCAAACAAGCAGATACCGATGAGGCTCGTGAGCCACCCGAACCACAGACGGGGCCGGGATTGAACACTGAGAAATTCTTTTCGTGCGGCGATTGTAAATCCCATCACGTAGAGGCAAAAGGCGGCTGGCAAAAGCCAAAGGTTTGCCGAGAGATTCGGCAGTCTAGGCCCTGAGGCGATCGCCATACCCAAGCTCAAATTCAGCGCCCGGCACAGCCCCATAACCAACGGAGCTAGGGGAGTTTTTTTTAAGGGGCCATCGTAGCCGAGGATCGCCGCGACAAGCAGAATGCCTACCGATAGAGTTTCGTAGATCGAGCCATGGATCGTATAGGCAGCCGAGCAAGCAAGAGTCAGTCCGATACCGAGCATTGCCGAGCCTACGAAGCGGGCTTGGGGCAAGCCGATTGCGCCGCGAACGATCGGTCCTGGTCGATTGTTTTTTTTATCTTCGTCTAGATCGAACACGTCGTTCAAAACCATTCCGCCCCAGTAGAGCAAGATCGATGCCACAGCGGCAAGGAGTCCTGCTATCGGTTGAAATACAAAGGTTGAGAAAGCACCACCGAGGCACATACCAGCCAGGGCATCTGCGGCGCTGGTGAACGTATTTGGGACGCGAACCAACTGCGCCCAGTCTTTGAGGGTAGCTGTCATTGCAATGGGAAATTTCGTGTGCGATGGATCATTGGATATGGATCATGAGATTCAGAGCTTTGGGTCTTGATCCGATGGGGAGTGGCTCAGCATGGTCCATTGCGTTTTGACCAATGTCACCCCATCGCGAATGCAGATGTAGTTCGCCAAAGCGATCGGGTCGGACTGCACGATGGCTTGTGTGTTGCTAGGCATGTTTGGAAAATGCATTGTAGGGCTGCCTGAACTGGCATATAGGATCGAATCCTTCAAGCAGCAAACTGGGCGGTGGACATGTCCGAAAAACACGCCGCGAATTCGGTGGGAGCAGGGGACGAGAATCTCGTGGAGTTGGTGGCCGTTTTCGATCAACATCGTCCGATCGATCCACTCGCAATCCAGTTCAATCGGTGGATAGTGCAGGAAAACCGTCCAGTGGCGATCGGGGTCAGCCAAGAGTCTCGTGACGGCTGCAAGTTGCTTGGCACATAGTTCACCTCGTGGGTCGATCTGCTGAGAGGCTCTTGCGTCGAGGACTAAAAAAAATTCATTGCCAACGGCGAACCAGTACGCGAGCCGACCTTCGTCGCAATCGAGCAAGCGGATATTCCAACCCGCAGGGAGCGAGTCGATCAGGCGTTGGCTCAGAACTTTGCGATGGTCGTGATTGCCGACTGCGGTCAGGATAGGTAACCGGAGTTTTTGCAATCGGTCCCAGGCTTGGTCGGTCGAATGGCCTAAATCGTCATCGAGTTGTCCGCGGTGAACCCAGTCGCCGGTATGGATGATAAAGTCGATGGGATCTCGGATCGCAGCGATCCAAGCGCAAAGTTGATCGAATCGGGACTTCGGGTCGATCCCTGGGGCGATTGCATCGCTGGCCCAGTGGGAATCGCTGATGTGCAGAAACCGGATCGGTTTGGCCATGAGGATCGTTGGGAGTTTAGGTGTCGCGAGGACTAAATTCTAGCGTCTTGCGCAGCGATCAGATCGACCATCGCTTTGGCGAACCAGGGTAGATCGTCAGGTTTGCGGCTTGAGACAAAGTGCCGATCGACGACGACAGGGGCGTCGACCCAAAGCGCCCCGGCGTTGACAAGGTCATCTTTGATGCCTGGCGATCCGGTGGTTCGCACGCCGCGATAGACATCCGCGGAGATCGCAAGCCAGCCGCCGTGGCAGATCGCAGCGACGCACTTTTTGGAGTCCGAGAAGTCGCGGATAAGTTTTTTGACTCGATCGAGCCGTCGCAGGCGGTCGGGCATGAAGCCACCGGGGAGCAAAACGGCATCAAAATCCGTTTCGTTCATTTCCGCGATGGCAGCATCGGAGGTGCACGGGTAGCCGTTTTTACCAGCGTAGATCGCGTTGGCTTGCTCACCGGCGACGACCACTTCGGCCCCCTCCTCGATCAACCGAAGCTTCGGGTACCAAAGCTCCAAATCTTCGTAAATGTCGCCCACGAAGGCCAAAACGCGTTTGCCGGTCAGTTTTTTATCGGTCATGAAGTCAAGGGTTTCCCAAAAAAGGTGTTTTGAAGTATCTTAGCGGTCAATTCCTCTTTGCTACAACCGGATTGAGTAGTGTCGACAAGTTTTAGGTACTGTGTTCTGCAACTCTTTCTTGGACAGTTGCGGGACCTTTTAAGCCCTTGATTAACTAGGAGTGGCAGGTAGCTCGATGAAGCTTAGTGATTTTTTCAGCCGTGAGCGGTTAGACAGTGGCACTCGTGGATTGTCTTTCGAGCTTTTTCCTCCAAAGAAGGAGGAGTTGCTCCCGTCTTTGATGGACACGGTTAAAGAGCTTGAGCGTTTCTCGCCAGATTTTTTCACTTGTACCTACGGTGCTGGCGGTTCGACCCAAGACCGAACGCTTCGGTTGCTTGAGACTCTAAAGACTCAGCATGGATTGCGAATCGCTTCGCACTTGACGTGCGTCGGATCGACTGTCGAGCAACTCAGGTCCTATTTGGACGAAGCCACGGCCATCGGGGTCAATTACATCGTTGCGCTCCGTGGTGATCCGCCCAAGGGGGAATCGGAGTTCAAGCAGACCGAAGGTGGTTTGCGATATGCGAATGAATTGGTCTCGATGCTCAGAAGCGAGTATCCGGAACTTGGAATTTTGGTCGCCGGCTATCCGGAGGTCCATCAAGAGGCTCCATCTGCCGAGGTGGATTTAGAGAATCTCAAGCGCAAAGTCGATAGTGGTGCCGATGCGATCGTCACGCAGTTATTCTACAACAACGAGGACTTCTATCGTTTCAGGGATCGTTGTGAAGCGATTGGGATCAAGATCCCTGTGATTCCAGGGATCTTACCGGTAATCAGTCTGGCGAGCATTCAGCGGATCGCATCGATGTGCAAAGCGGCGCTGCCTGAGGATTTTGTCGATGCGTTAGCCAAGAGCGACCAGGAGGACTGGCAGTTCAACGTGGGAACGGATTTTGCCGCACGACAGGTGGCCGACTTGCTCAAATCCGGTGTTCCAGGGATCCACTTTTACGTGCTCAACTCTTCGAGAGCCACCTCGAAGGTGTTGGATGCGGTGGGTTGGTAGTGGTTTGCTCGGTCGTCGAACCAGACGGGCAAACCGACAGGCAAACCGATTACTTTTTTGCCCTCGGGTGGGCTTTGTCGTAGGCGGCTTTGATGTTGGCGGTACTGACGTGGGTGTAAATTTGCGTGGTCACGAGGCTTTTGTGGCCGAGTAACTCCTGTACGCTGCGGATATCGGCCCCTCCGTTGAGCAGGTGGGTAGCGAAGCTATGGCGTAGGGTGTGCGGGCTGGTACGCGTGTCAAGGCCGCACTGTTTGATGTATTTTTCGAGCATTCGAGCGACGCTACGAGCGGTCAATCTGCCCCCGAATTTGTTCCGAAAGGTCGCTGGTTCCTTCGTGCCGTTGGGGGCAGGTCTTCTCATTTGCAAGTAGTCGGTCAGCGCCTGGTTGGCAAAGGAGCCAAGTTGACCGATCCTTTCTTTGCGTCCTTTTCCTCGGATTCGAATCGTGCCATCGGTGAAATCGACGTCGCGATCGTTCATTCCGACCAATTCGCTGACCCGAAGCCCGGCGCTATAGGTGACTTCAAGGATCGCAAGATCGCGTCGTCCCATTTCGGTTTGGGTATTTGGTGCGTTGAGCAACGAGAGGATTTCCTCGTTGCCCAAGAAATGGGGAAGTTTTCTGGTGCCTCGGGGGTTTCGCAGCGGTTTGGCCGGGTTGGAGTCGACCAATTGTTGCCGCTGGGCGAATTTGAAAAAGCTCCGAAGCGAGGCGAGTTTTCGGCTGATGCTCGATCGAGCATAGCCGGCATCATGCAGGGCCGAGAGGTATCCGCGAAGGTCCGTGGGGGTGATCTCTGCGGGTCGCCGTTTTTTCTGACCTTCGTCGGTGATAAAGTCCGCCATATCGATCAAATCCTCACGATAGGATTTGATCGTCAGATCGGAGGCATTGCGCTCGACATCCAAATATCGCAAGAATTGAAAGACTTCCTGATGCATGCTTACCCCATCCATGGATGATTATCGGGCCTTGGATGAATATCGGGCTTTGCGTCCCGGTCCCTTTGGGAAATGATACGATTTGGAGGCTTGCTCGTGTCCAACGCATGAACTAAGGTAATAGGGTTGTTTTTGGATCGATTCGACGCACATTTCCATTCTTTGCCACAATGCTTTTCAAAATTCTACCCTTGCTTTGGATGGCGTTTATCGCGGCGGTGATTTTGTTGCCAACGATCGCAGCCTTGACAGGGCGGCCGAAGGGCCCTAGCAAGCCCAAGAAAGCCAAGTCCAAGAAGAAGAAAAAGGGTGATCCCGAACCAGAGGAGTCCAGCGAGGACGTTCCTCCTGAGCCAACGCTGGATTTTGGAGACGAAGTTGCCCAGATGCAAAGCGCCAGGGGTTAAGGATTGGTTTTACGCTGCAGCGGATCGATCAAACCGCTGCGCTTTGAGGATGTAGGCCGCTAGGATGTGGTGGGCTTGGCAAGTCGATGGCTGGATGATAGTCGCGTCGATCCTGTGCGGGATCGCCTGTGCTCTCGTAGGCAACTTTTTGGTACTGCGGAAACTCAGTCTCATCGGCGATGCGCTCAGCCATGCGGTGCTACCTGGGATCGCAGCGTCATTTCTTTTGTTTGGCAGTCGCAGTCCATGGGTATCGCTTTTGGGTGCGGGCGCCATCGGCGTGTTGTCCGTGTGGCTCATCGAGGTGGTGCGGGGTTTAGGGCGGATCGAAGAGAGCGCGGCGATTGGAGTCGTTTTTACAGCGATGTTTGCCTTGGGGATCGTCATGATCTCTCGCATCGAGCATGTGGATCTCGATCCGTCGTGTGTCCTTTATGGGAACTTAGAAACGATCGTATTGGACACAGCCAGCACACCCTTTGGAGAGGTCCCCAGGGTGGTGTTGGAACTCGGGTGCATCTGTTTGTTCAACGCGCTGTGTGTTGTCGTTTTTTGGAAGTGGTGGATGCTATCGACTTTCGACGCGACGCTTGCGCAGGCCCAAGGCGTCCCGGTACGATTCCTAAGTTACCTATTGGCGGCATTGGTCGCGATGACTTGCGTGGTTTCCTTTCGCGCCGTGGGAAATATCATGGTCGTCGCGATGCTGATTGTCCCTTCGTCGGTCGCGTGGTTGCTCACGGACCGTCTTGGATCGATGGTCGTTTGGAGTTTATTGATCGCGGCCTTCAGCAGCGTTCTTGGCCATGGGATGGCCATGGGCCTTCCGCACCTATTTGGGTTCAAATCGGCCAATTCTGCGGCCATGGTCGCGGTAGTTTCCGGTTGCCTTTTGGTCGTTGCGATTTTTCTTGGGACCAAGCGAGGATTGCTCTGGCGTTGGATGCACCAGCGAAAAATGATCAAACGCATTTTGGCCGAAGACATTTTGGCTCTGTTCTACCGGCACGTGGAAGCCAAGCGAACCGAGGTTTTCGAGTCGGCAGAACATGCCTTGAGTGTCGATAGGATCGCCGAGAAGTTGCAGCAGACGCGGACCACGGTACAAGCCGCCTTGAGCGATCTGGCGAGGAAGAAATGGGTAAGCGGTTCGGGGAGTGATTGGTATTTGACGCAAGGGGGCTATCAGCAGGCGCAGGTGCTCGTGCGGACCCACCGATTGTGGGAGCATTACCTGCGTGAGGAGACAGGAATTTCGGATCCTAGGCTCCATGCAACGGCCGAATCCTTAGAGCACTACACCTCATCGGAGCTTAGGGAAAGTCTAGGGCAAGTCAACGGGGGGCCGACGGTCGACCCTCATGGCAAAGCGATCCCTCCGGAGTCGATTGCCCCAAAGGGGCGGTAGGTTCATTGATCATGTTTGTTCGAGTCTACAGCGCAGATGGCCAGAGTTTGGCACAGAGCTTTGAGGGATTCCTCGAGCGGGTCGGATCCTGGGAGGGAATGTTTGCCGAGCTCGACGGGTCGTGGGTCTGGGTTTTTCACGAGCAAGAGCGTCGATATCAGCTCGACGGGATGGTTTATGACCGCTCGGGGGGTATCGAGTACGTCGAGATCAAGGGGCAAGCGACCGAAAAGGCTTGGGCGAGTATTTGCAATGTTTTGATCGCCGATTTTCAACGAACGAGCCCTGATGCCTTTGCTCAGCACTTGCGGGTACACGACATCGAGCAACAATGTTGGCGTGACGCTTGCGATCCGGGCTTGTTTTCAGGGCAGGATTCGCAGGACTAGCGCGCCGCACCACGCAGCGATCCCACGATGCAGCGATCCCACGATGCAGGGATCCCACGATGCAGGGCAGCCTGCTGTGGATTTCCTGGGGATGGATTGGACTACTTAGCAACGAGCCGTTTTGAATCTATGACTATTCGCACACGATTCGCACCTAGCCCGACGGGTTACCTCCATATCGGTGGAGTACGCACGGCCCTGTTCAATTACCTTTTGGCCAAGCAAGCCGGAGGGCAGTTCCTCTTGAGGATCGACGACACCGACCAGCAGCGGAACGTCGAGGCAGCCCTGCGTCCGATCCTCGAGGGGTTCCGTTGGTTAGGATTGGATTGGGACGAGGGTCCTGAGTGCGGCGGACCTTATGAGCCCTATTTCCAATCGCAGCGGACGGAACACTATCAGCGAGCTGTCGAGAAGTTGCTTGCCAGCGGACATGCTTATAAAGATTACGCCAAAACCGAGGAATTGGCAGAGTACAAAGCGCAAGCCGAGCGCGAGGGAAAAGCGTTCCTGTACGATCGTCGCTTTATGGCCAGTACTCCGCAGCAGGAGCAGGCCTATGCATCCGAAGGTCGAACTCCAGTCGTGCGGTTGAAGATGCCGCGCAGGGGTCAATGTCAATTCCACGATTTGATTCGTGGGGATTGTTCGTTTGAATGGGCAGACGAACAGGATCACGTCGTTCAACGAGCCGATGGGACTTGTTTGTACCATTTGGCAAGTGTGGTCGACGACTATGATTTTAGGATTACGCACGTGGTCCGTGCCGTCGAACACTTGCCGAACACCCCGCGTCAGATCTTCATCGCACAGAGTTTGGGCTATGCGCTTCCGATCTACGCGCATCTACCCTACGTCGCTGAGCCAGGCGGGACGGCCAAGCTGAGCAAACGCAAGCTCGACAAGTACCTCAAGCAAAAAGACTTTGCGATGCTCGCGGCGTTGGGGGAAACGATAACGGCAAAAGCGCGATTGCAGACCACGCCTGAGACATTCAATCCAGTGGTCGTCGATTTCTATCGGGAGACAGGTTTCTTACCCGGTGCGATTTTGAACTATCTTTTGCTCCTTGGATGGTCCTTGGACGACAGCACCGAGGACTTTACGCTCGAGGAGGCCAAGCAACATTTCTCGCTTGAGCGGGTCAACAAGGCCCCTGCGTCGTTTGACCCACAGAAACTCCTTGCGTTCCAAGCACGCTGGATGCATCGGCTCGATACGAAGAAGAAGGTGGCCATGGTTTTGCCCTATCTCCAAAAGGCGGGATTGCTTGCCGATCCGGTTGCGTGTGCGATCGCAGAGCATTGCACCAAGGTGGTCACTGCGGCGGCCGATCGCATCAAGGTCGCCGGGGATATTCTTGAGTTTGACGAATTCTTTGTGGCCGACGACCAGATGCGCTACGACCAAGCGGGGTTCGACAAACGGGTCCGAGGAGAGCCAAAAGCTGTCGAATTGCTCGAGCAGACATTGAGTCTGGTCCGGGCCTGTGAGCCATGGTCGGTCGAGGCCCTTGAGGGCCAGATCAAAGCCATGGTCGAAGCCCGTGGACAGAAGCTTGGGATTTGCATCAATGCGATCCGATTGGCACTGACAGGGAAGACCTCGGGAGTGGGCGTGTTTGATGCATTTGGGATTCTGGGCAAGGAATCCTCGGAGGCCCGAATCGACCGCTGCATCCAAGTTGCCAAAGAGATATGAAATCCAAACCGAAGGCACCGAGGATAAAGTTCTGCGGGTTTACCAGGGAGCAAGATCTAGCCGAAGCGATCGATCTAGAGGTCGATGCGATCGGACTGAATTTCTACGCCAAGAGCAAACGGTATGTCGAACCGATGGTTGCCAAGCGGTTATCCTCGTTGGTTCAAGGCTGTTGCCTAAGGGTGGGGATTTTTGTCGATTCGACACCCGAGCAGATCGCTAGTGTGCTTTCGATTTGCCCTTTGGATGCGATCCAGTTGCATGGCCAAGAGACTCACGAGTGGCTTTTGGAGTTCGAGAATTCGAGCTATTGGCCCGGATTGCCGATTCTTAAGGCGTTGGCTTACCGAGGCCCGATGGACGATCCGAATTGGACGAGCTGGGTTCAAGAGAGCTCCTGGGAGCATTCTTCGGTGATTGGAATGCTCGTCGATGCTTATGATCCGATCGAGAAAGGGGGGACAGGCAAGCGGGCCAATTGGGGGCTGCTGCGACCTCGCCCAGGAAGCTTCCTCATGGACGATGGGGTGAGTGCTCCGCTGCTGCTTGCCGGCGGATTGGATCCGAGCAATGTGACCGAAGCGCTGGAGTTGGTCGACCCAACTGGGATCGACGTTGCAAGTGGGATTGAATCCTCGCCTGGGATCAAGGATCCGGTTAAGATGAGGTCGATGGTCCAGGCGGTTCGAAACTACGACAAGTCGAGGTGAAAGATGGCTGGCTCTGAGACGCAGTATCCGATGGAGATCGAGGGCAAGTACCGGGTTGAGGATTCCATTGGACTATTGGCTCAGCTTGAACTGCTAAGTGCAAAGGAACTCGAGTCCGAAGCGCAAGAAGACCATTATTTGAGGCACCCGGCGCGTGATTTTAGGATCACCAACGAGGCGCTTCGGATGCGGCGGGTCAACGACCACTGGCACATCACTTACAAAGGCCCTCGCCAGGAGGGATTGTTCAAAACCCGACCGGAGATCGAATTGCCTTTGGCCGATGGGAGCGAGGTAGGCTGGCTGCGGATTTGGGAAAACCTCGGTTTCGAGCCGGTGGCAGTCGTGCGCAAAACGCGCAGAGTTTTCTGCCTTGGGCACTTCCACCCGGGCTTGAACGTAACGCTCGACGATGTTTCTTTTTTAGGAATATTCGCCGAAGTTGAATGCGTCGTTCATTCGGCCCAGGAGCACGTCGGGGCCGAGCAAGCCATCGGTTCGGCAGCGAATGCCTTGGGGCTTCGCTATGTCGAAAAGCGAAGCTACCTTTCGATGCTTTTGGAGCAACAGAAATAGAGTCCTTTGATGCATGAATCTCATGACCATTCCCAATTCGTTCTGCGCCGGATGCTCGATGCGAACACCAACCGGGTGATGGAAGGCCTTCGGACGCTCGAGGATGTAGCAAGGTTTTCTGGCTTGGCCCGTTTGCAGGTCGACTACAAGGACATTCGCCATTGGCTTCAACAAGCGATCGATGGTTTGGGGCAAGGGGCGTTGGTTTCAGCAAGAGACGCTCAAGGGGACGTCGGTAGGGAGAGCAAAGCAAGCCAAGAGATGCAGCGTCCTGAGGGTCTCGTATCGATCGTTGCAGCGGCGGCCTCGCGGGTCGAACAAGGATTACGCGTGATCGAAGAGGCTTGTAAGGTGCTCGCCTCGACTGAGGCATCCTCGATCGAGCGCCAGCGGTACCGGGTGTACGATTTGAATGCTGCATTGCAGCTTGCGTGTCAGCGAGATAGGAGTTTTCTCCAGCATGCGAAGTTGTATGTGTTGGTCGACTGTCGGCTGCCGATCGATGCATTCAGTCGGCGGATCGAACAGATAGCGCAGGCCGGAGTCCAATTGATTCAGATACGCGACAAGCACGCCGATGCGATTCGGATTTTAGAGTATTTCCAAGCGGCATTCGCAGCGGTCGATTCGAGTGCGACGCGGGTATTGATCAACGATCGGGTCGACATTGCAGCGACGACACAAGCCGCAGGGGTTCACATCGGGCAGGAAGACTTATCGGTTGGGTCCTCGCGTCGGCTATTGCAACCGTGGCAGTTTTTAGGGCTATCGACCCACGACCTCGGGCAGATTCAAAAGGGGGTGGGCTTGGGTGTCGACTACATCGGTTGTGGTCCGACGTTTGCGTCCCAGACGAAATCTTTTGATCGTTTTTCGGGAATATCATTTTTGCTCGAGGCGGCCCATTGGTTGCGCGACAACGCCCCGGCATTGCCCGCATATGCGATAGGTGGTATCGATTTGGAGAATCTCCCGCAGGTGCTCGGTGCGGGATTCGCCAGGGTGGCCGTCGGGTCGTGCGTTTGGAATGCCCAAAACCCGGCAGAGGCTGCCGAAAAACTGCGGCGATTGCTGGATCGAGCTTGATGGGAGAAACGTGCGGGCAAACCGAGGTGGGCTTTCGGGGCCAAATCGAGTATACTTAGACGCAGTGTGCTCGGTCCGCCTCGTCGCGTTTCATTCCACAATTCCAAATAGATGGATCTAGTTTGCTATGCCCCTTGGAAGAACCTTCAACAACGTCGTCGAAACTGTTGGCAACACCCCGATGATTCGGATCAACCGTCTGCTCGGACCCGACGCAGCGACAGTGTTTGCCAAGTGTGAGTTTTTCAATCCTCTCAAGAGTGTCAAGGACCGAATCGGGCTGGCGATGATCGAGGATGGAGAGGCAAGCGGCAAAATCCACAAAGATACGCACATCATCGAACCGACGAGCGGCAACACCGGGATCGCTTTGGCCTTTGTATGTGCGGCCAAGGGTTACCGGTTGACATTGACGATGCCCGAATCGATGTCGATCGAACGCCGAGCGTTGCTCAAGGCGCTCGGTGCGAGTTTGGTCTTGACCCCGGCGGCCGAGGGGATGCGTGGAGCGATCTCCAAAGCCAACGAATTGGTTGCCGCCGACAGCCTCGGCTGGATGCCTCAGCAGTTCGAAAACCCGGCCAACCCGGCGGTCCACGAACGCACTACGGGGCCGGAGATTTGGGCCGACTCGGCCGGAAACATCGACGCGATCGTCGCGGGTGTCGGGACTGGGGGAACGATTACGGGTGTGGCAAGGTACATCAAGAAGCTCAATCCGAATTTCAAAGCAATTGCAGTCGAGCCAAAGCAGTCCCCGGTGATCAGTGGCGGTCAGCCTGGCAAGCATCGGATCCAAGGGATCGGTGCTGGGTTTGTCCCAAAGAATTTAGATACTTCCTTGATCGACGAAGTGATCCAGGTCGACGACGAGTTGGCCTTTGAGTGGGGACGCAAGCTTCATCGTCAGGAAGGGATCATGGCCGGGATCAGCAGCGGTGCGAACCTGTGTGCAGCGGCGCAGTTGGCTTCGCGTCCGGAATGGAAAGGCAAGCGGATCGTCACGATCATGTGCAGTTTGGGAGAGCGTTACCTATCGACACCACTTTTTGCCGACGCGGGGTGATTCACCCAAGGCCCGGTTGATCACCGATTTCGTCCACCGATTCGAAACAACAGCAGGCAACAGTTGCATGACCCCAATCCCATCGATTCGACGTCGCGGTTTTCTCGCTGGAGCTTTGGCAACTGGACTGACACTTGCAAACTCTGAGGGTTGGTCTCCAGGGGGATGCAAAGCTGGGGAGCGAAATCCCAAGTGGGATGCAGCTACGCGTCGGGGTTTGGATTTCTTAGCTCGAACCCAGTCCTCACGCGGACAGTGGAATACCCCTCCTTACCCAGTAGCCGTCACAGCATTGGCAGGTTTAGCGTTGCTCTGCAGCGGTTCGACGGTGACCCAAGGTCCTTATTCTAAGCAGATTGCAAGGACGACCGATTATTTGCTGTCCCAATCGCGAAAAAACGGGCTTATCGGGGATCCTCAGAACGACCAGCGCTACACGTATGGCCATGGATTTTCGATGCTATTTCTTTCGCAGGTCCTCGGAGAAGAAGGCTTGCAGGATCGACGAGACGATTTGGTCGAAGCGCTCGATCGTGCCGTGGCATTTTGTGGAAAAGCACAAACTCCGGCCGGAGGCTGGGGCTATGTCAGCGCCAAAGATGGCCAGGACTACGACGAGGGCTCCACGACGATCACTCAGGTCCAAGGATTGCGGGGCTGTCGCAACGCGGGGATCACCGTCCCTGGTGAGATCATCGAAGCGGCAAAGCGGTACATCTACACGTGCCAGAATCCCGACGGTGGCATCAGTTACTCGAGCCAGCAGATGGGAAGTTCACGGCCGGCGATTACCGCTGCGTCGCTGGCTGCCTTGTACAACGCAGGGGACTATGAGAACGCCAAGGTTCCCGAGATGCTCACTTACAGCCGCAGAGAGCTTTACGACGTCAAGAAAGTCGACGATGCGTTTGGCCACTGGCATTACACCTATCTGTACTACAGCCAAGTCGTTTACCGTCAGGGGGACGACGAGTGGTTGCCGTTCAGGGATCGACTCTATACGAACATCGAGAACGACCAAGGCCCTGAGGGTGCCTGGGAGGGTCAGATTCACAATATCTACATCTCGGCTTGCAACCTGATCATGTTGCAATTGGACTTAGGCTATCTGCCGATTTTCCAACGCTGAGAGAATCTTCAAGGAGACCGTGTCGAGCTCAGCGGGATGCGTCAACTCCAAGCGTCGCATGCCGGGCATGGATCGAAACCAGATCTCCTGACGTCTTACGAATTGACGGGTGTGGACGATGATTTTTTCTTTCATGGAATCCCAGCCGATCGAGCCTGAAAGATACGCGATAGGTTCCTTGTAGCCGACGGCTTGCGAGGCGGTCCGGCCGAGAGTGCCGTAGCGTGTTTTGAGTTGGGCGACTTCATCGACCAGTCCTTCCGAGAGCATCTTTTCGACGCGCAGTGCGACCCGATGGTGCAGGACCGAACGTTCCCAACCCAGGACAAACGCGTGGCTCTTGGCCGGCACGACGAAGCGTTCGAATTGTGTCTGCCAGTGGCTAAGGGGTTTTCCCGTGAGTTTAGAGACTTCTAGGGCACGGATCATGCGGCGTTGATCGCCAGGCAGGATTCGATGGGCCGAGAGTGGATCGACTTGCTTTAGCCGCTGAGCCAGGGCTTGGATTCCTACCGTTTGGACTTCGTCTTCGACGGCCTTGCGGAAATCCCAATCGGCCGGTGGGCCATGGAAGAAACCGCAGATCAATGATTTCAGATACAGAGGCGTTCCACCGACGAGCAGTACGTTTTTGCCACGACCTTGAATCTCCCCAACTTTGCTGTGGGATTCTTTGAGGAACTCCGAAACACTGTAGTCATGGGTCGGATCGACGATATCGATCAGGTGATGGGGGATTTTTTTGCGAGCCTCGATGCTCGGCTTGGCCGTCCCGATGTCCATGCCTTTGTAAACGGCCATAGAATCGACCGATACGATTTCGGCTTGCAACGATTCAGCAAGCTCGACGGCGACTTGGGTTTTGCCTGAACCGGTCGGTCCGGTCAGGTAGAGGACGTTGTCCAGGGGGGGAACGATCCAATCGGCGAGCATTTGAGATTCGGAGTTCATCAGCGGATCGATCGCGGGAGCGAAAAGGCAGGGGAAGGTTTCCTTAGTTATAGGGGCTTGGCAAGCACTTGGAATCGACAAATAACGTCAAAATGCCTAGGATGTTCGGCTTGGAAACAAGGGTTGTCTGTTGTCCGGGTTGTCCTTCTCAAGACGTTTTTCATTATGTCGACGGATATTCTAGATCGGTTGATGGCACAGTTACACCTGCGAGCCCAGGAGTTGCCTGAAGGTTCGTATACGACCAAGCTGATCCGGGGTGGATTGTCCAAGATGGGAGGCAAGCTCGCCGAGGAGGTTTTTGAGCTCGTCGAGTCGGCCCGCGAGGAGGGTCACGCGGGCCGCGAGCATTTGGCCAAGGAGGCTTGCGATGTTCTCTACCATCTGTGGGTGATCCTTGCGACGCGCCAGATCACCGTCGAGGAGTTGCGAGCCGAGCTTGAGCGTCGCGAGGGGGTCTCAGGGATCGTGGAAAAGCAGAATCGCCAGAAGGAGCAGCGTCAATGAGTTTGAGCGACAACATGTTGAGAATTGGGATACCGAGCAAGGGCCGGTTGAGCGAATTGGCTACTGAGCTACTGCTGCAGGCGGGGTTGAACTTTCGTCGCCAAGAGCGGGCCTTATTCGCCAGGGTCAGTGGGCTTGCTGCCGACATTACGTTCCTCAGGACCGACGACATTCCGACCCTGTGCGCCGAAGGTGCGATCGATCTGGGCATCACCGGGAGCGATTTGGTCGAGGAGGCCGGGGCACTGATCGACGTCCGCATGAAGCTAGGGGTGGGCCGATGCAAGTTGGCCGTATGCGTGCCGTTGCACGGCAACATCCAATCGGCGGGCGATTTGGCTGGCAAACGCGTCGCGACGAGCTTTCCTCGGACGACCGAGCGGTATTTAGAAAAGCACTCGGCACCGGTTCATTTGGTAGAATTGAACGGATCGGTCGAGATCATGATCTCGCTGGGCGTTGCCGATGCGATCGTGGATTTGGTCGAGACAGGCAGTACGCTTGCGGCCAATCAGTTGAGAATCTTGGACATCATCGGCGAGTATGAGACCGTTTTGATCCAGAGTCCGAAGTGTCGGGATCTAGCCACCGCAGACCGAATCGTGCGAAGGCTCGAGGGGGTCGTCATCGCGCGCGATTATTCGCTGCTGGAGTACAACATCCCCAGAGCGAAGTTGTCGCAGGCCGAGGCCATCACACCTGGGTTTACCTCTCCGACGGTCAATAGTTTGGAAGATCCCAATTGGTGTGCAGTCCGAGCGATGGTCAAGCGCAAGGATGTCATCACGATCATGGAGCATCTCGAGCAGATCGGAGCGATTGCGATTTTGGAGTTCTCGATCAACAACTGCCGCTTGGATCAAAACCCAAGCGGCTGAAAAGCAAAACTCGATTTTTGGCCGATTTGTTTTTCAAATGGTTTATTTTTTCGCAGGCAGGATCACTCGGCCTGGGATCCCTAAGTCCAATCGGAATACGGCACCGGGTTTGCCATCGGGGTTGATCGCGCCGGTGACAAAGAGCTGATCGTGCTTCGGGCCTCCGAAAGCGACATTGCTTGTCAAACGATTGCCACCGGGATAGGACCTGAGCAACTTGCCAGTAGGATCGAGGACTTGGACTTGTTGCATGCCGTAGTGGGCCACGTATAAGTTGCCTTTGGCATCCGAACACATGCCGTCAGGCTGGTTGTCTTCCCATTTGCCACTGGCATTCTTGGGCAGGTCCGCAAAGACCCTCATCGGACCGACTTTCCCAGGTGCGGCAACCGGGTATTCGAGGATTCGATTGAATTGGCTCTCACCGACGAGCAATCGCTTGGCGTCTTGGGTCAATACGATGCCGTTTGGAAAGGCCAAACCTGAAGCAACCAAATGGGTTTTGCCCGCGGCGTCCACGTAATGAATTGTACCGATGGGTTTGTCTTTGCCCGAATCGCCTGGGTCGGTAAAGTAGAATCCGCCTTGGGGATCGAGCGTCAGGTCGTTGGGACCTCGCAGAGGCTTGCCATCGCATTCCTTGGAAGCAGCAGCCAGTGGTTTGCCATCGCGATCGAGGTGAAGAACCGCATGCTGGCTTGCGTCACAGACCAAATGGGTTCCGTCGGCGAGGACTTTATGGCCGTTCGGAGCACCGGTGATCGCAAAGTCGCGATGGGTTCCATCGAGTTGGAACTCGGTCAGAGTTTTATCCCAAGAGATATACCCCTTTCCATCGTGGTCGAACACGACGCCTTCGCAATAGCTTGGGACCTCGAATAATTTCATCGCCGTGATCTTATCGACCGCAGGGAGGTCTTGGGCTAGGACCGACGAAGCGCCCAGAAGCATGAAGTTCAAGCAAGTCGCAGCGAAGCGAACGAGAGGTTGGCCGAGGAATCGCATTGCAAAGCACCTGAAGGAGGGGAAAGGAGAGGATAGGAACGATTGGTTCATGATGAAACAAACCGTCATGGTATACGACCGGCTGCTCAAATCAAGAAATTTGCCCTGGTAATTTATTTGCCGATTCTCATCGAGAAGGTATCTCTCGGCACCGGAGCAGGGGCGTAGAATGAATTCATCAGCCCAGAAACACTGCATAGCGATGCAAACCTCTGGGATGTAAACCTCTCAGCCCCAAAAGGTGGCAACCATGGCGTGGTCGATTAGCAAAGCGGTTCTGGTCCCTTATGATTTCTCTGCGTACTCTCGGGTTGCGGTAGACAAGGCCTTATCGATCGCCGATTCACCCTCGCAGGTGCACTTTCTGCATGTGCTCCCGACCTTCATACCCTTAGCGCCAGAGGGATTTCCCGTCGAGGCGATCGACGATCAGCTTCGCCTCGAATACACACAAAAATCGCTCGATGAGGAATTCGCGGATCCTCGGTTTGCACAATGCTCAAAGGAGGTGATGATCGGTGATCCCGGCTTAACGTGCGTCGAGCGAGCCAAGGCCATCGGAGCGGACCTGATCGTGATCCCTTCGCATGGCCGAAGTGGCATCAGTCGATTGGTCTTGGGAAGTGTCGCAGAGCGCGTGGTACGTTTTGCGCACGTTCCGGTCTTGGTGATCAAGATCAGCGACGTATGATCCTATCAGGGAAGAATATCCACAAAAAAATCGACCGGCATTTTAGCTTCGACTAAGCTTCGACTAAGTGAGGTATTCGTTGCGGCGACGGCTGTGGTGGTAGCCGTAGAGGGCGTAGACCAACAGTCCGATGGCGCACCAAATGCCAAAGCGAATCCAATTTGCCGCTCCGAGTCCTGCGATCAGGTAGAGATTGACAATGACCCCCAGGACAGGGATGGCCGACCAACGGTAGCGGACCGTTGCGGCCGATAGGGCCAAGAAGGTCGACAGGAAGATCGCGTAAGGGATTCGATCGTAGTGGAAATTGCCCTCGGGCATCCAATCACCCCCTAGTTGGTGATTGTCGGGAAGATTCGGGAGCACGATGCAATAAGCGATAAAGCTCAGCGGCACAAGGATCGCGCCGGGTAATTTCGGGACCCGAAATCCGGTCGATTGGGGGTTGGTGCTTCCCAAGACGAGGATTCCTCCGCACACGAACATGAATGCGAACAAAGTGCCGATCGAGGCCAGGTCGGTGACGAACTGCGAATTGAAGAACAGGGTTGGCAAGGCGACCATCACTGCGGTGATCACTGACGAGAAAGCAGGAGTTTTGAATCTTGGATGGATCGATGCGAAAGGTTTTGGGAGAAGTCCATCGCGAGCCATGCTCATGAAGATTCTCGGCTGGCCGAGTTGAAAAACCAGAAAGACACTCGTCGTAGCGATCACGGCGCTGAGCGAAATGATGCCGACCAAGGAGGGCAGACCGATTTTCTCAAAGACATATGCTAGCGGATCGTCGACATCGAGTTCCTTGTACGAGACCATTCCGGTCAAGGTAAACGAGAGGATGATATAGATGACCGTGCATAGCAGCAGTGTCAGCAACGTCGCACGAGGGATATCGCGCTGAGCGTTCTTGCACTCTTCGGCGGTCGTCGAGATCGCATCGAAACCGATGTATGCGAAGAAGACACCGGCGATTCCCTTGAAAACACCTTCTAAACCATTCGGGGCAAAGGGGCTCCAGTTGCTCGGTTTGATATAGAACGCGCCGACCAAGACGACCAGCATCACGACGGCCATTTTCAGCAACACCATCGCGTTGCTGATTTTCTTGGATTCGTGGATCCCGACAATCACCAGAGCGGTAACCAGGATGTTGATGACCAGTGCCGGTACGTCGGCGATCAGTTTGAGTCCTCCGAGGCTCGGAGCCGTTTCCCAAGCTTGGAGGTGCCTCTGGAGTTCCTCGCCCGGGATGCCGTTGGCGGCTTGGACCGCCGCCCATTGGGCCGGAGCGCGCGCACAGCTGTAGTAGTCTTGAACGAGCCATTGTGGGATCTGAAATCCCCATCCGAAGCCCGATAGCCACCCTTGCATCCCTTCGAGCAGGTTGACAAAGTAGCTTGACCAAGCAAACGCCAGGACGCTATTTCCGATCGCGTACTCCATCAGCAGATTCCAACCGATCATCCAAGCGGTCAATTCCCCGAAGGCCACAAAGGCGTAGGTGTAGGCGCTACCGCTCGTTGGGATGCTCGAGGCGAACTGAGCGTAGCACAAGGCCGAGAACAGACATGCGACGGCGGTGATGACAAACAGCAGCGAGATTGCAGGTCCGCCATCAAACGAGGCCCTGCCGATGGTCGTAAAGGCACCTGCACCGATGACCGCAGCGATTCCGAAGCACGTCAGGTCAAAGAGCGTCAAGCTACGGACCAAAGACTCGGAGGATTGGTTTTCGAATTCCTGGTCGATCTGAGCGAGTGTTTTGCGTCGAAGCAAACGAGATTGGATCGATTCCCAGGACATAGCAGCTACCTTATCGACGAACGAACTCATAGAGATTTGGCGAATATCGTAACGGTTCCGGGGCTCAAAAGGACTACGCGAAAGGGCCAATTGCGGGTAAATTTATTCCATTATTCGTGGCCCCAGAGGTTCCGTTCGGACCTCGACTTCCATCAGACGATCAAGAACTATGAAAACAGACGAGTTGCGAGAAAAGTACTTAGCGTTCTTTGAATCCAAGGGTCATCATCGCCAAGCCAGCGATGTGTTGGTTCCGACGTGGGATCCGTCGGTCCTTTTCACGCCTGCGGGAATGAACCAGTTCAAGGACCATTTTCTCGGGAAAGTCAAACTCGATTACACCCGCGCGACGACGTGTCAAAAATGCCTGCGCACCGGCGACATCGACAATGTCGGCCGGACCGCCTATCACCACACCTTCTTCGAAATGCTCGGTAACTTCAGCTTCGGAGACTACTTCAAAGCCGAAGCGATCGCTTGGGCTTGGGAACTGCTGACGGATAAAAAATGGTTTGGGATCGATCCGGAACGATTGACCATCACGGTATACAAAGACGACGACGAGGCGGCCAAGATCTGGAACGAGAAAATTGGCTTGCCCACGTCCCGGATCACCCGCATGGACGAAGCCGATAATTTCTGGCCCGCCAGCGCACCGAGCCAAGGCCCCGATGGGGTCTGCGGACCCTGTTCCGAAATCTACTACACGCTCGAAGGGGGCAAGACCGTCGAGATTTGGAATCTGGTTTTCACCCAATTCAACCGCGTCGGAGAACCTCCGAATAACCTGCGCCCCTTGCCCAGCAAGAACATCGATACCGGGATGGGCTTGGAACGCGCAGCAAGCGTCTTACAAGGCGTGCCGACGAACTTCCATATCGATATTCTATTTCCGATTGTGCAAGCTGCCGCTGAAGTTTGCGGAGTGAAATACACCTACGAAAGCGACGATGGCCGTCGTTTGCGTCGGATCACCGACCACGTCAGGGCTTGTACGTTTGCCATCCACGAGAACGTTTACCCCGGACCGAAAAAGGCCCGCTACGTGATCAAACGGCTCTTGCGACGCGCCGTGCTCGATGGACATCAACTCGGCATGCGAGATCCATTCCTCCATCAGCTCGTTCCGATCGTCGCTGAAATGATGAAAGGATCCTATCCAGAGCTGTCCGATACCATCGACCGAGTCGCTATGGTCATGAAGCGCGAAGAGACCGACTTCTTTGCAACCATCGGATCGGGACTCGAACGCATCGATCGGTTATTCGACGAGATGTCCGGTAAAGGGAGCACCATGGTCGATGGTGCCGAAGCCGCAACGCTCTACCAAACCCACGGGGTTCCACCGGAACTTTTTCAACAGATCTCCGCCGAGCGAGGATATTCCTTCGATTGGGACGCATACCGTGAAGCCATGCTCAGGCACGGTGATATCAGCGGTGGGGGAACCGGCGAGCTGTTCGAAACCGGTCCTATCGAAACGCTCAAAGAAGCTCTGCATCAATCGGAGTTTCTCGGATACACCACCTCCCAATCCCCGGCTCAGATCAAGGGGGTAATCGTCGGAAAGCCAAAGGATGACCGATTGGTCAGCACCGTCTCGAACGACACCCAAGCAGAAATGCTACGCATCGTTTTGGATCGCTCGCCGTTCTACGGAGAAAGTGGTGGACAAGTAGGCGATAGCGGCCAACTTCAAACCGCTAGCGGCAGTTTTGAAGTCACCGACACACAAAAAAGCGGAGACTTGATCGTCCACTTTGGACGGATGCTCACCGGATCGCTCAAGGAAGGCGAAACGGTCCAAGCCTTGGTCGACGAAAATCGACGAAATTCGATTCGCCGCGCGCACTCTGCGACGCATGTTCTGCACCATGCACTTCAGTCGCGACTCGGAAAACACGCCCAACAGCAAGGCAGCAAAGTCGACTCGGATTGGTTGCGATTCGACTTTAGCCACCAAGACTCCCTGTCGGACGATGACCTCAAGCTGATCGAGGGCTTGTCCAATGAAAAAATCTCCCTAGGAGCGACGATCCGTTGGGAGACGGTTCCCTTAACGCAAGCCCGCGAACTCGGTGCGATGATGCTCTTTGGAGAAAAGTACCCCGATCCGGTCCGTATGGTCAGTATGGGGGATTTTTCCCGCGAACTGTGCGGTGGAACCCACGCGAGCAACACCGCAGAAATCGGTACCCTGGAAATACTTACCGATGAAAGCGTTTCGGCAGGCGTCCGGCGGATCACCGCGTTGACCGGCGCGAAAGCTCTAGAGCATCGGACCAAGATCGAGTCCCAAGCGGCCTTGGTCGCGCAGAAACTCGGTTGCTCAATCGATCAACTCGCAGCGCGTAGCGTCGAGCTTGTCACCGCCATTCGCAAACTTAAAAAGATCGCTACATCGGCAGGAGGAAACGAAACCCCACCACTCAAAGTCGGTGGGCAAAGCGCCTCAGGAGGCCCGAAGCTTGCCTATGCGGATATCCGCAGCGCTCTGAAGCACGCTGCACGGGCGATGAATGTTTCGCTCGATGAAGTCGGCAGTAGAATGGATGCCCTGCTGGCAGAAGAGCAACAACTCCATGAGCAACTAGCTCAGCTTTCAAACGCCAGCAGCTTGGACGTCGATCAACTGATCGCATCGGCCCAGACCGTAGGCCCTAGCCTAGTGATCGTTGCCAGAGTCCCCAACGCCAACACTGCGATGATGCGGCAATGGATCGATCAGATCCGCAAGAAATCGGCCAAGCCCGTGGCGGTTCTGTTTGCCACCCATGATCAGGACAAGGTCACCTTGTTGGCCGGACTTAGCCAAGCCTTAGTCGATCAAGGCTACAGTGCCGGCAAGTGGATCGCACCGGTGGCCGAAGTAGTCGGAGGCAGCGGCGGCGGTCGGGCTGACTTCGCCCAAGCCGGTGGGAAACTGCCCAGTAACATCGACCAGGCACTGGCGGTTGCCAAGAGCACTTGGCAATCGATCGCTGGAAGCTAAAACCCTGGTATTGAGACCCTTCAACTAGGTTCCATGCATGACGACAAACCTGCTCGCGTTGGAAACTTCGGGACGGAGCGGATCGATCGCCTTAGCGAAAATGCCTGATTCCTTCGAAACACTGAGGGAATCGCTCGGGCCAGGGCTACAGGGGCTATCCTCTGGAAGTTTTAGCCTCAGAAACCTCATCGATCCCATGCAGGTCCTATCGCTCGAGTTGGATCCAAGCTGGGGGTCGGCAAAGACGTTGGCACCGGCAATCCAAAAACTGCTGGCCCAAGACGGTCTTGAGCCCAAGGATCTCCATGCGATTGGCGTGGTCCAGGGTCCTGGCTCGTTTACAGGGTTACGCGTCGGGATCGCGACGGCCAAGGTGATGGCCTATGCGCTGCGACTACCCGTCGTTGCTATCGACACCTTGGATGTGATCGCCCAGCAGGTTTCCGATACATGGATGGATCGAGGATTGGAAAGTGTCGATCTGTTTGCAGTTGCCGACGCGTTTCGAGGGCAAAGTTTTTGGGCTAAGTATCGCCTCGGGGCAGGGGAGTGCGTCCAGACAATCCCAACTCGAATCGATGACAATACTTGGCTAGCCAAAGAGATCGCGCAGCAGAACCGATCCGGCAGTTGCTCGGTAGCAGGACCATCGCTTCAAAAACTGCGAGACTGCCATCGGGATTTTGTAACCGCGCAGAGCCCAACGGAACTCGAGAACAGCAAGCTGGTTTGGGAGGACAGGAACTGTGGTGAGCCCAGAGCATCGACAGTGGCAAGACTCGCATGGAGAGCATGGCTGAGACAGCAAACGACCGAGCCATTTGGTTTGTTGCCTAAGTACTATCGCAGCAGTGCAGCCGAGGAGAAGCAGACTGCCGAACTGAGTTGATCCTTTGGTTGCTATTCGAGCCCAAAGAATCCGGCCGGCGGAATGGCTTGGCCACCGACAACCCCTAGGCCTCGCGTCGGTAAGAATCTTGGCTCAAGCGCAAATTGCAGCGACACGTTGTCTCGACCGCTATCGACAGCCAGTCCGACTCGAAACAGGAACGATTCGCCGATTCGAGTCAAACCGATCGTTTGTCCGTTGCTACCTGTGGGACCAAAATCGTACACCGAACTACCGACGGCCGCCCACTTGTCATTCATGCGGTAAGTCAGAGTCGAGGTCAGGAGCTTGGCCGAGACAGGTCCATCGAGGTTGGTCAGGCCGACATAGAAATCGCCACGCAAAGGACGCGAGATCAAGGTGCCGATCGAGGTGGCTTGCAATCCTCGGTCGAACATATCGTAGTATCCGTCGCTCAAGAGCGTGACGCGGTCACCGACGTGGTATCGAAACTCGTAGTTCAAGCCACCGAAATTCTCACCGAAGTTATCGCGGTCAGGCTTCGCGAAATAGATCGCATCAACGTCGAATTCCACGACATCGGCGATTCGCTCACGACCTGCAACCCCTCGCTTGGTCTGCCATCGTTGGTGGATACCCAAGCGACTTTGAAGCTGGTCGGCGACGATCTGGGAACTGGCTGCCGTGACATACCGTTGCATGCCTTGCCGGGCCGCATAGTCACGCGATTCGAACTGGGCGGGCAGACTACCGCCAAACGTGTTGAATACCATTCGCCGTCGAAAGTGCTCCTGGCTGTTGTCATCGATGGGATCATATAGCGGGAGCAAATCGAGATCCTTGGTCGTGTCGGCGTACCATGTTTCGGTTTCGAAAGAGACTTTGTGAGCTAAGCCGTTGAGATTGAAAAGAGAGCTTTGAATCTCAGGGGCCACTTTGATCATCGGCAGCGAGGTCCTCAGTCCAGCTTGACCGGTCAATCGCCCGAGCGAATCGCCATAGACGTCTTCGCCCCAGTAAGCCGCTTCGCCGGAGACAAAGGGGGTCCATTTGCTATGGCCTGTGTCAAACGGCAGTGAAACCTCATGGCGAGTAACGGCTTGGATCCCTGATGAAGTCTGTTCCCAAGGCTGCAACTGAAATTTCGCGGCGTCCTGGGGCGCCGTCGGCCTCGAGGCGACCTTCAATTGCCCATAGCCTGCTTGGGAATGAGAATACCAAGTGAAGAAATTTCCTAGGTCCTGGCCGAGCCAGTAGTGATCGATACGTGGAAGCCACTGGGTTTCGGTAAAAAAGCTATTCAAACGGACTTGAGCCCATAGATCGAGCATTTGCTGACCCATGAAATAGTGGCGGTAACGCAAAGCCGTCGAGCGATCCTTGATCGTATCCCATTCTTCTTCAAAGTACTGTTCGAGAAAGTTGCGGTCGCTGATGTATCCAACCTCCGCCCACAACTCCTGGTCGGGTGATAGCAATTGGCGATGCCGCCAGGCCACTCGCCCCCGGGTCGTCTCCTCGGGGACCATATCGATCCGATCACTACCGAGCGTATCGAGCCCTTTGTCATTGAGTCCCCAGGCGTCGAATTCACCGTAAGCCGGTCCCCCACCGTGGAGCGAAGGGAGGTTGTAGCGAAAGTTCGTGCCGATCGCAAACCCTCGTTTGCTCAGATAGTCCGTCGAGAGAGTCCACTTCGTTCCGTCGACGGCATCGAGTCCGAAGATCTGGTAAAGATTCCAATCGAGCATGGCTTGGGTGCCAAAGATACTATCGTTGCGGAAACTAGCACCGGAGATATAGAAACTCGGGGTATCGACGTTGGTATTGAGGATCGGCCAATAGGCCACAGGCACGCCCTCCATGTAGACGAAATTATGCCGTGCCTTGGCCTTCATCGCCGTGGTATCCCCGGAGGGAGACAGGACCCCGAAACCGAGCAATCCGGTTTGGTCCGTCGACTGGCGTTGATCGTTCAGTTCGATCCGATCAGCTTGGAGCCAATAGCGAGGGACCCCTAGGCGACTGCTGGTCATCGCTGCGCGATTGGCTAAGAAATTTTCACGAGAGCGTTGTTGGATCACGTCGGCTTTGAGCCGCACGATCCCTTCGTACTTGGGAGCCGGAGTCAGGACCTCGGCCCCTAAGATCATTCCGTATTCGGATTGCACGTTGTAGTACATCCGGTCGGCATAGATCACCCGGGCACCTTGCTGAAAAACGATGTTTCCTTCAAGGTACAGTTCGACTGGTAGGTCGTCGATTTTCTGCGACAGCAATCGATTCAAGTCCGCCGTCCAGACCACGCAGCGATCGGCTTCGATCAGCACAGTCCCCATGTCGAAAAGTCCGCCAGAGGTTTGTACTGCCACGTCGCCGATCATCAGCCGAATACCTCGGCTGATGGTCACCACACTGTCGCCTCGTTCCGGTCGACTCTTGGCCGAATAGAGTGGATCGATCCCACTGCGACCACTGATTTTGAAAGTGCGAGCCCCGACCCTTACACCGGAGCGGACATTCGGGGCCGAGGCAGCCACCGGGGCGGCCAGAGGTACCGGGATCGGGCCGGTGTTGGCCGCTGGAGCCGGTAACTGGAACGATTCGACCGGTTGCCCAACCGGGGGTGTCGCCGGGACTTGGGGAGCCGGGATTTGGGGAGCCGGCTGTATGGATTCGAACAGAGGGATCGAACCTGGATCCAAGACCGTTCCGCCTAAAGTCGAGTTACCGATCTGCATGGAGTTGGGCGAGCCGAGGGGTTCTGAAGCAGGGACACTCGGCAGAGCCGAGGGTGGCTGGGATTGCAGAAGTTGCGAAGCAAGGCGCAGGTGCGTTTGTTCGTCTTGCGCGGTCCATACCACGGCGTCCCTGACGGATGAATTTCTTGTAGCCTCCAAATGGGATTGAATGGGTCGAGTCGATCGAGACTCCTCCGGCGCCCAGTCCAAAGGTGAAAGTGCTGTGACGGGCTGTTGCCAAACTTGAACGTCAAATTTCGGTTCATGTTGGCTATAGAGTTTTCCCATCCAGCGTTGGTCTCTCAAGCGTTGGTCTTCGGACCATTGGATATCGCAGTCTTCTTGGGTATCCAAAACCATGCGATGGATCATCGATGCGGGATTCATCGAAGCTCGGAGCGTCGAGCTTGGGATCCCTGTCGAGTCCTCAGGGCTGGGTAACTCTTCGCTCAGGACCCACAGGTTGGCCTTACGGCATGAAGCCCGAAAGGAGCCCTGGACGATCCGCACCCCTCCGTCGAGTTGATAGACAGTGTAGTTGCCCTGCTGGGACTTGCTCGCCGAGTGGGCTTGGATCGTGACGCTGAAGCGAGGGTCCGAGAGGGGCAATCCGATTTCTGCTGCTTGGCTCGGCGCGCAGGAGCCTCCGAGGACCGAGACCAAGACGTACAAGCACGCTAAGCAACGGACGAGGAGTTTTTGGATTGGGTAGTCCGCCGGTGATACCACGAGTGGTGATTTTTCCTAGGATGAGCTCGCCAAAGGAGCACGAAACCTTTGTCCCTTTAGGCTTTGCGCGTACCTGGAGTATAGAAATCCGGAAAAACCGACTCAAGACCGAGGTTTCGCTAAAGTCCCTCAGATTCTCTACCGATCGAAGACGGATACCCATGAAAACTTGTGCCCTGGTGCCCCCAATCCGCCCACAGGCCCCAGATTGCCCAAGTCCTTGGATCTTTTTCAAGATTCCCGCGCAAGCAAACCCGAATCCATCGGACCGAAATGTCGAATCTCGATACGCTTGTCCAAACATTGATTCGCGAAGGCCACTGGTCGGATGCCGCAGGCCTCTACCGCGACGAACTCGGAGTCTCGTTGACCCAAGCCGAGGCCAAGGTGCATGCGTTAGCCCGGGAGCTTGGGATCACCGATCCGCATCGCTGGACCCAGTGGTTAGCGATCGCACTTGCCGGGGGCAGCCTACTGACTCTTGCCGGCTGCTTGCAGTGGTTCGTCTCTTGAACGGACCTCTCTAGACGACACTGGATCTAGACGACACTGGATCGGTGGAATTGAATATCGAGCGTTCGCAGGTGGGTATGGAGACCTGCATCTTGAATCGGCATGAGATAAGCTATTTGGCCCGATTCGTTATGATGGGAGTGCCACCAACCTGGAGGGGTGATAAATGCCCCAGCGCTTTCCCAAGGGACCTTGATCGGATCGATGAGATTTCCCTCGGAGTCGACTTTTTCGGCGACCAAGGTGTAGCAACCTGGCTTGCAATCGATGATCAAATCGAGCGCGACGGATTTGTGGGCATGAGGAAGTTGATTGGCGCCCACGGGTAGGATTCCCAGCATGGCCCAGAGCACATGGGTAATGGTCAGCGTTTGAGGGAAGTGCGTATTGGTCAATAGAACGCTGATGCGACTGCGTTGGGCTGCAAGCGGGTCGCAGGCGGCTTGAGCAAGCGCCGCTTGCGAGTCTTTTTTTGCATAGAGGGTCGGTTCGAATCGCGGCACGGAAGCACTTACGCCAAGGTACCTGAGCAAGGGTTCATCGTTGACCCAGTAGAAAATCGACTCGTCGTGGGCAGTAAGGACGGGGTCTGGACCGCACGGCAGGGTGATCAAATCCCCGGCTTGGTAAGGGATAGCGATGTCGGCAAATCGCAGAATTCCTTTGCCATTTAGGGCATAGAACAGGTGGGATGTGGCGCGGTTGGGAGCAGCGAGGCTATCGTTGGCCTCGATACGAATAAAGCTAGCCAGCAAACTGGCGCTCGAGGCCGGGGCAGGGGATCCGAGCTGCTGGCTAATATCCAGGGGGATGATGCGCGAGGGCCCAGTGGAGTGCAGATTTGCGGGGAACTGGAGGATCGGAATGGGCAGGATCGACCCGGATGCCAGGGGGTTGGCGGCCTTGGAGTATTCAAGGTACCCACCATCGCGGGTCAGATTCGCATCGGTCTGGTTGTCTTCGATCGCGTCGAGCATAGGAATGGATGGTGTTGTGCGAGAAAAAGGGGATTTCCCAGGGTAGTTTTGAAGCGTTCCTAAGGATTATACCGCGAAGCCTCCTACTTGGGTTTCCCTAGGATTTTGAGGGAGGGCCCCCCTACAAAGTTCTCGATCTTTTGATAAAATTTTGAAACTGGCTTGAGAGACTCCCGTGAATCAGAAAGCTGATTCACATCGGGCCCTGAAGTTGGTCAAATCCCAAGAAAGAGAGCGTAGCTCAGTCGGTAGAGCAAAGGACTTTTAATCCTTGGGTCGAGGGTTCGAGCCCCTCCGCTCTCACTTTTGATTTCTAAGCGAAAACCTCAGGTTCGCCCACCGAATCTGGGGTTTTTTCGTAGACCGACTCAGTACCCGTGCGAGCTGTTTTCATCGCGCAATTCCACACCTTTTTGCCCGCGAAAAGCACCCTAGGCGATAGCGATCCTGCTGTAGGTTTGGGGCTGGAATCCTCAGTCTCGAGTGGCCAACAAATCCTCGATGGTACAAAACGCGGAACGCAATTTTGCCAAAGCGTACACAGGCTCTGCGTAGGAATTCGGACGCGGTGCTTCAACAGGATAGGTCATGGAGTGCCGCTATCCTCGGCTGCTCATGCCGACGAGCAGGGACGGTTGAAGGTCTCTAGCCGAGGCGTGCTTGTTTTCAGTTTTCAACGAAAGATACCGAAACTCCCGAGAATCCACCACAGGATCAAAAAGATAAAAATCGTCGACAGGCACCCACCACCCCATTTCCAGGCCCCAGCTCCAGCAACCACACCTCTCAAAAGCTTGCTCATTTTCTTTTCCCTCCCTACCGCCATTTGTGCATGCAAACAGTGTTCGAAAAAAATCACCGGATGATCAATCACGAGGAAGTCTTGGCGCCGAACACGAGGACCTTGATCACTCCCCTCGACTATTCGGCATCGTATCCCAACTCAGTGATGCAATAGTAAATTTGACCCGACGATTCATGGCAACTACCTTGCCACTCCTATAGGCGAATCTTATCCCCTGCAACTGCTTAGACTTCATTTACTAATTGCAACCCACCAACTCTGGGTATTGTTTTTAAATACGTTTTAGCAGCAGCAGGATGATGATGATCAGGACAATCAATCCAATTCCGCCGCTTGGAGCATAGCCCCAGCTTCTGCTGTGAGGCCAATTTGGTAACGCACCAAGAAGCAATAAAATCAAAACCACGAGGAGAACTGTACCGAGCATTTCTGCATTCCTTTTCTAAGGTGAATGCATATCTAGCATGAAGCCTTTGTAGAACTTCGCGAGCAGCCCAGTTTAAGGAGCAAGCTTAGACACAAGGCTTTAACTCACTTCGACCAATTAAATGTACCATCTTTTAGCCGAATTGTTTATCGAGAGAAAACCGATATAAGCATGGTGGAATCCGCCATTCTTCCTGCAAATTCCGAGCCGATAGCAATTCGAACGGACGTCCGTGCTTTGTTTTAAAAAAATTGAATCACCCCGCGAATAAAACAGCATCGGTGGCTCCGTGGAAATGGGATCGACTATTGCCTTATCATTTCGGAATGCTAGAGTTGAAACGGGAGCTACTGTTTATACAAAGTACTTTGAAATGCAATAGCGATCCAATGGAAGACTAAAAAGACGCCGGTCGGAGAATACCGATCAGCGGAACAAGGAGTATGCCGATGAGGTAGACTTTCTAAAAGGAGTTCACTGCATCGTTTTTTTGACACGAACCAATTCTTTGCTCGGGGCCAACCCAGCAATTGGTCCAAAACTCGAATGGGAATAGGAATATACAATGTCCAGTACAGAGGTACTATCTAAGCTTGACCATGAATTTTGTAATGTTGCAGCAAGGGTCAAAGAGACATCTGGGATGATTGGTGAGAAAGCCGAGGCTGCTGCGTCGGCCGTCGGTGATATGGCGAATCGAACAGCTACCAATCTCAGCGCAGAAGCCGACGACTTGGCATCGATTGCCGGTCGAGGGGTGCAACGCTTCGGAGAACAGTTGAGGCGCAATACACCTCAGTCCGGGATGCTTGGGAGTGTATCGAAGAGCGTCGCTCGTACGGTTACAGAAGGTGGCGAATACATGGAGTGTTCCAAGCTAAGTGGGATGCGCCACGATCTGGCGACGTTGATTCGAAGCAACCCCGTCCCAACCATCTTCATCGCGATTGGCTTAGGCTGGATTGCATCGCGCATGACCAGAAAATAGAAGATGAAGGATACTCTTGATACTCCGATCGAACGGATCCCGACTTCCCTCGTCGGCAAGATTGTCAAGGATCTGCAGGTTCTCGTCGACCTGCAGTTCCGACTTGCCCAGGCCAATGTGGAACGCGAATTAAAGCAGCGTGCGATGGCGATGTCGATCGTCGCGTTGGGTGGGGCGATGCTCGGATTGTCTGCGATCTTGGCCTCGATGGGGTGCGTACATTTTTTACATTGGCTGGTATCACCGGCGGCTGATCCCCCAGAATGGCTGCCAATGTGGGGATGTTTCGCGATCGTAACGGCACTCATCGCGATGGCTGGAGGCGCTACGGTTTTGATCGGCAGGAGGTTGTTTCGAGCATGGGGTAGCAGCTTCAAATCTTTCGATACGCTGAATAGGAAAATGCAATGATTGATGACCAACAAGAGATGCGTCAGACGTTAGACGAAACCAAAGCCCAGCTCTTTGCGAAGCTGCAATTGCTCGAAGAGCAAATTGCCGAAACGATGGAAACTACGGGTAGCAAAGTAAAATCCACCGTCGGAGCTGTCGAAAGTGCAGTGCATTCGGTATCGAATGCTTTAGATGTGCGGGGTCATTTTGAGCGGCATCCTTGGTGGTTGTTGGGTGGGGCAATGGCTATAGGATACCTTGCAGCTGGAGCACGCGATCGAAAGGGACGAGATTCAAAGCGCACCGCATCAGGATCTTTGGGCATCGCGTCGCTTGATGCGATAGACGTTGGCGACTCTGGCCATGAGGCGGATTCCGCAGCGAGTCTTTCGGCGCTTTCCGCAGCGTACGAGATGGGGTCACGGCAATCGACCGCCACCCAAGCCCGGTCGCTTGCTCTCAATGCTACGGTGCGAGTTGTTGAAGAGATTGTATCTCGTTCGATCCCGGTCCTGATCGCGCATTTTACAAAAAAGCCAGCGGATCGATCCTAGATCTGCGTTCTTTAACGCGTAGCGTTTAAGTCGCCAACGGATCTATACCATCAGGACCTCCATGAGTCAGAATCATCAAGAGAACGGAAAACCATCTGAAGACTGGGCTTCGCCTAGCCATATGCACTTCGCTTTCTTCATGCTCTCGCTACTCTTAGGCATTTATCTATGCTACTTAATTGCCCTGCCATTCCTGCCCTCCCTAGCATGGGCTATCGGATTATCCGTTCTAGCCGCTCCCTTGCAAAAGTGGCTTGAAACGAAACTTCGACATCCTAGCTTATGCTCGCTGGCCTGCACCTTGATCCTCAGCCTCGTCGTTGTGGTACCGACTTCCTTTGCGATTCAGCAACTGATTGTTCAAGCGGCCAATGGGGCTAAGCTCATGGAAGAAAAAATTCAATCTGGCGAATGGCGACTAGTCTTTTCTTCTCAACCCCAAATTGCTTCTGCCCTAGAGTGGCTTGAATCGCAAGTGGATTTACCTGGCATTGCGAAGATGTTCGCATCGTCGATGAGTGAAGCGACCCTATCGATACTTAGGGGCTCGTTCTATCAACTCATCGATTTTGGACTTACGTTCTACTTGCTGTTTTTTTTGCTCAGGGATAGAGATCTTGCCCTAAAAACTCTCTGCCGTTTCTCCCCCTTGACCGAAGGACAGATGAGTCGCGTGTATCAACGTGTCCATGATACGATTTGCGCTACGGTTTATGGCAGTTTCGTCGTATCGGTCGTTCAAGGTGCAGCGCTAGGAATCACCTTTTGGGGCCTGGAGCTACCGGCTCCGGTCCTCTGGGGCATGATCATGGCAGGATTGGCATTGGCTCCCGTGGCCGGAGCTTTCCTGGTTTGGGGACCGGCAGCAGTCTTCTTGGTTGTCGACGGACATTGGGTTAAGGCGATACTGTTGGTCGCAGCCGGGGTCTTTGTGATCGTCATCGTAGACAATATGCTTCGGCCAATATTGGTAGGCAAGCGATTGCAGACGCATACGGTACTCGTGTTCATTTCCGTGGTAGGTGGGATGCTTTTGTTTGGCCCATCAGGGATTCTCTTGGGCCCGATCGTTTTGATGATCACGCAAGTTTTATTGGAATTGCATCACGAGAAAACCGTGTCCATGCCCGCCAAGGCTTGAAACACGTTCACAGAGCCCTATTTCGTTTAACAGTCAGCCGCAGGCGTACAGGTCGTCGAAGATGGCAATGAATCCAGTAAGCCTGCGGCTGACTGTTAAACCAGATCGGGTGTCCAACTCGATCGCCTTCGATTTAGGACTGGGGCCCTCTGGATGGGATACCATCATCATTGAGTGACGAGGCAACTGAGAAAATCGAGAAAAGAATGGCACTTCCATGGTGGATAAGACCATCGGCGTGTTTTGGTTCAGCCTCTAGCGTGCTTTGGGCTACTTGGTTTAGCGTAGGAAATCGAGTGAAAAACGTTTCTTCGTCAGACTCTTTGGGGCCAATACGTTTTCGAGATTCGCAAAGACGAAGCGACCGACAACGGACTCAAGAACTGCTTTTTCGACGTGAAGGAGCATCGCGGTTCTCCTGAACCGAGGGTTCCGTGTCGTCCCAAGCCTTCGTCACCGCCGTGCCATCGGCATCGACGCTCTGCAGTTGCGCGATGCGCCGCCGAGCCCCCTCTAGCTGCCGATGGCAGACCTGAACATATTCGACTGCCTTGGCATACTCAGAGAGCATCTGCTCTAAGGGTAACGAACCACTCTCTAGTTTGCGGACGACCTGCTCCAAGGACGCCATGGCTCCTTCGAAACTCAAGCTCGATTCGTCTTGATCGGTGCTCTTGGATTTTGCCATATTCGGTATCTCGTTGATGGGTGTAGGTTTTCTTAAGGGGTCTCGAGCGTGTAGTATACCGCAGGGGGCAAAGCGAACTTGGCCGGCAACGGCAAGTTCGTGTCGCCCGGATCCGACGGCGACTTGATCTGCCATCGCCCCGATAAGGTCACTGCTCCGGAGGGCCCCTGCACGATCGGGGCAGAATGCGACGCATTGACCTGCGGATCCTCGGAAACTGCCGAAGCATCGATTTCCAAAACCAAAACATTCGCATCATCGTTCCCAAAGGTGTGCGCAAAGTCGAAAGCGAAGGTCGTCAACGAACTTTGGCGATTGGCAAGCTCCATCGGATGGCCATTGAGCCACGCTTTTCGGATCCGAGGATGACTCAATGTGACCTGCCCTGAAAACGCTTCGGGAGCAATCCTCAGCGAACACCGCACGAAAGGCCGTTTTGCCCCTTGCGAAAAGGAGTGTTCGAACAACCCTGTGCACTGCGTCAGTACCCATGGAGCAGGCTGGTCATTTGGCCCCTGAATCCCTTTCGCAAGCAGCTCCCTTTTCGCCCGTGTATCCTTGGAGAAAACAACGGGTTTTCCCCCAAGGATCTGGTCACTGCTGATCGTCGGACAAACATGCTGTTCGACATACGCGATGATCAAGTCGTTGCCAGAGAAGTGATCGACGTAGGGCCACTGCTTGGGGTTGTACATGCAGTCGGTCAAGTCTCGTACAAGGACGACCTTTACTCCGTTGCTTGCAAGCTGCCTTAGACCAAAGGGGCGACCTAGGACGCACATGTTGGTATGGACACCGATCATAATGACCTGCTCGATCTTTTTGCTCTTCAAGATCGCCCAAACCTCATCTCCCTTGTCGCTGATGTAGTCTTTGCTTTCATCGATGGCAATCGCGGGATTTTGAGCTTTCCATGGCAGGTCCGGATTGCGTCCAAGCGCCATGAGTTTGTCTGCCCATAACTGGTGTTCTTGAGGATCGTCGTCTTGGCCTCCATCGCTTTGGTCGAGCGGATACTCACCGGTGGCCTCTTGGGCCGTTTTGCAATTCCAGGAAGCGATGTTCCGAGGAAGATCGACTTTGGGAGCATCGATCGCACGCAACCTTGCAGGATGCTCTGCGTAGTAGGGCATGCAATCGCTCGGCGCATGGATGATGATCGAACCCGATTGCCGCGCGGTCCGCAGCAGTTTGTCCATGCTCGGCAACATCTCCTCGAGCCGCCCTACGGCATTGATCGAGTGATGGTAGTCCCAAACGTCGCAGACGATCACCGCAGTCCGAGTCGGATCCCAACGCGTGGAATCCTCGACGCGTTTGATTTGCTCTGCATCCTTGACGATCGATCGTTCGGTAAGCCGATATTCCGACGCCGCTTGACCGAATGCTTGTGGCAAGCCGATCGCCCATGGCAAGCCGATCCACTCGATGGCCATGGTAAAAATCCAACCCCCTAGCACGATGGCCAGTTTCAAAATCCCCGGTTTACGGTTCGTTGAAAATCGATTCATCATTTTGGCTCAGTTGCTGTTGCTAAAAAGTGCTTGCCCTGGGATCGAAATGGAGTCACAATCCGGACCGAACGTCATTATAAGCTTTCACGAACCGGTTAGGATTCAAGAACGATTCGCATTTGGGCGACTTCGAGGGAATCGCAGCCATGCAAGACTCGAAAGGGTACCAAAAAACGCCAGGACGACGGCCAAGCCAGCTTCGCGATTTTTGGTCCCATAATGCAGTAGGTCGAACATCCGCATCGCGACGGTTGTGACCCCGGGGGGCTGGACCAACAAATAGCTGGCTAGGTCCCCAAAAGCGATCGAAAATCCGATCCAAAACGCGAGGATCCAACCCCACTGGCAGAAGCGCATCGACGAATAAACTCGCATGCGATGCGGTAACCCTGCTTCCAATGCGAGCAACTCTCCATACCGTTTCAAATACGCTTGACGCGTGACCCATATCAATCCAAAGACCACCGGCAGTACCCGGAATTGCAACGCCAGGATCGGGCCTAGCAACGTCCGATCCGAAAGGAAGCTCCATGAGCCTGGCAACCATCGATTCAGCAACTGACCGACCGTCAGATTGATCAATGGCCCAGGAGTCGCCAGCATGCAACCGATGATCCCAAACATCCATGCAGACCGATAGCGATTGCTAGACCACTGGATCATCACTGCAGTGAGAAACAGACTCAGCCCAGTGGCCCACAAGCTCAACTGCAAACTCCATCCAAACTCTTCTCGAAAATCCGCCACATGCCCGATCGAATCGATGCTCTCGTTCAGACTCCAACTCCGAACGCCTCGGCCCTCGACGACGAGCGAGCTCCATCCCATGCGTGAAATCAGATTCATCCAAGGTACCATGCAACAAACGGCCAAGACGCCCCAGATCGTCAGCGTCAGCCAGACGTGCCAGGGGCCAGCTATCGAAGCCTCTAGCCGCTCAGATCCCGATGGGTCGGCGGTCGATCGGCCTCCTTGCGATGCCTCGTGGGGCATCGAGAGAAATACACTCAGTGCAAGTGCCAGCCCACAGACCATCGAGATCCCCCAGGCGATCAAGATAGGCACGCTGCGTAGTTTCCCAAATTGCACCTGTTGATAAACACTCTCGCACAACGTTGGCGTTTGGAAAAGATTGGTAACGACCATGTCGTATTGCACGGAAGCAAACGCCCAGAGAAAAGCCCCTAAGAGCCAAGTCCCGAGCCTCGGGAGAATCTGCCGACGCAAGGAGAACCATGGTCCAAACTCCACCAGAGCTTGATCGACCCGTGCATCATGGATCCGTCGTAGCCCAAGCGAGACGATCCAAAAGCAATAGGGCAATGCCGCACAAGCATGAATCCAAACGACGCTTGCGACGCCCATCCAGGGCCACTTGGCCGCATCGACTTGGCTGAGCCTAAGCCAACCGTTGGAGCCGAACCCCGCGCTCCACGCAGTGGCTTGTACGTACACCGGGACGAGCAGAAAACTCGACACGAGCCCGACTGCTAAGTGCCAGCCCGCGATTCGGAACCAGAATGTCCCTAGGCTCACAACCAGCGCCAGAAGGGTCGCAAGCGTTCCGACCGAAACCCCGATCAGGAGTGTCAGCAAGGTCGCTTGGCCTACCGATACATCCCATTGCACTCAAGAGTCTCCTGTGGATCGCTCACTGAATCGGAGGAGGAGACATTTGGATTGAGTTCGGGTCGATCCCCGCATACTTTGGGATCGCCGGTTCCTTAATATCCTTGATCAAACGATCGATGATTTTGTCGGTCGTCATTCCCTCTGCTTGGGCTTGGAAGTTTGTGCTCAGTCGGTGTCGCAGTACGGGTACAGCGATCCGCTTGATATCTTCGATGGCAATGTTGAATCGTCCGTCCATGGCGGCCATCGCTTTGCCGGCTTGGATGAGAAATTGTCCGGCTCGAGGTCCTGCACCAAAGTCGAGCAATTCCTTGACGACTTCGGGAGCATCGGACTCACCGGGTCGAGTGGCGCGGACCAAGGCGACTACGTACTTGATGACAAATGGGCTGACCGCGACGGAATTGACGAGCTTTTGAATGTTCAAAATCGCCCTGGCCGAAAGGACCTTGGCAATCTCAGGTTTTTCGCCTCGGGTGGTGGTCGTGAGAATCCGTTCCTCTTCATCTGCTGTTGGATACCCGACTTTGATGTTGAACATAAAGCGGTCGAGCTGGGCTTCGGGAAGTGGATACGTTCCTTCTTGCTCGATGGGATTTTGTGTCGCGATAGTAAAGAAAGGGTCTGGCAGAGAGTATGTCTGTCGCCCGATGCTGATCTCGCGTTCTTGCATCGCTTGCAAGAGGGCCGCTTGGGTCTTCGGAGGCGTTCGGTTGATTTCGTCCGCTAGTAGGATGTTGGTGAAGATTGGACCTTCGACGAAACGGAATTCCCGGCGTCCCTGAGCATCTTCTTCGAGAACATTCGTTCCGGTGATGTCCGAGGGCATCAAGTCGGGGGTGAATTGAATCCGCTTGAAGTTCACATCTAGAATTTTCGCAAGCGACGAGACCATCAGGGTTTTGGCCAACCCCGGAACCCCCTCAAGCAGACAATGTCCGCGGGTGAACACGGCGGCAAAGAGCTGCTCGACGACCTCTTCTTGTCCGACGATCGCTTTTCCCAGCTCGATTTTCATCTGCTCGTGATGCTCGCGAAATTCGCGAAGCAAATCGCCGATGCTACGAGGGGTTTTGCCACTGGGACCGCTGGCGTTGCTCACAATAGTTTCCGTGCGAAAATGCTTAGGTAGATTGATCGAACACGAAGCGGTATCATACCATCTTTCCCGCCGCTTTGGTCTCAGGAGCCTCCCACAAACATGTCCGATCAAAAAGTCGATGTCGTCGCCCACCTGCACGCGAAACCCGGTTGTGAGGATCAACTGCGCAACGTCCTCGAGTCGTTCGTCGCTCCAACGCGCCAGGAGGACGGATGCATCCGCTACGACCTGTTTGTCGACCTGGATCACCCCAACCGATTCACTTTCATCGAGGAGTGGGCCAGTCGCGATGCGTTGAACAAACACGGTCAGTCGGCTCATATCCAGGAGGGCCGCAAGCACTTCCCCGAACTGCTCGGCGATGCGCCATGGGTCCAAGTTGCCTCGCGGATCCTCTGAGCGTTTTTGTTCGTCAGCGATCGCTTTTTCGGCATCATTTTTTGGTGTTTTTTTGGCCGTTCTTTTTTACGGCTTCCATGGTAACTCTTGGGCGCCTCGATGCATTCGATGAATGGACTCCGAGCCCATGAACTCCCTAAAGAGCCTACAGCCCTTGCTCGCACCCGGCTCGGTCGCGGTCGTCGGTGCAAGCGATTCACCCGGCAAGGTCGGGACGAGCATCTTCCGGAATCTGCTCGAGCATCGCTACACCGGAACCGTTTATCCGGTAAACGTAAAGAGTACGACCGTTGCCGGTCAGCGAGCCTACGGTTCGTTGTCGGATTTGCCTCAGCAGGTCGATCTCGCGGTTCTGTGCACTCCTGCTTCGACGATCGCCAATCTGCTCGAGCAGTGCGGCAGCTTGGGGATCCGCGCCGCGTTGGTCATCACGGCCGGTTTCCAAGAGATCGGCCCGAAGGGTCTTGCGCTCCAAGAGGACCTAAATAGAGCGATCGCCAAATACCCATCGCTGCGAGTCCTTGGCCCCAATTGCCTAGGAATTATTCACCCCGAGAGCCGATTGAGCGCGAGCTTTGCGCGCGGCATGCCGCAGGCCGGAGGCCTGGCATTTGTTTCGCAATCCGGCGCATTATGTACCGCTTTCCTCGACTGGTCGCTGCGAGAAGGAATCGGCTTTTCGAATTTCGTATCGCTGGGCAATCAACTCGACGTAGGCTTTTCCGATCTGCTTGATTATCTTGCCGACGATCCGAAAACCACCGCAGCGATTTTGTACATCGAGTCGATCACCAAGCCCAAGGCGTTTATCAAAGCCGCAAGACGATTTAGCTTGAGCAAACCACTGATTGCTTACAAAGCGGGTCGATTTGCAGCCTCGGCCCAAGCGGCCGCATCCCACACCGGATCGCTCGCAGGCCTTGACGATGTCTACCAAGCAGTGATGGACCATTGCGGGATCGTTCGAGTTTATGATATGGATTCGATGGTCCAGTGCGCCGAACTTCTCTCGCAACCATCCTTATCGGGCCCAAATTCGATCGGGGAGCGAATCGCAATCGTTACCAATGCCGGTGGGCCGGGTGTGATGGCTAGCGACACGCTGCTCGGACACGATGGATGCCTCGCAAAGCTCGATCCATCGACGATCGCACAACTCGATGCATCTCTTCCTGCCAATTGGTCGAAAGGAAACCCTATCGATGTGATCGGCGATGCAACTCCGGAGCGTTTCGCCGACGCCCTACGCATTGTTCTGGCAGATCCCAACGTCGATACCGTCCTTGCGATTCTTTCCCCGCAAGCGATGACCGACCCCACTCATACCGCCGAGCAAGTCTCGCAAATCCCTATCCCCACCTCGAAACGCTTGGTCGCAGCTTGGATGGGTGGTCTATCGATGCAAGCAGGGATCGAAATACTCCAGTCGAACGGCATCCGCAATTTTGAAACTCCCGAACAAGCGATCCGCGGCCTAGTGCGCTTGATCGAGTACAAGCGGAGCAATCAACGGCTTCGCGATTTAGAGCCCTTCGATGCGATCGCATGGCGCCAAGTATCCGTCCAGGAATCAAACACGTCTAGCCAAGCACCCGAGTTTCTCGAACGCAATCGTTTCATCGAGTCGCTCGGTCCTTGCAACCAAAGCGATGGCCGCCGAGCGATCCTCACGGAGGTCGACTCCAAGCGATTGCTGAACCTGTATCGGATTCCAACGCCCCCCATTCAGATCGCCTCGAACGCGCTTCAGGCCGTCGCCTTAGCGGATGCTTTTGGGTACCCGGTGGTTCTCAAAATCCATTCTCATCAAATCACCCACAAAACCGATGTCGGAGGCGTGTTGCTTTCGCTCAAGGATGCTGAGGCTGTCGCACAAGGGTTCCAACGCATCGAGCAAAGTGTCTCGAAGGCTAGGCCTGATGCAACGATCGAGGGGATCACGGTACAGCCTATGATCCATTGGACCAACTCCGTCGAGTTGATCTTTGGGTCGAAGCGAGATCCTGTCTTTGGACCTGTCATCTTAGTCGGGTTCGGAGGAGTAACGGCCGAACTCTTCCAAGACCGTGCCCTTGGGTTGCCTCCAATTACCGCCGAGCGATTGATGCCCATGTTGCGTTCGTTGCGATGCTGGCCACTTCTAAATGGCTATCGCCAACGGCCCAAAGCAAACATCGAGGCGTTGGTGGATGTGATGACCCGTTATTCGGAGTTGATCTCCGAACAGGATTGGATTCACGAGTCGGATCTCAACCCCGTGCTGGTCAACGACCAGCAAGCGATCGTGCTCGATGCGAGGTTCATCGGATAGCTGCCGACTCAAGAAGCTTACTTAGGGTTTCGCTCGCTCAGTCAGTAAAAACTCAGCTTGCTCATCGGCCAGTCGAGCTTCACGCATCGATCCGCGGAGACGATAGAGCTCCGCAAGATTCCGCCAAGAGTACGGGGTTGGACCGGCATCGAGGGCCTGTTTCAATGCTTTCGACGCATCCTCGAGCGAGCCGGTATGCAAATAACTGTAACCCAGTTGATTGGCGATGTATCCTCGCGATGGAGCCATTCGAAGCGCAACTTTGTAGCATTCGACCGACTGCAAACGCAAGATATCCGGCTGCTTGGGTGCGTACTCCATTTCTCGTTCGTAGGTTTTTCCCATCGCGTACCAAAAATCTGCCGCCCAGGGATGGTTTAACGTCGCTTGAGGGACCAAGTCCGAGAAGGTCTGCAAGGCAGTCGGAAGATCGCTTGCTTTGGCATAACTGCACTCATCGATCTCCCGCAACGCATGCTGCAATGCCGATTCGTGAGGCATGGATTTACGGATCGCAGTTTTGCGCTGGCCACCAGCCGCATGGCTCGGCCCGGAAAGTTGATCGAGCTTGCGAGCAAGACTCGAAAGCCCCATGCGAATCTCATCGCGAGCACTGTAGATACTCCCTTTTCGCAAGAGTGCATCGCATGCTTGGAGTCGCGCTAGAAGCTGCGGGCGAAGTTCCTCCCAAGCCGCATTGGCGTTGACCTCGAAGCGAGTCTGCGCCTCTTTGCCATTGGCTGCACGACTTGGGATCCACTGATCATTCATAAATTGAAACAAGCCAGGATCGGTCGCATCGAGAAGAAAATCCCTGGGAAAGGATCCCACAAGCCGATGCTGCTGCATCTGGCGCTGCCGATTGGCCTTCTTCTGGGAACTTCGTAAGCCCCCCTCGACACCCTCCTGCTCATCGTCAGGATCCCCCATCCCTTCGAGGGTCTCTTGCTCGATCAAGGCCGAGCCTGAATCGGATACCAACTCGGATCGCAAGGGCTTTCCCTCACTGATTTCCCTGTCGGGTAGCCCGCCTGGAATCTTGCTCCCAAAACGACTGGCTACCGGGCTCTTGCCCGAGCCTGACGACTGGAATGGCGACGCAGGATCGGCTGCATCCAACGCTTCGTGCGCCCCAGGATCCAAGACAATCCCCTCGGCAGGAATCTGACTCCATCGCTGAGGTGGAATCACGCGCTGGGGAATCGCCTCAGGTGCACCCTTGGGTGGGAAAAGCTTGATCGGCTCGCTCGGAGCACGGATCGACTGGGCTGCGACCTGTTGGGTGTCCACGATCAGCGATGCCAGTACGCCAAACCCGATCCCAAAGACGAACTGGACGCAACGGTACCCACCAAATCGCTTGACGCCAGGGTCGACGCGGTAAGGTCTAGAGTTTTGGCAACATTCGCTTCGGATCGGATCCATACCAAGACAGATCGGAGCCGAAGCGATACGCCGTTGAGTTTGGATCCGACAGGAGAGCCAAGCGGCGCCCATCCAAGCGTTTTTCTAGGCATGAAACGAAGAGTCCCCGCAGCTTAACACGAATTTGGGTGTCAAGATGCGAGGACTTTAAGCTTCGCAACGCTTGTAGCAGCGTGTTGTCGGCGCGCTACTTATCGGCCTACTACTTGTCGTCAGCGATCTGAGGATAAGCGACCCCGGCGAGGAAAGCGCCGAGGATCGGAGCGGCCCAGAAAAGCCACGTTTGAAAAAAGGCAGAAAAATCACCATTGAAGATTCCCAAGACCAAGGCTGGTCCGGTGCTTCGCGCGGGATTGACCGATAGGTTGGTCACTGGAATTCCGATCAGGTGGATCAGGGTCAACCCCAACCCAATGGCGATCGGAGCGAATCCGGCCGGAGCCCGCTTGTCGGTCGCTCCTAGAATGATCATCAGAAAGAAGAACGTCAGGACCACTTCCGCAAGGAAAGCTGAAACCATGTTGTACTTGCCCGGTGAAAATTCATCGTACCCGTTGGTAGCAAATCTCCCCGCAAGGCTGAAATCCGAATTACCGGATGCGATGAAGTAGAGGACAAAGGCTCCCAATGCTCCGCCGATTACCTGAGCGATGATGTAGGGTACCAAATCCTTCGATGGGAAGCGTTTGGCGATCATCAAACCGACGCTCACTGCAGGATTCAAGTGGCAACCGGAGATGTGACCGATGGCATAGGCCATCGTCAAGACCGTCAAACCGAAGGCCAGAGAAACACCGACAAAACCGATCCCGAGATTCAACGGGGTAGCGTTTTCCATAGCAACAAACTTCGCCGCCAGCACCGCGCTGCCGCAACCCCCGAAAACCAACCAAAACGTGCCGAGAGCTTCAGCCGCACATCGTTTTCCAATATTCATCGCAATCTCCTAAAAACATAAAACAGCCCAGTTCGCCCAAGCGATTGGGCAAGAGTCCGACTCAGACCTATTGACCGCTTGGATACCCAAAAACCGCGAACAAGAACAAGTCAAATCCTACTTCTATTTTCTGAGTTTGCCTATCACACGGCGGGCCAAAGGAGTTCTCTAGTCAGCCTAGAATCCGATCGTTTTTTGCAGTAGCCAGGTAGGCTCTTCTATTCTTTGAGTAGAGGTACTCAAAAACGTTTTAAGTCGTTGAGGAATTTCCCCCGAACTTTTCCGCTGCAGGATCATCTAAGCGTGCGAGGAATGGCTCCTCAGTTTTTTGTTCCCATTTTGTTCCGTTCCTATTTTGGTTGGAAAGTCGCACTAAGGATGATTCAGGACTTTTGGCAGTACTTAGCAAACCTCCTGCAGAACAATCAAATCTTCAGCGGTGGATTGGTGCTCATGGTCGGCGGAGCGCTTCTAGCGTATTTCCGCCAAGTCCCTGCGCAGATCTATCAATTCATCCGTCGAAGAGTGATCACTGAGATCGACATTTTGGACCGGGATCCAGCGTTTCAGTGGATCGAAAAATGGCTGGCCCAGCACACCCTTCTTCCGCAATCGTCTGATCTGCCTGCATCGTGAACGCCCAAAACCCAACGAAGGTTCCGGACAACAGATCAACGTGCGCGAGTGCTTCAATATCACCATTTTCTCGCGTGACCGAAAACTCGCTCAGCAACTCGTCGAGGAAGCTCGCGATGTGGCCATTCCAAAATCCGAATTGCGGTTGACGGTCCACCGCGCCGGCCAAGGATATTGGATGGAACAAATGAAGCGTCTTCCGCGTCCGCTCGATTCGGTGATCTTGGCCAATGGCCTCATGGACGAATTGCTCGAGGATTCCAAGAAGTTTTTGGCACGCCGTGAATGGTATGTCCAACGCGGGATACCTTACCGTAGAGGCTACCTGCTCCATGGCCCTCCAGGCACCGGAAAAAGCTCTGCGGTCGTCGCGCTTGCGTCTGCCCTCCAGATGGATATCGCAGTGCTGAGCCTCGGGGATTCGAACCTCGATGACAACAGCGTTTCTGAACTCTTCAGCTCGATTCCTATCAACAGCATCGTTCTGATGGAAGACATCGACTGCGCGTTTCTCGAACGTAAAGAAGGGGAAGACAAACGGAGCAAAGTCACCTTCAGTGGACTCCTCAATGCCATCGATGGAGTGGCCGCAGGCGAAGGCCGATTGCTCTTTGCGACTACCAACCACATCGCTCGCCTTGACCCAGCCTTGATCCGCCCAGGACGAATCGACCGTAAACTCTACATCGGACCTGCCAACCGTGAGCAAGCCCATCGACTGTTCCTGCGGTTTTTTCCCAATGCATCCGACCAAAGCGCCCAGGCTTTCGCCGAACGTATCCCACTTGGCAAAGTCACCATGTCAGCACTGCAAACCCACTTGCTGATGTATGCCGACGACATCGACGGCGCGATCGCTCAGATCGATGATTTGCTCAGCACTCTGGAGTATCAGGTCCCGCCGAGCAAACCCGCTAAGATTGCAGCCGAATCTTGACGCTTTCTCGGTGGGCAGTAAGCCCTTCCTTGTCAGCCAACTCGGTGACGCATGGCTCGATATTCCGCAAGGCCTCAAGGGTAAATTCGACCTCGCTGTAGGACCTCAGGAAGTGATTGGCGGACAATCCTGAAGCCCACCGCGCGGTCCCTCCAGTCGGCAAGACATGGGAAGGACCTGCGGCGTAATCACCCAGCGCCACGGGCGAATAATGACCCTTGAAAATCGCTCCCGCATTGCGAATCCGACTCGAAAACGCATCGGGCCGATCGACCGAGATCTGCAGGTGCTCGGGAGCAAGACGATCGCATATCTCAATGACCTCCTGGTTGGATCTGCATTGGATACTCGCTCCGAATTCGATCAACGAAGCACGTGCCAAATCGGCTCGCTCGAGCGTCTGAAGTTGACTTGCAAGCTCCTGATCGATCGCATCGAGCACTTGCCCTTCCGAGGATAAAACAATACTCGATCCAGGCGAATGCTCTGCTTGAGCAATCAAATCCGAAGCCGCATAACGGGGCTTGGTGCTGCGATCCGCAATAACCACCACCTCGCTCGGACCTGCAATCGAATCGATCGCTACGGTTCCATAGACTAATCGCTTGGCCAAAGCCACAAACAAATTCCCTGGGCCAACAATCATGTCGACGGCAGGGATCTCGGGAATTCCATACGCCAAACTCGCGATGCCCTGTGCACCACCAACGGCATAGACCTCTTGTATCCCGAGCTCATAGCAAGTCGCAAGAACTTCGGAATTGTAAGCACCATACGGGGTAGGGGGGGCCATGACTGCAATCTGCCGAACTCCAGCGACCAACGCCGGAACGGCCGTCATCAAAACAGTGGAAGGATAGGCCGCAGCCCCACCAGGTACGCAAATCCCAATACGAGCCAATGGCGTATAACGCTGCTTGAGCAACGAGCCATTTGCATCCGAGACCTCGACGTCCTTGTGCAAGATAGCTTGCTGAAAACGCTCGATGTTGGTTCGGATCGCGCGGACGGATTGAAGGAACTCTTTTGAAACCGTTCCATGTGCAGCGGCCAAGCGATCCATTGGAACTCGCAATCGTTCCGCCACAATGTTCGGATCGTCCAACGCTCTGGCGTACTTGAGAACCGCTTGCGTCTTGCCCGTTTGTACGTCGTGGCAAATCCTCTCGACGACCTGCTGGGGGCTGAGCGCTTGACCAAAAAGGGACAACGTCAGTTTCGCCGATCGCTCGGATACAACCGTCCCGTCTGGGCTAAGTTTCCTTCGCAACCCTTCGAGCCGCTCTTCAAAATCCGCTGTCTTCGTATCGAGTCGCGTTAGCATCCATCCACTCGGAGGGTCTGAGGAATCCTAAGCTTGCAGAGCCTGAAGTTGCTCGGCAGTGAAGTTCACGTTGGTCGCTACCGATTGAACATCGTCATGATCTTCGAGTTTGTCGAGTAACTTCATGACCGATACGGCGGTATTGGAGTCGACTTCAACGGTCAAATTCGGGACTCGGGTCACTTGCTTGGATTCCAACACAATCTGTGCTGACTCGAGGGCATCGACAAGCTCGGTATAAACGTCGGTTTGGCAGGTGACCTCAAAGCCGCCCTCGCTTTCGGTGACGTCGTCAGCACCGTTTTCCAATGCCAATTCCATGAGCTTTTCCAAATCGACAGCCGACTTGCTGATCGATATGAGACCTTTGCGTTCAAACAGGTAAGCCACACAATTGGTGGACCCGAGATTTCCGCCGTGGTTTTCGAAGAGTTTTCGTACCTCGGGTGCGGTGCGGTTGCGATTGTCGGTCATGATATCGCAAAGAATGGCGACCCCACCAGGGCCATACCCCTCATAGAGCACCTCTTCGACATCCCCACCCTCGATCTCCCCAGTCCCCTTCTTGATCGCGCGATCGATATTGTCCTTGGGCAACGAAACGGCTTTGGCATCGAGGATCGCCGTTCGCAAACGAATGTTATTTGCAGGATCCCCACCCCCTAACTTCGCGGCAACAATGATCGCCTTCGAGAGCTTGCTCCATAACTTGCTGCGTTTGCTATCCACCAACGCCTTGCGGTGCTTGATGTTGGCCCACTGTGAATGTCCTGCCATGGCAGTTCCCTTTGTTTGATTTCGTTTTGTACGTGTGTCGTTGATTGGAAGACTTGGGGATAGTCATCCATAGTGGGCCGTTGCCATAACACTAGCGAATATGGTGGATCTTAAAACCCCACAAGGTTCGCAACAGGTTTATCTAGGTTTTTTTTTCGCAAGGCTCGCACCCACCGAACCGTGGTTGCCCTTGCTACTTGCCTTGCCTGTTTCCTTAACATCCTTCTTGGGCGCCTTGGAGTTTTCGGTCTTGCCTTTATCGGTCTTGCCTTTGTCCGAAGCGCTTTTCTCTGGCTTGCTGCTTGCTGGCTTGCTGCTTGCTGGCTTGCTGCTTGCTGGCTTGCTGCTTGCTGGCTTGCTGCTTGCTGGCTTGCTGCTTGCTGGCTTTCCGCTTGCTGGCTTGCTGCTTTCTGGCTTGCTGCTTGCTGACTTGCTGCTTGCTGGCTTGCTGCTTGCTGACTTGCTGCTTTCTGACTTGCTTCTTTCTGACTTGCTGCTTGCTGACTTGCTGCTTTCTGACTTGCTGCTTTCTGACTTGCTGCTTTCTGACTTGCTGCTTTCTGACTTGCTGCTTTCTGGCTTGCTGCTTGCTGGCTTGCTGCTTGCTGGCTTGCTGCTTGCTGGCTTGCTGCTTGCTGGCTTGCTGCTTGCTGGCTTGCTGCTTTCAGGCTTGCTGCTTGCTGGCTTACTGCTTGCAGGCTTGCCGCTTTCTGGCTTACTGCTTGCAGGCTTGCCGCTTTCTGGCTTACTGCTTGCAGGCTTACTGCTTTCTGGCTTGCTGCTTTCTGGCTTGCTGCTTGCTGACTTGCTGCTTGCTGACTTGCTGCTCGGGAGCTTGCTAGAGGACTGGTCACTCTCCGATGGTTTGCTGGTCTTGCTTGTGACTTTGGATACAAGAGCCGAAAGAAGCTTGCTTGCCGACTTGGAGTCCTTGGCCTGCTCACTGGACGACGGTTTGCTGAGATTGGCTTTATCGGTCTTCTGGCCGGCAGAGGACTTGGCCGATGGAATACCGCTCGGTGCTACCTTGGGGGCAGCGCCAGCGTTCTGTTTCGAGGTTAGTTCCTTTGACGATTCGGCGGGGGGCGTCTTCGCTGGAGGTTGCTTGCCTGCGGGTACTTTTGCTTTAGAAACCTTTGGCTCTTCGACCGGCTTGGGCTTTGACTTGTAACTGACCCCCATGTCTTTGAGGACTGCTAAAGGGGCAGCGCTCTTGGGATGGTGGTACAGGTCGGTTGCGAATTGATGCACAAGGCCGGCAAACTCGACTCCCTTTGTTTTGGGGATCGCTCGCTCGATGCCTGGCAGGGCGTTCTTGGGGATCTCGGCGATTGTAAGAATCTCGCACTGCCACATCGCATCGCAAATCAGGGTGCTTGGAGGAATGGAATGCCCCCCTAAGGCATGCTGAGAGACGTAAGCGACAGCAAACGGGGACATGCCTTTCCAAGCTTCAAGTTCAGCCGTGGCTTTGCTTAAATTGGCCTTCTTCATGTCGTCGATATCGTACTGATACCGGGTTTCGAATATGGACTGCAAGCATTGCTTGATCCGCGATGCGGCTTGCATCGGGAAGGGAAGGGCTTTGAGTGCCTCGGCCAACTCCGCGACGGTCGTGACCCTGACTTCGTTCCAATCGAAGTAGGTCTGTTGCAATTTGGCGAATCCCTCATCGGCTTGCTCGACTCGGGCATCCTCTAAGCAGCAAGAGTAGAGAAGATGCTCAAGGATCGTCCTTTCGGGAGGATCGGCAAGGGGCTTGTAATGCTTCCTGAGGGTCTTCAGTAGGTTTTCGTATTTAACCGTGCGGTTACCGGAACTCATCGACCGTTCCTTTTCCTTTCAATCGCTCTTGCTCAAGTTCGTCAAAGCTGTGTCTAGGTGACGCTACGGATTACCGCCAACGTCCTTAGGAGTTTCCTGATGGAACTGCTCCTGTGTATCGACTGTATCGCTGGCCGGATTCGATTCGCGCTCTTTGGAGATCTGTTCGAGGATCTGTTGGACAGCAACCGATTTTTTCACTCCCTCGTCCATCACGAATGTCAAGCGGGGGATATAGCGCGTCTCGATCCGATCTGCGATTTTGGATTGCAAAAAACCGACGGAGTTTTGCAATCCCTTCAAGACTGTCCGTTGCTGAGCCTCGTTGCCCATGACGCTCACGAGCACCTTTGCTTCGCGCATGTCGGGGGTGACCTCCACGCCTACGACAGTGACGTTTTGAACGCGGGGGTCGCGTAATTCAGTAAGGATGGCCATCGACACGACGCCGCGAATCGCTTCGGCGGCCTTGAGCAACCTGCGTGTACTCATGATTTCGAAGATTCCAGTGTTCTAGCCACTTGCTCGATCTTGTAGGCTTCGAGAACATCGTCGACTTTAACGTCATTGAAGCCAGCGAGTTTGATCCCGCATTCCATGCCGCGGTTGACTTCCTTGACGTCGTCTTTGACGCGTCGCAGCGTATCGAGTTGATAATCGCCAATCTTGCGTCCTTCGCGGTGGACCCGAATTCGACAACCCCGCTCAATCGTTCCTTGAGCCACAAAACAACCAGCAATCGTACCGACGCGAGAGACGGTAAAGACCGCTTTGACGAAGGCGCGTCCGAGTTCGACGACTTTCTCTTCTGGCTTCAATCGACCTTCGACCAAGGCGCGGATGTCTTGGGCTAGCTTGTAAATAATGTCGTAGCGTCGAATCTCAACGTTCTTGCTATCGGCCAGAATTCGAGCCGATTCGTCGGGGATGACGTTGAAGCCGACGATGACGCCTTGGGAGGCACTGGCCAGCGTGACGTCTGCGACGGAAATCCCACCGACGGACCGTTGCAAAATCCGAATATCGACCTCGGGGTGATCGAGCTTGCTCAGTTCTTTTTCGATCGCTTCGAGGGACCCTCGAACGTCGGCTCGGATGATCAAGTTCAAAATCACGCGATCTTCTTTGGCTCCAAGCTTGCCGGACTGAAGCAGTTCTTGGAAGGTTTCAAAGGAGACCTTAGGCGAACTGCCCGAGAGCGAGGTGGCCCGAGAATCTTGCTCGCGCCGTGATGCCAACTGGCGTGCTTGGCCAATCTCATCGATGACGTAAAATTTCTCGCCTGCCTCGGGTGGATGATCCAAGCCGGTGATATTGACCGGCATCGATGGTCCCGCCTCGGTCATTTGCTTGGTGCTCTTGAGCGTATCGTGAATCGCTTTGACTCGCCCGAATGTCGTACCGCAAACGACGATGTCGCCGACGCGCAAAGTGCCTGTTTGAACCATGACCTTGGCGATCACACCGCGATCGGCTGACTGCTCGCTTTCCAAACAAACACCCATCGCCGCTCGTTTGGGGTTGGCTCGGTAGTCGTTGAGTTCTGCGACGGTCAAGACCGTCTCGAGCAAAGCGTCCATCCCCTCACCGGTAATGGCGCTTGTCGGGACGACTTCGACATCCCCACCCCAAGCGCTGGGGGTAAGCCCATGCTGGGTCATCTGGGTCATGACGCGATTGATGTCGGCCCCTGGCAAATCGCATTTGTTGGCGGCCACAACGATCGGTACACCGGCAGCCTTGGCGTGCGAAATGGCTTCTTCGGTCTGGGGCATGATGCCGTCGTCGGCTGCGACGACCAAGATCGCGATGTCGGTGACATTGGCTCCCCGAGCTCGCATCTCGGTGAAGGCTTCGTGACCTGGAGTATCGACAAACGATACGGCCCGACCATCCTTTTTGACTTGGTAAGCCCTAATATGCTGGGTGATCCCACCGGCTTCGCCTGTGACGATCTTCGTACCGATCAAGTAGTCCAACAGCGAGGTCTTGCCGTGGTCGACGTGCCCAAGGAACGTCACGATCGGTGGACGCGGAACAAGATCCTCTGGAATGTCGACAAAATCATCGAGCTTGGCGATCACGCTCGTCTCGAGTGTCTCGGCCTGCTTGAACTCAAGGTCTACCCCTAAATCCACGGCGAGCATTTCGGCTTGTTCTTGGTTCAACGTCGCGTTGATGTTGGTCATCGCTCCCATCATCATGAGCGATCGCAGGACGCGTGCGGCAGGGACACCTGCAGCCTCGGAGAAACTTCGGACGGTACAAGGCAAAGCAAGCTCGACTTTTTCCTTGCGCCCGGTGTCCAACTGCTGCTTTTTCCTGTGGCGGTGACCGCCGAGCCTTCGATCTTCCTCTTCTTCGACACGCGCTAGGTCCCTGGTCGTCTGTATCCGGTTCGGAACCCGAAGCTTGCTTCGCTCGGCGCGACTAGCCTCGAGACTGGCCAAGCCCTTCTTGCGGGCTGGTTCCTCGACGTCGGCCGTCGGCTTGCGGCTCTTTTGATTGAGTTTGTTCTCAGCGGCCTGTTTGAACTCGGTCAGTCCGGCGTGCTGGGTCTGACTCGGTGCCGTTGCCCTGCCAGTTCCCGTTCCGGATTTCGCTGCGGCGCCGACTCCAGCCTTGTCTTGAACTCCGGGTTGCTTCTGCTGTTGCTGCTGCTGAACTCCCTTGAGAACCTCGGGCGTGAGCTTGACCAAAGGCTTCAGAGTCATTGGCTCCTGGGCTCGCGCCGCCGGAGATGGTGCCACCGACTTGGGAATCTTCGCAAGGTTGATCACAGGCTCTCTTGGCTTTCGAACCCCTTTAACCGCATCGCCGGTTCCCACCGGCTTGGCTCCATCAATCGGCTTGGTCCGTCCAATGACTCGCACCTTACCCGGTACGTTCATCGAGGTAAAATCTCGGCTGGGCTCAGACACTCGCGAATCTCGAGTTTTGGCCGCAACGGGAGCCGCAGCAGGCATATCCCCCGTGGCAACTACTAAAACTGAGTCATCCTGAACCTCTGGGCTCAGAGCCCCAATCGAACCCTCGTCTTGAGCCGCAATCGGTGCTCTTCCGACGCGAAGCCCAGGGGACTTAACAACTGCATTATCCTCTTCGGACAATTCGGGTGACTTTGTGTCCGCCCCAAAGTCGACAGCAGAATTCTCTTCTACCTGCGCCATGGGCGGTTCGGCTGCTAGCTTTTGAGGTTCCCCCGCTGGAGCATCAGTGGACAACCCGACTGACACTTCGAGCCCCTCATCGCTGGACTCATCAACCAGGGCAGCAGGGCGACGAATGGCGCCAATCTCCCGCTTGGCCGTAACAGGCCTACCTAAATCCCGAATCGGTGCGTCTTTGGCTGGCTCTCGTTGAGACTTCGGCGACTCCTTGGCCACCTCCGCGGATGGCGCAGCTTTCTCCGCGAGATGATTCTTAATCTTGGCAATCTCATCGTTCTCGAGACTCGCCAGCGCACTTCCCTTGCCCTGGATTCCTATGCGAGCACACAAATCGACTAGCTCTTTGCTGTCGATACCCAAATCTTTTGCAAGCGAATAAATTCGAACTGCCACTGAGCAAAAATCCCCGGGGCCTGGGCCCACGATTTGTCAGGCGAGACTCAGAGATCGGATTCGGACATCAGATTCGGATATCTTCGCTCGCCTTTTAGTTCTGTTGAATTATCTCATTGAACGCCCCTTCGCTTTGCCAGCAGACCCATCTTGTGACTCCTCATTTTGCGATTCTTCCACAAGCTAGATTTGCCTCTCGGTAACATCTCTCCTAGTCTTAGAGGGGATGCCCAAGCGGTCGCGATATGCAATCCATCGAAACGGTAAGTTAATTAGTTTAACGTAAGAGCCCCGATCCGTCAGGGATCAGAGCCCCTAAAATCACTTTTTTCTGAACGGAAAACGGGTGCTTTCGGCCCGTTAGCCTTCGATTAGCCTTCGACTTTGGGCTCAGAGGGTGGCTCGGTTGCCTCAGGTTGCTCGGCAAGCGAATCCGTATTCTCCACCGGCGACTCAGGCTGCTGGGCAAGCGACTCAGGCTGCTCAACCGACGCCTCAGGCTGCTCAACTGCGGGGGCTTGCGGTTTTCCAGCCGCTTCGAGCTTGTCGAGCTCCTCAGACGCCCGAAGCTCTTTGTCAAGCTTATCCTGCCGCTTGCGGGCCTCTTCTTCCGCTTCTTGCTCGGCAGCCCGATCCTCGGCCTGCTCGACAATCGCATTGACCTGGTCCTCGCTGTAACCACCCATCTCGATTAAGGCCTCCGGCTCGATGACCGAAAGGTCGTCGAACGACAAGTAACCTTGCTCGACAAGCTGCTGAGCGACTTCCTCGGTCATGCCGTCAATCTGCATGAACGCTTCCATCGCTCGTTCGATTTGACGCTCAAGCTCCGGTGCGGTCATGATCTCAATGTCCCAACCGCAAAGCTTGCTAGCCAATCGGACGTTCTGTCCAAACCTGCCGATGGCTTGGGACAAGTGCTCGTCGTTGACTAGCGCAATGGCTCGTCCGATCATGTCGCACAACAAGACTTGCTCGACTTGGGCTGGCTGCAAGGCGTTAGGAATCAGGACCATCGGATCGTCGCTCCAGCGGACAATGTCGATCCGTTCGCCGGCTAACTCGCTTGTCACATTTTTGATCCGATTGCCCCGCATGCCCACGCAAGCCCCAACGCAATCGATGCGTTGGTCGGTGCTGCTGACGGCGACCTTGCTGCGGTAGCCGGGCTCGCGGCTGATGGCGTTGATTTTAATGACCCCTTCGGCAATCTCCGGAACCTCTTGCTCGAACAACCGCTGGACCAATGTCCCCTTGGTTCTCGAAAGGATGATCTTCACACGGTTTCCTGCCGCCTTGACTTCGTAAATGACAGCCCGAACACGCGACCCGTTGTGATAAGCTTCCCCAGGGATCTGCTCACTTTTAGGCAAGATGGCTTCGACGTTCCCAAGCTGGACAATGGTAAGCCCTTTTTCGGTCCGCTGGACAATGCCGGTGATGAGCTGTCCGACCTGCTCGTGGAACTCTTCGAGTCGAGCGTCGCGCTCGGCCTCTTTAAGCTTCTGGATGATGACCTGCTTGGCCGTTTGAGCGCCGATACGCCCGATTTCGTCCTGGCTAAGCGTCTTACCGTCGACCGTTGCATTGATCGCACCGACCCCGCGCACGATGTGGATGTCGACCTCGGCCTCTTCACCAAACTGTCGCTTGGCGGCCGTGATCAATGCCGCTTCGATCGCCTGCATGACCAATTCCGGGTCGATTTGCTTTTCTCGATGCAAAGAATCGACAATTCGGAGCAAATCTTGGGGATTCATGCTGTTTTTTTCGTGCTAATGGTGGAGGTTTGGCGTCCGAAGTCTGCCTCACCGATTGGGTTTCGGGGACAGGGAAACTTGGGAGTTTGTGAAGCGGGCAAGGCTACTCGCAAACCATTACGGTGTCAAGTTCCTGATCCGACTGATCCGACTGATCCGACTGATCCGACTGATCCGACTGATCCGACTGATCCGACTGATCCGACTGATCCGACTGATCTTTTTTCTTGGCACTGGGCCTATCCAATCGGGCAGTCTGTGCCGATAATACTCAAGGTCGTCGGTGTTCGCACTGACGCTTCATCGGGGGCGAATTGGAATCGACCGGATGAGTTGAAGATTTTGGTGGCATGTCATACTCGATCAAAAAAAGTAACTGCAGAGAATACTCTCGCACTGGCGGCCTAGTTTAGGCTTCCCAGGCACCCGGGGCCCGTCGGAGGCGCTGGAGTGCCTGTCGCAATTCCGAATCGCCATGACCCGTGTCTCGCACGGTTATGGTTAAAAAAGCCGAGGCTGGCGCACCGCACCGATGCCAACGACGAACGCGGTGGGCGAGACAAATAAAAGTTGGCTAAGCATGTAGAGGCCGGATCGGAAGCATCACGGGACGCGGGTTCAATTCCCGCCGCCTCCATAAACTTGGTCACCGCAACGTGACCACAACACAAAAGACCCGCTGGCTCACCCCAGCGGGTCTTTGCGTTTCTACGCCGATATATGGGACTTTTTCGCGTGTTGGACTTCCAGTCCAACCTTCGACGCGTGACGCACCTCGCGCCGATTTTTAGTCCCGAAGGGCTCAAATCGATCGAAAGGCTCTAAACACCGTGACTCACCCCAAGTGAGTCACGACGCTACAAGTCACGTAAGATGGACGAGTTATGTCAATTTATCCCCTGAGGCAATTTTGGTTGAACTCCCAGGAGGCGCGATGCGGAGGAACCCGCGTCACGCCTGCGAGATGGTGAGCGAATCGCAGCGGTACTGCGGCAAAGCGACGTCAGAACTGAAATAACTGGATTGGAATGCGACAATGAACCCCTCACATCGACGCTACCTCGTCAACGAACTCATTCGTGGGATATCCGACATTGGTCCATTGTTTGAATCATTTGGACAGAAGATTGCGGATTACTTGGTTACCGAAGACCTTACACACCGCGGGCTAAACGCTAACGGACTCCCGGTCGGCCACACGATTGATAGCTATTCGGCAAGCGGAGAGATTGCCTTTCAGTACAGTGCGGAAAAGAACTACTTCGAAAAGCCGTTCAAGAAGCTGTGTGGCGATTATCGCCATGTCCGTTCGAACCATCCACAGGCAAATCGCATTTTCTTACTATCCGCTCAAGACTGTGGTCCAAAGCTAGGCACGCGATTGACGAATATCCGAGGCTGGCTTTCAAACCGCAGAGGTATCTCAGTCGAAGTCTATGATTCACGAAGAATTGCTGAATTTATCGTTGACGATCTGCTTTTGAATGATGACGCGACCGATTGTCTTTCATCGATTCTAGGCCCTCTTGCGCGTATTCGCGATGAATACGCCGTTACAAATCTTGTACCGTCCCAAAGCGATCACTATGTCCGCCAAATCAATGTGATTGACGAGGTCGCAAGCAGGATTCGCCGCGACCGCATTGCAGCCATCGCCGGAGTAAGCGGATCTGGCAAGACTGAAACGGCCGTTGCCGTTTCTAATGAACTCGCCAAGGAGTTTGACCTTGTAGTTTGGGTAGTAGCAACTGAAGTTAGAGACTTCGCCGAACTCAAAGGCCTCGATGTTGAACGTCGTGGACGACGAGTGAACATTGATACCTTGCTTCAAGAGAGATCTTGCTTACTCGTGCTCGATGATCTGCGGATACCACAAACTGTGGCGCAGATGCAATCGCGAACAAACAACAGATCTGCAATTCTAGTCACACGCCAGATCGCGAAAGAAGGTGACTATCGTATTCCTGACTTAGACGATGGTAGCGCACTTCAGATTCTACAAGAGGGTATTAGCTCTAAATGCCCTGCATTTGTGCTCGAGAAAGTGCGATCGACAGCTGCGGGACATGTTCTGACATTGCGACTGATGAATGCTGGTGTCAAAGAGAGTAGTTGGGACGACTTGTACGCCGACTGCGATGCGATTGGAGAGTATCAAGATGAAGAAAGGGTGCAACGCCTAACCGATCGTCTTCTTGGCAGAATACGACAATCTCTTGAGCGAGAGCTCGCAATGTTTCTGTGGTCAGGGTCGGGACGCGTTGACCGCGCATTCGCAAGACGCGTGATCGCGCCGGTTGGACTAAGAAAACTCGAAGGGTCTTGTTTACTATCCGCTGATCGGCACGATGTAATTCGACTACACGAAGTTGTTTGGGCTGCCCTCAAATCCACGGGTATTCCCATTCACCGTTACGAGACAGAGTTTTCAACGAAACTAGAGACACACGTTCAACAACTTGCATTCTCTCCTGGAGAAGCCCTGAATTTCCTCAACTTCTGCCAAATACACAAGTCTCACCTGCAGCGGCTGTTGTCAGCGAATCCGAAACGCAGTTCTTGCCTTTACTGTCTTGCTCATGCATGGTCGAGTGAAGAAATAATCCCTGCAAGTTTGCCTGATCCAAAGGAACTTTCAACCGATCTAGAGACTGGCGCTGTCAATCAAGATATTGATGTGAGTGCGTTTTGCGAGTTGCTGGAGTGCTTGTACCGCCGAGACAAATTGGACCTGGGTGAGGATGACGCTCGGAAATCGCTGGAACAACGAATTCATTTGTATTCACGAGTGGCACAAACGAAGACCATATCTAGCTTTGGTCGACGAACAGTGCTCCATCACAAAGCAAAGGCTCTTCGGAACCTAAAACGGTTCGATGACGCCAAAGAACTCGCTGAAGACGTTGCACGCGAATACAACAGTCCAGCAACAAATCTTCTTCTCGCGCGCTTGCTTTTGTACGGCGATGTTTCAGACGTTGAGCGAGGACGCAAACTTCTGCTGAGTATCCTAGAAAGTGCGAGGACGAATCCAGACGATGCATCCATTTCTGTCGTATTGGCGTCTATTGAAACGTTAGGATGGGGATTACTGAATAAAGGCATCCCAAATGCATTACCGGAAGCGCTGAATACCTATGGAGGACTAGTCGCAGAGTTCATCATGGCGTCTGCGGCTAGAGGTTTCGATCAAGCATTCGTGTCGTTCGCAAATATTGGAAGGGCGTTGAGGTATCACGACGAAAATCTGTTCCTAGAAGTGTTGTCATCGTTGGGTATCGTACGACCAGAGGAAATTGGAGACGACAAGGAACGAGAGGCCTGGGGAAATATCTATCTTTCAGCGAGCGACGCGAAGACAGTCGAAAATACCGACGAGTATGCCATTCTTGCATTGGCCTTTTTTGACTCATTGAGCAACAAGAGCGATTTTGTTGTGCAACAAATGGGGCATGCGTATTTCCGATTGCGACGCTACGAAGACGCAAAACTCGTGCTCAGTCCGCTTGTTGATCGCAAGCCCAATGCCTGGAATCGTTATTGGCTTGCAAAAGCGATTGGCGAACTGGGCGAGTTCGATCGTGCGATAGTGCTGATCGATGAGGCTATTGAAGAACCGAAGGCCGCCAATTTCAGAGCAGCTCTTTACGAACAACGATTCGAGCTTCGTCGTAAGCGAGGAGACGAAAAGGCCGTCGAGGATTTGAATCTAGCACTTGATGTCTGCAAAGACGACAAACACAAAGGATCCATTTCGAAGAAACTTGATGAGCTTCGGTGTCGATCCCAAGAACCTCTTGCTTGATCGGGAGTCTCGCCGAGGCATTGCAGGGAATGACTTATGGCTGCTGGCTCCAAATGACAGAAATGCCCTTTCGCAGCCGACGGAGACTCAAACCTTCGGGTTCATTACCAGTCATAATTTGCTCGACCATTTCTGGTGACAATGACGTCAATTGAAGAATGCGGCTGATGTGGGCTCGATCGATGTTGTTTGCAGTTGCGATTTCCTCCAGCGATTCAAATTCGCCGGATTCCAACTGTTCTTGCCAGAGCCAAGCCTTCGCCAAGTTGACGATGAGGGCGGTGTTGGGGGAGAGAGCGTCCTGTTGGTTGGTGCTCAAAGCGTCGTCCTGCGCCAATATCATCTGCCGGCCGTTGCGGCGATAGAACCTGACGGGCACGGACACCACCACCTTGCCCCCGTCCCGGCGAACGGTGATCTTGCAATCCGACAGCGCGAACGCGGGTTCAAGGTTCTCGGCGGTGAAATCATCCTCAAGTGATTGGTCGGATTTGTTCGCTTTGGTTCGTTTCGTTTTAGCCATCTGTTCGCTCGCTCATGGGTGTCAACTCGTCGACGATTTGTTCAATGCCATTGGCCCGGAAATGAATGTCCACGCTGTGCTTGGAAACAGTGACTGATTCAACGAGCAGCTCCAGAACGCGAGATTGCTCTTTGGGGTAAAGGACTTCCCAGACCGGATCGAGTCGCTGTAGTGCCTGGGTGACTTCGGATAGCTCAACGGCTCGTGCGGAATTCGGGACCGATTCGAGCCCACGAATGGAATCACCAAGTAATTTCATTTCTCCGTTGATTCGTTTGAGCTCCGTTTGAACGAAAGGGCCCTCAGGATCGTTGAGATTCAGGAGTGACCGGGCCGCCTGTTCCGCTTGGTGGCGACGTCCGCGTAGTTCTTCAAGGCGCGATACCGTCGTCGCATCCGGGCCACTTTGCGAACTGGCGTAAACCTCGCGGAACGTGTGGGCAATCACGTCGGGGTGGCGAAGAAGCGAGCGAAGTTGTTCGATGACGATCTTCTCGAGCTCGCCCGCGGGCAGCGATGGTAGCGAGCACTTCTTGTAGCCCGACTTTACCTTCTTGGAACAGGTGTAGTATCGATACTCTCGTCCGTGGTTGTTCGTCCACGCGGGTAGAACCAGGCTGCCGCACTCGCCGCAGTGAATTAAACGACGCAACATGGCGAATCGTGTCGCTTGATGTTCGTGGGTGTAGGTTCGGTTGGCAGCGAGAATCTTGCGGACCTGCTCGAACAGGTTTTCGGCAATAATCGCTTGATGCTCCGCTTGGTAACTGACACCTTTGTGAACGATCCGGCCGATGTACTTCGCGTCGGTGAGAATGTTGTGGACGCTGCGACCCGAGTAGAGATTTCCACCAAATGTCTTGCCGGTCTTGGTGTTGTAGACCTTGGAACGAATCCCCTCGCCGTTGAGCGTATCAGCGATCTTCTGGCAGGACTGGAGCTGCACGGCCAACTTGAAGATGCGCCGCACCAGCTTGGCTTCCTCTTCGTTGATGGCGTATCGCCGATCGACAATATCGATTCCCAGCTTGGGTTGCCCCCCGATGTATTTGCCTTGGCGGGCGGTGAGTAGCTTCTTGTCGCGGATTCGCTCGCCAATAATCTCCCGTTCGAATTGGGCGAACGAAAGGAGTATGTTGAGCGTCAGCCGCCCCATCGACGTGGTCGTATTGAACTGCTGCGTGACCGAGACAAACGAAACTTGGTATTCGTCAAACAAGGCGATGAGCCTTGAGAAGTCCAACAGCGATCGGCTCAGGCGGTCGACCTTGTAGACAACCACGCAATCGATCTTTCCGGCACGGATGTCGTCGATCAGCGCATTGAGCGCCGGCCGATCCATGTTCCCGCCGGAGAACCCGCCGTCGTCGTAGCGGGTTGGCAGTAACTTCCAGCCTTCGTGTACCTGCGACTGAACGTAGGCTTCGGCGGCGGCGCGCTGGGCGTCGAGCGAGTTGAAGTCCTGATCGAGGCCCTCTTCATGGCTTTTGCGGCTGTAGATCGCGCAGCGGATCTTCTTTTTGTCACTGATCATTTAGAGCCGCCTTTGCTACTGGTCGGCTGCAGGCCGAAAAAGCGACGGCCACCGCGATGAGTGCCCGTGATCGATCGAGCGATCGCGCTGAGGCTGCGATACTTCTTGCCCTGAAAAAGGAAACCATCCTCCTGAACAATCACTTCGTATCTCTCGCCGTGCCAATCTCGCAGTAGTCTCGTCCCCAACTGCAACGAGGTTTTTTCGCGTACCGTTTTCTTTTCGGTCTGTTTTGGGTTCTCCGCCCAGCTAGCCAGTTTCTCCCGAGTCGCTTTCGACAGGCCTCCCAACGTCAGCTCCTGCACCCGGTAGGCGAGGCGACGGACCAGATACGGCTTTGACAGGTTGGCGGGATCGCTACCGAAAAGATCCACCCATTTCTTGCGAAGCTCGTTCAGCGACATCCGCTGAATCTCATTGATCTGGCGAAGCACGCTGTGGCCTGCCTCGCCTGATTGTTTCTGTTTTTCAACCATTCTTGTCCTCCATAGAAAACGTGAGCCAATATTGAACACGGGGACACAGTGAGCCTCGTTTTGGAGGAAAGATCAAGGCTCTATTGAGCAACTCTGGGGCTCTTTCGTTGAGGATTCCTGACCTGAAGATGCGGCGTCCAGGAGCCTGATTACGCCTTTCGCGAGAATGCTGGCCAGTTCGCAGATTCGTTCATCGCGACTCAGTTCGTTGGGGTCGGTCAATTTCGTCATGGTCGCGTCCGTAGAAACGCCCACAACGTGTTCCGCTTCGCGGTCGCATCGCCGTCAGACAACAGGGATAGAGAGTTCGCCTACTTCTGAACTACCCGGTGGAGCTCGACGCTGACGGGCTCCGGCAAATTTTTCAGCCCGGCAAAGGCGTGATCTTGACCGAAGGTGTCCAAGCCGCTGTCGATTCTGACCCGATACATCCATCGTTGCTGCGGTGGATCTGGGCTGTTCAGAGAGAGAATCCGACTGGGAAACGAGGCAACTTGGCCAATGCAGCATTGCTATCATTGGCCTGTAGGGTTTGCTATACTTCCGTCTGTCGAGCATCACTCGTTCGGACGAGGGCGTGTCACATGGCCAAAACAAAAGTAAGTGAATACGTGATGGTGGCCGAGGCTGCCGAGATTCTGGGGGTGTCGCAGGGCACGATCCGGACCTGGGCGACTGACGGCAAGATCCCCATGCACAAGAACCCGGCGAACGGATACCGGCTGTTCCGGAGAGACGATTTGGAAAAGTTCCTGAAGACACTGGCGCGGCCAGTGCCATTGCCAAAGAAACCAAAGGTCTGAGTTACAAACAACAATGCTCAAACTCGAAGACCTCAAACCTGGACTTCCGCTTGTCGGACTGGAGCCTGCTTCAGTCGCGACCGTCGCTGCCGTCGTGCCGATTGGTGATGGTGCGGTGCAGGTCTTCTATCGAACGCCCGATGGCACCACGAAAGAACGTCTACTTGGCCGCGATGACGAAGCCAATCTCAGCATCGCCACCGTCGAGCGTCCGTGGTCGTTTGATGGCGATGGCGCGGCGTTTCAGTTGACTTGCGAAGCCAAACGCATCGACCTCGCGTTCCTGTTCGATCCGATGATGGCGGTCCACACATCAAACGTCGATCCGTTGCCGCATCAAATCACTGCCGTCTACGAATCGATGCTTCCCCGGCAGCCGCTCCGATTTGTCCTGGCCGACGATCCGGGCGCGGGCAAGACGATCATGGCGGGCCTCTATATTCGCGAGCTCGTCATGCGAGCCGATGCGCATCGCATATTGATTGTGGCACCTGGTAGCTTGGTGGAACAATGGCGAGACGAGTTATACGAAAAGTTCGGCTTGGAGTTCCGCATCTATTCGTCGGAGCTTGAACAAGCCTCTCCTAGCGGCAACCCATTTGAAGAACATAATCACCTGATCATTCGCTTGGACCAGCTGTCCCGGGCCGAAGAGCAAACACCCACAGGACGAGCGCCTGGGAATCTACAGATCAAGTTGTTGGAAGCGGGTTGGGATTTGGTCGTATTCGACGAAGCCCACAAGTTGTCGGCACACTACTTCGGAACGAAGCTGGAAAAAACCGCTCGCTTTCGTCTGGCTGAGCGAGTTGGTGAACGAACTCGCCACCTGCTTTTGATGACAGCGACTCCCCACAACGGCAAAGACGAGGACTTCCAACTATTTCTGTCCCTCCTTGATTCCGACCGTTTCTACGGCAAGTTCCGGGGCGATGCGGCACACCAGGTTGATTGCTCTGACCTCATGCGGCGGATGGTCAAGGAAGAACTCGTCAAGTTCGACAACACACCGCTGTTCCCAGAACGCAAAGCCTACACCGTCAACTACAAGCTTTCCGACATCGAAGTTGGCCTGTACGAGTCTGTCACGGACTACGTCAAAACGGAAATGGGCAAGGCCGACGAGTTGACCGGCTCTCGTAAGGGATCGGTTGGTTTCGCACTTACCGCACTTCAGCGACGACTCGCCTCTAGTCCAGAAGCCATCTACCAATCGCTGCGCCGCCGCAAGGAACGTCTCGAAAGCCGACTACGTGAAGAGAAGCTCGGCATTCGGGGCCGCCAAGTACTCGCCGATACATTGGCGGACGTTCCCGAGGATGACGACGATCTCAATGCCGAAGAACAAGAAAACCTGGAAGAGACCCTCGTCGATGATGCCACGGCCGCCCGCAGCATCAACGAGCTTGAGGCTGAGATCGTCATTCTCAAAGGCCTTGAGGCCCAAGCCAAGACCGTGGTCGCATCGGGCCAGGATCGCAAATGGGACGAACTCTCCAAGATCCTGCAAAACGCACCTGAGATGCGCGATGCATCCGGTCGCCAACGCAAGTTGATCATCTTTTCCGAGCATCGCGACACGCTCAATTATCTCCATGAAAAGATTGCTGGCGTGATCGGCAATCATGAAGCGGTCGTCACGATTCATGGCGGAACGCATCGCGACGAACGACGTAAGATTCAGGCATTGTTTCGTTCCGATCCCGATGTCCGTGTGCTGGTCGCTACCGATGCAGCGGGCGAAGGTGTGAACCTGCAATGTGCCAACCTGATGGTCAACTACGATCTCCCGTGGAACCCCAATCGGCTGGAACAACGATTCGGTCGTATTCACCGAATCGGACAAGTCGAGGTTTGCCATCTTTGGAACCTCGTGGCAAAAGAGACACGCGAAGGCGACGTTTACCATCGGCTGCTGGAAAAATTGGAAGTCGAAAGCGACGCTTTGAAAGGTCGTGTGTTCGACATCCTGGGCGAAGTCTTCGAAGAAACCAGCTTGAAGGATTTGCTGATTCAAGCCATTCGCTACGGCGATCAACCCGAAGTGCGGTCTCGACTCTCGCGCAAGATCGACCAAGCTCTCGATCACAACCATTTGAAATCCCTTCTCAACCGAAACGCACTCGCGCAAGAGACGATGAGTGCCGACCGGCTGTATGCCGTGAAGGGAGAAATGGAGAAGGCCGAAGCACGCCGCCTGCAACCCTACTTCGTGCGATCGTTCTTCCTAAAGGCCTTTGAGCAAATCGGCGGTTCGATCTATCCACGCGAGCTGGGACGGTTCGAGGTCACCCACGTCCCCACATCCATTCGCGAGCGTGATCGCCGGATCACCGGCCGCAATCGCCGCGAACAAGAGCCGGTGTTGAAACGCTACGATCGCATCTGCTTTGAAAAGGATGCCTTGCAACCGTCTGATAAACCAGGAATCTCCCGCGCCGTCCTGATGCATCCCGGTCATCCGTTGATGCTCGCCGTCAGTGACTTGCTGCTGGAGCAGCATGCCAACCTCCTGCGTCAAGGAACGGTGCTGATTGACCCCGCCGATGATGGCGTCGAGCCGTGGCTCATGTTCCTCGTCACGCACGAAGTGAAATCAGGCGATGGGCAAGTCCTCTCCAAGCGATTGCAGTTTGTGCGAGTCAACCCCGATGGCTCAACTTCGTTCGCAGGCTGGGCACCGCATCTCGACTTGGAGCCACTGGCCGATTCAGAGCGATCGCTCATCAAAGACGTTCTCGATGCGCCATGGATTCGGGCCGACCAGGAACAACGTGCTGTGGCGCTGGCTGCCACATCGATCGTTCCAGAACACTTCCGCGAAGTAAACGACCGTCGCGTGGCCCATGTCGACAAGACGCTGGCAGCCGTTCATGAGCGATTGAGTCGCGAGATTGAATTCTGGTCGGATCGTTGGCTCAAGCTGAAGGAAGACCAGGAAGCGGGCAAGGATGTGCGTTTGAACGTGGAGAACGCCCGCCGCACCGTCACCGATCTCGAAGGTCGGTTGGAGAATCGCAGGAAGGAACTCCAGTCGATGCGTCACGTTGTTAACGGCACACCGATTGTCCTCGGTGGTGCTCTGGTCGTTCCGGCTGGCTTGATGCGTCGGGTTCGCGGCGAGGAAGAATCCTCGTCCAGCTTCTCAGCCGATCCAATCGCTCGCAGCCGTATCGAACGCATCGCGATGGACGCCGTCCGGCACACTGAAGAATCCCAAGGCTGCCACGTTGTCGATGTGTCCGCTGACAAATGCGGCTGGGATCTGACATCGCATCCGCCAGCCATCGAACAAAAGCAACCGGACCCGCGTCACATTGAGGTCAAGGGACGCATCAAAGGGGCAGCCACGATTACCGTCACCCGCAATGAGATGCTCTACGCCTTCAATCAAGGCGACAAGTTCGTGCTGGCTATCGTCCTGGTCAACGAAGACGACAGCCACGAAGGGCCGTACTACATTCGACGCCCGTTCGACCGCGAGCCCGGCTGGGGCGTTTCCTCGATCAATTACAACCTGAGCGATCTGCTTCAGAAAGGCGAGTCACGATGACCGTTAATCATCCCGTTATCTCGCCGAAGAAGTTGATCGAAGTTGCATTGCCGCTGGACGCAATAAACGAAGCGTCGGCTCGGGAAAAATCCATTAGGCAGGGCCATCCAAGTTCGTTGCATCTTTGGTGGGCGCGTCGCCCACTCGCGGCGGCGCGAGCAGTGATCTTCTCACAGCTGGTGAATGACCCTGAGGATCTTTGGCGATGCCAAAACCCGGGGAACGAACCAAACCAGCAGGTCAAAGGACATTGGACAAAAGCCCGTGCCCGACTCTTTGAAATCATCGAAGAGCTGGTGAAATGGGAAAACACTACAAACGAGACATTTCTAAAAAAGGCGCGCGATGCGATCCGCCAAAGCTGGCGAGAGACGTGTGAACTCAATAAGGAACACCCACTCGCTAAGGAACTGTTTGACGCTGACAAGCTTCCTGGATTGCATGATCCATTCGCAGGCGGCGGAGCTATTCCCCTTGAAGCGCATCGCCTTGGGATCGATGCGTACGCCTCCGACCTGAATCCTGTTTCCGTACTCATTAACAAAGCAATGATTGAGATTCCGCCGAGATTTGCTGGAAGGCCACCGGTGAACGCTCAGTCGCGGAACGCCGAGCTATTAATTGCAGGTGATCGGAGGGGAGCGGAGGGTATTGCGGAAGATCTGCGTTACTACGGCCAGTGGATATTAGACGAAGCAAAGAAGCGCATCGGCAGTCTCTATCCGCCCCTTGCCATCACAAGTCATACTGTGAAAGATCGCCCAGATCTAAAATCGTATGAGGGCAGGAAGCTGAACGTCATTGCTTGGCTTTGGGCCAGAACCGTCAAGAGCCCGAACCCTGCGTTTTCGCACATTGATGTGCCTCTTGCTAGTTCTTTTATCCTTTGCAGCAAGCCGGGTAAGGAGAGTTACGTCGAGCCAGTGATTGCGCAGGGATGTTATCACTTTGCCGTTAGAACCGGCAAACCACCGGTCGAAGCTAAGACCGGGACAAAGGCTGCTAGAGGCGCAAACTTTCGCTGCGTCATGTCCCAAGCCGCAATTGAACCAGAATATATTAAAGCAGAGGCGGCCGCAGGCCGCATGGGTGCAAAGCTTATGGCAATCGTGGCTGAAGGCACGAGCGGTCGTGTTTATCACTCGCCAACTGCCGAGCACGAAGAGATTGCAAAGGCAGCATCCCCTGGTGCTGGGGTTGATTCAATTAGAGTTCAAATTGCAAACGATCCACGACCTATGACATGCCTACTCTATGGCATGACCCGATTCGATCAGTTGTTTACGTCACGCCAGCTAAAGGCCTTGATAACTCTCAGTGATCTCGTGAGCGAATCGCGTACAAAGATCTGCGCGGACGCTATCTCCGCCGGCTTCGCCGACGATGATCAAGCACTCGGGCATCATGGCAATGGTGCAAGAGCCTATGCCGAAGCAATTAGTGTGTATCTTGCATTCGTCCTGAGCAAGCAAGCTGACTTGGCAAATAGCCTTTGCCGATGGGAGCCGATCGCGCAATGCCCACGAAATCTCTTTGGAAGGCAAGCCATCCCAATCATCTGGGACTTCGCCGAGGGGAACCCGCTTGGTGATTCGTCCGGCTCTTGGGCCGTTTTCGTAAACGGCATTTCGAATGCTTTCGCAAATGCGTTTGGAGGTGTGTCCGCAAAGTCAATCGGCTTGGCGCAGCAGGCGGATGCTTCAACCCAAAATATTTCATGTGGTAAGGTTATCTCAACTGATCCGCCTTATTATGACAATATTGGCTATGCCGACTTATCTGACTTCTTTTACATCTGGCTCAGGCGCTCTCTTCGCGAAGTCTTTCCTGAACTACTCGCTACGATCGCTGTCCCAAAAGCCGAGGAACTTGTCGCCGTAACATACCGACACGGAACGAAAGAGAAGGCCGAGCAATTCTTTTTGAGCGGAATGACGCTGGTAATGCGAAGACTGGCTGCTCAGTCACATCCCGCGTTTCCTGTAACCATATTCTACGCATTCAAACAATCTGAAACGGAAGCTGCTGGAACGAACAGTACAGGATGGGAGACGTTTCTCGAAGCTGTGCTTAGCTCTGGTTTGCATATTACCGGCACATGGCCCGTAAGAACTGAAAATTCTAGTCGAATGCGTGGCATGGACTCGAATGCTCTCGCGTCATCAATAGTGCTTGTGTGTCAACGGCGAAAGCCTGGGGCTGATTCAATTTCCCGACGCCATTTCATACGAGAGCTGAATGCCACTCTTCCAATTGCGTTAGATGCCATGACTCGGGAGAGTGAGGGCCTACATTCGCCCGTCGCGCCGGTCGACCTTTCCCAAGCAATCATCGGTCCGGGCATGGCAGTCTTTTCAAAATACTCAGCAGTGCTAGAGGCTGACGGAACTCCGATGACTGTACACACTGCACTCCAACTTATTAATCGATTCCTTGCAGAAGATGACTTCGACGCTGATACACAGTTCTGTTTGCACTGGTTCGAGCAATATGGCTGGGAGACAGGCAACTTCGGCGAGGCGGATGTACTTGCCCGATCTAAAGGAACCAGCGTCGACGGCGTAAAGCAGGCAGGAGTGCTCCACGCGGCGGGCGGGAATGTTCGTCTGCTGAAATGGGCTGAGTATCCGAGTGACTGGGACCCGCAAGCCGATCAACGGCTTCCAATTTGGGAAGTCCTGCACCAACTGATCCGCGTCTTCAACACCGACGGCGAAACGGGAGCGGCGGCTGTCTTTGCCGCTGTTCAGTCCAAAGCCGAAGCCGCCCGCCAACTCGCATACCGGCTTTACACGCTCTGCGAGCGCAAGAACTGGGCCGAAGACGCCCGCGCCTACAACGAAGTCGTCACCTCCTGGTCCGGAATCGAATCCGCCGCCGCCAAAGAACCGACCGCCACCCAACGCACACTGTTTGACAATTGAGGGAACAGACCATGAAACCTTGGCGAGAAATTGCTGTACCGCATCGCGATGTGCTGGAAGGAACCTTTCAGCAGTCGGAGTTCGCGGCCGATATCACGGCGGTGCATTCCGGAAAAGCCACCAAAGAATACCAGGATGCCTCGGCGTTCTATGATCGCACCTTCATCACCGAGGGGATGCGATTATTGTTGACGCAGGTTGCCCAGCGGCTTGTCAGCAAGGGTGGCGAGCCGGTCATCCAGCTTCAAACCGCGTTCGGTGGCGGCAAGACGCACACCATGCTGGCCGTATACCACCTAGCCACACGCAAGTGCGCTCTGTCGGAACTGGCCGGCATTCCCTCGCTCGTCGAGCAAGCCGGAATGATGGACGTACCCCAGGCCCGCGTTGCGGTTTTGGACGGGACGGCTCACGCGCCCGGCCAAGCCTGGAAACACGGCAAGCAAACGATCAAGACGCTGTGGGGCGAACTTGCTTGGCAGCTTGGCGGGAGCGAGGGGTACGCGCTGGTAAAGGAAGCCGATGCCACGGGAACGTCGCCAGGCAAAGACGTGTTGCGCGATTTGCTGACCCAATATGCACCATGCATCATTCTGATCGACGAACTCGTCGCCTACGTCCGGCAGTTCTCCGAAGGCCAGACCCTGAGCGGCGGCAGCTACGACACCAACCTGTCGTTCGTGCAGGCGCTCACGGAAGCGGTGAAGCTCGTTCCCAATGCCATCGTCCTGGCATCGTTGCCCGAATCCGAAGTTGAAGCTGGCAGCCAACGTGGCGTCGCGGCACTCCGGGCTCTTGAAAAGACCTTTGGTCGAATTCAGGCGCTCTGGAAGCCGGTCGCCACCGAGGAAGCGTTTGAGATTGTGCGGCGGCGATTGTTCGAGCCAATGCGTGACGGCAAAACCCGCGACGCAGTATGCCGAGCCTTTGCCGATGCCTATGTGGCCGAAGGTTCCAAGCTTCCCGCCGAGACGCAGGAAGGCCGCTACTACGACCGACTGGTGCAAGCCTACCCGATCCATCCCGAAGTGTTCGATCGGCTGTACGAGGACTGGACCACTATCGACGGATTCCAGCGCACACGCGGTGTGCTGAAATTGATGGCCAAGGTCATCTACCGACTCTGGAAGGATGACAACAAAGACCTGATGATTCTGCCCGGTAGTCTTCCGCTGCACGATGGTAGTTCGCGGAACGAGCTGACGTACTATTTGCCCGCCGGTTGGGACGCCGTTGTCGAAAAGGACATCGACGGCGACCGTGCCGAGACGACCGAGCTGGAGAACAAGGAACCTCGCTTCGGCCAAGTGAACGCCGCTCGCCGCGTCGCCCGCACGCTGTTTCTCGGCAGTGCCCCCTCGTCGGTTGCCGGGAAGGCTGGAATTCGTGGCCTCGATCGGGCTCGCGTCCTGCTCGGTTGTTTACAGCCGGGCCAGACCTCCGCTACCTACATCGACGCCCTAAACCGCTTGGCGGATCGACTCCACTACCTCAACAGCTCCGGCGACAAAGCCCAAGAGGCCACTCGCTTCTGGTTCGATACCCGCGCCAACCTGCGCCGCGAAATGGAAGACCGTAAGCGACGATTTGAAGACGGCACCGATGTGCGAGGCAAAATCGGCGAAGCGCTCAAGAAGATGGTGGGCAGCGCGACATTCTTCGACGGCGTCCACATCTTCACACCGCATGGTGACGTACCCGATGATAGTGCGCTCCGCCTCGTCGTCCTCGCGCCAGAAAACTGCCACTCGCGAGATCTGAAACAACCGGCTGAAGGCGTGGTACTCGATTACGTGCGCAACAACGGCACCAAGCCGCGATACCGAGGCAATCGGCTCGTCTTTCTCGCACCCGACATGGCTGTACTGGCCAGACTCCGAGACACCGCCCGCGTGGCTCTGGCTTGGCACTCCATCGTCGAAGACGTAAAGGAAGGCCGACTCAACATCGACCTGCTCCAAAAGAAGCAAGCCGAAAAGGAACTTCAAAGCGCCGAAGAAGTCGTGCCCCGCGCCGCGCGTGAATGCTACAAATGGCTCCTGTGCCCGGTTCAAAATACGCCCACCGACCCGAAGCCGACCGTCGAAGCATTCCCGCTCACGACCACCGGCGGCTCGGCAGGCAGCGAGATCGAGCGAGTCTGCATCGACAACGAACTGGTCATCACGACCTGGTCCCCGATCCACCTCCGCGCGAAGCTCAAGTATCTGTACTGGAAGGACGGTAAAGCCGCAGCTGGAGCGATGGCCTTCTGGGAAGACACGCTGCGATATTTGTACTTGCCGAGGCTCAAGAACCGCGATTCGTTGACACAGGCAATTCGCACGGGAGCAGCATCAAGCGACTTCTTCGGCACGGCCTACGGCCAGGAAGGCGACAAATACACCGGGTTCCATGTTGGCGAAGGAAACGTTCAGTTCGACGACACGCTTCTGCTGATCGAGCCCAACGCCGCCCTCGAATACCAGACCAACTTGAAGAAGGCGGAGGAAGCCAAAAAGTCTGGTACAACAGAGACCACTGGCGGCACATCAACCGGCGGTGCCACAACCGGCGGCGCGACTGGCACAGGCTCAACCACTGGCAGCGAGACTGGAACCGGAACCAGCGGCGGAACGGGCACGACTGGCGGAGGCACAACCACCGCATCGAAACCGAAGACCTTTCACGGTTCCATCCAGATCAAGCCCTCAGCCGCCAAGATGCACCTCGTCCAAGTCGCCGAGGAAATCATCAGCCTCCTGGCAGGTGACCCTAACGCATCGCTCAACATCACACTCGAAATCAACGCCGACTTCCCGTCCGGAGCTTCGGACCAAATCAAGCGTGCTGTTACCGAAAACGCAACCGCCTTAGGCTTCAAGAGCAAAATGTGGGAGTGACACTAGATCCAACGCCATTCGACATTTCGATATTGTCGGATGGAGCACCTGTTTATGATGCGACGGCAAGACTGATTCAGCGAAACCACGGAACAAAAGGCGATGGGGCATACGAGGCTTGGGCAACTACCGCAAACACGAAAATGGCGAGAAGTCGTTGAACTCGTCGCTTCGGGTGCAGACGTGGCCCAAGTCGCCAATGCTACCATCAAGGCCGCCGAGTCAGCATTCTCATTCGTCAGCGACGATAGCGGCTACAACCACGCGGTTTGGCTAATGACCCAGCTTGGACTAGCACAGTCCCATCCTAGCCCGCTCGAGTACCTTCGAGAACACGGCATCGACATTCCCGCAAACACATCGCTTCCCGGAATTGCCGTTGCTCTCACTGATGCGCTCGACAGGCACTTTGCTTCGATAGATGGACATTCGGATCTGGGCGAATTGGCACAACGCGCGTTGGTTGATGCAGTAATCCGTCGCTTGGAACCTAAACTCGAACAGGGGTCGCTGTTCAACCTTCAGGCCGAGCATGCACAGCAAGCGCTAGCACAGTTCCGAAAAGAAAAGGAGTTTGGGATGCTCACACGCGAGTTCTTCGCCAGGCTAACGAATGAATGCATGAATTATTTTCTGAGTAAGACACTTGCGACAAATCTCGGTGAGGGTCAAAGATTTGCAACAATGAATCAAATGGCTCAATTCGAAGAGGCGCTTACCACGCACTGTCGCGAGGCATCAGAGATCGTCCAGCAGTTTTCGGAGGAGTGGTTCTCCAAGCATCGTTACGAAGAACAAGGCAGCATCTCAAGTGAGTCGGTTAAGGGCTTTGCCTCCTATGCACTGAAAAAAATGAAAGACGAACTGAAGGCGAGGGCTAAGGCCGATGGAAGGTAAGCGATACATCATTTGCGGAACGGACTCGCCTCACTTGCAACCTGAGGATGGAAGTGAACTTCTCCGCCTTCACCTGTATGGATCTGACGACGATCACAAGATCAAGCTCGAAATTGAGGACATTCGCAAGCAGATTTATAAAGATGTTCCGACTCGACTTCGAGACTTACTCGATATCGCTACTTACGTCTATGCCGCAGACCAAGCGATCAAGAGAGGCGTGAATGACGTCGAAACCTTCGGCACTAGCTGGCGTCGCCGCTTTCATTTTGTGATTCCAGTTGGTGACTTTGACTTTTGGCAGACTGATAGTGTGAAAAAGTTGCTTACTGAGACGCTCGGATTCCTTTCGGACGATCATTACGATTTCGAGTTCCTGCCAATAAAGCAACGCCCATCGTTGCAAGGATTCCTGGCGAATCTCAACGACGACGGAGCGATGCTTGGTTTTCCCGAGCAAGTGGTCATGTTTTCAGGGGGACTGGATTCTCTCGGTGGCGCTGTCGAGGAGGTCGTCAATCAAAAACGTCGATTGATTCTTGTTAATCATCGATCGACGGAAAAGCTTGATAAACGCTACAGATCGATCCGGACCTTGCTTGATGCAAAGGCGGACTTTAACAAGCCAACGCACATTCGCGTAACTGTTCACAAAAAGAAATGGATGAACCGAGAACATACGCAAAGGAGCAGGTCGTTCCTTTATGTCGCACTGGGCGCAGTAATTGCGAACATGTTGGGGCAAACCAGTGTTCGATTCTACGAGAATGGCGTGATTAGCATGAACCTGCCGATATGCGCCCAGGTAGTTGGCGGGAAAGCCACTCGAACAACACATCCGCGTGTCTTCGATGGATTTCAAAAGCTCCTTTCGCTTGTGATGGATAACGGTTTCTTTGTGGAGAACCCGTTTATTTGGAAAACCAAAGGCGAAGTGGTGGACCTGATAGTTAGGTCAGGTTGCAAAGAACTAGTTGGCCCGTCAATCAGCTGTACTCATACTTGGGAAATGACCAAGGAGCATTCTCATTGTGGCACGTGCTCTCAATGCATTGACCGTCGTTTTGCCGTGATCGCAGCAAATGCAGAGAATCATGATCCGCTTGGGCAGTACGCAGTAGATGTATTCACGCAAAGCCGCGACAAAACAGTCAAGGTTCATGAAGACAAGACCATGTTTGCAAACTACCTTGAACGCGCCAATCAGGTTGAGCGAGTTGCCACAGCAACGCAATTTCTCTCAAAGTATCCGGAGGTAGCTCGAGCGTTACGGTTCATGGACGGCAACCCGGGGGCTACCTCGCAGCGTTGCTTTGACTTGTACCGGCGGCATGCGAGAGAGGTCAACTCAGTGATTGATAAAATGTTTGCTGTGCACAGCTCTGGAATTCGTCAGAGATTATTCCCACCAGACGCGTTGATGCGTATCGTTTATGAATCTCATCTTCCTACTTCCGTCCCTGCCACGCCGTTACCAGACGAACCTCTTCCGGACAATCTCTTTCGTCGTTCGGGTGGTGCGTGGCAGGTTCGATTTCGAGGGCAAAAGTCGTTTACTGTTTTGCCTTGGCTTGGCGCAAGCTACCTCTATTACTTGCTCAGTTCACCTAATGTGCCTCAACAAGCCGTCGAGATCGTCTGTAGAACGGCAATCGATTTCTGCGATGTAGCAATCAGCAACCAGGAAGCGATCGAGCAAGGGCTACAATCGGCGTCAAATCCGCTGCTTGCAAGCTTAGGAGACATATCTGATTGGGCAGCGGTTAAGGACTACCGAAGGGAGGCCGAGGAATTAATCGCCGAGATCGAAAATGCCCGGCGGGACAACAATAATGTGCTTGAACAGCAGTACCAGAGCGATTTGACCATGATCGTCTCAAAGATCAATGAATCCGTTGGCATTGGGGGAAAACTGAAGCAATCCAATGATAAGCGGAAAAACATCCGGGATAGTTTCAGAAGTAACGTAAAAAGGGTCATCGACCAGCAGATCAGGGAAACCGACCCCAACCTGGCAGACCACTTGGGCAAAGCAATTAGTTTCGGAAACTCGCCGAGATACATTCCCGAAGATTTGCTTTCCTGGGAAACACGACCAGTAAAGAACGGGTGAGAAAAAAATGAGAAAATTCTAAAAGGCTCTGACAAAACCTAGATATTCACATAGCATGACGACGCAGGATGCGGAAGCAGATGACGCTTGCTGCCAGCGTCGTCCAGGCGTTCATGATCACGCCGAGCCGGTCGTACCGGACCCGCAAACGCCTCAGGCCCTTGAGCCAGCTGATCGTCCGCTCGACCACCCAGCGGACCTTTCCGAGGCCGCTGCCGTGAGGTGTCTTCCGCTTGGCGATGTGCGGCTCGATGCCGAGCCACCACAAGAGCGCCCTCAAGGACTCGCTGTCGTAGCCCCGGTCGGCATACACCGCGTTGGGCAACTCCTTGGGGCGGCCCGGTACCCCGCCAACCTTGGGGAAGTCGAGGATCACGGGCAGGATCTGGGTGTGGTCGCTGGCGTTGGCTCCGGCGGTGCGGATGACCAGCGGGACCCCCGTCTTGTTGACCATGACGGTGTGTTTCGAGCCGAGTTTTCTGCGGTCCACGGGGCTCGGGCCGGTGGACTCGCCGCCGCCGAAGGCCCGCACCGTGACGCCGTCGACGACCACTGTATCGAGGTCGAGCTTGCCTGCTCGCTTCAGCAGCCCCAGCAGGTCGGCGTGCAGGCAATCCCAGATCCCAGCCTCTTCCCAGGCCCGGAGGCGGCGGTGGGCCGTGCGGCCGGAGCAGCCCATTTCGGGCGGGACGTCCTCCCAGCGGGCCCCAGTGGTCAGTACGAACCAAATCACTCGGATCGCCGTGAGATGGCCGACCCGAGGCCGGCCACCCGCGGGTCCGACGGGCAATTCGGGAGGGAGGTGGTGGACGAGGATGCCGAAGAACTCGGGGGAAAGTTGAGCCGTGGCCATGGTAGGAATCTCCGGTGCCAAGGAGGTCTACCAGGCTATTGCGCAAATGCTGTGCCGAAAGGTTTTGTCAGGGCTTGTAAGGCTACGCGAGACGTAGCCTCCGCTACGCAGGGTGTCTCCCCCTTCCGTTTTGAGGGCGCACTCGGCGTATCTTGATGGTTCTAGATTGGAGCCACGCCATGCGCCATAGACTCGTTTCCGCAAGGAAAGGAATGAGTTATGGCACACTCCTGGGCATCATTGACTCCCCAGCGCAGGCAGTTCGTAAGAGAGTTACAGCGTATCAATTTTGGTCGCCTCGAAGCCTTGCACGTTCGTGACGGCCAGCCAGTTTTATCGCCAAGTCCAGGCATTGTCCGCGAGCACAAGTTCGCGGGGGAGAACGGTCCCCGTCCTGAACTGCACTCGATGGATTTTTCGTTGAAACAGCAGGTCGTTGAGCTGTTCGCATTTTTCGATGAATTGCAGAACGGCATCATCGACGTCCTGGAAATCAAGCACGGTCTGCCGTTTCGCATGATCGTCACGGAGGTGCCCGCCTAATCACTGGGGTTAGGCACCCGCTGCGTGACGTTCGTTTTTTCAATTTTGTTCACCTGACATTTTAGCCGGCCGCACAGCGGAGGCGATTGTGGGCGACGCCGATTATGGCGCGACTCGCATCGCCTCCGCTTTTTCGTTGGCCTGCATTCCCTTCGCCACTCGTCGTGTGCCCACGCCACCCGCTCCTCGCCGGCGAGGAGTTTTTAATTATGGCGAAGGCCAGTTTTGATCCCAGTGAAGATCGTTTCATCCGCGGCATTATCAAGCGCAAGGTCAACCAGTTGATCGGTCGTGCTGGATTCACTTTGCAGGACCGCGAGTCCCTCGAACAGGAACTATTCGCTCGCGTGCTGCAGAGCCTGCCCCGATTCAATCCGGACGTTGCTCATCGCAACAAATTCGTCACGGCCGTTGTCGAGCGGTACGTCGCCAACATGCTTCGCAACAAGAAGGCGGAGAAACGCGACTATCGACGGATCACGTCACTCAACGTGACGATCGAGATCACCGACGAAGGGCCGACGGAGTTGTCCCAAACCATCGGCGATCGAGAACTCGATGCCCGATTCGGCCGCGAGCGTCGCAGCGAGCAGGAGCTTAACGAATTGGCGCTGGACATGGCGGAGGTCATGTCCACGCTGCCGGACGCATGGCGAACCATGCTCGAGCTGCGGAAATCGCGAACGATGGTGGAAATCGCGGAAGTGATGGGCATTCCTCGCACGACGCTCAACGACTGGATGCGTCGCATTCGGCAGCGATTCGAAAAAGCAGGCATGCAGGATTACCTGGAATCGTAATCGTCATCTCGCGCCGGAACCGGGTAGGTCAGCAGATAGAGACCTACCCAATCGACGCGAGGAAAACGAAATGACCAAGGAACTGTATCGCTACCGCTTCACTGCGGAAGTGCCCGTCGAGGAGGTCGAAGCCTCGTTCCTGCTGGCCGTTCTGGCAACAGAGAGCCTGCATGGCGAAGCCCAGACTCGACTTGATGCGGCTCATTACCTCGATCCGAACACGCGTGCCCTCGTCATCGACGCGGGCACGCAGATCGGACGAGATCTCAACCGGCTCTTCACGGGCTTCATTGCTCGGGAGTTCGGACCTGACGCGTTCGACGTCGAACGCGTTTCCAAGCAGCAACAGTGCAAGGGGGTGGCCGCGTGAGCATGCTCTCAAAACTACAGCGGGGTCGCACCGCGAGACCACCTCGAATTCTTTGTTACGGAATCGAAGGCGTCGGCAAATCGACTTTCGCCTCTCAAGCACCGAAGCCAGTCTTCATCCAATGTGAAGACGGCTTGGATGAGATCGATGTCGACAAATTTCCGCTGGCGACCAAGTACGAAGAGGTGATCTCGGCTTTGACGGATCTGCAGCGCGAGTCGCATGACTACGAGAGCGTGGTTATCGATTCGCTGGATTGGCTTGAGCGACTGGTATTCGACCGATTGTGTGCCGAACACAACGCCACCTCGATCGAGCAGGTCGCTGGTGGCTATGCCAAGGGCTACACGCTCGCGCTGACCTACTGGCGGGAAATCATCGAGCACCTCAATGCGCTGCGAAACCAGCGTGGGATGGTCGTTTTGATGATCGCGCATAGCAAGGTCGAGCGATTCGAGGACCCCGAATCATCGCCCTACGACCGCTACAGCCCCAGGCTCCACAAGCACGCTGCGGCGCTGATGAGCGAGTGGAGTGATGCCGTGTTATTCGCGACGCGGAAGATCCGCACGCAGTCGGAAGATGCCGGCTTCAATCGCAAACGAACCATCGCTCACGCCATTGGCAAAGGGGGTGGCGAGCGAATTCTCAGGTGTGTTGGTGGCCCTTCGTGTGTCGCCAAGAACCGGTACGGAATCGTGGAAGAGTTGCCGCTCTCTTGGACGGCGTTTGTTCAAGCAATTTCCCAATCACAAGGAACCCGTAGTAATGGCTGAGCTTCATGGCTTTGATGCCAATCAAGTTGAACCCACCGGCGATTTCGAGCCCATCCCGGCAGGCAAGTATCTGGCTGTCATCACCGATAGCGAGATGAAGCCCAACAAGGCTGGCACTGGCAGTCTGCTGCAGTTGACTCTCCAGGTTATCGAAGGCGAGTATCAGAACCGACTGTTGTGGACCCGGCTCAATCTCGATCACCCGAATGCGGTTGCAGTACAAATCGCGCGTGCGGACTTGTCCGCAATCTGTCGGGCTGTTGGAGTGCCCTCACCGAAAGATTCGGTCGAGCTTCACAACCTGCCGCTGGTCATCCATGTTCGCTGCAAGAAGCGGACAGATACCGGCGACATCGTCAATGAGATCAAGGGGTACGCGAAGCGAGAGCAACCAACTCCGGTTGCGTCGCCATCTCATGCGGCTCCTGCCAACAGCAGTTCTCCGCCGTGGAAGCGATCGTGATGGTCGAGTTCCACCTTCCCTATCCGCCGAGTGTCAACCACTACTGGCGGCGCGTTGGGGCACGGACGCTCATTTCGCGCGGGGGGCGGGCATTCCGCGCTGCGGTTTGCTCGCTCCTCGCGGCGCGAGGCGTTCGCCCGCTCAGCGGACCACTGGTGGTTGATGTGTTGATTCATCCGCCCGATCGCCGTCGTCGAGATATCGACAACGTGCAGAAAGCATTGCTCGATGCGCTACAGCACGGCGGTGCCTACAGCGACGACAGCCAGATTGTCCGGCTCACGATTGAGAAGGGACAGCCTGTCGAAGGCGGCAGGACCATTGTTCAAATCCGAAAGGTATCTGAGTAGATGATCACACTTCGACCTTATCAGGAAGATGTGAAAACAGCGGTGTACGACCACCTTCGCTCCCGCGATGACAACCCGTGCGCGGTCGTGCCGACAGCCGGTGGCAAGACCCCGATCATGGCCAGTATCTGTAAAGATGCCGTTGGACTGTGGGGTGGCCGAGTTCTTATTCTGGCGCACGTCAAAGAGCTACTCGAGCAAACGGCCGACAAGCTGAAGGTGGTCTGTCCCGAGATTGGCTTTGGGATTTACTCGGCTGGCCTGAAGCGGCGGGACACACAAAATCCCGTGATCGTGGCGAGCATCCAATCGGTCTACAAACGGGCCTGCGAATTGGATGCCTTCAACCTGATCATGGTGGACGAGGCCCATTTGATTCCGCTCGAGGGCGATGGGATGTATCGCCAGTTCCTTGCCGATGCCAAGGTGATCAACCCTGAGCTGCGGATCATCGGATTCACGGCTACCCCGTATCGACTCAAGACCGGGCCGATCTGCACGCCCGATAGTTTTCTCAACCACATCTGTTACGAGGTCGGTGTCCGTGAACTGATTCGCGATGGTTTCCTCTGTCCGCTGATCAGCAAAGCCGGCCGCGCGAAAGCCGATATGTCATCGCTCCATGTTCGCGGAGGCGAATTCATCTCCGACGAGGTGGAATCGCTGATGGACCAGGAGTCACTGGTCAGTTCAGCGGCCTCTGAGATCATGGAGTACACAGCGGACAGGAAGGCGTGCTTGATCTTTGCCTCGGGCGTTCAGCATGGCCAGCACATCGTGGAGGTCTTGCGCGAGGAGCATGGTGTCGAGTGTGGGTTCGTCAGTGGCGATACTCCGATCCCGGAGCGAGACGCGACCTTGGCCCGGTTCAAGGCGGGCGAGCTGAAGTACTTGTGCAACGTCAATGTTTTGACCACCGGTTTCGATGCGCCCCACATCGATTGCGTGGCACTCGTCCGACCGACAATGTCGCCGGGACTCTACTACCAAATGGTCGGCCGTGGCTTTCGCCTTCATCCGAGCAAAGAGAACTGCTTGGTCCTTGATTTTGGTGGTAATGTTCTTCGACATGGACCGGTTGATGACATCAAGGTCACCACGATAGACCGAGGTGATGGCAAAGCACCGGCGAAGGAATGCCCGAGCTGTCAGGCAGTCATCGCCGCGGGCTTTACGACCTGCCCGCAATGCGGATACGTGTTTCCGCCACCGGAGCGCCAGCAGCACGATCCAAAAGCAAGCGAAGCCGGCATTCTTTCAGGCCAAGTAAGCACGACCAAGCTCCAGGTTGAGGACGTCTACTACGGCATCCACACCAAGCGAGGTGCCAGCGAAGACGCTCCCAGAACGCTGCGCGTCGACTATCGAGTGGGCTGGCACGATTACAAATCGGAATGGGTCTGCTTCGAACACGATGGCTACGCTCGCCAGAAAGCGATCGCGTGGTGGCGCAAGCGTTCTCCCGACCCCGTGCCGGATAGCGTCGAACGAGCCATCGAAATCATCGACGGAGGTGGTCTTGCGACGACCCTCGCCATCAAGGTGCGATCCGTCGCTGGTGATCCATACGAACGGATCATCGACTACGAACTCGGGCCGATGCCGGAGGGAGTCCCTGCAAGCGAACACTTGGAGTTCGACCCCGACGAGATCCCGTTTTAGTCGATGCTCTGGAATCCTTTCAAGGTGAGTAAATGGCGAGCGATTGGTCTGTCGTTGATTTGGATGCGAAAACAGAAGGAGAGTGGCGTTTGAGCGAAACCGCAATATCTTACCTCCACGCCGGCCTATGCGTCTTACCTGCAATTGCAGCGGAAAAGCGGCCAGCGGTAGGAACGTGGAAACAGTACCAACAGCGTCTCCCCACTGAGCGACAGGTTTGTACCTGGTTCGCTGAATCTCCAGCCACATGCATTCTCACTGGAGCGGTTTCAGGTCATCTGGAATTGATTGACTTCGACGGCGAAGCGGAGTTGTTTGGTCGCTGGCGAGCATTGGTCGCCTCAGAACTGCCTGACCTCGTGGAGCGACTGGTGATTGAGCGTTCGCAGTCGGGTGGCAGGCACGTGGTCTATCGTTGCCAAGATCCCATTCCTGGCAATCAGAAACTGGCTCAGCGAACGATTGTGGTTGAAGCAGGTGATCCGGTCGTGATCGCCGGCAAACGTTATGTTCCTCGTCGTACCAATGGTCGCTTCGAGGTCACAGTGACTCTGATCGAGACGCGAGGAGAAGGGGGACTCTTTCTCTGCGACCCAACGCCCGACTATCGCCTGGAGCAAGGCTCGTTTGTATCGCTGCCCGTTCTGACACCGGTAGAGCGATCGGTGTTGATTGAAGCCGCATGTGCGTTGACCGAGACTGTGCCTCCAACATCGCGCGTGCCGACCTCGCTTCCGGGCGAAGGTCGTCCTGGAGATGATTTCAACGAGCGGGGAGATTTGCGTCAGCTACTGGAGCGACACGGCTGGCAGCGCGTTCGCGGTGGTGAGAACGAGTATTGGCGACGTCCCGGGAAGGAACATGGCTGGAGCGCATCGCTTCGCAACAACCAACTGTTCGTGTTCTCGTCGAATGCAGTGCCGTTCGAACCGGACCGAGCGTATGGGCCGTTTTCGGTATACTCCTTGCTGGAGCATGGTGGCGATTTCGCTGCGGCAGCAACGGCATTGAGGTCGCAAGGGTATGGACAAACTGCCGACGAATCCGGCGTCGACCTAACCCACCTCCTTCCGGGCCCAATCACTGTCCCAGCAGCGCAATCGAGTGCCTACCCAGACCCCGGTCCGCTGCCGGCGGAACTGTTGCGGATTCCAGGATTCGTCTCCGAGGTCATGGACCATTGTCTGGAGACGGCACCGTATCCCAATCCCGCGTTGGCATTCTGCGGAGCGCTATCTCTACAAGCCGTGCTGGCCGGACGCAAGGTTCGCGATCCGGCCGATAATCGCACCAACATCTATCTGCTGGCACTAGCCTATTCCTCGGTCGGCAAAGATTGGCCCCGCAAGATCAACACCCACATCATGCATCGCGCCGGGATGGTCACGGCGCTGGGGGAGAAGTTCGCATCGGGTGAAGGCATCCAAGACTCGCTGTTCCTGACACCGTCGATGCTGTTCCAAACGGACGAGATCGATGGACTGTTGCAGTCCATCAACAAGGCGCGCGATGCGAGGCACGAGAACATCATGGGCACGCTGCTCACGATGTACTCTGCTGCCAACAGCATCTATCCGATGCGGCGCAAGGCTGGCAAGGAAGCTCCGGGAGTCATCGACCAGCCTTGCCTTGTGGTCTACGGCACGGCGATCCCAACTCACTACTACGATTCCCTCTCGGAAAGAATGCTCACCAACGGATTCTTCGCTCGCATGTTGATCGTCGAGAGCGGTCCGCGCAGCGTCGGTCAGGAGCCGGGCATCATCAATCCGCCGGCTTCCATCATCGAAACTGCACGGTGGTGGTCGGAGTTCAATCCCGGCTCGGGGAACCTGGAGGCGTTTCATCCACAACCCATCATCATCGCGGCCAATGAGGAAGCCCGGGGGTTGCTCGCCGATGCTCGACGAACCTCGGAGACCGAATATGCCAATTCGGAATCACGTGGCGACCCCGTCGGAACCACGGTCTGGGGCCGAGTGCCAGAGCAGGTGCGTAAGCTGGCTCTGCTTTATGCAGCCAGCGCCAACCACCAATCGCCGGTGATCGACGCGGCGGCCGTGCGCTGGGCCACGGACTTCATGCTCCACCAGACTCGACGCATGCTCTTCATGGCCCACAACCACGTCGCGGAGAACCCGTTCCATGCCGAGTGCCTCAAGCTCGTTCGGAAGCTGCGCGAGGAACCCAACGGACAACTCGCCCACAGCGTGCTCCTCAAACGCATGAAGATCGATGCCAAGACCTTCCAGGAGTTGGTGACGACGCTCGAGCAACAAGGGGATCTGCTGACGGTGATTCAAGCCACTGCCGGCCGACCACAACGGCACTACCGATTGCTGGGTGAAAGCAGTGGGTGAAACGAGGAGTGAAAAGTGAAAGAAGTCCACCGCAAGCGATCAGCTATACCGGTGAAGGAAGCCCCGATTCGGAGAAAGACCCGTGAAACAAGTACCAGCCAAAACAACCCCAAACACCCGTGAAAGAAGTGAAAGAACATGCACACAAACCAAGCGAATTGCTGGGTCTGCGGCTTCTTTCTTCTTTCACCCAGTCACGCAGATATATGGTTTCACACACCTTCTTTCTTCCTTCACCCACACCCACGTATATGCCAGCGCGTGCGCGTATAGACGCACGCGTATGAGACGGGTGGGGAAAGAAGTAAGAAGGCTCCGAAGTCCCTTTGCTTACCCACGACGTCGCACAGGTTGGCCCACGCTTGCGTCGTTTTGTGTGAGTGGGCTCGTTGGCCAAATGCCGGCGCTGAACGCCACACGTGGCCACACGTTGGCCCGTGGTACGTCTGCCAATGTGGCAGACCCAATAGGTACTTCCCCGTGATCGGCAACAGGAGACGCGTGCGGGAACAATCGCCAAGTGTGAGACAGTTTTATTTTCTGGTCAGAACAACCAAAGGAGAAAAGTTATGTCAACGCAATCAGAACAGCAACGCGATCGATGGAACACAATGGTCGTGCCGGCAGCCAAGGGCTTGGAGCGATTCTTTTGGAACCTCGCTTGGTTCTGCGTCTTGCTCATGGTGCTCCTTGGTGGTCCATGCATTCGCAACATGCAACGACCAATCGAGAAAGGGGAATTGCACCAGCCGACATCAGCTGAACCTGCCCCATAGTCCACTCGGCTCATTCAGCAGATCACATCAACCCGCCTCTATGTTTTGGAAAAGTACCACAAACGATTACTGAAGGATCGAATATGAAAATTGAAATGCGACCCATTACCGATATCAAGCCTTATCCCAACAACCCTCGCATCAACGATGATGCGGTCGACACTGTGG
>JAPLNM010000180.1 GCA_026692845.1 Planctomycetota bacterium | reverse complement strand
TCCGCTTTCGAAAACACCCGTTGAAATCGCACGTTTTCATCCCCCCCCGCTCCAGCCTCCAGTCCAATACCGTCAAATCGACATTTGGATCATTCTAGGAAAGATTGGATTTGAGTGTATTTCTGCGCATGCCGAGGGTTCCTTGAAAGCGGTTGGGCGCAAGCCCTCCGGTGAAGGGTCACTTGTCGTGTACCACGCTCGAACACTCAGCAAACCACTGGATATTTAGACTCACCGGGCAGCTTGCGTTGCTCGGCTATCATTTGCCGATTACCAGAAAATGCGACTTTATCAATGTCCCGATTCGGATGATTTTAGGAAAGATTGGATTTGAGTGTTTTCGGCGCAAGCCGAAGGGTTTTTGGAAGCGGTTGGGCGCAAGCCCTCCGGTGAAGGGTCAAGTGTCGTGTACCACGCCCGAACACTCGGGAAACCACTGGATATTTAGACTCACCGGGCCGCTTGCGCTGCTCGGCTATCATTCGCCGATTACCAGGAAATGCGACTTCATCAATGTCCCGATTTGACGGTATTGGCCTCCCGCCTCCCCCCTATAATTCCGCGATGGACTCCACGACATACACCACCGACACGAGCGAAGAAGCACTTGAGATGCAGTTAGAGTGTTTTCGTAAAATGACGCCGCAGGAGCGGATCGCGAAGATGAGCTCCTGGTCGAGTCAGATCAAGCGGATGGCGTTCGACGCGATCCGCAGGAGGCATCCGGAGTTCGACGAGCATCAAGTGCAGTGCAAGTACATTGAGCTCACCTATGGAGAGGACTTAGCGGCAGAATTTCGAAGTTTTCTCGATGGCAAAACGACTGCAGACCCAGGACAATGAGATAGTCACAACGCTTCTGCCCGCGTCCGCTCGATTTCGCAAGCATCCAGCGTGCGGAGAATGCCCGTATCGGGAGGCTCATAACCCCCCGGTCGTCGGTTCAAATCCGGCTCCCGCAACTGAATGAAGGGTATCGAACATTGTTTGACCCTCCGGTTATACCAACAGGCCGACGCCTCAAAACGTCGGCCTGTTCGCGTTTCTGGCCCTTGTTTTTACAGTGTTTGCGCTGTTTCGAGCCTCTCGAACTCTCCCCATCGCGACCTCTCTCCGACAACAGGCGCGACATCAGTTGGGGCTGATTTCTCTCCCTCCGCCCACAACTCTCCCGAGTCTCAAAGTCTCTTGACCCTGGGGTTATGGAAATGCCTCTAAGTCCATAACCCAGTTTTGGAAACTCGAAGTTTGGACTCGAAAGTACCTCATGGCAGCCTCGGCGAGCATAACCCGGACGCAATAGAGATGGGCGCTTGGCAAGTTGTTCAAAGCGAGCGGTGCTGCTTGTTACTGCCGATCAGCCAGCGAATTTGCGTCTGAACGCTGAATCGCGGTATTGGACAATCGGTTAGTATTAACTGCAACTGCATTGGCTTCATACGCCAGTACAATTCCAACGATTGCGAGCAGGGCCGAGACGACGCTAAAGACGACACTGATTTCGAGTCCAACAATTCCGATGTTCCTCTCGTTTACGGTCACTTCCTCCTTGCGTTTCATGAAGTCGGTTTTTGCCGAAAAAACTGTTTCCGGCTCGCAATCAGATTCGCGCCGGTAACGTTTACTCTCATTCGAAGCAATTCGACGCTTACTCCGTATTGCTTCGCGGCGCTTTCGTGATCCAAACGTTCATTCACGATCCGGTTCGTCGCTGCTGCCGTTACAAGAAGCGTTGGCCCAAGCCACTTCGCTTCCTCTTCAGCCATGGGGTCACATTCGAAAATCCGTGTTGCCGGATGAAGAAGTATCGCGTGCGCGAGTTCGTGCGATAGATTGGCCCGTTGACGTGTTGGTGCGTGCGACTCGTTGTGGCAAATGAATCTTGAATGCCCGCTGCGTCCACCAAAGAGCGTGACTGCAGAGAAGTAGTTGCCGCCTTCAGCAAGCAAGTTTGCCACTGATTCAGGGGCGAATTCTTGAGCGGTTGCCAGTGTGTGTACGGGTATTTCGAGATGGTCGGCAAGTTTCCATGGGCACATAGGGGCGTCCGGTGGCAAGCCAAGTTCTGATCGGAGCTCGACCGCGATTTCTTCTGACTCTTTTTTGAATCCTCGGCGCAGCTTCATTTCGCTTTCTTTGTCGTAGCAAATTGTTCGTAAAGTGCCTTCACAGTTGCTTCAATGGCGGCTTTCGCCTCGGGAGGCAATCGCGGATCTTTTCGAAACTGGGCGGTCACCGTCGCGAGAGAGTCATTTGTTTTTCTGCCACCATCTTCGACGACCATGAAGCTGTCGGCGGACTCGCTCGACCATGCGAGCAACGAAGCGAGGCTATCCACGTCCGGACGTTTGCCTTGAGCCATTCGTGTGAGAGTCGAAGCACTTACTTCTGATTCTTTAGCTACCTGACGCCATGTGAGTCCTCTGGAAATACGGTGTCCATCCAGAACGGCAAAGAATCCTTCCGCGTCAAAAGCTCCGCGTGCCATCGTTGCTACCTAAAAACAGTGTTGCGTAGTTGCAACGCACGATCAAACATGCTAAATTGCGACTTGTCAACGGTTAGTCTACTTCGCAACACGGGCGTTGGGAAGGCATAGGGTAGCTTTGGATTTGAAGTAAAGCATTTCTTTCGATTCGATGTACGGAGTTTTTATGAGTCGTTGCATGCTTATCACAGCATTAACCCTTTCCGTGTTAGTAGGTGAGTTATCGTCTCTGTGTGCTCAGACCTCAAAGCCAGCCATTGAGGTAGTCGAACAAAGTACTACCATCGACTCCGTTGTGGATGCTTTGCAAGCAAGCCAACTCAAGAACGGAAGTGCATTTATCGAGCAAGACGAAATCAACTGCTTCATACGTGAAGGCGGGGGTGGTCCGTGCGCGAGCTGTGCCGGAATCATCGTTCTTCAAATATGCCGAGGCATCCTTGGGCTTTCACCTGTCGAAAACCCACATCGCGCATTCGTCGAGTCGGTCCGCGATCAAAACGAACTTCTAAATGGCCGGGTAACGAACAATCAGTTCGTGAAGCTGATCGCGAGCTATCAAAAGTACTTGCCGGATACAACCATTCAGACGCAGATCCTATCCGCACCGAACTCACCGCACGCTGCCGGCAACGACATATGGGGTGATGATCGACCACTCACAATCAAAACTGATCCCGCGACGATCCAGGTACTTAGCTTCACTTGGACAACGGGCGATGGAGACGTTCTCGGACGACACTTTGTGATTGTTCGGGCCATTGTGGACGGACAAATTCACGTCGTCGATCCTGCTGCTCCAACGAAAAAGCGAAGATTCGTTCTTGAAAAGGGTAGCCATGATAGAGTTTTTCTGCGAATGCCGCCCGACCTTCCCCAACGCGACGAGACGTTCGAACTTAACACAGTGTTCACGGTTAGGCTCAATCAATCGAGTTCTGGGCCAAGCCAGGAGAAGGGAAGGATTAGTTTAGAGTACATCGAAGCGAAGATTGACCAAACCGCTGATAAGTTGCGTGCCATTGGTAAGCTGCGATCTCCAAGAGATTGGCGACGAGAAACGGCGAGTTTAGGACTGCCTGGATTGGATTTACCGCTCGACATAGGCGGCAGCGGCTGGAATGCAGAAAAGACGTTGGACGTATTCCGTCATGCAGGTCGGCAAGACCTCAACCTTCGCGACGTGGTTGGTGGCGCTCATTCGCGAATTCTGTTAAAGTCACGAAATGCCGAAGTAAGAGACGTTCTCAAAAAGGTTGTCAGTGGTGACGCTTACTTTGCAATTGCGATCACCGAGCCCGATGCAGGTACAGACTTCACTGCAATTCAAACGACTTCGACGAAAGTCGATGGTGGCTATCGATTGAATGGACACAAGCGATTCAATGCTCGGCTTGAACAAGCGACGCATGTCATCGTATTCGCCAAGAGCGCATCAGGTAACGATGGGCGACTTAGTGTTTTTCTCTTGCCGATCGAAACCGAGGGATTGACGGTGGAATCATTCGGTGCCCATGGCTTGAATGGAAACTCCTACGGCGGGCTAATCCTCAAAAACGTTCTTGTTCCTGACAGCCATCGAATCGGCGAGGAAGATGACGGATACAAAATCTTTAACGAACACTTCGTCTATTGGAGGCTCATGCAAACGGCTGCCGCGATCGGTACTGCCGAAAAGGCTTTAGACATGATGGCCGAACGATTGAAGACCCGTGAAGTGTATGGCAAGCCTATCGGTCGTTTTACTCATCTACAACAACCTCTTGGTCAGCACAGCACCGAGCTGAAAATGGCATACTCGCTGGCCAAAGAAGCCGCTCGTCTGTTGGACCAAGGTCGATACAAGGAAGCTGAAAAGCTAGTCTGCGGACTCAAGGCAGAGGGCGTCGAGATTGCAATCAATGCGGTCGACGCAGCTGCGCGGGCGTTCGGTGGCGAGGGATATTCTGACCGAGTCGATATCGGCGATCGACTTCGGGACCTGAACGGTTTGCGTATCGCTGACGGAACAACGGACGCGATGCGTTCGGCGGTTGTGATGCACACGTTCGGCAAAGAGTTTTGGGACATGGCATTCAAAGATGATCGCAAGGCGGAAGCCAGACCTGCGAAGGTTGATGAGTAGTTTCCTTGACACTGTGACGACGGAGGCTTGTACAGAAAAAAGATGACGCTGATCACATCCAACCTAATTTTTATCGGGATCGCAAGCCTCGTCGGCTTTTTTGTTGTATTCATTCAGTGGCGACGGGGCCAAGACTGTCGAATGGTGTTGTTGCTCACCTTGATCCCAACCGTTTTATTCGCAGTTGGTGTAGATAGAGTACTCAAGTCATCCCCCGGACAAATCGAGGTAGCAGATGACGAGCGAGACACGGATTGGATTCCACCCGTCATCGACAAGTCGGAACTAGCATCGTTGCGTCTTCCTTGGGATTCGGAGGAGAGCGCCGATTGGCCTGCTGCCGATGAATTAAGTGAAATCTCCAGACTGTCTTATCTGCCATTCGTTGAGGCCGATCCTGTCTTCCGTGAGATGGGTTTCGATTCCGTGATTCCGTTCAATTCCGCCACGATGTTCGGCTACGTCTTGATAAATGGTGATGTCTCGGTTGTGGCCTTCCGTGGAAGCGAAAGCGAGATTGGCGATTGGTGGACGAACATCAGTCGCAACCCTATGACAATCGAAGGCGGGCAAGTCCACTCAGGGTTTTGGACAAGCTACGTTGCCATGAAACCGCAAATCCTCCAAGCGATCGACAAATCAAATCCAAAGCATGTATGGACATGTGGCCACAGCCTTGGTGGAGCGCTTGCTGTCTGTTGTGCTCTCGATTTCGAGCAAACTGGCCGACCGCTCGACGGTGTTCTGGCAGTTGGCTTTCAGCGTGTGCTCGATCAAAGAGCCCGAATCTCTGCCAACTCTGGCGACTCCAGCCTTGAGGTTTCCTCGGACTTGAGGCTCTCTGTGTCTCAACCCGAAATCGGGGAACCAGACGACGCCGACGAAACATGATCGTCGTCGCCTAGAACAAGTGAGCACGCAGAGAAACCACAAACCATGGGAGGCCAAGGCGGCACAAAAACTGGGAATGGAAACGGTTCCGGTTCACGTGGCCATGGACCTGAGCCCTGACCAGATCAAAGCGTATCGGATCGCTGACAACAAAACCGCAGAACTTGCCGAATGGAATTACGACCTTCTCCCGATCGAGCTTGGCGAGTTGCAGGCAAGTGGTTTTGACCTGTCGTTATTGGGTTTCGATGGTGACGAACTCCTGAAGCTTCTTTCGACCGAAGTCGAAGAGGGTCTCACCGATCCAGATGACGTTCCGGCACCACCGGACGAAGCCGTAACCCAACCGGGCGATCTTTGGATCCTGGGCAACCACCGCTTGCTCTGCGGTGACTCATCGAAACCTGAGGATCTTGACCGACTACTCGGTGGCAAGACGATCCAGCTGGTCAACACCGATCCTCCTTACAACGTGAAGGTAGAACCGCGATCGAACAACGCGATCGCAGCTGGACTCTCACGGGCAAGCCGGCGATATTGGAACGTACCGGAACGTCTCCGATCCCGATGGCCGAACGCATGGGGCACTTGGGACAACACCATCGAAGCTCACCGTCGATTAGTTGACCAGTACATCGACAACTTGATGCCCAGTCGAGTGACCTATGCCCAAGAACGCGGCATCGTCATCGCTGGGGGTGGTCACCACACCAACACAGGATTGGTGGGGACTCGAGAAGTTCCGGGTTCACCCATTCGCGCAATCCTACGAACGCACTCTCTACATCGATGCCGATGTGTTTCTCACCGAGGAGACACCAGATCTGTTTGACGTAGTTCCCGCCGGTCACGTGTCGATGCACGATGACTGGAGTCAATTGCCAAGTTTTGAATGGGTCTTTGATGAGCGTCGCAACATCCTCGAATCCCAGGAAATTCCGATGGACTACAGCAAGGTGGTTCTCAACAGCGGGATCGTGATGAGCGATCGCAAACACGCGCACATTTGGAAACCACCGTTGCTTCCATTCTTTCCGACCCATTGCTCCGAGCAGTTCTGGATCCAGAACAACGCTCGCGGGCTGCCGTTCTTTCAACTTCCGACCGAATTCAACACCCAGTACTGGATGCCGAATTTCCGAGAGCTGGTGCCGACAGCCAAGGTCATTCACTTGGCCAACTGTCCG
>JAPLNM010000179.1 GCA_026692845.1 Planctomycetota bacterium | reverse complement strand
GATCAGCAAAACGTTGGGACTCCCTTTCGCAGCGGTCAATGGCAAGGGGAAGTTTGGGGTCGAGTCCCTGTAGGTTTCACCGATTTTGCCTTTGAACTCCGGATCGGGCTTGGGTAGTGCCTCTTGGGAACTGGCTTTCATCGACAGGGTCATCGCCAACGCAAGGGCGAGAACTGGAACGAGGGTTCGTGAATTCATTTGTGCTTCTCTCGTCGTTCGATTGAGGACTTAGATCCATCGCTTCGATTCGCCAGTGATGGGAATCGATGCGATTGGGATTGAGGTAAAGTTCAACATGGGAAAATCCTTGGCTACCCATGCAGTATATCAGATGTCCACCTCAGAAGGAAAGGCACTGGGCGAAGACACAGCGTTCCAATCGTTTGTACCCGGTTTTGACCCACATGGGCATCGACCGATTGTCTTGTCGCCGGACATGATCTGGCTTCTGATCGCCCAGGGATTCGCAATTCACGTAAACGAACATGCCGAAGAGATGCGCAGCCATTTCGTTTCCCATGAGGGTAAAAAGAAAATAGTCGTCAGGCGAGATGATTTTTTTAAGGGATCCCTTGAGAATCCGTGGGAGAATGTATTTGACGAATTCTCAACACATATCCGAAGGGAGATCGGGAAAACTAACCACGAGCTTATCGTTTCACAGTTTTCTACAACGGGTGTTATTGAGAAAGCTGTTAACGAGGTCGTGTTGATGGATTCGATGAAAGCTTATTTTAAATATATTGTGTATACGAGGTGCGGAATTCCAGAAGTTCGTTTGGAGGGAACGCACGAAGTCCGTGACACTGGGCAATCTTAGTTGAGATCCTCTTTTATCGCCTTTTCCCCCTCGGCTGACTTACTCTCTGCCAAACGAGCACTTTCGATTGCCGATTTCACTTTCGCGTATCCTTGAAACCCTACCAAGCGGACGCGAATGATGCCTTGCCTGTCAATCACGTACGTGATCGGCTTGGTACTAGATTGATGAAACGGCGGTTGCCAGTTCGACCCTGATACAATTGGATAGGTCACTTTCTTTGAACGAAGGAACGCTTCGAGCGTTTGTTTCGGCTCAGGGCTAATCCCGATCACGGCAATATCTTTGATCGATTTGTCGTTGAAGATTCCCTCGAATGAAGGAATTTCCGCAGTGCTCGCAGGGTTCTTTGTCTCCCAGAAGTTCAACAGAACCACTTTTCCCTTCAGAGACTCCAGGGAGATTGAATCCCCCTGGATTGATTCCATTTGAAGATTGGGTGCTGCGGTTCCAATCGATGACACAGGTTCCTTGTTCGCCTCTTGGAACTTACGATTGAAATCCTCGAAAAATTCCTTCGATTTATCCAGTTGTTTTGCAACATACTTTGGAGCTAGCACCCGTTGCGATGCCAGATAGCTACCGATCGAGAGCACGACTAGTCCAAACATCCCCCAAGCAAATGATCCAGAAGATTGCTTGTGATTCGCTACCGTTTCTGGCACAGCCGAAGTGTCATCCGAATCGTCGCTGCATGAGAGACTCTTGAGCAAGCGGTTGATTGGCAAAACCCTTCCAGCAAATACACCCAGCAAGAGCATCAAAATGAATAATCCGATCTGTGGCATTGTCAACAGGAGTCTAAAGTACTGAAAGTAGTAGGCAGACAATTTTGGAATCAGGAGTGGCAGGTAATAAAGAGCAAACCAAACGGCTAGCAACAACCCTCCAGCCCAAAGCAGAAAACGCAGCCCCGAAATAGGTTTGTTCCACGCATCCGGCAATTCAGTCCCTTTGGAGGACGGAGAACGAACTCGTGTCGATTCAGTTTGCCCCCAAGTGGATAACTGGTAGAGCATTCCTGAAAACAACCAAGCTTGAATGCATGGAACAATCGATGGGTATCCCAATCCACCCAGACCGCCAGCTAGCCATGTATTTGATAGATCCATCATATAGACAATGGAAGGCCAAAGGAACGCGCATGCGGTGAACATCAAAAAGGCAATTCCCCACGGAAGTACCTTCGCGCTTCGCGGTGCCGACATCAGCAATGCAACTCCGGCTGCCAGCGAAATCTGCAACATCGGAAAACCCCATGTCACAAGCGTTCGTACAGGGTTTAGCAGCGAGATCGCTTCTTTGTATCCGGCGGCGAGAAATTGGGGCACGAGCTGCGCAAAGAATAAGATCGCGGCTATCAAGATAATTGACCAATAACCGATCGAAATACCGCGGCGACACAACGGGAGTGAATTAGTAGACATTTGGTTCTCGGTTCTAAACTGCAAGTGACGAGTAAAAGCACCCTAGGGTTTAATCCGTTTATCCAACTCGATGGTCAGACCATGGATAAACCCATTGGAGTTCTGGCAAAATCCGGGAAGAAATTGGGCGCTTCTTGCTGAAATTTTTACAAAAAAAGGGACTGGCTTGACCGAACCTGCCGGGGCTCGTAGGTAGCCCGCATCAAGCGGGACAGTCGTAGCCAACGAGAGACTGGGCGGAAACAGTCGATAAATCCATCCAAATGTGGATCGGCTCTCAAGTGTCTGATATCCTTGGACAGTCGGACGAGGCTATCTTTAGCCATAGACTGCGTTGGTGCAGTCTATGGGGATTAGGGCCGATCCGTATGAAAACAGGTTCGGCCGTCATTCATGGCACCTAATCGGTGCACTTCGGACCGAAGAGCCCCACTATGCGAAATCTTGACTTTAGTTCTTGGGACGGTGCTCTGACGACTCTGTTAGGCTTGGTCATCGTGTCTGTGATTGCTGTGGGAACTCGCCTGCTGCTCATGCAGACCATTCAGCGGCGACGCGAGCGGGAGAACCGTCAGATCAACGAGCGTCTGCGAACGCTCATTGCCGCT
>JAPLNM010000178.1 GCA_026692845.1 Planctomycetota bacterium | reverse complement strand
TTGCATGCCCTGGGAGAGTTTATCGCGACGAGGAAGGAAGCTGACCAAAGTGGGTTCGAATGGTCGAATCTCGGCGCGATAGATAAAAAGTTCGCCCGACTTTAATCGTTTGTCTCGCACGCTCAGGGAGTAAAGATGATCGCGCTGTGCCTCAAAAGTCACTGAGGAATCATGGCTGTTTAAATCATCTCCTATCGCAATTGAGCGATCGGCGGTTTGGTCCCGAAGCTCAATGACCGAATCGAGCAAGGAACCGAGTCGTGTGGCAAAAATCTCCGCTTCGTAAATCCCATCGGAGGGTATCCGAAAAAAATGCGTAACGGTTTTGCCTTCGGAATCGATCTTCCCATGATATGCAATCGGGACGCTGGATGGATTTTCAAGACTGCTGGTTTCAGCGTTTGGGAATCCGACCGCTCGTATCGGTAACAACGTAGGGCAGGATACTTGAACTCCATTCCTATCCGTTGTCGTCAGTTCGATAGCGGATGTAGCACTGTTTGCTTTGGGCAAAACGATATTCTGATGCAGCGATGACCCGTCGCTCCCAAAAGCACCTATCCACTCAATCGACTGTTGCTCTTGCCCGGTACCCCCTAGCGGATACATCAGCGTTGGACGGGGAAAGCTCCCCAGATGCAGTGCATAGGGACTGTTGGCATCTGCATTGGCTCCAACAGTGCTCACGCGGATCGTGTATTTTCCTGCGACCGCGGCGCGAATCGAAAAGCAAGGGTCCTGGTTCAACAGAGGAGTGTCGTCGACTCGAAGGACCACTGTACCATCTGGACCCAATAGCATCATCTCGGTATCGAGCATCTTGATACCCAGGCGGATGGCTGCGATTTCAGCTGAAATCACATCTCCTTGACTTGCATCGATTACATAAAGGTCGGTGTCATCCCCTTGGAGTGTTCCATAGATAGTGGCGTTGCCAACAATGGGCTGCGGTTCTTCGGAGTCGTGTTCATTGATCACTCCAAAGGGAGTGATCGTTAGGAGTCGTATCTCCGAGATGCCATTGGCATTCCGCAATCGGATTGGATGCGGTTTGAGCTCGCAGTTTTCGCTTGCATGGATCCGCAGTTCCAGTGTGTCGTCATCAATCTTCTTGATCTCGAAGCACTCAAGTCCTGGATCGTAGAACAGGACTTCACTGCAATGACCGATCGAGGAACCGACGGCCCGGATGGTAACATCAGAACCTCGCGTTGCGACCGGAGGGGACAAGGTTTCCAGTGAAGGTGGGTCTATTGCGTTACTGGCAGTGGACAACCCCAACCACATCAAGGAAAGCATCACGATGCTGCGTACCCAAATGCATTCTCTCGAAACCAAAGTGATGAGCGAAGTGATCATTACGCCAATAACCCTTTAGCAACTGATCCGTTGGTGACGATGGGCTGTGGGCGATCGCCGGGAGACATTAACGACTTGGCTGCGTCGATACCTAAAAGGTGATAGACCGTCGTAACGTAGTCTTCGACCGACAGGGGAGACTCTGCAGGTTCTGCCGCCAACCCATCGGAAGCGCCGTAAATGCTTCCGCGTCGAATTCCCCCGCCCGCCATGACGATCGAGAAAACTCTTGGCCAGTGATCGCGTCCGCCACCCGCATTGATCTTCGGTGTGCGACCAAACTCGCTGGTTACAAGCACCAGCGTTGAATCGAGGATGCCTCGGTTATCGAGATCCTGGATCAGTCCCGCAAAGGCTCGATCCAAGTCTGGTAATTGGGGCTCGATACTTCGGTAATGAAACGCATGCGTATCCCAAGCACCGTAGGTAACGGTAACAAACCGAGCACCCGCCTCGACCAGTCGCCTAGCAATCAACAGCCGTGAGCCGGCAGATGGCCGCAAAACAGGTGGTGCGGGTTTCATTCCATAGAGCTCACGCGTTTTCTCGTCTTCATCTTTCAAACTAAATGCGTTTTTGGCCTTCGGGGATGCGAGAAGGTCATAGGCTCTTTGATACAACGAGTTCATCGTCGCGATCGAATCGTCTTTCTCCATCCGTTCGAAGTGTCCATCGACGATCGATTTCAAGTCCTTGCGACGCTCGAAACGCGAGTCATCAAC
>JAPLNM010000177.1 GCA_026692845.1 Planctomycetota bacterium | reverse complement strand
GTCGATGACCCGTTCGCCGCGTCCGTCGCTTGGCCCTAGGTCGACGAAGAGGACTTGGTCGAGATCGTGGTGGATGATTTGGCTAAGTTTTTCGGTGAGGATCGTTTTTTCCGTATCGGTCAATTGGCATTCGAAAACGCTAAGTTGGAGATGATCCCCTGAGTTTCGCATGGTGCGAAAGACTTTCCGGAGTCGTTTTGGGTCGCAGATATCGTAGGTGACGATGTAGGTGTTGCGCATGGTGGGCTGAATATAAAAAATCGCCAAAAAAGATATTAGAAAGAGTGCCCCCGAGATATGGGGTCAACCGGATTGTCAGAGATCATGGTAGTTCGGCAGATGCTGGAAACAATATATTTCCAGATTGATTTAATCAGATCGGGCCATCAATCCGAAACCACGGTATCTTCCCGCACCAATTGCAATTGGCCCGTACTTTGGTTTAGGGAACTTCAGTCGCACATGAAGCATTGTCCCATTTAGCTTTTCAGGTCTGATAAATTTTTTGGCTGAATCAACACCGGATCGAAATCCGAATGGACTCCAATCCATTTCAATATCCTCAAAATCGATTCGACGGACGAGTCCGGCGTTGAATAACGCTTTTCGAATCAACTTGTCAGTTTTAACAGGATTGTGATCATCAAAGCCATCTAAAATAACTGGCGATACGGTACTCCATACCTCGCTTTGCCCGAGATATTGGTCTCGAACGTAATCACGACCAGATAGAAGGTTTAGAACGCCGATGACCTCGCCTTGCCATTTGAGTTCATGCCCTAGTAGGCGGCGTCGAATGAAATCGATCCGATCCTGGCAACCAAGTGGGGCGACAACCATCACTCTTCGTATCGACTCGACGCGGTTTAAAGCCGAGTTGATCGTGGGGAGTGGTAGGTACTGAAAACGATGGCCTGAGTTAGGTAGTTGGTTTGCTCCACCGGCTGGGCCGTGACCGTGTACGAACGATGCAAGATCGGACCAATCTTTGCAGACCTCGGCAACCGCATGGCGGATCCAGGCGGCAATATCTCTAGTTCGAGTTGACGGATTAAAAGCCCTCATGCCTGACGCATCCGGCTTGAGGATCTGGAAGACGCAGAACGGACGTAGCTCGTCGTCGTTTTCATTTCGAAATCGCCGAGTTTCGAATCGTCTTAGTGGCGGAACGGGATGAAAACCTTCTTCGGTCAATCGATTTAGAGAATCGTTATGTTTGCGCATCAAATCGTCCAGCGTACCTGAGGTGGGAATACGAAGCGCGACCCCGCCTGATTGAGCGATCCGCCATCGCTCACCCTGTCGGTTATCCGCGTCATGATCGTTGAACAGCTTGGCATCGGCGACGACTACATCGATCCCCCAACCCAAATGAGTGATGCTTCGTGCGCAGGTTTGAATAACATCAAAATGCGGGCAATCATCGTGAGGTAGACGGTAATTGAAATGGACCGCGTCGCCAGTTAGATGAACCGGTCTTACGACTTTTTCAGTGCGTTTGGGAGTGACGTTCGTTTCACCCCGTTTCCAAGCAGGCACTAGTAAATCAGCACTGTTGTCTGGAACGTAGAATTGAGCAGGTGCCTTTGAAACCTCCGCGTTACAGGCGACGATGCTCTCAAGTGGGCAACTTTCGAGCCAACGCAATGCTGTCAAGGTTGATTCTAACTGATCTCTCTCGTTGTATTTCGCGGCAGCGGCAGCGACGATAGCCTGAAACAGACGCAGCGGCGAGGGTGGCCATTCCGGCTCCCCACGGCTTGCTCGCCCATGAGCTAACGGTTGTAGGTATCGAACCGAAATTCGGAGAAATTCAGCCATTGGTTTTCTCCGCATCCGACTTCTTGCCTTTCTTAGCCTTAACCTTGGTATCTCCCTCACCCTTCACATCCCTCATCGCCTTCTCTCTATCGAATGGTACCGTTCGGCTTTCGCCCACACCAAAATCTTGCGCTGCAAGCGTGGCGTATTGGATCGCCGATGGATGATCGACCTTACAAGGCGATCGTTGACCGTCTGGATGTACTTCGACGAACTCGCTTCCTTTATCAGGATTTGCTACAAGGATACAGCCCTGTCGTAGATATCCTGATGAGTTGTAGGTGAAGGCGATAAGACTCAGGCCTAAAATATAACGCCGTAATTTAAGAGTCCTGTCAGGATCTTTACCTGCGTGTAGTAGTCTGACCGCAGCCAACCCCAAGGTTGCAGTTCTAAGAATTCCCCCATCGGCGACGATTCCACCGTGTGATCCCGTAGCGGGCACGTGTACGAAGCCTCGCTCTGCGTAGGCATCTTTAGACGCCTTATCTAAGGGCTCATCAAGCAATTGTTCATTGAGATATTCGGTAGCAGGATTAAACTGTGCGGAACGGGTCAATCGACGCACATTATAGGCACGAATGGTAGACGCGATCGTCCGAGGCAATTTTGCTTGTGTATCGCGCGAGTCCCAGACGCCAAAAACTAGCGAAGTTGGGGCGATTTTGGCAAGAGTTGTTGCATCGCCCTTCAACACTTGCTTGAACGCCTCTTGTAACTCTGCATGGAGAGAAGAGCAGCGCACCAGTGCATCTCCTGCGCGGTGTCCTGCCTCGAGAATACTGATCGTTTTTTCACCCGCCTGGACGGCGATCTGCGGCACCAAGCTTTGGTACTTCTCCTGTAGAAAGATCGGTTCAATTCGGTTCGCTTGCGAGCCAACGCTATCGATTAGTACGACATTTCTTCCGCTCGCGTCCGTATCGATATTGTACCCTCCCGGAAACCCATCGCCTGAGGCATAAGTTGCTGGAAAGATCACTCCATCTTCGCCCTCTACGGACATAAGCGGTTGCTTAAGAAAGAGCGCAGTTGGCCCATCGTCATTCAGATAAGAATCGAAATCTTTTAGGTTAGTCATGTCAGTCTCTGTGGGGGTTAATGGGGATAGCGGAACGAAATGCTTTATGCTTTTTTTGCCCGGTTCGGAACCAATTTTCAAATCGGTAAGCCTTAGTAGATTTATTACGAAACATACCTGTTGCGGCTGGTAGAATGAGGCTCGCAGGCAATGGCAACGACCATGGATAATATTCGTAAATACGTTTCTCTTTCGTCCCAGCAGGACGAGCCGTTTGTAGACCTATCAAGCAGAGTAACTCGACAGCCGGATGTGCCGTACTTGTCACCCCTAGGTCGTTGGCGGAAAAGCCGACGTCGATCGAATGTGCGTTTGGAGATCGACGTGAGTCGAAATAAAACGGTTCTTTTTTCTTTGCGATATCGTCGGGGTTCATCACAACGATTCCAATATTGAACAGGTCAGGACTTTGGAAGTCTAGGCGTCGCAGCGCGTGCTGTAACGCACGCGCGATTCCAAAGCTCTCCATGGTTCCCGCCCAGACTTTAAGATCTTTTGCCCCCAGAAAAGCATGAGTCCACCAATCAATCGTTAACGGTTGAAACGGCTCACCAATCTCGATGGGAGAAGAATAGGGGTCGCTAGGATCGATATGACGCAGGGATGCAAATGCGATAGCATTTATCAGGGCATCTAGGGTATGGGTTGGGGAATGGATTTGGAACGACAATCCATCTTCTGCGAACCAACCTTCCGCTCCGGGCCATAAGCGATCCGCCAATTCGAGCAGACCACAGCAGGCAAAGAACTGCCCTGGATTGGTTGGGTCCACGTTGACCGATATGTTTGGTAATGTCTCTGCCATTTGCGGTTTTATACCTCACTCGATGGGTTGGCACTCGCGGACCAGTCTGCAGCTCGGAGCAATGACTCGAGGTACGACAAGCCCCAACGACCATATTTGCGTTGCAGACGTCCAAACCTCTGAGGAACCTTGTCCGCTGTTGCCTCGTCGTTTTCGGGTGTCGATGATGGATCAAATACCTCTTCCAATGGAAAGTATGGCCGAGCGCGGCCGTGATGCGCAGCGATCAAATGCAGCACGAGCTCTCGTTCGTCGTTTGAGACACCGAGCTCTTTGGCGTTCGGTAAATCGTGCAGTGATCCAAATTCGTGCCGATATCGCTCCTCTATCCTCAAACCTCTCTGCCTACCTGATTTCGCCAAACAAAGGTTCGGATAATCTCGATTACCTAACATTGTTTGAAAAACAGATCGGCGTTTTCCATGATCGTGATACCGTGCGGCTATCATTAGGCATCGATTCAACGAATCTCCCAGATTGAGTCTGCTAACGATCTCCTGTATCCTGCTCTCGACGTCAGCGACGTGAACTCCCCATTCAACCGGTCTTTTCGATACAGGCTCACCGGTATTGCGATAAGCAAACCAGCGAATCAGATTCGGTCCGATTTCCTCGTCCGCCGAGGGAATCGCGACACTGTAAACCTCATGCATTTCACTTGCTTGATTAACCGAATGTCCATCGTCGGCGATGCGGACGCGATCACTCGATTCAGATACATCGTTTGCTTTTGCGGACCCCCCGTCGAGCATCCCTGATGAATTCAGGCCACCACTTTTAGGCGAAAGGACGATCGTTGCGCCCTCGATGACCTCCTTATTCGCCTTGTCTAGAAAAAAAACCAGTGGCTGTTCGCTCACGTTGTCTAAAGTATCTATCAGCCACGCAAATCCATCAGGATTTCGATTAGCGATCGACTGCAAATGCTTGATCGCTCGGTAACTAGGCTCTCTGAGTAACTCACGAGGAAGGAGAGGATACGCGTCCAGTACCTCGCGACGCTGTGAATCGCTTATGGCGTCGTGTCTCAGTAAATCGACATCCTCACGCCAAGCAAAGTGCGTCTCAGGTAGTTTAAATTCCGTGAGGCCATGTAAGTAGGGTTCTACTGGCGGTCGGCCAGGCAAGGGCTCAACAACGGAGGTGAGGCACCATGCATCAAAAAGCCTTTCGGTTGCCGGGAGGATTATAGGATCGGGTGCAAATGCATCGCTTTTAAGTTGACTCGGAAGTTCGGAGAGTGCTCTAGGGCTCGCGATTCCATCACGATCTAGGAGATGCTGCAGGATCTTCAAGGTCTTTTGTTTTGGAACGGATAAGGGATCTTTTTTATCCCAATCGTTCTCGATTGGATGAAATACATGGACCTGAGAATCGTCAAGTAAACCGAATCGATTGACCCTACCTAGCCTTTGCGCCATGCTTTCAAAGGTACTTAAATCGCAAATCATGTGGTCAGCAGAAATATTGATCCCGACCTCGCCGGCGCTGGTACATATTAGGTAGACCGTCCCTATGGTTGCCTCACTCGTCGGATAAGGAAGAAATCGTGCAAACGTTTTGCTGACAACCAGATCGTCGCGTTCCTTCCCACGCATCGTCCCAGTCAGTGTCACGACACGATCACCTAGTTTCTCCTTCTCTAGGGTTGCCTGAATTTCGAGAACAGCTTCGACGCTCGAAACAAACAGAACGATCGCCTTGCTCGAATCTTTGAAATCTAAAGCCTTGGCCGCCAATTCTTTGGCTGGCTTCTTTGGATCACTTAGCTCTTGAAGGACGATTTTCTTGACCGAATCCATTCGTGTTCGAACGATCTGGTTTTGATAGTCTTGTTCATCCAACTGAAACGCGCCCTCGGATTTACTCGTTGCGGTCAACTCCATGACTTTTAGTTTCGGCCATGACACCGATGCTTCTTGCTGTTGCTGCTTTTGAACAATCTCGATTAATCGCTGAAACGCTGGTTCTAGGTGTGCTTCGTCATGAATTAGTAACGAATCCTGACCGAGAAAGCCTGCGTGTAGCGGACGCTTACCACGCCCGATACCATAGCCGCTAAATAGCAAACGACTCCCAATCATATCAACCGTACCGCAGATCACAGCGGGAATTGACGGATCCTCGCACCATTCGCCATTATCGGCGAATTGGCCACGCAGAGTGCTGAGCTTTAGACCTCCGAACTTGGACCGAAGTTCAGCAAACAATTCGTGTTCCTTGCAGATCTTTGCGTAGCGCTCGACCTCCACTGTCGTTTGATCGACTACCGTTCGACGATTGACAACATAAATCAACCGTCGCGGTACACTGGCTTCGTTACATAGGGCAGAAAGCCATACCGCAATTATGTTTGTCTTCCCCAAACCAGTCGGAAGGGAACATACCGGTGGGATGGACCCTTTAGAGAAGTACTCTCGGTATAGCCTAGCCTGCCAAGGCATCGGCGAAAAGGTTGTCAAGGCTTCGAATTGTTTCTCAAAACCGCTCATTTTGGGTCGCTGATTGTTTTCGCCGGTAATCCAAGGTAAGTTGGGAGTAGTATGAGGACTTTAGTGCTTCGTGATCCCATGAACTCAGAGGGTGCGTGTAGAATGGTCGCACTAGGCTAACCGCTCCGGATCCGCTTTACAACATGGGGCAAGGGTCGCGATAGGCGATTATTCACAAAATTATTCATAAAGACAAATATTCGCTAC
>JAPLNM010000176.1 GCA_026692845.1 Planctomycetota bacterium | reverse complement strand
ATCTAAGGCAGAGTCCGATCGCATCAATCGGATACCATTAGCCAACTTCGTGGTGTTGGGCAGGTCAGCAATGCGTCGCCCAAATCCCTGTTCGAAGTACGCTTTACCAAAGTAATTGCACCAGTAAAGACCAGGAATGCATTCAGGCCACTCCATGCCGACAACCTGTACCGGTTGAATCGTACGTTCGTCAATTTGCACATCCTTATAGATATTCGAGTGATAGTATTCCGCTTCTACGCAAGCGAAGCCATAGTCGAAACCTAAATGTTCGAAAATCTGATCTCCAAGGTCCAAAGCCAATGGAAAAGTCTCGCCTCCAAAGGCATTACCAGTACATCCAAAGATCGATAGGGAATGATTCTTCGACTTCGGTCCATAAAGAATGGTCAACATCAAATTAAAACTTGGTTTGAACCACTTTACGATCAATGGGCCGAAATACGTTTTGTCATTGGCTTCGCAAATCTCAATAAATCGCCGCTGGGACTCCCATTTGTTTCTTAATGGCTCAACGTCATTAAATTTTGAAGGTCGGTACGTCCATCGATCCAAAATTCGATACAACTCGCCTGAGTACTCAGATGACCGCAATGGCCTTGAAGAAAACAGATACAGCGAAAGCAATTTTGCATCCATGGTCTAAATAACCTTGCGAACTTCGATAACACCGCGTTTCACGAGATCTTCCAAACTGCTCGAAAATCGAGTACCCAGAGTACCATCTAGTAAATCTTTTCGGACATTCAGAATGAGTTGCCTACCATCGCGTGCGGCAATTTCTACATAATCTCGAAGTTGCGTGGACAAATGCTGGTACGCAACATTCTTGGTTTCGTAAATGATCCTCGCGGCATCATCGATCTTGTCAGGGACTGAAGCGACTCCCTTTTTTCGACCTAGTGTTCCTGCCGCGAGCTCACCGGCTTCGCCGATGGTTTTGCAGATCAGCCCCTCGGCATTATGCACCACCAATCCCAGCTCGCCGACTTGGTAGACGTGCTCGCCGTGGACTTCAATATTGTAGACCGGCTGGGTGACTCGCGAAAGGGAGACGCTCAAAACGACCGCAAGTCCATCGAGTCCTTGCAAGGTCTCGCCTTGGCCTAGCTCACTTAGTGGCACCCATTCCTGGCGATCGACGGACCAGACTGGGTGGATGGTCGTCCCGGTGATCGTCTCGACAGCGCCATCAGCACCTAGCACATCCACGCTGGCTACGACGTGGACTTCGCGTGTGACAAAACGTGCGGTGACCACAGATCCTTCGCCACCGGCGATCGGTGGACAATCGTCGATGGCAGTGACTAACGCTAGCCCGGAGACTTCCAGTTCGGGCAGATTTAGCGGTAACATGCGCCCTGCGCACAGGCCGCTTGCCAGAATCCACGAAGCGTGGACAAATGATCTCGGCGTCGACAATGCCGCCGTCGCTACGTTCGACGGTGATCGATAACTTGGCCCAAGTGCTCCCCAGATCAACCCTGGTAAGGAACCTTCTCATAAACGGCCAACTCGCAAACGCATTGGAATCAAAGGCTTGCGATTTCCAAGACCGGATCGATTGTTCGTTCTGGGCGTGCCGCGTTACGGAAAACCTGCTTAACAGTCTGGCTGTTCGAGACCGACCAGGGCCAGTCGACAAGTCCCGGATCGGGCTGTCTAAGCTTCGCTCCTAGTGCCGAGTTCTCGGACACAAAGTGCTGAATGTTGTGACGTAGAGCAGCGCGCAATTAGCGTCGTTGTCCCTCATCAACTATCAGTGATCTTAGGCCCTGTCTCATATGAACTATCTCTGAATACTTTGAAAATTTCAGCGCAATCAACGGTTGAACGGGTTCTCGCTCATCAACAATCAGCGGGCCTTTCTCCACAAGAACAGCGAGCACCTTGCCTGATTGAGGTAAAAACTGAATACGGAATCGTTGTGCAGGAAACTTCTTCTGACTCTTCGGAACAACCCAAATATCTGACCGGTTCTTATTTAGCCACCAATCTCCGATCAGAACCAAAACTTCGTCTCCGCAATCCATTGCAATACCTTCTAGAGAGCTACCTGCAATCCTGACTCTAATTGCTCTATCGCAAAAAACGGATGCTTCAATGCAGATGCCAGTCTTCAATTCTTTGCGTAACGTGTGCACCTCGAGGATATGAAGCAATGTCATACCTATTGCCCCCAGCAAGCCACAAGAGATCGCAGTTATGGCAGAATGGATCGTTGTGAAATTACTAAACCATAGTAATCGTGCCAAGCCCGCGAGTCCAAATCCCAGAAACGTGAAAACAAAGAAGATGATTTTGGAATCCCCCATTGTCTGTCGGGAAAGCGAATTGAGGATTGAGGTCCGAACATCTTCCTTCAATTCGATTGATCGAAGTGATATTTCCGGAGTGGACTTGCTACTCATTGTCTGCCTCCCCGCGGGTGATCCAATAACCAACATCACTAATGAATGACCCGAATTCGTAGCCTCCATACAATGCGATTCCGGGGGTGGAACCAACAAACAATCGAGTCGCATTGAATCCAACACCGCCGTTACTGATAATTCTATTCCATCGGGCTGGCAGTGGGATCAGATTCCATCCGGCTTCAGTAATGCGACGCAATCCTTCGGAACCAGCGAGCCCAGCCGATCTTGGTATAGCCCAATGATGCACTTGCCAACCCCTAGCTTGAGCCCACCTCAGGATCTGACTATGTTTAACCACTTGCTGATAACCAGTTCTAGTAAATAGAAAACGTGATAACTTCACGTGATTGGTTACAGCGGTACGATAGGGTAGTCTCGCTGTCCCAATTCGAGCCAGCACACTTGTTATCGGATTGGAGGACGTATTATGCACCACGACTCCCAGCTCGCCGACTTGGTAGACGTGCTCGCCGTGGACTTCGATATTGTAGACCGGCTGGGTGACTCGTGAAAGAGAGACGGACAAAACGAACGCAAGTCCATCGAGCCCTTGCAAGGTCTCACCGTCTGCTAGCTCAGCTAGTGGCACCCATTCCTGGCGATCGACTGACGCCGTCGGCACCTAGCACATCCACGCTGGCCAACACGTGGACTTCGCGTGTGACAAAACGTGCGGTGACCACCGAACCTTCACCTTCGGCGATCGGCGGGCAGTCGTCGATGGCAGTGACTAACGCTAGCCCGGAGACTTCCAGTTCGGGCAGATTTAGCGGTTGCATGCGGCCAGCGCACAGGCCGCTTTCCAATATCCACGAGCGTGGCCGAATGATCTCGGCATCGACAATGCCACCATCGCTGCGTTCGACCGTGATGGACACCTTGGCCCAGGTGGCTTGGTCGGGCTCGGGCTGCGGGTCGACTTCGAAGCGGTTAGGGTTCTTGGTCGGAACGCGCGATCCAATCGGCACCGATTCGATGGGGACTTGAAGTTCCGTGCGCGTCGCTACCGTCGCGTAGCGCTCGGGGACGAGCCATGGCGTTTCCTGGGACGGCTCATCGAGCCAGCTTGGATCCGACCAAAGCGAATCCGTTGAGATTGATTGGCCTGGGAGACTCGATACGGTGACAAGGGTTCCTTCGATGAAGCAGCCACCGTGGATGACTTTAGTGGCGAGGTTTGCGCATCGGCCTGCGTCGTCGAACTTGTTGTACAGGTTATAAATCGCCGTACCCTTTGCTGCAAAACCGGTTGGGTTTACGAGCGCAGAACCGACGGTGCCTACAATCTCGGTGCCGACATACACGGGACTTTCGTAGTCAATGTAGTCACCAAATGGATTGATGTTTTTCCGAATGAAGGTACTCACACCACCGGTAAAGCCATCTGCAAGTCCAGAAATCCCGTTCATCGATTGGTCGAACGCATCCCCTTTTTGGCCAGCAAACCATTCCGTCCAGGTCCGTCCGTTTTTATTGGAGGTCGGGGCGACGTATCCGTCGGGGAGCTTGTACAGATGGGCATCCAGATGCAGATATCTGTCTTCCGGCAGTGGAATGCCGTCCAGGTCCGCTTCATAGAAATTCCGTGGGTCCCAGTTCGCTTCGTAGGTCGTGATCCACTCGTCACGCGGTGTCGGGTCGCCACCGGGAGCCATGCCTCCGGACCCCCTAAGTCCAGCGGTGTAGTTGGTAAGGTTATCCCGGCCTTTTCTCTCGCCGGTCGCAAGATCAAAAATCCCTTCGTGGTATTCTTCAAAGGCATCCTCCTGACGGGGGCCGAAGATCAATTTTCTGACGGTTAAATACCACTGTGTACCGGTGACAACGACGCGGTCGTCCCCAAAGATCACTGGCGGGGGATCGACTGCATCCGAATCGTTCGGATCGAAAGCCGTCGTACTGACGATCGTCTTGGAAAAGCTAGCTTTTCGATTCTCATCGGCAAAGTAGTCCCATTCCTGGCCGATCGACTCGAGTTTGCGCGTCGCATCGGCGGTGTAAGTCAGCATCTCGACGGCTTTTGCGGAACTGCCTCCTGTCGCGATAACCTCGCCATCTTGCCCTGCGGATGTCTTGATTTGACCTCCTCCAAGGCTCAAGAAACTCCACGAGTCAGTGCTCTTCATATTCACGCTATCGAAAGCGACTTCTCGGCTGTTCGCCTGCGCCTCAGGAAAAAATTTCTCAAGAGTCAGATCGCTTATGTAGGATTCGGACTCGAAGTTTAGAAACGCTCCTTCGCGTGTCGCTTCTCCAGATAGCTGCGTATGGTCTTCGATCCCTGTGTCTGCATCGATCGATTCGGCCTGCCGTTTGAGCTCCTGGGTTACGATCGTTGAGGTCCATTTTGTAAAGTCTAACGGAGTCCTGGCCTCGCCCCGGCCTGAAGTAGAAACGAACTCGAAATTGACTTTGCCGGTACTTCCCCCGACATCGAGCTCGGTTTTTACCTCGTCGGGCAAGAAAGTCGCTTGCTGGTCTTGGCCCAGTCCGAGCTCCGCTTGGAACTTGTTGGCCGCGTCGATGGCCACGTTTCCGTTCGCGTTGCGTCCGGTGGTAATTACGCTTACGAAACCATTTAGCGCATCCCCTTCTTCGTGACGTAACGTCAGCGCGTTGTTATCGCGCCCTTGCTGACTAAGCTGATCTTGGGCCTTATTGCGCATTTGGCCTTCGAGAGCTTTTAATTTGCCGTCGCCGTCGATTCTGGCTCTCATTCCAATTCGATGATCCATCGAGGTTTGCGAATTGGATGACGAGCTCGATGAAACCCCCAGCGAGTGGCCTACGCCGGTAGTCGGGGCTGGAATCGGAGGGACATCGGTCGGCAGATTGGTGTCGTCTTGGGTTGCTCCGAGTAGCAAGCCTGCAGAAGCATGATCTTCGAACTGGCCAGAAACTGGAACCAAGGAGTCGATGTTCCCAGAACTGGAATGAAAACCCGCACTTGAATTTATTGGTGTAGGTAAGATCGTTTTCGATGTCGAAGCCATCGGTCAGAGAGTTTGGAACCAACATGGGGGTTCCACTAGCGGTCAGTGAGCCACCGAAGGAGACTTGAACATTCGCTCCGAAGGCAATCGATGCTCCGCTGTTGTAATTAAGCGGGACTGGAACGGGTCCTTCTGGATCATCGGTTCGTCCCAGGACGCTACCGTCCTCTAGCCAGGTTGGGTCTGTGTATTGAGGGTTTGGAGTTGTGCTGGTGGATGCCGAGGCCTCCACTTGCAAATTTCTGGAGTCCAGTGAAGACGACCGCACTGACCAAGAGACCCCTGCTTGTGGATCGGAGGTGAAACCACGGTCGGCGTGCAATACCAAAATCAGATGTGCAGCACGACTCGCCGAGACTGAAACAGTTCCACCGCCCGAGGTCAAATGAGGGGCTATCCCGTCATGGTCATCCGGATCCCCAGAGTCATCGCTAGGCATTGTTTACGACATCGACGAAGACACCGATGCATTGAACGCCAAAACGATCGTCTCGGTAATGCTCCATTGCGTTGGGCTGTTCCAAATACGCGAGACAGTGTGAACCCAGGAAAGCCCCGGAAGAGTCAGATCCGCATTTTCTGGAGTGGTCAGCGCGCTGAATCCTCCGACAAATTCCGATGTGTTATCTGAAGTTGTGAAGCTTGGGACATACTGATCGATACGGAACCCAACTCCTGTTAGTTCCAAAGCTGGAAGCCCTTCGGTGGGTAGCGAAAGCGGACTTGGCTCTTGAGATCCTTCGGATTCCGAAGCGGTTCTCGGTAGTCCCACTGTTTGGGAAAGCCCCTGAGAACCATTCCCCACAAAACCACTCACATCGACAGGGCTGTCGTGGGTTCCGGTCGAGATGGGTTGGAACAAAGCGAAAGTTCGTCGGTCCGATGCGAGGCTCGCGCCCACCCAAACCCTCGACGGATCAAAACCACCTGCATCGTCTATCGACTGGGAACGGTTCGATACAGGGCTTTCTCGAAAAAGATCGACCGAGTCGGTGTCCTGTTGTGAGGACCAAGCGGAACTCAACTGTCGAACCGGAGCGGTGAGTGCTAGCAGAGAGGTCCCCTCCGGCGAGTCCGAACCATTAGCACCGATCGCATTGGACCAATCCTGCCAGGCGGCTTGGTTAGCCAGACCTACATCCAGAGTGCCTGATTGCTTGGCGGCATCTCCAACTTGCATCAGTTGGCTGGAATACGGTGCATTCGGGTCACCACTGCCGGGAATGAACGAATCGGCAAGCCTCGTTGCACGGTTTTGAGCATCGGTCACGTTAGACCGCAACGTAGCGGATTCGGTCGACGAATAATCGGAAGGTAAATTGAGCGTTCTGGATGGATCGACACCGATGATCGAGTCGATGGCCATCAGGTGCTTGTGTTCAAGACTCTCAAAAATGGCTTTTCGAGTTTTGCGAACGGAGGACGACTTTAGACGGTTTTTTGCGGAAGATCGCAAGAGTCGAGCGTGCATGATTGCTACTTTCGGGATTGAAGCGAACCAATGGATGTACTCATGGTTTTCGGGGAGAGCAATCTGCATGTCAAGAAAATTCTTCGCGGATCTGCGCACATTTTTTCGATTTTGACAAATTCGTCAGATTTATCGCATAAGAGGCCATGGAAAATCCTAGGCATGGTGTGGGTCAAAGGCTTAAAAAAACGTTTGGGAGTTAGAGTTGTCCTCCGATTTGATTTCGAAGGTGCATCGCCCGCTCTTTCGATCATCGGTCAACTCGATCGGCTCGCCTTCGATGGTTGCATCAACCGATCTAGTCGGCTCGGGTCGCTCACCTTCGCCGTATACCCATGTACAAAGAAAAGTTCGATCCATCTGGGTTCCCAACCCTACGACCTACGAACACTCCGCGGGACCCGATAGCCTGGTTTTTCATACCACTGCCATAGGCCATTTTCGCTAAAAATTCGATAGGCGACCAAATCGCAAATCTCCATGTTTTTACAGAGTGAAATGCCCCGGGACTCGTTTGGGGGTGAGTCCCGCGATTTAGAGCCTTTTGCCCAAAACAGAGCCTTTTGGGCGCGTAATGGTCATCGAGCGCGTCCCGCGGTTTGGCTGCGCGGAAAGTTTGCTCGCTCGCGATCCCTTTGATTTTATTGGGTAGAAATGCAAAGACCCGCTGGGGTTAGCCAGCGGGTCTGATTGCCGATGGTCACCCTGCGGTGACCGACTCGATGGAGGCGGTTTCTTGGACTCGCAAGGGTGCCAACTTTCGATAATCGGAATGTCGCAGGTTCGAGTCTTGTTCGGGGAAATTGGCCGCGTCCACCAAGCCTGCCTCTTACTGAACGGTAAAGAGTAGTTCGAAGGGGCCATGAACCACCGCTGAATTGTCGACAACAGCAAGCATTGTCGCCACTCCGATACCATTATCCGCGCCAACGGTTGTACGAAAAGCTTTGATCCACCTCTCCGGCATCGCTATCACGGGAACAAATCATATCCATGTGTCCCTGTAGAGTTAGCCGAGGCTTTGCCTCGAGTCCGGCGGTCGCGGGCACCGGGACACGTAAATGCCGGCGGAGTCAGTGACTGATGCAAAGCCGCTCGCATCCGCCACCCCTCGAATGTTCTTCACCATTTCGGCTTCCATGCCAGATAGCCGGGGAATCTTGTTGATTGCATCGAAATGTTCCCAAACCCTCTTGGGTTCATGTCCATCGAGAGATCCGCCCGCCATGATGAATCTCCCGCCGGAAAGCTGGTGCGCATTCTTTGTAACCTGCGGTTACTTCTCTTGAAGAATCTTGACGAGTTCGTCTACTAATCGCTGATCCGGCAGTCCCGTCTTTCCTTCAATGACCGCGGTAAAATGCTCTGCAGCTGTTTCCTCTTGATGGATGTTGTAGGCTGTGTTTCGCCCAATCTGTTCATAGAGCCCCTGCACCTGGTCGTATCGGAGCAAAACTTCCTTCCCATCCGCTAACCTTGGGACGTGAGCATTATCTACCACGCGATCGAGAACCAAGACAAGCTTACGGACGTAGCCAAAAAAGCCGCCCCCATCGTATTCTCGGCTAGCACGGATGATTAGTGCTCCTTCGATTTCGCGTCCTTGGTGCTGCAGAGTGATATAGTGATTGAGTGACGGAGCGTCAGGATTCGTAATTCGCAGTTCGTCGCGGTAGAGGATGTCGTTTGTCCGGTTAAATCCCATAGTCGCGTATATGCCGTCACGTTTGCTCTCGTTATAGCGCGAAATGATGTGGAAGATCTCGTGAAATACGAGATGGTCTGAAAGCGATCTTTCGTTCAGATAAATCGCATTATCACGTGTGTATCCATTCGCGCCGCCCTCCTCCCATCCGGAGGTCTTGACCATTACGATGGTATCCGGCAAGCATACCGAAACTCCTAGATCGACTAATCGATTGTGTGCATGCTCAAGTGCCGCGACCACGTAAGCCTCTTCGTCGGTGTCCCAAGGCCTCACGTACTCTTGGACGTTGCAAAGGTAATCACGCTGACTGGTCGGCCGTAGCGTGCGAATCTTCGCCTGCAAGTCGAATCGCGTTAGGTTACGAGTGTACACATCGGGCGTGGCAATCTTTGACTTACCCGTGTCCAACGACGCAAATTCTACAGTCGCAGAAAGTAGATGTGTTGGCATCAATCCCCCCTTTCCTATGGATGGCCGGCCTTCTTAGGCCGACACGATTTCATTTACGGCCTCTAGGCTTGACTGGATGGCCCCTTGCATCCAGCCTTGGTCCAGCGAACAGTGTTCGCCCGCAAAATACAGTCGCCCCTCTCGCTTGCGAGTGTCCGAGTAGTAGAGCTCGAAATCGCCGGGACGCATGAAGCAGAAAGCTCCGGCGGCCCAAGGGTTTTCGTCCCAGAACATCGACTCACCCCCGAGGACCATTCCCTTAAGACGTAATTCCGGATGAATTTCAGAAACATGATCGGCGACGACTCTAACTCGATCGCATTTGGGGATGGCCCCGAGCCGGCGAGCGTCCGCGTCCCAGCAGTAACTCCCAACGAGTATACCGGGTTTGGACTCGCGACCTGCCTTAATCGAGGTATCAAGCCGTTCGGCCCATACGCCCTCAAGCAGGCCGCGTTTCGTGCCTGGTTCATTCTGTGCTTCCGCAGATGGGTAGTAGACTTGCCTAACAAGCGAATCAAGTTGTGATCCGCCGCCGACAACACCCCCAGCCTCCCAAAACTTCTCGGCGCAGTGCAATAAAACCTTGGTCGAAGATGCATATGTTAGGTTTCGGATTGCCCGTTGCTTTTCGATGCTGACGCCGGTCAGCTCAAGCCTCCTCAATACGCTGAAAGGAATTGTACAAAGCACGAAGTCCTCGTCCGTTCGCTGCCGATCAGTGCCATCCTTCGCGCTCGTAACGATTTGCACGGCGTTTGCCCGCGCGTGGATTTCTCGTACAACTCTCTCGTACTGAATTTCGACCCGATCCTTGATCATCTCCCTTAACGCTTTAGGCAGCTCTTCTGTCCCGCCAACGATCTCGTGCAGGACGCCGCCCGATCCGTGCGTCGAAATTTCATCGCGAAGCAGCATGGTGAACGCTTTGTCCCACCAAACCTCTAGTCCCGTGACCGCTCCAAGCAAGTCCACGGCCTCCGATGTGTCTAGATTGCGACGCAGGAAATCGCCGAGTGTCAGTTGGCCGAGTTCTTTAATCCGGTCAGTCATCGGCCCGCGACCAAAGAGAGCGTCCAAATCAACGGGGCTTGCCATTACCTCGTTAGTAACCTGACCCAACGGCGTGAAAAGCGCGAGGATAGTGCTAGCCTCAGTAACCCAGCGTTTTTCTCTTTCGCTCAGGCGGAACGACGGCAGCAACCTTGTGAACGCTTCGGCGTGCGAAGTCACGATGCCTCGGATGTTGTAAAATCGCTCCTGTCGGTCGTGGTGGTTGACGAATCTTCTCAATGTCAGCCCGCACACATCCAACGCGTAGTGTCTGGTGAATTCATGTGTCGTGGGTATCCGCATTGCACCCAGCTCATGATAAACATCATCGGACACTTTGTAGGTGTGCGCCCGGCCACCGACACGCTTTGTCGCTTCAACGACCTTCACTCGATGCCCCCGGGTTGAGAGTTCATAGGCGGCGACGAGCGATGCGATTCCGGCACCAAGAATTGTAATCCGCTTCCTAGGTTTGCCTGAGTCAAGTCGTTCAATTGACGCCAGGATTTCGTCCACTTTGGCTAACATCTCAACCTCCACATGTTAAACGATCCCCTGCCATGACTAAATGACTTGCTGCTCTCGACTCAGATCAGAAGACGTGCTCACTAGGTTTGAATTGACCACCCAGGAAATGGCCAGACCGGACGGGATTTATCCGCAACGTCCGGCGGCCAGATGGGGACTTCGACGATCGAAATGCCCTTCTTCCTAAGTTGCACGGTGACCATCGGCTTGGCAGTGTTGAGCCGCTTGTCGTTAAACCGAACTCGGCCGTAGAAGGTTGGAAGGTCGATATTGGTTAAGGCCAGCCGCACCTGAGCAGGGTTCGCGCTCTTGGCCTTCCGGATCGCCTCCTCGTATACAACGGCGCAGGCTGCAGCACCGGCAGCCAATGCGGATGGCATTTCGCTGAACTCCTCGTAGTAAACCCGCGCGAAGTCATGTCCAGCTACGAAGCGGTCGTTGCTGCAGTTCTCAACAGCGTCGCTCCACTGGACGCTGCCGATAATGTTGTTGGCTAGATCACCGAGCTGGTTCCTGAAGAGCGGGATCGTGAGGCCGAAGTTGAACGCTAGGCAGCCCGGGGCGAAGTCGGCCGCTTTGCAGGCTGCGATGAACCCTGTAGCCTCTAACCTGGAGCCGGAGTGTAAGAGAACGTCCGGATCTACTTCTTGGATCGCTTTCGCGATGTCAGCAAAATCACGCTGGCCGCTAGGATATACCACGATGCCCGGCTTCTCGATCTTGAACTTCGGCCCTTCCGAATGGAGGAGTTGCATGCCGACCGATTCGGCATACGCAGCAGTAGCTTTGGCGTCGGCCAAGGAGTATGGGTCATCAGAGGACAACATTGCGACTGTCCGTGGGTTCGGGCTGAGGAAGCGGCGGAGCGCGGCGATGGTCCCAGAAAGAGCCCCGTTGCTGGGATTCGACATGATGCCGAAGACGTATTCATACCCCTGGTCGAAGAGGCTGGCGTCGGTTGCAGTTGAAGTGATGTAAGGAACCTTATGTTTGTTCGCGGCCTTGGCGACCGCCAAATTGGCGATCGGCCCGTAACTACTGCATAGGAACTGGACCTTGTTACTGGTGATGAACTCGTCCGCAAGCTTGGATAGCTCGCCCTCGTCGCTACGCGACTTCGTGTCGGCGTAGACAATATCGATGGTATGCGGCTTGTCTGCAATTAGGATCCCTCCCGCTGCGTTCGTCTTGTCCTGCCAGTGCTGGAGCCCGAGACGGATCTCACGCCCTTCTGCAGAGAACTCACCCGAGAATGGGAGGCACGCCCCGAAGGTTATCGTGCCGCGAGCCGGGGCAGGCGACCACGGTGCAAAGGCCAAGCCGTTCGGACCGCCCCTAGTCTTGATCCTTCGTCGCTCCTCGAACGACGACAGGTCGATTTCGGAGAGCCAGTAGCTCCGCCCGTGGGTTACAAACGCGCTCTTCTCGTGAGGTGCGATCTCCACCTGGACCGGGTCTACGCCAGTTGAGATTCGCTTGACCACCTTGTCCGTTTTCAAATCGACAACGAGGATTTGCCCCTCCCATACGGCCGGAGCTAGAGCGTGTTTTTCGTCGGGTGTAGCCTTGGCGTAGAGAATCTGACCAGCCCCGAGATTCCCGATCTTCTTGATGATCTTCGCAGCCTTCGGATCGACGAGAGCAATCTCGTTTGTAGCGGACACCAGCAATTGCCCAGACTTTGTGAACGCAAGCCCGCGGCAGGATCCGTTAAAGTCGGTGAGTTGCGCTAGGATTTTGCCCGTCGCTGCCTCCATCTTTGAAATACCGCCTCGACCGGAAAATATCCAGAGATCCTTGCCGTCCGCTGAGAACACAAAGTTGTGGCTCCCCCTGGGGACGCCGAATTCCAAGCTCGGATCGTCCGCGAAACGAAGCGACTTTTCCGCTACGGTAAGTTGGGGCTCCGATGCGAAGTTAAACGACCTCTTCAGTGACTTTGTCGCCAGGTCAAAGACGAGCATCTTCGTCACTTCCATCCCGGGGCCCGCAGATGGATCGGGCTCGCGCAAGCCCACCACGCGCTCAACGTTGACGTACAGGCTCGCGCCATCTGGGGTCACCTTGACGCCGTGTGGCCCCCAGTAGCGGAAAGAGTCAGAGCATGTAAAGTACCGATCCGATTCGCAACGGCTTTCGACGTGGATCGCCGACACGCTATTGCCTGCGTGCCCGATCGTCAGGTCGTAGTCTCTCAAACCGAAGTTGGAGACGTATGCCACTTTCCCGTCCGGAGAGATGGCGACCTCGTGCGGCCATAGCGATAATTTCACCCTCCCGACCTCCGTCCCTTCGGCCGAGTCGTAGAACCCAAGGCTGTTGTCGCTCTCTTCGACCGCAAGAATCAAGAAACGCTCTTCTTCCGTAGCTGTGTCTGCAGCTGCATCCACACGAGCCGTCAACAAGCAAATGCCCGGTTAGTTTCGTCATATGATGAATTCCTTATGTTTCTCGTCGAGAGCGAAACCGAGGGCTCATTTTACAATTTCCATTTATGATCGGGGGTCGCCAAATTTTTTTTTCGGCGACCGTAAAGCAAGTATTGGCAAGTCTCAAGCTGCCGAAAAATCGCAATGTAGCGGCGTAAGGTGGTCGTCAGTGACCTCAAACCTAATGAGGCAATAGTCCAGACTTTCGGGGCTCGCCATAATCCGCAGCACTAAAAAATGGGGCCGGCAACTCTACGGCGTGCCGTTATTCTTTCGCTGCTCTAGGCCATCCCGATCGAAATCCCTGTTCGGACGCTAACCGTGGGTCAAACTGCTATCACAATCTCTGAAAAAGAGCCAGCGGGTTGTGATCGTCGTCAACCAGATAGGCAAAGGCCCGCAACCTGCGAGGCTTTTCGAACAGCGGCTATGGTTTGTCCTGACCATAGTGGATCTGAACGTGCTTTGGTCATATTTCCGCACAGTGCTTAAGAAATTGCGTCCGATGACCGTTCGTGAGATTGATAAGAGTGTCGTATTCGTCCGGGAGTGGTTCGCCGAGCCAGGAATCATGGGTAAGGCCATTTGCCTAATTCCGATGCGCCACGAACATCCCCACCAAGTGCGGATAGTTTGGATCGATGTTGAAGACATGCGTCTGGCCCAGGAGGTTGGCCAGCAGCAGATTGTCCTTGCGGCTGTGCCACTCGCCACGGATCCAGCCGATGCGGTCCATCAGACCCAAGGCGGAAAGCTCAGTGACGATCAGGTACTCGGCCCCTTCGCAATCGAGTTTCATCAGGTCGACCTGTTCGATCCCGAATTCCGTTACCTGTGTCCAGAACTGCTCGACGGTCAGCGATGGAACCTCGATGCCAAACTCTCTGAATCGAGGCTCGAGCGATTCCCAAACGTCCGGAACATAATCGGCGACGCGGCTGTTCGACACAGGGAACGACAGCAGGCATTTCCCTGGCTTGGATGAGATCGCTGCGTTGATCCGAAGAATCTGCGATTCAGGAATATGACTCGTGTTCTTGGTCATCAACTCAAAGCTCTGCGGATGCGGTTCGACGGCCACGATCTTGGCGACGGCCACGATCTTGGCGTTGGGCCAGTAGTGATGGGCCATGACGGTAAAACTTCCCACGTGCGAGCCGACATCGACGATCGTGCGGACGTTATGGGGACGCAGGTCATTGATTCGGTACTCGTCATGAAAAACGCAGTTGGCGAACTGAACACTCTCTGGCTCGATATGAAAGTCCTGCCCATAGATCTTGTAGCATACAGTGGTCGTCATCGGTGAATCCTTTCGTGGTCTAAGCAGTCGCGAGGGACGAAGTGAATTGACGCGCAAACTCGAGCCGCCTCGTTGGCGGACAGTTGGCCAAGTGAACGACCTTGGCCGTTGTTAACAGTTCTCGGAAATTCGGCATCCAGTACTGGGTGTTGAATTCGGTTGGCAACTGGAAGAATGGCAGCCCGCGAGCGTTGTTCTGGATCCAGAACTGCTCGGAACAATGGGTCGGAAAGAATGGACGCAACGGTGGTTTCCAAATGTGCGCGTGTTTGCGATCGCTCATCACGATCCCGCTGTTGAGAACGACCTGGCTGTAGTCCATCGGAATTTCCTGGGATTCGAGGATGTTGCGACGCTCCTCAAAGACCCATTCAAAACTTGGCAATTGACTCCAGTCATCGTGCATCGACACGTGACCGGCGGGAACTACGTCAAACAGATCTGGTGTCTCCTCGGTGAGAAACACATCGGCATCGATGTAGAG
>JAPLNM010000175.1 GCA_026692845.1 Planctomycetota bacterium | reverse complement strand
TTGCATGCCCTGGGAGAGTTTATCGCGACGAGGAAGGAAGCTGACCAAAGTGGGTTCGAATGGTCGAATCTCGGCGCGATAGATAAAAAGTTCGCCCGACTTTAATCGTTTGTCTCGCACGCTCAGGGAGTAAAGATGATCTCGCTGTCCCTGAAAAGTAATCGAGGAATCATGGCTGTTTAAATCATCTCCTAGCGCTATCGAGCGATCCGAGGTTTGGTCCCGCAGCTCAATGACCGAATCGAGCAAGGAACCGAGTCGTGTCGCAAAAATCTCCGCTTCGTAAATCCCATCGGAGGGTATCCGAAAAAAATGCGTAACGATTTTGCCTTCGGAATCGATCTTCCCATGATACGCAATCGGTACGCTGGATGGATTTTCAAGACTGCTGGTTTCAGCGTTTGGGAATCCGACCGCTCGTATCGGTAACAACGTTGGGCAGGACACCGGAACTCCATTCCTATCCGTGGTCGTCAGTTCGATGGCGGATGTAGCACTGTTTGCTTTGGGCAATACGATATTCTGGTGTAGCGGTGACCCGTCACTCCCAAAAGCACCTATCCACTCAATCGTCTGTTGCTGTTGGCCGATCCCTCCTAGAGGATACATGAGAGTTGGACGAGGAAAGCTCCCGAGATGCAATGCATAGGGGCTGTTCGCATCTGCATTGGCTCCCACCGTGCTCACGTGGATCGTGTATTTTCCTGCGACGGGGGCACGAATGGAAAAGCAAGGGTCCTGGTTCAACAGAGGAGTATCATCGACTCGAAGGATCAACTTGCCGTCAGGACCCAATAGCATCATCTCGGTATCGAGCATCTTGATACCCAGGCGAATGGCTGCGATTTCGGCGGAAATCACATCTCCTTGCATAGTATCGATTACAAAAACGTCGGTGTCATCCCCTTGGAGTGTTCCATAGACGGTGGCGTTGCCAACAATGGGCTGTGGTTCTTCCGAGTCGTGTTCATCGATCACCGGAAAGGGAGTGATCGTTAGGAGTCGTATCTCCGAGACTCCATTTGCATTGCGCAATCGGATTGGATGCGGTTTAAGTTCGCAATTTTCGCTTGCATGGATCCGCAGTTCCAGTGTGTCGTCATCAATCTTCTTGATCTCGAAGCATTCAAGTCCAGGATCGTAGAACAGGACTTCCGTGCAATGCCCGATCGAGGAACCGACAGCCCGGATGGTAACATCAGAACCACGCGTCGCGACAGGAGGGGACAAGGTTTCCAGCGAAGGTGGGTCGATTGCGTTACTGGCATTGGACAATCCCAACCCCATCAAGAAAAGCATCAAGATGCTGCGTACCCAAATGCATTTTCTCGAAACCAAAGTGATGAGCGAGTTGATCATTACGCTAATAATCCTGTAGCAACAGACCCGTTGGTAACGATCGGTTGAGGGCGATCTCCGGGAGACATTAACGACTTACCTGCGTCGATACCTAAAAGGTGATAGACCGTCGTAACGTAGTCTTCAACGGACAGTGGGGATTCGGCTGGTTCAGCCGCTAACCCATCGGAAGCCCCATAAATGCTTCCGCGTCGAATTCCCCCGCCGGCCATGACGATCGAGAAAACTCTTGGCCAGTGATCGCGTCCGCCACCCGCATTGATCTTCGGTGTGCGACCAAACTCGCTGGTCACAAGCACCAGGGTTGAATCGAGGATGCCTCGGTTATCGAGATCCTGGATCAGGCCCGCAAAGGCGCGATCCAAGTCTGGTAATTGCGGCTCGATACTTCGGTAATGAAACGCATGCGTATCCCAAGCACCGTAGGTAACGGTAACAAATCGAGCACCCGCCTCGACCAGCCGCCTGGCAATCAACAGCCGTGAGCCGGCAGATGGCCGCAAAACAGGTGGTGCGGGTTTCATTCCATAGAGCTCACGCGTTTTCTCGTCTTCATCTTTCAAACTAAACGCATTTTTGGCCTTTGGGGATGCAAGAAGATCATAGGCTCTTTGATACAGTGAGTTCATCGTCGCGATCGAATCGTCTTTCTCCAGCCGCTCAAAATGCCCATCCACGACCGATTTCAAGTCTTTGCGACGCTCGAAACGCGAGTCATCAACGCCTTTCGCGTGACTCAAGTCACGGACAGAAAAATTAGGTCGTGCTGGATCGGTTCCCAACGCAAACGGACCGCACGCATTGCTGAGATAGCCATTCCCAAGGAACTGGCTG
>JAPLNM010000174.1 GCA_026692845.1 Planctomycetota bacterium | reverse complement strand
GGGCTTTCTCGAAAAAGATCGACCGAGTCGGTGTCCTGTTGTGAGGACCAAGCGGAACTCAACTGTCGAACCGGAGCGGTGAGTGCTAGCAGAGAGGTCCCCTCCGGGGAGTCCGAACCATTAGCACCGATCGCATTGGACCAATCCTGCCAGGCGGCTTGGTTAGCCAGACCTACATCCAAAGTGCCTGATTGCTTGGCGGCATCGCCAACTTGCATCAGTTGGCTGGAATACGGTGCATTCGGGTCACCACTGCCGGGAATGAACGAATCGGCAAGCCTAGTCGCACGGTTTCGAACATCGATCGCATTAGACCGCAAGTTAGCGGATTCGGTCGGCGAATAATCGGGAGGTAAATCGAGCGTTCTGGATGGATCGACACCGATGATCGAGTCGATGGCCATCAGGTGCTTGTGTTCAAGACTCTCAAAAATGGCTTTTCGAGTTTTGCGTAAAGCGGACGATTGCCGACGAGATTTGACCGAAGTTCGCAGTAGTCGAGGAATCATGATTTCTGCCTTCGGGTTAGAAGAAAACCAAGTGTGTGTTTCGTTTTTTTCGTGGAAACCAATCCGCGAGTCAACAAAATTAGCTTCGGTTAGTCTTATTTTTTCGGGTTTTCCCGCAACACTAGATTCATATACACACGGGATCGGGCCAAAATCGAGTCCAAAGGACACCGGTTCGAGCAGGACTACAACGTGTTCTGTTCGAGCGATCAGGAGCACAAACCACTCTGGCAGTTTAGCTATGCGCACGGCCTTGTCGTCGGCATCGAAGAGCTAGCCAATCCTGAGGATCCAGACCAGGAAACGCAGTCTTTTGCCACCATCTTTTACATCACGACAAACAGAACCGAGCGTCGGCAGTACGTATCGAGCAGGTTACCTAGCATCGGCTGCAATGCGGTAGTCGACGCAAGCCCTGAGGTCCTTGGGAGACCGCTTCACGACCGTCCAACGGTTGCCGGAGGCGGTAGGCTGCAGGCTAGAGGGGAAACCGGATCCAAACGAAGTAGTGTCGATTGGTCGGATCTTTCACCGTCGCATGGGACTCTGAGCCCTTGGGGCGTTTCGCCTTCGGCCAGCTCAGCCAGCGGCACCCATTCCTCGCCGGTTGGCTACGGGTTCAACGAGGTCGAGCTAGTTAGGCGGATCAAACGCCCCTTCGCTCGTGAGCATTCGGATCGTCGGCGATTCGGTCTCCTCAAGCCCGCTCAAGGCCTCTTCTGGATCGGCCGTCTGAATCAGGGGACTTCTCTTCTGCACCAACTTCCTAGTCGATGTGGCTATCCCCTGGGTCACGGCCTGCTGGGCATTGATCGGTTGCGATGACCTTAGGGAGACCAACGCACTGGTTTTCATGAACTCCGACCGAACCTCTGGCGAGATCTTACTCAGACGCGATCCGACCTGCTGCAATCCTTGCGGATTGACTCTTGCGGTCTGCGAAATTTGCGACAGGAAACTCGCACATTCCACAAAGTTCTGGTCGGCGGTCTTTCCGACCAACGGACCGAGCGTCCTGACTACCAAATCTGCTCCCGCATTATCGAGACGCATGAAGGCATCCATCCATGCAACCATTCCCGGTCGACCGTCAGGCAATTTTACCGGTCGGTTATGAAGGGCTACCACGCATTGGCCACGAAGCTCTCTTGGCCACAATCCACCTTCGTAGGCACCGTCGGAATGATAGATATGAAGTGTATCGCTTCCATACACCAAATCCATTTTGCATTTCGTACCTGCACCGTCGTTCCCAACCAACTGGTACGGGCCGACTCGGCTCAAGCTGACTTTGGTGATTCCCATCAAATCCCAAATGTTGACGACCACCTCAGGATGCCGGACTAGGAAACGGAACATGTCCGGATCGCTTTCGACGGTCTGAGACGGCATTCGTCGGAAATAACTAACGTCATCAACCACTCCACGAATTCGCTCCGAGGAGTCCGGAGTCAGTTGCTGAAACGGTAGGCTTTTGATCGCTGCGGCCCGAGACTCGCGACTGCTTGAGCCTTCCTCGAACTCCTTGGCCCCGAAAATTTGCTGTTGGCCAAAACCTTGCTGGCCGTAGCTTTGCCCGAGCATGCTCAAGTTGCAACAGACAGCACCGCATACCAAGGCTACTGCCTTCAATTGGTGCCAAAGCGTCGAACGGATCCCGACGTAGAAAATCGGTTGCATCGATAGTCCTAGTCCCGAGTTAACCCGGAACGCTTGGAGGTTGGTTTATTGGGTGATGACCCAGCCCCATCCTTGAGAATCCCCCCCAAGGACATGAAAAGTCCACGCGCAGGCCGTCACTTAGAGGGTTCCATCGGCATCTGCCGCGACAAACCCAAGAAGAACTACCTATTTTCCAAGCCAAGTGCACACCGCTCGTCGGATTGAACCTATTATCCACGCACCGCAATCCCGCTCCTTTCGTATAATCCGGAAAACTTTATCCACATGCCCTACTTTTCCAGAGCTACTTATGACGGGTTCCTGTCGGCTTTTTAACGACCACCGCCAATGGCTTTTTTGCCCACTGGGGATCCTGCTGGCTCTGAGCCTCCTGGGATGCGACGCGGAGAAAAAGACCCCCTTGCCCGGCGCATCTGTGCCGGGCGCATCTGTGCCCGGCGCATCGAAAGCAGCCCCGGGGGCAAGCCAAAGCTCTTCGAGTGCCGCGGAAGATCCAGCAAGCCTGAGTCCAACTCCCAACGCCGCGGCGCGAAGCCTCCTGGCCGAGTGCCTCAAGACCTACCGCTCCGTGCAAAGTTACCAAGACGATGCTCGATTGGTCATTCAAGGAGCCTCTATCCTAACGCTCCCGATGAAGGTGGCCTGGGAAAAACCCAATCGCTTGGGCCTGCAGACTGGATCTCTCAGCGGCTGCTGGACCAGTACGACATGGGAGGCTCAAAGTCGCGGCACGGTCAACCCATTCCCTAACCAACGCCTCGTTAGACCGTTGCCAGCACGCATCGATCTGGATTGGATCGGCGACGATTCCATGGGGGGGCTGCTGCTTGATCCGATGGCCAAGCCGATTCAGCTCGAACTGTTGCTATCGAATGACTTGACCGAAAGTCTCGCCAGCGATGATTCGATCCTGACGACCCTCGAACCATCGTCGTTCGATGGCATACGATGCGAGCGTATCTCCGTCGAAAAGAAGATCAACTCCCAATCCCTCCAATGGGTCTTGTGGATCGATCCGAAAACAAAGCTGTTGCAGAAGATAGAACTCCCTGCACAGTTTTACTATCCGAGAATACCCGCAGATGCGATTTCGGGCATCGCTTGTTCCATGGAGCTTTCGGGCGCACGTGCAGACGAACCGATCGACTGGAGCCAGTGGCAGATGACGAGCTCCCCGGAAGAGGTGCACGTTGCACGATGGGTTGCGCCACCTCCGATCGCATCGACTCCGATTCTAGGAAAGGTCATCGACCCGATCGATTTTAAGGACTCCGACAACGCGATCTTGCTCGATACGGCCGAGCCCAAGAAACCCTTCCAAGTCTTGCTGTGGATCGCCGATCAGGCCGAAGCGCATGAGCTGGTCGACGACCTGATAAACATCCGCCGCGTCCTTTTGGAAAAAGAACTCGCGCCCTCGGGCAATATCCTCTTGGTGACCTCTGCCAAAGACGCACCCGGATTGCGGGAAAAACTCGCCGCATGGAATTGCGATTTGCCCCTGGCCGTCGATAGCGACGACGCTTTGCACAAGGCCTTTGAGGTCCGTCGCTCTCCGGCGATGATTATCCTGGATCGCGCTCGACGCGTCCAAGTCGCCGAG
>JAPLNM010000173.1 GCA_026692845.1 Planctomycetota bacterium | reverse complement strand
GCTAGAGCGCTGATTCAGGGACGCCGACGCTTGGTTGAAAGTGATCGGGCAGCGGTCTTTCTCTGCTCTCGGCCCATTCGCTCAACTGAGGATTACGTTCCGGTGGTGCTCAGAATCTTTCTAAAGAAATATGGAGTCTTACCATCGCAAGTTGTGCTCATGCACGTCCATCAGGCTACCGTGGCTACGGTTCCAACGACTGAGCGTTACAGCGTCATAAAGCTAGGTAACGACATACACTCGATAATCGTGAACTACGGGTACATGGAACAACCTGATGTTCGCAACGATCTGAAAGAACTACAGCGACAGGGAATGCTTCCGATTTCGGCCGAGCGATGGATTATCGAGGTGGGTGAAGAAGATATCATCGCATCAGCGGATTTACCCTTACTCAAGCGTCTAGGAGTGATCGCTTTTAGCTGGATTCTGCGGCTATCTACTCCAGCACATAAATACCTGGGATTGGTCTATGACGCAGCGGTTTCGAAGGAAGTAATACCGGTGGTTTTCTCTCGTCAAGAAATCAGGGTAGCGTTGCCAGAACTCGAGTTGGCACCGCCGCCGGTGTCGATGGTGGCAAGCGACGAAAAAGGCTGATCTCCTTTGCGCCTTTGGCGTTCAAAATGCTCAGGGAGTGGACACGAGTTTATCAGCATCCTGCCAACGCGGTGCCAGGTGCCCATCGTGTCGCGACCGGTCCGGTTGATCCGTCAGATCACTTGCGTGCCGGAAACAAAGGCCGTAGGCTAATTGCAATTCGCTCAATACCGCGCTAACCTTCCTGCAAACCTCCAAGCCATGGCTAATCGATTTCGTCCACTCGTCGGCGTTGCGATGCTGAGTTTTTTATGCTGGCCTGCCTTCTGCTCCCGGGCCGATTGGCCCGGCTTGCTCGGCGCTCAACGCGATGGCTTTACCAGCACCGCCACAATCCTTGCGGATCACTCCAAAGCTCCAGCCAAAATCCGCTGGGAAATCGATGCTGGCCAAGGCTATGCGGGGGCGGCGATCGCTGAAAACCTCGTGGTCTTGTTCTTCCGCGATGGCGAGCAAGACGTCGTGCAGGCCGTTTCGCTCGACAAGGGAAATACGATTTGGAAAACAAGCTTCCCGGCGACTTACCAACAAGGAATCGATAGGGATACCGGCCCGCGTAGCGTCCCACAGATCGCCCAAGGAAAAGTCTTTGCCTATTCGGCCGCTGGAACACTCCATTGCGTGGATCTCCAAGATGGCCGCAAACTCTGGTCGCGGGAACTGCGCAAAGACTATGGCGCTGAGGACGGGTATTTCGGGGCCGGCAACAGTCCGCTGATCGTCGACAAATCGGCGATCGTCAACGTCGGCGGACGCAAGAAAGGTGGTGTGGTCGCCATCTCAATCGCCGATGGAAAAACCCTTTGGGCAGCCACCGATGCCGATGCAAGCTACGCTTCGCCAATCCTCTGGAAACAAGACTTGGTGGTCCCGACGCGCTTGGCCACCTACGGGCTAAACCCCGCCGATGGCTCGGTCCGTTGGCAAATTCCATTCGGCCAACGTGGACCGACGGTCAACGCTGCCACCCCGATCATCACCCAAGAGGACCAACTTTTCCTGACCTCCAGTTATGGCATCGGTTTTGTCATGGCGAAACGATCGGCAGGCTCGATCGAGGTCGTTCAAAAAGGGGATTCGATATCGAGCCAGTACGCTACGCCGATCTGCGTCGGTCCGAGTCTCTTTGGAAGCGATGGCCGCGAGGATGGCGGAGAGACCGATTTTCGATGCATCGACGGCAAGACCGGTGCGACGCTATGGACCAAGTCCGGAATGCCGATCTGCCATACGATCGGAATACGCTCGGAGGCTGCCAATTCCAACGGAAACTCCACGGAAAAGCCGGTCGCAAACTTGCTCCTGGTCGGAATCAACGGGAAATTATGGTACTTGCCCGCCTCGCGCGATGGATTCAAGCCGGTTTGGTCGACGCAATTACCTGAGGGAAAATACCGAGCTTTGCCCGCGATGTCCAAGAATTTGCTTGTCGTCAGGACCTCTGGCGGTTCCAATGCAAAGTGGCGTTGTTTTGAACTGTAGGCTTTGATTGGCAAGCTTAGTTCGTTCGACGATTATGCGGCGACTCTGCGGCGATGAGTGAAACAAACCCAAAAGAAGCTCCCCCTAGCAACCACCCCACGATGCGGCATCTGGTCGGCTCATCGCTATTGAGCCTCTTGGTCGTGCTGATCCTGCTGGTTGTGCTCCGTTTTCTCTTGCCCCCCATGCTGGAATTCTCCAGGTACTCTTGGCACCGCGGGCACCTGCGGGCCGAGTACGAACAGTCCGGCCAACGGCTCGAAAAGATCTCCCTCGATGGTCTCTCCGAAGTCTCGCGATGGGTCACCAAACGTGTTCAACCGAGCGTCGTGCACATCACAGTCTCGAACCAACAACCGCTCAACTCAACGCTCAGCCGCAAACCCAAGGACACCGTCCCGAGGACCGGACCGAACCGCGAAACGCGATGGAACTCCGAAAGTATCCTCGATGGCCTCAGCCCAAGCGGCCAAGGCAGTGGCGTAGTCGTCAGCGACGATGGACATATCCTGACCAACCACCATGTTCTCAACGGCGGGGTCGATATCACCGTCTATTTGGCCGACCAGAGGATGGTCCAAGCTGAAATTATCGGCGTCGATCCAACCACCGACCTGGCGTTGCTGAAAATCGATGCCGACGACCTGATGCCAATCGACTGGGGAGATAGCGATGGGGCAGAAATCGGCTCACCGGTTTGGGCCATAGGAAGTCCCTTTGGTCTGACCGGCTCGGTCTCGTTCGGGATCCTCAGCGGCAAGCATCGTGTCGACCTGAACGCCAATCCCCAATACCGAAGTTCCCGCGAACGGATCTCTTCGCGGTACTCCGATTTGATGCAAAGCGACGTGGCGGTCAATCCCGGCAACAGCGGCGGACCACTGGTTAACGGCCGAGGACAACTCATCGGCATCAACACGGCCATCGTCGGTGAATCCTATCGAGGCGTGAGCTTCTCGATCCCCTCGAGCGTCGCAAAAACCGTATTCGACCAATTGATCCAGCACGGACGCGTTCGCCGCGGTTGGCTCGGCGTCGAATTGGTCCCAGAAATCCTCTCCGATCCTGACACCAAAAACCCTCCGGTGCTCGTTCGGGCCTTGGTCCCCGACTCGCCTGCCGCCTTGGCCGGCTTGGAACCCGGTGATAGGATCCTCAAACTCCATGACCTCGACATCGTTTCGGTCGAGCAAGCCATCGACACGATCCGAGACACGCCAGCCGGTGAAACCATCGATATTCAATTGCAACGCGACGGCCAAACCTTGGTCGTCCAAGCCACCTTAGGGGAACTCCGCTTCGCACCATGACTCCATCCATCTTTACCGCGATTCGCTATGTAGCTTTATTCGCAAAATCCGCACGCTTGCTTTCCGCTTTTTTCTTCTCTGCATTAACGCTGGCCACGCTCTGTGCACAAGCCGCCGAGCCGATCAAGGTTCTGGTCATCACCGGCGGTTGCTGCCACGATTACGACTACCAAACCAAAGCCATGCAATTGGCCGCCAAAGAGCAGTCGATCGCGATCGACTGGACGGTCGTATTCGAAGGAGGCAAAGGAACCCGCGCGACGATCGATCTGTACAACAAGCCCGACTGGGCCAAAGGCTTCGATGTCGTCGTGCACAACGAATGCTTCGCCGATACCGATGATCCGGATTACATCCGTAAAATCACGCAACCCCACCGCGATGGTGTCAACGCCGTCGTCGTGCACTGCGCCATGCACACTTACCGCTCCGCAAAAATCGATGATTGGCGCGAATTCCTCGGTGTGACCAGCCGCCATCACGAGCACCAAAGCCACTATCCGGTCGCCGTCCTGGATAAAGACAACCCGATTACCCAAGCCATCCCGGCCGATTACAAAACCGCAATGGATGAGCTCTACATCGTCGAAAAGGTTTGGCCAAACACCAAGATCCTCGCGACGAGCAAAAGCGAAAAAACTGGCGATGTCCAACCGGTCTTCTGGACCAACCAATTCGGTAAGGCTAGGGTTTTCGGAACCACCTACGGCCACTCGAATGACACGTTCGGCGACAAGGTCTTTTTGACGACCCTCGTCCGAGGCATTGCCTGGGCCGCCTCCCGGGATGTCCAGACAGGAGTGGCAAAATAACACCAAAGCGACCGTAGCCCCAGCGCCGCGATGCTTTCGGCTCCTTGTGCATTGCAAGTCACCGTCAAAATCGTTATTCTCCCCCCAATAAACACTGCAAATAATCGATTTCCACCCACACACAAACACAAGGAAACACCGCTTTGAACGCATCATCGAGCCCTATCCGTGATCTTGCTGTCAACACCATCCGTACCCTCAGCATGGATGGGGTTCAAGCCGCCAACAGCGGACACCCCGGCACCCCGATGGCGCTTGCTCCGGTGACCTACCAACTCTGGGCACACAACCTCAAGTACGATCCGAAGAATCCGAATTGGCACAACCGAGACCGATTTGTTCTCTCCTGCGGCCATGCCTCGATGCTCCTGTACTCGATGATCCATCTTGCGGGAATCAAGCATGTCGATCAGCAAGGCAAGGTGACCGACAAGGATTCGTTGTGTATCGACGACCTGAAGAAATTTCGGCAGTTGCATAGCCCTTGCGCAGGCCACCCCGAATTCGGATACGCCACTGGGATCGAAACGACCACCGGGCCGCTAGGCCAAGGGGTTGGGAATTCGGTCGGCATGGCCATCGGTTCGAAGTTCCTAGGGGCCAAATACAATCGTCCAGGCTACGAACTCTTCGACTTCGATGTCTACGCTTTGTGCAGCGATGGCGACCTGATGGAAGGCATCGCCAGCGAAGCTGCTTCCATCGCAGGTCACCTGAAACTGGCCAACCTGTGCTGGATCTACGACGACAACGGGATCACGATCGAAGGTCACACCGATTTGGCTTTCACCGAAAACATGGCTCTGAAGTTCAAGGGGCTCGGCTGGCATACGATCCATGTGTCCGATGCCAACGACTTGAACGCCATGCAAGCGGCTTTCGATGAATTCAAGGCCACGCTCGATCGACCGACCTTGATCGTCGTCAATTCGATCATCGGATTTGGGTCGCCCAACAAAGCCAACACACATGGCGCCCACGGCGCACCGCTCGGTGAAGACGAGTGCAAACTGACCAAGAAAAATTATGGCTGGCCCGAGACCGAAAAATTCCTCGTACCGACCGAAGTCAAAGAGCACTTTGCTCAAACCTTCGGTGCCCGGGGTAGCAAAGCCAGCTCCGAGTGGTCGTCGCTCCTGGCCAAATACACCAAAGAATATCCTGACCAAGCCACCGAAATCCAATCGATCCTTGATGGCAAGTTGCCCGGGGGCTGGGACAAGGGGCTCAAAGCCTTTGCTGCCGATCCCAAGGGGATGGCCACTCGCGTTTCGAGCGGCAAAGTACTCAACATGCTCTCGCCTCACATTCCACAACTCATCGGCGGCTCGGCAGACCTTGCTCCCTCGACGATGACCCTGATCGATGGCCAGAAAGATTTTTCCCACCTCGATTACTCCGGCCGAAACATGCACTTTGGTATCCGCGAACACGGGATGGCTTCGGTCCTCAATGGCATGAGCCTTTGCGGCCTGCGCCCCTACGGCGCGACCTTCTTCGTTTTCACCGATTACATGCGACCCTCGATGCGATTGAGCAGCATCATGCACCAGCCGGTCCTGTATGTCTTGACTCACGACTCGATCGGGCTCGGTGAGGACGGACCGACCCACCAACCCGTCGAACACTTGGCCGCTTGCCGAGCCATCCCCGGTCTGTACGTCTTTCGACCCGGCGATGCCAACGAAGTACTCCATTGCTACCAAGCTGCATTGCAGATGAGCAACCATCCTAGCGCGATGGTCCTTTCGCGACAGAATGTGCCGACCATGGATCCCTCCAAGGTATCCAGTGCAGCAGGAGCCCAAAAAGGGGGTTACGTCGTGAGCGACTGCCAAGGTACCCCCAAGGCGATTCTCATCGGCACAGGAACCGAACTGATGCTCTGCATGAAAGCCCAAGAACAACTCGCAGCCGAAGGGATCGCCGTTCGTGTCGTCAGCATGCCTTGCTGCGAACTCTTTGACGAACAGCCCAAGTCCTATCGAGACGAAGTCCTACTCCCCGGAGTTCCACTTCGATTGGCATGCGAAGCAGGTCTGCGACTCGGTTGGGACAAGTACATCGGTACCGATGGATTGTTCGTAGGCATGACCGGCTTTGGCGCCTCAGGTCCGGCTGACCAACTCTACAAACACTTCAAGATCACCTCGGATCAGATCGCTCTGCTGATCAAAGACGCGATGGTCTAAGCGACCAGTCTGGAAGCATCCCTTAACGCGATCGGGCTTGACGTAAACCCTCGTCCTGCCCAGGTCCCTGCGCCGACTCTTCTGCTCCATCCGATCCTTCCGATGCGGTCCGTGTGGCATAAAAGGCCGCCTCGTCGAGACCGTCGCCATCGAAATCTCCGACCACCACGCTTTGGCCTTCTCCCTGGATCTCAAACACCTTGTCGGTCGCGTCCAAACGACCGTTTCCATTGCTGTCGACGATCAACTTGTCACCCCGAACCACAGCGATCTCGTCGATTCCGTCGCCGTTGAAATCCCCGACCACAGCGACATCCCCTGCCTTGCCAAACTCCGCATAGCCGTCGCGTTTCGCATCGAGTTGTCCATCGCCGTTGGAATCAAGAACCCATCGGCCATCTTGGAAAATACCCAAGGTCGAAACCCCGTCGCCGTTGAAGTCGCCGGCGATGGGCTGGTCACCACGAGTCCCAAATCGGAAAACGTGATCGATGATATCCGACCGGGCATCTCCCGAACTTCCGCGCTGCATCAAACGCACCAGACTCTCCTGGTCCTGATTCGGTGGAATATTCTTGGGCTTCGTCGCCAGCCTGTTCTCTGGGTCTGGCAATCCTGGCTCACGCTCGATGGCCGCTCCATCCCCGGCTCGCGCCACTCCCCATACTCCGATATCATCCTTGCCGTCGGCGTCCCAGTCTCCGACGACAGGTAGATCACCCACCGCCCCGAGTTGTGCCCACAAATCCGTTCGATCCCATTCTCCATTGCCGTTGATATCGATCAACCACTCGCCGTCTTTGAACAGCGCCAATTCGTCGATCCCATCCCCATTGAAATCACCTGCTAGCTGCGTTGCCCCCTGAACGCTAAAGGCTCGCCTCGATACGACGCGATTGGGTGTCTTCATCGCAGCCACCACCTGCCAACGGCCCCGGGCGATCGCATCGACTTTCCAAGTCGTCGCGTCGAGCATCCGAGCCGCTTTGGCGATCTGCTCTCGATCGACGGTACGGCGATTTTGATAGCCCCGTGGCTCTCCGGCATTCATCACGCTCAAATGCCATGTATAGTCGGCATGATAACCCGCGATGCTCTGCGGCAATCGCAGCTCCTCGACAGGAGAAAGGACGATCAACGGTGGATTCGACGCAAATCGATAAACCCCGTCTCGAAGTGGACCAAGAACCAACGGTCCAGGATCGATCATCGGTGCTGGCGGCGGCGGTGGCGGAGGAGGTGGTGGCGGAGGCGGAGGAGGCGGCGGTGGCGGTGGTGGAGGAGGCAAAACCCCCACAAGAATCTCGCTAAAGTTGTTCTCGACGGAAAACCCTCGCGCTACGATCCGAACAAACAACAGCGCATCACTACCCGGATCCGTGCCGGGCTGACTTGCCAAAAGATCGATCGACGCTTGGACATCCTCCGGGATGCTCTGACCGGCGTTGATTCCATATCCGCCTGTCGAACCCGGAGTATCCCAACCATCGAACAGACCGATTTTTGAACCTCGCTGGTAGACATGGTACTTGCCTGGTCGGACCCCTTCGAAGCGATAGAAACCCGTCGCATCGGTGAGCACCTCAACCCCAGCTTGGCCGTACCGTCCAGGCAAGACATCGTCGCTGTTAAGCAGCGATCCATCGAGCTTGCGCAATTGCAATCGCGAGCCTGAAATCGGCAAATCATCTCCAGTGCGGCGTCCTTCGCGTATCCCCGTCAAGTCGCTAGGAGGTCTTCCATCGCTAGTGAGCAATTCATCTCCATCTTGAAACACATACCCGCTCAAAACCCCTGGCGGCACTTCCAGAAAGTCGTAACCCACTGCATCGAAGCCATCGGCCAGAACAATCGAGGAGACCGTATCGGTCGATAGCGCATTGCCTGAAGCGTTGCCGACTTGTTGCCCCCCTTGAAAATACCCCTCCGGCTGACGCTCTCGGACGCTGTAGTTGCCAGGTGCCAATCCGTCGAATCGGTAGCTACCATCTGCATCGGTCGACTTGGTCGCAATCACTTTGCCCGCGATGTCGAGCAGCTCGACGAGGACCCCCGCGAGTCGGCTTTCGCTTGAAGCCCAAGCACCATTCTCGTCGAGATCCTCGTACACTTTGCCCGCGATCGAACTCGGTAAGCGCTCGCAGAAATCGTAGTCGACACCCGATTGGCCACCCAGGAGTCGAATCGATTCAATGCGTGTTCCGTTGATGGCCGACCCTTGACTGACCCCACCGACCGATCCTGCCCTCGACGCACCATCGATCAGCCCACTGGGCTGCGATTCGACAAGGGCATAGACCCCTTTGGGTAGTCCCTCGAAACGGTAGGCCCCATTGGCATCCGTTCGACTCGTCGCGACGGTTTTTCCGAATTCGTCGACCAAGCTCAAGGAGACATCGGCCAAAGGCCGCGAACCCAAAGGATCGGTGCTAAAGCAGCCGAAGCCCGGAAGTCCGATGTGCACATTGCCTGCGATCGACGAAGGTTCCATTTCGCCAAAGTTATACTCGATTCCGACATCCCCACCGTTGAGCAAGATCGAACCGATACGATCGTTCGCCAAAAGCGAACCACGGAATTCCGAGCCCACGCGGCCAACCGAATCCTGTCCATCGAATAGACCCAATGGTTGGACTTCAAAAAGCGAATAACTCCCCGGAGGAATTGCCTCGAATCGGTAGGACCCATCGGCTAGCGTTGTCGTTTGAAGTCGGATGCTCTGGCCGGTGACCGTTTGACTCGATGCAAGCTCGATCGTCACTCCGGAAAGACCGCGCTCCGACGGGTCTTTTTTCCCGTTGTCGTTGTTGTCCAAATAGACCCAACCACCGATGGACGAGGGGATCAAAATCTGACCGCTAGTCGCCGCGAGTCCACTGGTTCGATCCCGCTTGCCATCGGCGTTGTCGGCCGGAAGATTCAACGCCGATCCGGCTTGTTGTGCTTGATCCAACTGCGCATCGTAGCGGTTGAAAAATCGTCCCGTCGCAGTTGCGTTTTGGTAATGCGGTGCGCTGAATTCGGCGCGAAACGCACTACCCTCGAATTCCGCACCCGAGGTGATCGGGTCGAGCCCGTCGTTGAATTCCTGAACGTTTTCCGTCGAGTACAGATGCTGCACTTCGTCGACATCGATCGAGAAAACGAGCCGATCGCCAGCGTAGAAATTCTCGAAGTTCAGGACCAGTTGCATCGATCCATCGAGAACTTCGGCAACGACCTTCGCGTCAGGATTCTTGGTCTCCAAAGACTCGATTTTAAAGCCGAAGCCATGGTCGGCCCCTCGGCCCGAGTCGACCGTGTCGAACAAATTGTCGGCGACGCTGTAGCTGGGCGTGTTTTGGTCGGTATTGATCACCAAGCGGCTCAGCTTGGTGTTGGTCACCCCTCCTTGGAAGGTCACATAAAACGAATCGCCGTGCGCGTCGCTACCGGCGTCCTGCTCGATATAAACACCGCCGACCCAGAGAGGTTTCGAGCCGACCGGATCGCCGTTGAACACCACGCGAGGTTCAAGCGTCTCGATCGTACTGTGTCGAAACAACCCATGAAAGAGTTTCCCAAATGCTGAACGCTTTCGATCGTTACGCCAACGGCTCATCGAATCTTCTCCCGAGCGCTGGAGTCTTCGTATTGGGCCGAAACCGGATGGACAAATCGCCCTAGCGAGTCGGCTCCCGATAACGCCGTGGCGATTTCCCACGAACGGATCGTCGTGTCGAACGACCCAGAAAACAAATGCTCGCCGCTGGCCCGCAATACCGCGATCGTCCCGTCATGCCCGATCAGCTTGATTCCGATCCACTTCGATTCGGCTAAGCTCGCTTCGATCGCATCCTCAAGTTGCGGAGCATCCAATGGCCGAACGATTCGAATCGTATTGTCGCTGCCGCTGACCGCATAACGGTCATCGGCCAGCCCTTCGATCGCCATCAACCTGCCGGCTCCCAAGTCGTTTTGGTACTGCACCGTCCGCGTTTTGCAATCGATACCGACCAAACGACGATCCTCTCCGACGCTCATGAGCATCGAATCATCGCGAGAAAAACACAAACCGCGCACGCGGTGATTGTGGGCTACGATCGCAAAACCACCCTCGCGAAGGCTCGCTCCTCGACTCGTAATCGATTGGACCCTGACGACTCCGTCACGGCCACCATAAGCCAGATAGGTTCGGCCTGCCGATACTGCCAAAGCTCTCACGTCGACCGACTCGCTGCGATGATCGATCGACCATTGGAGTGTCGCTAAATCCAATCGGTAGATCGACGGATCGAATCCGGCGACCAAAAGAGATTGGTCTCCTACGAACTTTAAGCAAAACAGCGCATGAGGCACCTCGATGCTCCAGAGCCTCGTCCATTCGGACATCGCTCCTTGGACATCGCTCTGACGAACTTGCCGTTTCCAAACCTGTAGCTTGCCATCTTTGGCGCAGCTGGCCAGTAGCTTGCCATCGGGTGAAAACTCGATCCCTTGGACCCAGTCGCGGTGACCCTCGAGTACTATCGATTGCGGAAAAGGGGCCACGATACCCCTGAGACTGAAAAGCCGGATCATGTGGTCGTCACCAGCGGCCGCAGCGAAAGTGCCACTCGGATCGATCGCCAGAGCGGTGATCACAGGACTCTCGCTCGCGTCGGAAACCGGTGCGAGTCGCAGTACCGACGGCACAACCGCCACATCCCGCTTTTCCGGGACTTGCTGACCGTACGCAGCGAGCCCTAAGCCCCATGCGAAAAGGGGAACGACCAGGAGAATCATCAATCTATGGACTGGGAAAACCCAGGCGTTTGGCATACTCAAGATCCTTCGAGTGGATCGAATTGTGGAAAACCAATTCCACCTTTCTTGAATATCGACGGACCTGGATAAGCTCTTTCAGGAAACCAAAGCTAGAATCAAATGCTCAAAAGAAACGATCCTATTAGGCAAGTTATGATGGTTGAAAGGAAGGCATGAATTCGTCCCTGCGAAGCCAGTTCCTCATCCCGATCGTTGCGATGCTCCTGTTGATCTGCTCGGCCGTGACCCTCGTGTCCTGGAAAATCGCCTCACGCACTACCCTGGCAGCCACCGAGGAACGCCTACGAAATGTGCTCCAGCTTTGCTCCGTAAGCCGATTCCCACTGACCGAACCGGTCCTGGATCAAATCGGCGAATTCTCGCGATGCAGGATCAAAGTGGTTCCCGAGGTCGCCGCGACCAACAAACTCTTTTCCTCCAAAGAATCTTCCGGCACGTTCGATGCCTTTGCCATCCGATTGGACCGAAACGGTAACCAAGCCATCGCAGGTTCGCCAAGCTTCCTGTTAGCCCTCTCGGATCCAAAAGATCGTTTCGCGCTGAGCTCACAAGCCTTCTGGCTGCCGATGGCTACGGGAATCCTATCGACCCTGGCCTTTTGCGCCATGGCGCTCGGGATCGCCAATCGAATGGTCCGTCGCTTGGAGAAACTCGAATCGCAAGTCAACCGTATCGCAAGCGGACACTACGAAACGGTCCATGTTGAGCCGCGCGTACAAGACGCCATCGCTTCGTTGACTAGGTCCGTCAACACCATGAGCCAACAACTCGAAAATGCCAAAGAAGAAATCGCCAACTCCGAACGCGCTCGAGTGATCCACATGCTGGCCAACGGCATGGCCCACCAGCTCAGAAATAGCTTGGCCGGCGCCGTGCTACTGCTCCAGACGCTCCTGAGACGCAAACCAGACGAAGCTCCCCAGGAGATCCAATACGCGCTTCAACAAATCCAACTTGCCGAAGAATCGATCCGCAGGCTCTTGACCATCAGTCGCCATGGCCATGCCGCCCAGGAGCAAGTCTTAAGCGTCGAGGAAATCCATAAGCAACTCGATTGCTTCACTCGCCCGAACTCCGAACACCACCAAATCCATTGGCATATCGAATGCCCAGTCGCCGATCGAACTCGCCAAATCGCCGCCGGAAACTCCGTCGTCAGCGCGCTGCTGAATCTGGTCCTCAACGCCATGGATGCTGCCGGGCTCCAAGGATCCGTCGAATGCCGTTATGCTTGGGATCCCGTTGCCGGTTTCCACCGTTGGACTCTCAGGGATAATGGTCCTGGACCCAATGCAAAGATCGCCTCGAAAATGTTTGAACCTTTTGTCACCAGTAAGCCCGAAGGGATCGGATTAGGACTTCCAACAACCGCCCTGCTGGCCAAAGAATTAGGAGGTTCGCTCCAATGGCATCGGCAAGGCGATTGGACCGTATTCGAATTAACGATCCGTGACTCGTGCCAACGAGAGCAACCATGAGCCTGATTTGGATCATCGACGACGAACCAGCCATTTGCTGGGCCCTGAAAACCAATCTCGAAGACGACCGACATAACGTCGAAGTCTACTCGGCTGCCGAACCGGCTCTCAAAGCCCTCAAGAAACGCCAGCCCGAACTGATCCTCCTGGATGTCAGACTCCCGGGCGCAAGTGGCTTGGAAGTCCTCGGGCACCTCAAAAAAGAATTCCAGCAAATCCCCGTGATCCTGATGACCGCCTTTGGCAATCTGCAAACCGCCGTCCAAGCCGTCCAGTCAGACGCCTTCGAATACCTGACCAAACCCTTCGATCTCGAAACAGCTCTACAAGCCGTCCGGCGGGCACTTGCACAACGCCAGATGCGCTCTGAGCTAAATTCCCTTTCGCAGAACGATCCCCAGGAACCAGAGCTGATCCTGGGCAAATCCACTGCGATGCAAAACGTCTACAAACAGATCGCACGCGCCGCGGCCATGGATTCGACCCTACTGGTCGAAGGCGAAGAAGGTACAGGAAAGAACCTTGCGGCCGTCATGATCCATCGTTTCAGCGCCCGACAACACTCCCCAATGCTCAACACCTCGGCCATCCCTGGCAGAGACCTCGAATTCGAAATCGAACTCTTCGGCACAGGACGGCTCGGTTCCGATGCCCTCGCACCCCTGAGAACCGGACTGCTGGAACTCGCCGGTGAGGGTACCTTGCTAATCGACGAGGTTGGCGCGATGTCCCTTGCCAACCAACTACGCCTGATCCGCGCCATCGAAAACCAATCGTTCTGCAGAGTCGGCGATACCGAAACGAAACAACTTCGCTGCAGAATCCTTTTCACATCGAGCCACAATATCGCCAAATTGGTCTCCGACGGTGAACTCGATCGACGACTGGCCTCCCATCTGGAAGTCTTCAAAATCACCCTGCCACCCTTGAGGGAACGACCCGAAGACATCGCTCCGATGGTACGAAAATTCCTCCAAAGCAAATCCCTTCCCACAGGCATCCAGATCACCAAAGCCGCTTTGGAAGAACTCCAGCGCCGAAGCTGGCCTGGCAACGTTCGCGAACTAAAACTCACCATCGAACGCTCAGCGCTCAAAGCCACCGGTGGCATCATCCAATTTGAAGACCTGCCAAAAGAGCTTCCTATCGCACAAACCGATGTTCAGTCTCCCGAATCCCAATCGTTACTGGAATCCTACGTAGCGACCTGGACCGCTGAAAAACTCCAACAACTCGACTCCGCTGAACCAAATAACCCTTCGTCCAACCTGGAAAACGTTCTGCCCGGAACCCTCTACGAGGATTTCCTCAACGTCGTCGAACCAAGCTTGCTCAAAGCCGTTCTGGACCATCATGCAGGAAACCGAGCCGCTGCGGCCAGCACCCTCGGACTCCACCGCTCGACGTTGCGTCAAAAGACTCGCCGCTATCGGCTCGAACCCGACAAGTGATCACTCTTCCCAAAGCATCACTTCGGTCACGCCGCTCTTGGCCGGCAACTTGTGCCGAAACACGATCCGAAATTTAGAACTCGTGACCTTGGTAAAACTCGCCTCGTTCCACTGGCTCCCAGCGGGTTTTTCAGGGCGATGTGTCTGATCCTCCACACCGACCCATTTGCCGTCGCTCCAAACCTCGATCGTGTAGGACTCCGGAGCCTGCACACCACCTCGGTCGTCATAAATCGCAAGCTCAACGCGACGGAACGATTTAGGTTCTCCAAGATCGAACTCCAGCCAGTCGGAGGATTCCGTCGACTCGTAACTCGTCCAGCGGTTCATCGGGTTGGGATCAAAGACCGTTTTGCCATCGTTGGACTTCTCCGGTGTTCCACCAAATCGATCGCTGTGCGAGGCACTGGCTTTGGGATACTCCTTGCCGCTGGGTCGATAGACAAGATTCCCTGCTGGCGGAGCGGCGACTGGATAGGGCAGGTTCGATGTGCCCCAAGCTTCAATCTCGGTAAGCCCGACCCGCCTCGAGGGCTCAGGGACCAACGCGATGCGGATTTTCTCGACACGACGCGAGCCCAATGCGATTTTGGTCGGTCGCCGTCCCTGCAATCCCCCCCGTTTTTCTGCATCGATGGTTGCTGCATCGATCGGTTCCCAGCGGCCCTGGCCATAGCACTCGAGCTTCATCGCGGCCGGCACGCGCACTTGAGCCGCGGCGGCATCTCCTTGCGAACCATGCCCCTGCGTTGCCATCGAATCGTCCAAGAAGAACAGATTCAGCGACTCGATTTGACGAGGAGTTCCCAGGTCGATTTCGATCGTCACCGGCTCGCTCGTGGCGCTTTCCCAACGGTTGGGAGGATGCTGCATGTACCAATGGTTTCCATCCTGCAACTTGGCGATCGACGTTCCCGAACGGGTGCTCGTCGCCGAAGCACGCGGAAAGTAACTCCCGTCGTTATTGACCAAATGATTGACGCTACGGTTGACTGTAGAGCGATCCAATGGGTTCTCGGCGGGTTTCTTCGAAGCGGCCGTGTTTGCAGCAAGATCGATTCGGATCGGGCTCAGATCGGACGCTTGGGCCACCCGCTTTCCGTCGACGAACACCGAAAGCCCCTTACCGAGCTTGTACCGCTCGCCCGTCCGATCCCAGAGGATCGAGACCTCGTGACCTCGCAGGACAAGTCCGTCGAGGGCCAAGTAATCCCAGGTGCTCGGGGCCAGCGGATGCAAAATGATTTCGTCGGCATGGGAGGGTTGGACTCCGACGAGCCCGGTGATGACTAGGTCGCAAAAGCCGGAATGGAAATAGTGTTCGCTATGGTTGTATCCATCATGTCCCTCGAACGATCCGGTGTCGGGGTGCAGGGCTTCGGCCAAATAAGGCTTTCCGTCCTTGCGATGGCTCTTGGCATAGATCCGGAGCATCTTGACGTAATCCTCCGAGGTGACCGTCGGGGACTTCGATCGTTGCAAAACATTCGCTAAAGCCTTGAGCGTTTGCGTGGTGGCATACGGCCAGGACTGTCCGCTCCACCAGCAGCAGCTTTTTTGCAAAAGGAACATTGGATCGTTCCGCTCGACCGTCGATGGTCCAAATTCCGCAAAGAAGCCGTCGCGATCCATCAGTTTGGCCCAAGCGACTTCGTAGGGACTGTCGGGCTCGAACATTTGGAATTGCCAAGGGACATAGCCGATGAGTTCCCGCCCGTGGCTATCGCCCGCAAAGCGTCCTTGTTCGTAAACCAACGTCCCAGCGGAGATTTCATATCCATCGCGGTTCTCATTGTTCTTGAACATCGGAAAGAAAAACTTACGCTTCGGATCCCATAACTTGGCGACCATCGTTTCGCGTAGCCGTTGCGCAAAGTCATCATACTCTTGCTGCACCTGGGTCCTGCCCTGCCGGGCTGCGATCTGAGCGATCGCTTTGGCATCGGCCCACATGTAAGCGTTGAAGCTAGGCCGATAGCTCGGGGCACCTCGCAGAATGTCCTGCGTCTGTCGGCTCGCGATGTTGAACTCCATGCCATCGTCGTGTCCAGTCTGCCAAAACAGTCCCACGGTTGGGTCATAGTGCCTCTTTCTCCAGCCCTGATCGTTGGCGATCAGTCGGTCGAGCAACCCGGCCACATGGGCCGCGTCAGGATGCACCGCATCGACAGCTAGAACCGAATCGGCCAACCACGTCGAATAGTTCCTAGGCTGCGCCCCTGGAGTTTCAAGCCAGTACTTCGAGTAATCCTTAGCGATCGTCCCTTGGCGCAACCAGCGAGCCTCGTAAAGCTGATGGCCCGCCGGGCAACTGATCCCCCCGTAGGCCCCCGACCAGAAGGGCCGATCGATAAACTCCGTAAACAGATACCCGGTATCCGGATTCCCATACGTCAAATGCTTGGTCATCAACTCCCAGCGGTAATAGTAGGTCGTCTGAATATCCGCGTCGGGACAATCCAAAAAAGGGATGTTCTCAACGAACCAATCCCAATCCTGATTGTCGAAAAAAGCTTGGTCGCGAATCAATGCAGAACGATCGAGAATGCCTTGTCCATACGCATCGAGCGTCAAGGCCATCAGGAAACTCACCACAATCGCAGCACGCATAGGGATATCTTTCAGGGAAAAATTTTTCATATCAATCACTCAGAGGAGTCACCGTTGATTGTTGGAT
>JAPLNM010000172.1 GCA_026692845.1 Planctomycetota bacterium | reverse complement strand
CATGGCATCAATGCGACTTGCGTTACGGTCCACAACCGCCGTTCCCCGACTCGCGGATCATGCTCCCTATCTCCGTCAGCCTATCCTTTACCAAATTCCTGCCCGAGCAGCGCGTTGACCCGGGATGGAATGATACAATTGGCTGCTCGATCGAGCACGAGCACGAGCACGAGCACGAGCACGAGCACGAGCACCGCTTCGCTGAGCACGAGCACGAAAAACAGCCAGAACAAAACTATGTACCGAAGTGGCCGGTCGGCCGCGCTCAATTTTAGAAACCACTTTGGCGGCCACTCGGTGATGGTTGCCGTTCGTCGATCCGCCCCAGTACTTTCTTCTCGTCTGCCGCCTTGCGGCGGAAGAAAAAAAACAGCCCCGCAACACGGCCCTTGTAGCTGCAAACCTTGGCCCCGACGGCATAAAGCCGACGGAGGCCAAGAAGAGCTCGATCGCCGCTGTGTGAGCCTACCGTCGGGCTTGCCCGGCGGAGGCGTAACTTGCAGCTACAGAGTATCGGAACCTTTTTCCCAACCATCGACACACGTTGCGATCGCAACATCCCCCACAACGTTGACTGTCGTTCGCGCCATGTCCAAGAGGCGATCGACCCCCATGATGATGCCGATCCCCTCGGCCGGGACTTGGATCGTCTGCAAGACCAGCACGACCAAAGGAAGCGAACCGCCGGGAACCCCTGCGGTCCCAATCCCTGCCAATATGCTTAGCAGGACCACCGTCAACTGCTGACCAAGATCCAGATCCCGGCCAAAGACCTGTGCCAAAAACAGGACCGTCATCCCTTCGTACAAGGCCGTTCCGTTCTGGTTGGCGGTCGATCCGATGGTCAACACAAAACGCCCTATCTTCGGGTCGATCTTTAGCTTTTCCTCGACGACCCGAAGGGATGTCGGGAGGGTTGCATTGGAACTCGATGTTGCAAACGCCGTGAGAATGATCTCGAGGATGTCCCGGAAGAACCTCAGCGGTGAACGGCCCGCGATGAACCATACGGCCAAGGAATAGACCACAAACATGTGGATCCCCAATCCGGTCAGGACCGAGACGACATATCCGGACAGGGCCAAGAAGAATTGTACCCCAAGGGCCGCTGAGATCGAGAAGACCAACGCGGTAACTCCAATCGGTGCGAACTTCATCGCCGCCGAGATAATCACCATGACCGCGTCGTAGACCCCTCGAAGCACATCGAGCACCGGTGCAGAACGCTCGGCAGGTATCATGGTCAAGGCGATTCCGAAGCATAGCGAAAAGAACATCACGCCGAGCATCCCGCTCCCGGGGGATGAGCCATCGAGCGCACCGACGGCCTCTTGGAGAGGGTTCTTCGGAATGATATCCAAGATCGTCTCGGTCACCGATTTGGCTTTGCTCGCCGAGGAGATGCTCTTGTTGGCAGCCTCGCTGTACTGCGCCTTGAGCATCTCGCGACTCGAATCGGAAATCAACGAACCAGGCTTGAGCGTGTTGGCAATGGCTAGACCGATCAGGACCGATGCGGCTGAGAAAATCAGCGTCATGACCAACGTCCGCATCCCGAGTCGGCCGAGTTTTCGGACATCGCCGATCTCGGCCACTCCGAGCGTCAGGGCGCAGAAGACCAGCGGCACGACGACCATGAAAATCAAACGCAGAAAGATATTCCCGATCGGAAACGTGAAGGTGTCGGTAAACCACTTCAGGTTCGCGACGGCTTCGGGACCCTGGCCTTGCACGAATACGTTGCATGCGATGCCAGTGAGCGCACCGATGGCCATCCCGATGAGAATTTTCCAGTGCAATCCGAGTCCGGATTTGCCTGCCGAGTCTTCGAGTGATCCTCCCATGATTAGCGACCACCCGGTGGACAGTATTTTTTCAACCAACCGAACACTTCGTTGTGCCAAACCATACTGTTGGCGGACTTTGCGACCCAATGCCCCTCGTCGGGGAAATTGATGAATCGGCTCGGTACTCCTTGCCTCTGCAAGGCTTGGAATAACTCATGGCCTTGGCCAATCGGGCATCGGAAGTCCAAGTCGTTGTGGATCACGAGCATTGGGGTTTTGTAGCGCCCCATATTCTCGGCTCGCGTATGCGGGCTGAATTCTCGGTATTTGCCAGGCAGTTCCCAAGGCAATCCGCCGTGCTCGAATTCATCGAACCACAGCTCGTCGGTCGTCCCCCACATGCTCTCGAAGTTGTAGACGCTGCAGTGACTGATCAAACAGCGCAAGTCCTTGGAAATCTCATTGACGGCGAACCAATCCTGCATGTAGCCACCGAAACTCGCACCGGCAGAGCCGATCCGCTCGGCGTCGACATACGGTAGTTTTTTGATCGCCTCGAGCCCAGCGACCAAATCCCGATAGCACTTGCCCCCCCAATCGCCGCTGATCTCGTCGCAGAACTTCTGACCGAATCCGGTCGAACCCCGCGGATTCGGTAGGACCACGACATAGCCTTGGGCTGCCCAAAGCTGCGGTGTCCATCGGAAACTCCAACCGTCCTCCCAGGCTCCCTGGGGGCCACCATGGATCAAATAGGCCACCGGCCATTTCTTCGATGGGTCGAACCCAGGTGGCTTGAGGATCCACATCTGCATGGCTTGATCCCCTTCGACCGCTACCTTGATCGACTCCGGTGCCGTCCTTTCCAAACTCTCCGACAACGCATCGTTGCCCTGCGTGATCTTGCGAAGCGGTGCTGTGCCCAACTCGGACTTCTTGCCGACATACAACTCGGCAGGCCCGTTGATCGTCGCGCGTGCCAATACCACGTGATCGCCTGCTGTATGCATCGCGGTGATCTGTCCGGCGCGGCTCGGACCTCCCAACGCGTCGCCAAACTGCAATGAGACTCGCGTGGGCTTGGCCTTTCCATCGGCCGTATACAACGCCGTCGCTCCGTCTTGCTCTGTCACAAACGCGATGCTCTGATCGCTTGTCCAACTGTATTCACCCACCGAACGATCGATTTCGGTAGTCCAACTCTTTGGCTCGCCGGTCCATGTCCCGTCCGGCTTGCAATCGACGACCATCAAGTTCCATTGGTCGGCTTCGTAGCCCGGTCTTGCTTGCGCCTTATAAGCCATACGCGTCCCGCTCGGACTGAACTTGGGATTGCAGTCGGCCGCCGCATTGCTCTTGGTCAATGTCTCCCAGTTGCTCTTCGGGTTGCTCAAATCAATCCGACAAAGATCATAATTGGTCGTCCAACTTTCCCCTTGTGCTGGTACTGCGGTGATGATCAGGTAGCGTCCATCGGGGGTGAAACAAAAGTCATCCCCCGCGCTGAACGTCATGCTTGTCGGATAAGCGTCCCGATCCCCTGGGGTCACATCGCGGCACTCGGTCCCATCGGCCTGGATCACAAAAAGATGTTGCCGCTTGTCCTCGACGTACGAATCCCAATGGCGATAAAACAGCCGCGTAAAGACTTTGGCTTTCACTAAACTCGATGCGGCCTGATCGTCTGCCTCCTGGTTCTTAGCATCCGACTGTGCGAACGGCAACTGGCTGAACTCCGGTCGAACCGTAGATACAAACGCGATCTGCTTGCCATCGGGCGACCAGATTCCCGTAGATGCCCCGGTCGATATTTGCGTCAGTTGCCGTGCCTCGCCCAGAACCGATGAGTCCAGGACGTACAGTTGGGGTGAGCCACTGCGAGTCGACTCGAAAAGCAATCGCCTGCCGTCTGGCGAAAACCTTGCATGCGTATCGGATTTCGCCGATCCGGTCACCGGACTGCTCGTCCCATCCTCGAGCGACATCCAATGCAAATGCGTCGACTTGGTATTCTTCGACGCGTCGGCGATTCGCGTCGCTTGATAGACCACCGACTTGCCATCCGGGCTCAATTGCGGTTCCGCATACCGTTCGTACTTGAACAAATCCTCGACCCGCATCGGCCTTGGCCCTTTCGTCTCGGAACTACCCGCCGACTCGGAAACTTGCCCCCATGCGACCTGATCGCATGGAAAAAGGCCCATTGGAAAAAGGCCCATACAGAACAAGACCAGCACGCATGGACGCATGCCAAAGTGCAAAAGCTTCATCATTGGTGACTCGACGGATCCGGATCGGGGATTTGTAAGGCTTCGACGGGCGCGGGCATTCCTCGGTTCATTCCTCGGGGTCCACCATCATATCCAAAATGCATCCGATTGCATGCTAGCAAATCTTAGAGTCCCCCCATTTTATCCAGGCGTTACAGGGGGGTAGCGCGTTTAGGAATACTGGGCGAAATCGGTCCAGAGTGCTTTCATCCAATGGGGTTGGTAAGTCGAAGAACTGGAGAGCATGGAACAGAATTCGTCCAATGGGGATTCACGGATGACGATACGGTCTACAAAGAGTGTCAGCGGGTGGGTCTATGCACTCTTGGCAACGATCGTCACGCTATTTCTGGTCTTATTCGGCCAGCAAATCGCGTCGATGAAACGCCAATCGGGCAAGTTTCCGGTTCGGACCAATCGGATCGCGGCCGTCGAAGCACCTGCGACGAAGTCGAAGATCAGCTCCGAACCCCTAGTCTTGGGAGAGTACTCCGAGGGGGATTTGCTCGTCCGTTCCGATGTCAGCGGTTTCCGTACCCCGGCTTCCACTTCGCTGGCGATGCTCGAACCGACCGGTTCGGTCAAAATCTCCGCGCCGCTAGCTCGCCCATCGGCCAATCCCTTCGAAGCCATCAGCGGCGGTTCGCTCCTTGCGGCGAACAGATCACCCGGCCCATCCCAGGGATCACCGCGCCCATCCCAGGGATCAACGGGCCCATCCCAGGGATCAACGGGCCCGGGCGAAGCGTTTTCAAATTCGCCGGTGCCAGGCCTGACGGTTTCGGCAACCACGCCAGCCGACCCGAAAGAAGACCCCAAGCACACTGCGACCGATCCTTTGTTCCAGCGTCGTTCGATTCCCGCTTCGACGCAGAGCAACCGGAATTGGCCTTTGGCATCGAGTTTGATCGCCCAGAGCATGGCCCTTTCCCAGTCCGCCGGGGATCGAGTCCTAGTCGGTTTGGGGACCTGGACCGAGCAAGTCCAGCAGCTTTTCGAAAGCTTTGCCGACGTGCCGATCACCTCGGAACGATCGGCCGAGTTGCTCCAACAAGCCCGAGAGCTCTCGGGCCGAGGGTTTGCCTGGTCTGAATCCAATCTTGAGTCGTCGACCGAGCAAGCCATATCCGTCTCGCGGGTGGCTCATGGAATCCAACGCCGAGCGATCGTCTGGGATCGGATCTATCAGTGCTTGAGCCACGATCGCAGCAATATCCAGACCGAGTCGTCCGTGTCCTCTGGGAATAGCACAGAAGGTTCATCGGAGAGGCTTATCGAAAAGCTAACTGAGGATTTGGCGATTGTTCGCAAAGCCTTGCGGGGGACGTCCGACGCCCAAAACTGGACCGACTTTCTTATGCTCGATCGGATCGAGGAACTTGCCAATGGCAGAATAGAAAGCCAAACGCAACAAGTCGCCCTCGCCCAGGAATTCCTCGGTCGCTTGACCTTCAGCCGCGTCTCTGGCGATCAGAAGAAGGTGTTGACCAGCCGGGAAGTACAAAAACTTGCCGAGGATCTGCGTCCGTTGACGGTCGTACCGGTCGACTATCGCAAGGTGCTCTTGGATATCGAATCGATCGAGGAAAGCTCGGTGCACCGCTGCTCAGAGGATGTTGCCGAAACGATCCAATCGTTGCGTTTTGCCGACTCGGAATTGCAATACTCGATCGCCAACGCTCTGAACCAACAGTATCGAAGCGCGAATGTTCGATTGAGCGTATCCGAGGAATTCATCAACCGGTTGTTGCCTAAAGATCAAGTCACCTCGCGACCGGTTCAGCAGAAGATCCTCGGCGCCGAGACGCGCGGCGCTAGTCAGATCCAGACCAATCTGCAAGTCGATTTTCTACCCGATCCCACCGCTTGGAAGCTGGCGTTGAATCTCGACGGCAATATCCAATCGAATACCCGCAGCAGTCGAAGCGGCACGACATTCTACAATTTAAGCAACGCCAAAGTGCAGTCGGCTCGCGAAGTCCGCATCGATCCGTCCTCGCTGTCGATCAACGGCCAACCAGCCAACGTCCAGTCGCAAGAATCGCTCCGCAAGTTTTCTACGAATTGGGACCAAATGCCGATCATCGGCGATATGTTCCGGTACGTGGCGCATCAGGAATTCAACGAGAAAAAACCGGTCGCCAAACGGATCTCTCAGCGTCTGATCGCCAAGCAGACCGATGATGAGTTCGACAAGCAGTTGCAAACGAAAATCGATCTAGCCCAAGACCAGTTCGATAAACGGCTGATCGGTCCTTTGCATTCGCTCGAACTCGAGCCGATGATCCTCGATATGCATTCGACCGACACCCGACTTGTGGCTCGCTACCGCGTCGCAGGGGTCAATCAGATCGCCGCCTGCACACCGCGACCTATGGCTCCCTCCGACAGCTTGCTGTCGCTCCAATTGCATCAATCCGCGATCAACAATCTCATTGCCCAAGCCATCCCGACGGATCGCGAATGGACGGTCCGTCAACTGGCCGATAAGATTGCACTGATCCTTCAGTTACCGCCGTTCGAATTGCCCGAAGATACCCCCGAGGATGTCATCATCCGATTCATGGACGTCCATCCGATGACCGTCGAGTTCTCCGATGGCCGCATGTGGCTGACTCTCCGAGTCGCATCGCTCGAACAGACAGGCCGCATCCATTTGAAGAATTTCACCGTGCGGACCTCCTACATTCCCAAGGTCGAAGGATTGCGAGCCTCCCTCGAACGCGATGCGTTGATCAGCGTCGATGGACACCGATTGGGTTCCAAAGACCGATTCCCAATCCGTGCGATCTTCTCGAAGGTCTTCGCTGGAAACTCGTCAGTTCCGATGGTTTCTGATTCGCTGGCGAGCGATCCGCTGGCCCAGGGCATGCTCGTATCGCAGTTGCAGATGGAACAAGGCTGGATGGGAATCGCCGTTTCGGACGATGGCCAGACTCCTAGCGATCCTGGCATTTCTCCGATCGTCGATCCGATCGCCCAGGGTTCGTCGAGCAAAGAGGTTCGCTAGAGCAGTTGGCTAGAGCAGTTCGCTTATGTCGCGAGAGCCTGGGATGTCCTGCGGCCATCGCGTCCAAATCGGTGTCAGGTCCTGGATCTTCTTCTTGTAGTCGTTTTCCAGGTTGGTCCTCTTGGTCTTGAGAATCGACTCTCGAATCTCCCCTTGCGCTTGCGGAAACGTCATCTCGTAGGCGTCTTGGCGTTCGAGAACCTCGACGACATGAAAGCCGTCAGTGTCTTCGATCACTTGGCTCAGCGCCCTGACGGGAATCGTAAAGATCGCCTCTTCGATCTGCTTGCTCTTGAGCGCTCCGCGTCGGGTCCAATCGAAGTTGCCCCCCTCGTCGGCAGAGAAACCCGTTGAAAGCTTCTTGGCCACCGCTTCAAACGGCGCTCCACCATAGTAGACCTGATTCCACATTTCGACGACGGCTTGATAAGCCGCATCTCGGTTCGGGTACTGCTTAAAGACGGCCGACAAGATTCGGAACTTGACGCGTGAGGGCCGTTTCCATTGCTCGGAGTGCTCATCGTAGTAATCGCGAAGTTCTTCAAGGTAGATCGTTGGTTTTTCTTTCACCCCTTCGCGTAAGGCTTGATCGGCCCATACTTGTTCGGCGAAAGATCGCATCATCGAAGCAAGCGAGGTCCCTTGCTCTTCGAGCAACTGGATGAATTCGGCTTCCGTTTCGAGCTTGGCTTTCTTGACCTGTTCAGGAAGGACTTTGGTGCGGAAAATCTCGGCGGTCTTGGACATCATCTTGGCGCGGATATCGTCCCGCTCTTTCTTGGGCTTGCCCGAGGCCTGGGAGTTGACGAAGTATTGAGCTAAGCACTTCTGCTGGATCGACATTTTCAAGGACTTGCGCAAGTGCATCTGAAACTCAGGGTTGTTGAGCATCTCGACGGTGACTTTGTCGGCAGGATACAGATCTCCCACAAGCACCCGTTCTTCACCCACAACAGCCACGACGTGGCTAGCAGCGAACATCTCCCCGGCCGTAGGAACTTGGGTCTGCGAGTCGTTCGATGAGGCCTGTTGGACCTGGCCCCAAGCGGCCGCTCCAGAAAAGCCAAGATCAAGCCAGCATAAAGCCAACCAGAAGGCCAGCATCGTTAGGTTCACCCACGCGGCTTTGATTCGATGAGCTTTGTGCATCCTGAGCATCCAGCGCTATCCCGCGAAAAGGAATCCATCTACGCCCCCGTCTACCGTTTTGCTTGAGGGCTCAGTCCAGGACTTTACGCGAACGGGTGCTACAAGTGCAAGATCGCTCGTAGGACTGCTAGCAAATCGAGTTTCGCAAGCATGTCCGACACGCTCGGCTCGACTCCAACCGGGGCGTTTGGGGGGCCTGGGGGGGCCTGGGGTACCAAGGACCAGAAGGCTTGCTGGTCGCGTTCGACGATTCGGAGCTTGCCGGCATGTTTTTGTGCCAGTTGCACCATCCGACGATGGTCGCTGTAGGTAAAGCACAGGAAGTGATTTTGGATTTCGATCGACTTGATCGACCAAAGGGTGGCGTCCATTCGCAGTTCGGCGATTTCCAGTAGGCGAGCGACGGGACGGGGTATTTGGCCGAAACGGTCCTCGAGCTCTTGCCGCATTTGGCTGATCGATTGGATGTCTTGCATTCGGCTCACGCGGCGATACACATCGATTTTGTGGCGCATGTCCTGGATGTATTCGGCAGGCACATAGGCCTCGACGGGCAACTGGATATCGACGTCCAGGGAGAGTTTCAGGGGCGACTTGGTCATCTGCCGGACCGCTTGGTCGAGCAGTTGGCAGTAGAGTTCATAGCCTACGGCGGCGATATGACCGCTTTGTTGGGTTCCCAGAAGGTTGCCGGCCCCTCGGATTTCCAAGTCTCTCATGGCGATACCGAAGCCTGCGCCCAATTGCGAGAATTCTTCGATCGCGTGCAGGCGCCGTGCAGCGTCAGGATTCAGATGCTTGTTGCGGTCGACCAACAGATAGCAGTGGGCTTGGTTGCGGTATCTTCCGACGCGGCCTCGCAACTGGTGCAGTTCGGACAACCCATAGCGATCGGCATCATCGATGAACATGGTGTTGGCATTGGGGATATCGAGCCCGCTTTCGATGATCGTCGTGGCCAACAGAATATCGGCGCGGTGTTCGATGAAGTCGAGCATGACCTGCTCGAGCCCGTTCTCTTGCATTTGACCGTGTCCGATAACGATCCTTGCCTCGGGTGCGATCCGCTGAAGCTTTGCGGCCACGTTGTACATGTCTTCAATGCGGTTATGAACAAAGTAGATTTGGCCGTCGCGATTGAGTTCACGCAGGATTGCATTGCGGATCATCGCATCGTTCCATCGGACGACTCGCGTCTCGATCGACATGCGATCCTCGGGAGGGGTTTCGAGGTTCGAGATATCCCGAATGCCGACAAGGGACATGTGGAGTGTCCGAGGGATTGGGGTCGCAGAGAGGGTCAAGACATCGACTTTGGTCGTCGTCCGCTTGATCCGTTCTTTGAGCTCGACTCCAAACTTTTGCTCTTCATCGATGATCAGCAGTCCGAGATTGAAGAACTTGACATCGCTCGACGCGAGGCGATGCGTGCCGATGACGATATCGGCGTGACCCTTGGCGAGTTTCTTGAGGGTTTCGTTTTGCTCTGCGGTGGTTTCGAAGCGACTGAGTTTGGCGATCTCGAACGGGAATTCGGCCATGCGTCGGCGAAATGTTTTGTAGTGCTGTTCGACCAGCACGGTCGTCGGCACGAGCACGGCGACTTGGTAGCCGCTTTCGACGGCTTTAAAGGCCGCTCGCATGGCGACCTCGGTCTTGCCAAAGCCGACATCGCCGCAGATCAGACGTTCCATAGGTCGGTTCGAGACCATGTCTTTTTTCGTCGCGTCGATCGCGGTCAATTGGTCGGGTGTCTCTTGATAGGGGAACGAGGACTCGAATTGCTTTTGCCAGATCGAGTCGGGTTTGAAAGGGATGCCCGTCTGCGCGCGGCGTTGGGCTTGGAGCTCCAAGAGTTCGGCTGCCATGTCCTGCACGGCGTTTTGAGCGGCCTGTTTTTGGCGAGCCCAAGCCTGACTGCCGATCTTGGCAAGCTTGGGCCGCGTCTTGGTGCCTCCGATGTAGCGCTGAACCAAGTCGATGTTTGCCGTCGGTACGTAGAGCTTGGTCCCGCCGTCGAACTCAAGTGTCAGGTGCTCGACCTTCTGACCTTCCTTGCTGATGATCTCCATCCCAAGATAGATACCGATGCCATGGGATAAATGGACCACGAGGTCCCCAGGGCGCAGATCCAAAAAACTATCGATGGCTCTGGAGGCATGCTTGCGACTGGCTCTCTTGAGCATCGCTCGACGGAGGATTTGATTGACGGTCAAAACAAACGCCCCACCGGGAATTTCAAAGCCGCTGCTCAAAAGTCCGACGACCAGCACGACGCGGCCTGCTTGGGCCGCTTTGCAACTCCCAAGAATCTCGTTCATCCTGGCTTGTTCGCCGTCGTTCATGCAGACGATCACCGCGCGGCGATCGGTCCCTAAACTCTCGTCGATCTCTTTAGGGATGCTCTCGAGCTCTCCTCCAACCCGCTGAACATCGCTGATCGGGATTCGTATCAATTGGCTTGTTGTCTCGTCGGCTGCAAGCTGACCGATGGGTGCAAACGACAACTGACCGAGTCGTTGGTAGATCTCGATCGGGTCCCCAAACCGCTCGGGGAAGGGGATCCGAGCACGAAAAGCAGCCGCATGGTGGAGCCCTGCAGTTGGTTCGCTAAACAAAATCATCCAGTCCTGGCCGCAGTAGTCTAGCAAAGTGGCTTCTTCACGCGTCGCTTCATTGGCTGCTAAGAGATCGACGCGATCGACTCGGCGAATCGATCGCTGCGAGACGGCGTCAAAGGATCGGATCGACTCGATCTGATTATCGAAAAACTCGATCCGATAAGGCTCCAGGGCATCGGGGGGAAAGACATCGAGAATCCCACCCCGCGCCGTGTATTCCCCTGCCAATGCAACGGCAGTCGTGACTCGATACCCCGAATGGGTCAACCAAAGCTTTAACTCCGATAGTTCAACGGTCTTTCCTACCTCCAAGACACGACGGTCATTGCGGAGCTGCTCAGGGCTCGGGACACTGCACATGAGCGCTTGCAGGGTCGTCACGACGATCGGTACTTGGGCCTGCGAGCCGGTCCGATACCGGTCGAGTTGCGCCAGAACCTGCAATCGCTCGATGACTTCCTGCTGTTGAAGCGAGTCTTCCTCGGGGTCCTCCGAGGCCGGTGGAAATACCCAACAGGATTCGTCATGAAAGAATTCGATGTCCCGGGCGAGAATCTCGGCGTCCTGATGATGGGCCACCAAAATCATCATCGGACGCCGTTCGATCCGCTGCGCAGCGCACGCCAGCGGGGCGACGGCCCCGAGCCAAGCCCCATTCCAATAGAAAGGCTCTTTGCGAACCCAGCGATCCAAGGCGGCTCGAAAGTCCACAAGTTGCCCGATCGCATCGAGGAACGCTCGCGCCGGGCTCATTGGCTGCACCTCCGAGCCCTCAGCAGGCTCGTCGGCAGGCAAAATCGGACGCTTGGAAGATGCCTTGGAGTAGGTTTCGGTATGCGGTTCGGGGCCCTTTTTCTTTTTCGAGGACCGTTTCGGTTTGGGCTCCGAGTGCGGCCCCGAGTGCGGCCCCGGAATCGCATCGAACCCAATGTTCAATTCCACATCGCCAGCCCCGGAATCCGACGGGTCCTGCGACTCGACGGGGTTTCCACGGATAAAATCCGCCAGAGTTCGCTTGGCTTTCGTAGGTCGAGGCTTCATCGTTTCGATTAGAATCTAAAAATCCATAAAGGGCCTTTGGGTCGAACACCCAGGCGGCGATAACCCTCTGAATGAAAGCCAATTCGAGCCAATGACATCGAGCAAGCAGTGTAACCGATATTCAACCGTTCGAGCCATTCGACTTGCAACGATTTGTGCTGCGGTTTTCTTGGGCTTTTTGGCCAGTAAGCCGACGTCTGGTCAGGTCGAACCGCGCCAAGCTCCGGACCTGCGGGCCGAAGCCATCCGGGCCAACTACCCGAAGTCGGAGGTTCGCATCAAGATGCGAGACGGCGTGGAACTCTTTACCAGCATCTATGCCCCCAACGATCCAGACCCTACCAAAACCTATCCGATTCTCTTGTCGCGAACCCCCTACAGCGTCGGACCCTACGGATTAAACACCTACAAGACACGGCTCGGCCCGTCCCCTGAGTTCGAAAAAAATCGCTACATCTTTGTCTTCCAAGACGTCCGTGGGCGGTATCTCAGCGGCGGGGAGTTTAGCAACATGCGGCCCCATGTACCCAAATCCAGTGGCTCCAAAACGGCAGTCGACGAAAGCACCGACACCTACGATACCATCGAGTATCTGATCAAGTCGATTCCTGGGAACAACGGTCGGGTCGGGCAGTGGGGAATTTCCTATCCAGGTTTCTACACCTCAGCCGGCGCGATCGATTCGCACCCGGCGCTGCGGGCCGTATCGCCGCAAGCTCCGATTGCCGATTGGTTCTTTGACGACTTTCATCGCAATGGAGCCTTTGTCCTGCCGATGGGCTTCGGGTTTTTTTCCTCGTTCGGCAAACCTCGCCCCACACCGACTACCGAGTCGAATCCAGGTTTTCAATTCCCTACCCGCGATGGCTACCAGTTCTTCTTGGAATTGGGGCCTCTGAGCAATGTCGATGCGAGATATTTCAAAGATCAGATCGGCTTCTGGAACGATCTAGAAGAGCATCCGAACTACGATGAGTTCTGGCAAGCCCGCAACATCCTTCCGCACTTGAAGAACATCAGCGCTGCTGTCTTGACCGTCGGAGGGTGGTACGACACCGAGGATCTCTACGGACCGCTTGCAACCTACGCGGCGATCGAGAAGCAGAACCCCAACATTCAAAACGCATTGGTCATGGGACCCTGGTACCATGGCCAGTGGGCTGGCGATGAGGGGTCCAAGCTCGGACAAGCCGACTTTGGCTTCCCCACCTCGACTTGGTACCAACAGAACGTATTGATCCCCTTTTTCGAGGGACACTTGCGAGGCCTAGGAAACGGTTTCTCAGCCGAGATGACCGCATTTGAGACCGGTGCAAATCGATGGCGTCAATTCCCTAAATGGCCGCCGGCCGGGATGCTTCCAACGAGTTATTACTTCGCCCAAGATGGCTCGATTCGAACCGAGTCGAACAAAGAGAGCGAAGGTTCTGATAGCTTTCCGAGCGATCCGGGCAAGCCGGTCCCCTACACGATGGAAATCACCAACAACTGGGCCCGAGACTACGTCACGGAGGATCAACGCTTTGCCTCCTGGAGACCGGATGTCTTGGTCTATCGCAGCGAACTGCTCCAAGAAAGTCTTACGCTTGCCGGACCCATCCCGGTCGAGTTGTGGGTCACATCGACACAGACCGACGCAGATTGGATCGTCAAAATCATCGATGAGTATCCGGGAGTCGTCGGCTCTGCAGGTCGCAACAAAGAACTCAAAGACAACGCATCTTCAGGACGCCAGGAGTTGGTCCGCGCAGGGGTGATCCGAGGTCGATTTAGAGAAAGTTTCGCCAAGCCAGAGCCGATGGTGCCAGGCGAACCGACCCGGATACGCCTTGAACTGAGCGATCTATTTCATACGTTTCAGCCCGGCCACAGGATCATGATCCATGTGCAGAGCACTTGGTTTCCCTTCATCGATCGCAATCCGCAGAAGTACGTCGAGAATATATTCAAGGCCAAAGAAGACGACTTTCAGCCTGCAGTCCACCGCCTTTTCAGAGGACCGGCAACCCCCAGCCGTCTGGAATTGCCGATCTTGAGATAGCTTGGTAACGCGAAGAGCCGCACCTGCCCCGGCCCGCGTGCGAGATCCTTGTGAGCCGCATAGGCGCCAGCCGCGGGCGATTGCCATAAGCCCCGCACCGATCCGATTGTGCTACACAGCCGGGATTTGCCACCTGCTGGGGCCCAAACGCAGCGTCGTTGGGGGCGGATTCAAATCGCCCAACCGCTAGCGCTGGTTGGCTCACCGGCAGTTGATTTACCTTGTGAGCCGCATAGGCGCAAGCCGCGGGCGATTGCTATAAGCCCCGCACCGATTTGATCGTGCTACACAGCCGGTATTTGCCACCTGCTGGGGCCCAAACGCAGCGTCGTTGGGGGCGGATTCAAATCGCCCAACCGCTTGCGCTGGTTGGCTCACCGACAGGTGATTTACCTTGTGAGCCGCAAGGCGCAAGCCGCGGGCGATTGCTATAAGCCCCGCACCGATCCGATTGTGCTG
>JAPLNM010000171.1 GCA_026692845.1 Planctomycetota bacterium | reverse complement strand
TTCGAGCAAGATCCGATCGATGGCGTAAGCATGTTGCCGTCTTTCAATGATTCCAAAGCGCCGGACAACAAACAAGTTCAGTACTTTGACAACAATGGTAGCGACGGAATCTACAAGGACGGCTGGTACGCTTGCACATTCGGTCCACTAACCCCATGGTTGAATGCGCAGAAAGGGCTCGCGGATTGGGACTCATCGAAGGACGTCTGGGAGTTGTACGATCTTAGTAAGGACTTTTCACAAAAGAATGACCTTGCAAAAGTGCATCCCGACAAGCTCCAGGAAATGAAGAAGCTTTTTCTCGAACAAGCGAAAGAGAACAAGGTATTCCCTATTGGAGCTGGCATTTGGCTTCGCCTTCACCCCGAAGACAGAATCAAGTCGCCCTATACCAGTTGGAGCTTTGATGACACCAGCACGCGTATGCCCGAATTCACGGCACCCGCAGTTGGTAACAGCAACAATACCGTGACGATTGAACTTGAGTGCGGCGAAAACGCCAGCGGGGTCCTGTATGCACTTGGTGGAGCTGGCGGTGGACTCACTTGTTACATGGATACCGGATATCTGGTTTTCGAATACAACCTGATGATCATCGATCGTTCGATTGCCAAGTCGCAAGAGAAGATCGCTCCTGGCAAGCATACCATCGTTGTGGATACCAATTTAAGGGGTCCACGTCCGGGCGCACCTGCGGATATCGTGATGAGTGTTGATGGAAAAGAGGTTGCGAGAACAAGTCCCAAAATGACAGTTCCAGCTGCTTTTACTGCAAGTGAAAGTTTCGACGTTGGCGTGGACCTTGGCTCGCCAGTTTCAAGAGATTACTTCGAACGACGACCCTATCGATTCGAAGGTAAAATCTCAAAGGTAGATGTAAAACTCAAGGCAGAACCCAAATAGTGAAGCCTGTTGGTTTACGATGGTCCTGGACGACTGTGGCAAAAGCTGAGCAAACTGCACGACCTCTGCCCAGACGGTTCCACGTTACTAGTCATCGTTGGACTTGAAGAACTGTCTAGCTTTCGCCAACAATTGATCGTCGCTCAAATGATTCCAATCCAACAAGACTTCTCCGACGATCTTATCGGCCACGTCGGCGTGATTGTGTTTCAAGTCGATGATTAGATGTTCCATGGCACTGCTCTGACCGGTGCCATGTCCAAAGATCAGGATTTTGTCAGCGCCTCGCAACGTTGCGGCGATCGCCTCGTAAAAACTCTTCCGTTCTGGAGCTCTTTTTCCTTCCGTGTGTTCATTGTTAGAAACCAAGTGTCGACGGAACCCGTGCGGGTCGTACGGTACGATTTCTTGCGGGACAGCTCCGTGCAACTCCGAGCGAAAGACCTTCGCGTCGTGGTGATTAATGACCACGAGCATCAAGACGCCTGACGCAACTTGTGTGGGTGGCGAGGCCTCTTGCGAGAGTTCCAGAAAATGGCGTATGTCCTGAACCATTTCACTCGGCGCGTCCTTGTGTTTTGGGATATGTAGCGACAGAATCTGCCCATTGCGTGTCACTCGATAGACACCGTTGTGTTCCTCGACAACGTTTGCGATCGCGTTAAGCAAGGACACAACATCGTGCCATTCTAGATTATGCGATAAGGGATTACGAAAAATCGCTTCATAGGTGTTTCGATGACCTTTGGCTAAGTGGGACAGTGATTTGGGTAGTTCTGTAGTCGTCATAATGTTCTCCAAGAAAGGTCGTGGTTAGGTCGCTTTAATTTCTTTTATCTGGCTTCTAGCAAAAGGACATCTCTGGCGTTTCGGCTTCGAGCTTGGGCGCGATGGATTGAGGGAATTGGACTTCATCTGTTATGACCCCATTTCTCGTTGTAATTCGCCTTGGTGCCAATCTGAGCCGCACGATGGTTGATCTCTTTGGCAGTCTTGCCGAATTCGTTCTCTCCAATTTCGCGCAGCGCCGTTGCATCTTCACGGCTAAACTTTCCTTGCCAGGATGGTGCATAGGTCAGCATGATTAGGTAGCCGGCGCGGCGGTAGAGTTTTGTAATCTGTGCCCGCGATGCAGCGACCGCGACATCTTGACGGATCTTCGCAAAGGCCCCACGCATTCCAGTTTCGCTGTTGATTTGGCCGTACATAGGTGGGTCTTGTCCTGTGATTCCCATACATCTGTTTTCTCGCTAAGGTGCGTTTTAGCGCTAGGAGTCCGGGCGGCCTCGAGTAGGTTTTTTTCCATGAAAAGACCCAGGAAGATTTTATAATGACGTCTGATAGATGCTTCATACCTTCGGCACCGTAGGGAGTTTCGCTTCGCGTTGAAGCTTGTCGCGCTCATCGTGTGCTGATTCTGAAATGAACAGTGAAATGTAGGGTAATATCATAATCAAAGACATGAAAAAGAGGACAGCGGCTACCATTCCCAGCATCGACCAGTCTTCTACTGTAGCTGCCGCTACAATAAGGGCCGCCAGCGAGAACAGCAACGTTAGTACCATCGCGGTAGAAATGCCCGCGTACTGGACGTCCATTTCAATCTCTTCCTTTGAAATGGTCGTCTGTTTCAGGCTACGAAGCATGCTTGCTCTGGATTGCCGCTCCAAATAGCTCACGAATACTAAGCCAAGGAACAATACCGGAACGGCCAATGCCGCTAAGTAGGCAACCGGTCGAAAGAATAGGAAGAGTAAGATTGTAGCGATGATTGCGGATATCAAGAATAAAATCAATATCGTTTTCGCGTGTCGCATCATTGCGTGCGAATCGGGCTCGCCTAGTTTCTTTTTATTTACCGTACCTGTCTTCATGGGTCGATCTCCGAATCATGTTCGATTGTGGTGATCCCAGGAAAACTTTCACCTTGGGAGCGAACTTGGGACCGGAACTCGGCACCCAAGGCGATGAATCGGCTCCTAGCCGGCAACGGGTCAGCGTTATATTCCTCGGCGCATACCACCTGCGAAAAACGACAGTACGGCAAGGACGAGAAATACCAGGAATAGAATCTTGGCGATTCCAACGAACGATCCGGCAATGCCGCCAAAGCCCAGGATAGCCGCGACAAGAGCGATAATAAGGCAAGTAATGGCTAGCTGTATCATTTTTGTTTCCCTCACTCTAAAGCCAAGGATCGTTATATCGATGGATACTTCAAAACATCTTTGGCTACCTACTATTATCCAGTCGCAAGGTCTCGTCGGACATCGAGTGCTCCATGGAAACGCCATGGCGGAATCATCGATTGCGAGATCGGCTGTTTCCAGATCCGCTCGGTTCACGGGGCGCATCACTAGCGATGCAAATTCAGATTTCCCCAAACGCCCCAGTCGGCTCCGTTGCCATCACCCGCATCATCGACGAGGAACGAAAGCTCGCGAACGCCTTGGACCGATAGGTCTATGCGATGCAATTGTCCCTCCCCAGTTCGCTTCGATCTCCACAACTCAATGCCATCCCCCACGATCCGAAATTCCACCGAGCCCCCATGCGTTTCGGCCAATCCTGCGAATCCAGTGAGTTTGTCCCACTTTCCTCCTAGATCGTAAGTGTAATTGCTCGGCGCGTGCGCATAGAGACCACGAGCGAATGTCCTGCCGGCCACGCGAAGCATCACCGGATCGAGAGGAAGTCGATTCAGCATGGGGCGCAACCATCCAACACTTGCCGATTTCGATGCAGCCTCTGTTATCCATAGGCTTGTCGCATCGATCTGGCTTGGAGGAACTTTTGGATCGAGGCTCAGGCTCTCGACGAGCGATCTTCCGATTTCAATTTCCTGGGAATCCGCTGAATCACCGGTCGATGTTTTCTCCAATCGCTCCAGTTCCGATTGGGCGGCTCCCCTATCTCGCTGTTTGACGGCTTGCACTAAGCCTCGCAACTTTAGGGTGGTTCGGTACGAAGTCACGTCGACGAACCCTTGAGCATCCACCTCGAACGGGATCAACGCGTTTTGATCGTCGATCCGCCCACCATTGGACTGGCAAGCAACCACGCGGAGAACGCTGGATTTGCCCTGTTTCAACTCGTCGCAGTGCAACTCAAAACTGCCATCCGCGTTGGGAATCGTCGTAACCGTCGTCGCATCGTAATCACCACCACCCATCGGATCGACGTAACCGATCACCGCGTAGACAGGGGGCTCTCCCCGCACATTGCCTGTGACCCTAAAGCCTTTCCCGCCGGTAGCATGTTCCACCGAATCGATCTGCATCAAGGCTGAAAAAGGAAGTTCGATTCCTTTCTCATTGGCGGTCAATAGAGGATGGCTTGCAAGTCGCAAGGCGTCGGCAAACGCCAGGAACGAACCGCGACCTTCCTCGCGACGCTCTTCACCGTAAGTCCGATTGCCACTACCCATAAGGGAGGTTCCCAGCAATGCTCCCTCGTCAGAACGCTCCTTGTTGTGGGGCAAGCCCAACGCATGTCCTAGTTCATGGCAAACTCCCCCCACAAAAATGCTGTTGTAACGACCGACGGAGATCCGACCGTATTGACCGTCTCGCAACATCGGTTGTTTCGCAGATAGCAACTGCGAATCCAGAAAGATCGAATCGACTTGCCAAGCCGTACCAGTCCGCAGTCCACCGGTTGCATAGTAAGGACTGTTTTGCGTCATCACTCGGGATGCTTCGTCCCAATTGCTCATGTTGCAGAACAGAACGATCGTTTCCTTGTCGGCATCGATCCCTGCATCTTTGAGGATCGGGAGGCACTCGTTGCGAATCTTGTAACCACTATCTACGTTGTATCTGTTGTACGGCGCTGCGCCTCGCACGAGATGCACGCGAAGAGTTCCGTCGTTGTCCTTATCCAAGGAAAAAGTTCTCTGGCCAAAACCCAGACGATTCATCTCAGAGCGAAAGAAAGACTGGATGTCTGTCAGGACACGATCGAGGCGTTCGCGGTACACGGGCAATGGCTCCCGGTCGCTTGGAGTCCAGTAGACAACATGCAGAGTCCGTTTTGAGGGGACCGGGTCGATTGCGAGGTATTTTTCGTGAATCCGAATCGCCTCGGCGGCTTGGGATGGCAGCAAGGCCATACGGTCCTGCGAGGCGGGTTCAAGGAGCACAAAGTGTTGTTCCGAACCATCTAAAGCGGATAAAAAAGCCGTATCCTTCTGCTCGAACACCGGTGGTTGCTCGGCATACGCAATCGTTGACCAGAGAATTAGTCCGTTCGCTAGGAATTGGGCAAAAAGGCAGACAAAGCGATTAGAAAAAGGTCGATCGTGGATCATCTTTGAAGCAGGCTAGGCAAGCGTCTGAGGAAAAAGGCATACGATTCCGAGATTGCCGAACGCATCTTGCGCGTTGGCTGCAGGAATGTGTGCTGTCTGAACACCGGAACCAGTCTAACTTGGTCGAGCGCAAAGGACAATTCGGGCCAAACCGCCGAAAAAGAGAGTGGTTTGGTTTCGTAGACGGCACACCAAACGTTTTTTAGTGTGTGAACAACGTTAACTTCGTTCCTGGACTTTGACGGTCAGTTGGTTGATGACCCGTTTGACTCCGGAGACGCCTTGGGTGACATGAGCGGCGGATATTTTTTGGTGGGCTTGTGTCACGGTACCGGTTAACGTCACTTCGCCACCGCGGCATGCCACCGAAACGCTGCATGGTGATCGGATACCACGCATCGCAAGCTTGGTGTTGACCTGTTGAACCAACTTCAAATCAACATTATTATTCATGGACATCGTGTGTACTCAATCAGACAGAGGATTCGACAGGCGTTCTTTCACCCTATCCGATTTAAGAATTCGAAACGGATAATTCTTCCTGATTCGGTGAAATAGGTAGTCTGCCTTGCGAAGTGACACTCAGAGAGCAATAATGCTCAAAGAGCGATCTTTATCGATCTAAATGCAGAATGGCGAAAAGCACGATGCCCAGGTAGTGACTGGTGCTAGCCAGAATGACCATGACATGCCACAGTGGGTGAAAGTACCAAGCCCGATGATCATTTTGCAGGAAATAGACACCCAGCGTGTAGATCAAACCACCCAGCAGCATGGTAAGAAAGCAGATCGTGCTGGTCGACCAGAATAGTGCCGCGGCAGGGCCCCAGCCCATGATGATGTAGGATACGGCAGTCATGTTATCTACCCGATGTTTGGCGAGTACTTTGGAGTAAAAGCCAGCGGCGGCGGCGAGCCAAACGAGCGTTATCATCGCGATTCTGAGCCATCCGTGCAAACCGCCCCAAATGAACGGAGTGACGGTGCCGGCGATCAGGGTATAGATGAACCCTTGATCGAGCGAACGCATTCGGTACCGAAGCTTGGGGTCCTGAACCGCATGGGAGAGGGTAGAGAACAAATACATGGCAGAGAGAGAAAGTCCATACACAATGCAGGCAACAACCATCGATGGATCGTAAAGAAGGGCCAGTTGGGCCAAGGCGATTGCGGCGGGAACACTCAAGGCAAATCCGATTCCATGGGTCCACGCATTGACGGTTTCCAACGACGCATTGCCTTCAGTCCAAGTGCGCGCCATCGACTCGCCCTCAAATCCTTGCTTGCGCCAGACAACCGACCGTTTGTACCTATGGCGTGAGTGTACATCAAGGTGCGTGTTTCGTATACGTCTGACTCGGATCACTCTCGTTGGTCACTTCCAACAAGGCACAGAAGTATCGCCACCGCCCCCTTTGCGTATCGGATCTGGCGTAGAGATCCAGCTGTTTAAAAAAACGCAAAGGTGCAAAGGTAGTGGATCTCGCGTAGAGATCCAGCTGTTTTTAAAAAGCCCGGGGACTGTCCCTAGTACCTATTTCAGCCGAATTAGGACTTCGTTGCGGCGCAAGGGCCCCGGTGTAAAGGGAGGATCGTAGCCGGCCGTTTCGACCCCGCTGGAATCCTGGGACTCGTCAGCGACCAATCCCTTCGACTCCATCCAACTGCGCAATTTGGTTTCTGCCTCCTTGGCCGCCTTGGTGCTCATTTGACCGGAGAATCGCACGACGGCGAACCGACCCCCGACGCGTTTGCGGACTTCGACGCCTGGCCCAGTCGGAGCCGGGACCTGGGTATCGGCGATCGCTTTGGGCATCACAAAGCCCATCTGAACGGCCGATTCGCTCTTCTCATTTTCCATGAACACCGGGGTCGTCATCGCGATCTTTTTGTCCGACGCGTTCGCGCCGCTGATGTAGCGAAAAAGCTTCATGAAACTACCGTCGCGACCTTGTGCGTCCAGCTTGGTCCGGGTCGCAACGAGCATCAAGTCCGAGTATTCGCGAAGCTCGAATTTTCCGTCCGTTTCGACCACCTTGTACTCAGCCGATTCGTACGCGCCTCTGGCCATGGTATTCCAAACCGTCATGGCGGTGAAAATCAACAATCCGAATGCCGATAGATAGATCATTTTGCTGTATTTCACGCGCGATAGCCTCTGGTGTTGGGGAATTCATCAGTCTCTGGACGTGCCATTGTATTGCTTCGGCAATACGAGCTTTCGCCGTGTGCATCGGATCAGCGTAAAATCGGGAGTCAGTTCCATGTGCACAGAGTGCGTTATCACTCATCCAGTTTGGAACCATCGATGTTGTCGTCTGCGACGCTAGCCTCCCAGCCGTCGTCCGTTGGGATGGGGGGCAAGTCCGGGGCCACGAAAAAGGTGAGCGTTGTTTTAAACTTGCTCTGACTTTATACTCGGGGTCTGTCCCCGTTTACCAGTGGTCCCCGGTTACCAGGGATGGATCTGTTACCCAGTCATCGATCGATGGATGCACAGGAAACCTTATGAGCGAAGTCAGCGACGATCCTTTTGAGTTGGTCGAGGCTCCTGCTAACGATCCTCAGCAGTCTCCGCAGCGGATGAAACGCCTGAGAGTCCTCTGGGGGATCCTCGTGTTGATTGCAACGCTAGTCGGGGATTTTGGGGTTCCCTCGCTGCATCTGGGACCGGATTGGTTGGGTTGTGTTTCCATAGGTCTGTGGCTCGCCCAGTACATTGCGCTTTGGCTTCTGATTCACAGTTATGTGGCCAGCAAGCTCACACGGGTTTTGCTTGGTTTGATCCTTCCGCTGTGCATCAGTTTGTTTGTGATCGTGGGGACGGGAATTGCTTGGCCTCCGGGGATTCCAATCCGATTCGTCGCGATCATTATGGTGGGGAGCTTGGGCATCTACAGCCTAGCAGGATGGCTGCTGAGTCGCATGCTTCGGCGCAGCGATTTTTACTGGATTTCTAAGACTACAGTAAATTCTGGTCAATATTCGATACGGTTGATGCTCGGGGCGATGATTGTATCGGCCATGGTTGCGATGGCGGCGAAATGGTTGAGATTTCGTCCCGTCGGTTCAGGTATTAGCTATTCTTTCATGGACTTTCTTGCAATCGGGATTTGGTTTATGTGGCTTGCGATCGGAATCATGCTTTTGGCATTTTTCCAAATAGGAGCCGTCCGCAGCAGGAGTCGTCTGTACTATCGCAGACTGTTTACCTTTGTGTTATTAGCCGGGCCTTTGGTCTTTCAGACCGTCGGACTGATGCTGATCAGTATTGGAGCTGCTTTTTCAATGCATCATCGCTTGGAGTTCTACTTAATGGCCTATGCCATCGAAGCTGGGATCGTCGTAGGGATCGCTTCGGTGATCCCTCTATTACCATCTCGGCACGATTCGGAATTGGCCGACTAAGGTCTTGCTACCTTGGTCGACTCGCGAAGGACCCGCAAAATATTCCCATACAGAATCTTCTGAATTGCCTCCTCCTCGTAGCCCCGCCTGAGCAATAGCTCAGTCAGTACCGGATACTTCGATACATCTTCGATCCCCACCGGAAGCTTCGATATGCCATCAAAGTCTGAGCCCAATCCCACATGGTCGATCCCCGCGACCCGAATCACATGCTCGATATGATCGACGATGATCTCCACTTGGCCGGCCGGATAAGGATGCTTTAACTGCCACTGCTTGAGCTCTCGCTCCTGCTGCTCTTTGCTCTCGGGATATTTCGATTTGAGGGCTTTGCGAAGCGCCGATTGCTCAAGCAAAACAGCCGCCGATTCGGGCACCACAAACCCAGAGAAAAAATTGATCATCACCACCCCTCCATTTTTGGGCAGCTCGACGAGCACCTCGTCGGGCACATTGCGAGGATGATCCGCGATGGCTCTAGCCGACGAATGCGAGAATATCACCGGAGCCCTCGATACCCGCAACGCATCATGCATCGTCGCCGGCGAAACATGCGACAGATCGATAAGCATCCCGAGCCGGTTCATTTCCAAAACGATCTCCTCACCAAACTCACTCAACCCGTCGCTGCGAGCAACATCGGTCGCCGAGTCGGCCCATTCGAGCGTGTCGGTATGGGTCAAGGTCATGTAGCGCGCTCCCATCGCATGAAGCTGCCGAAGCTTGCCGATCGAACCCTCGATGCTGTGACCGCCCTCCATCCCAATAAGCGAGGCGATCTTCCCCTCCGACTCGATCCTCTCGACATCCTGAGCATCGAGCGCTAACTCGAATACCTCCGGATAGCGCGCGATCATCTTGTGCACCAACTCGATCTGCTCCTTGGTCGTCTGAAACGCATTGCCCTCTGCAATCGTATCGACCGGCACAAAAACCGACCAAAACTGCGCCCCTACATTCCCAGCCCGCAACCGCTCAATGTCCGTATGAAGTCCCGGCTGGGGCTTCGATAAGTCCAACTCGTCAAACCCACGCGTCGCTTTGGTCCGCACCTCCCATGGCAAATCGTTGTGGCCATCGAACACATACCCTCGGGCGTGGATCTCTGCAGCTCGTCGGGAAACCTGGTACCGGTTCTTGTCCCCCTCCTGCGCCTCGAGCCTCGGTGCCAACAAGCACCATGACGCTAGCAACGCAGCTACAAACCACCCGCTGCATGCCCAAATAGACTGTTGCTGCTGCTGTTGGTGCTGCTGTTGCTGGTGCTGCTGTAACTTGAAATCCATTTGCGATTATTCCAACCTCAAGGGCCTAATCCGACGAGAAAAATACACCGAGCCAAGTTTACCACGAATCTGCCTGCCTCAGGATCGGACCCTGGAGTAAACTACGTACCGTTATGGACTACAACACTCGCTTGGTCATTCTCGGATGCGTCATGCTCGGGGCCGTTTGCGGACTCGTTGGGGTCTTTCTATTGCTGCGCAAACGCTCGCTGATCGCCGACGCGATCTGCCATGCTTCCCTGCCAGGCATCGCCATCGCGTTCTTCGTCAGCCTAGCCGTCGGCGGCCAAGGCCGCGAGCCGCTGCTGCTGCTTGCCGGTGCGGCACTGACCGGCTGCCTGGGTGCTCTGGCCGTCATGGCGCTGCGACGCTACACGCGGCTCAAAGAAGACGCCGCGCTGGGGATCGTCCTGAGTGTTTTTTTTGCGATCGGCATGGTCCTCTTGAGCCTCGTTCAGCAAACCGAATCGGGAAACGCCGCAGGACTCGAAGGCTTCATCTACGGCAATACTGCAGGAATCGTCGCCCAGGACGCCAAACTCATCGCAATCGTTTGCGCGGTGGTCTGCGCCGGGGTCCTCCTGCTGCGAAAAGAACTTCAACTCCTGTGCTTCGACCCGATCTATGCGGCTGCCCAAGGCTGGCCGGTCCTAGCTCTAGATCTGATCCTCATGGGCTTTGGACTCCTGGTCGTGATTGTCGGGACCTCGATCGTCGGCGTCCTGCTGGTCGTGGCCATGGTGGTCATCCCTCCTGCGGCGGCTCGCTTCTGGTCCGATCGACTCGGCTGGAACCTCATCACGAGCAGCTTTCTAGGCGCCACTGCCGGAACCCTCGGCGCTGTGAGCAGCTACCGGATCGAGCACCTCCCCTCGGGGGCCTCGATGGTCCTGGTTGCCGCAGGTCTCTTTGCCCTGAGCCTCCTGTTCGGATCGCGACACGGCATCGTCTGGGGCTGGAGACGAAGATTTCAGTCCCGCGGGTTCGCCGACCAAGAACACCTGCTGCGCGGTGCCTTTGAACTCCTCGAAAGCGAACAAAAAGCCCCAGCTACCCACGGGGAGCTTCGGTCCGAGACCATCGATAAAGTTCGACTCTCGAAGCAATTGAACTGGTCGACCTACCGCCTCGAACGTGTCGCGAAACCACTGTTTCGAAAAGGATGGATCATCGAACGCGGTTCCAATCAGTTCGTCCTGAGCCCAGCTGGAATCCAACAGTCTCACCGTGCCGTACGACGCCACCGTCTCCTCGAACTCTACTTCTCCCATTGGGCGGACCTCAGCCCCGATGCGATCGACCGTTGCGCAGACTACACCGAACATTCGCTCGATGACGAACTCCTGGCCCGACTCGAACGCGATGCAATGGACCTTGGAAATCGAATCGACCCGCCTCCAAACATCCACCCTGTGGGCCAATAACCCGCCGCCAACGGTTTTTAAGTTGCGATGTTTTGGCTTTTACAGTACTCGTACTCAATGAAATGGTTCTCGTACTCGATGCCGTATCTTCGAGTACGAGTACGAGTACGAAAAGCCAGGGAAAACATCGATTGAAACTCCGAAACATGCGAATAGCGCAACTTCAAAGGCCAACGGCGAGGAACTTAACCAAGCCCATCTCAAGCCACTAGGCTTACGCACACCGGCAGGGAAGTGTCGCCCTCCGGGCTGAAATCAAACAGCCGGATCTCTACGGGAGATCCACTACCGAACAGCCATAGAGTACGAGTAGGACTCTCGCCGCTACCCCGCCGAACACCCAAAGGACTCCCGGAGGATCTCGGGACTGAGCCGACCGTATCGGAAGGAATTTCCCGTCCGCAGATTCACCAAAGTGATCATTGCAGGTGCGAACAACCCTGGATCGACTTTGTAAAAGTCATACTCATACTCGCGAAAGGTCTTGGCAAACGGTTTCCCAAAATCCTTGCTCGCCAAACTCGGTACCCTGGCTCCTATCGTCTCGATCTGCTCGTCGCTAGCATCGACCCACAAAGTCACCTGCCCACCGTAGAGAATCGCGTCGTTGGTCCGACCAATCCCCTCGGCAAAGTCCTTGGCCATCGGCGGAATCGGCGCGGTCCCGTGCGCTGAAATCACCTGCCGCAAATCGAACCCAAGCTCATGCAACTTGTGCATCGCCGTCTCGACCGAACGCGCAACGACCTGGATCACCCCAGCAAGACTCCGCGTCGGAGCGATGCACAAGGTCACCTCGCCGACACCGACGCCACAGGCGCTGGCGACGATCCCAAGGATTTCCTCCGATGGGATCTCGTCGCATTCCAAAACGCCGACGGCACAAGTCCCCTGGTCTTGGACTCCGAGGTGCTCGAGGACCTCCTCACGGCCACGCTTGGCTCGCATCGGACCCGATCCCATCGCAAAAAACTTCCCCTTCGAAACTTTCCAACCGGCATACTGGGCCGCCATGCAGGCTTGCGTCGGATCGTCCGTTGTGACCTGCAGCATCGGGCCGTCCCATAGCGAGCGATCGGCCGGAACGATGCGTATGTCCGCAAGGTCGGCCATGCAAATCCGAGCCAAAAGCAACCCAGCCTGGATGCCGCCCGGTACCCCGCAGCCAAAATCCAGAATGCGACCAGCACCACCGCTGGGCGAGCAATCCGCGATCCGCAAGGACCCAAGCGACGGCAAAACATGCGCGTCGATCAATCGCTTGGCCGACGTGTTGATAGACAGCGTCAACTTACTTGTCCTTTTCCGTCTTCTCTTTTTCCGATGGATCCTTCTGAGGTGCCGGTTCAGCAGCAGCCTTCTCGAGAATCGTCGCGCGCTTGACCATGATCGGCTCGATGGGAACGTCGCTGTTGCCCTTGACCCGACCGGTCTTGCTCTTGGCGATCTGATCGACGACCTCTTCGCCCTTGACCACTTTGCCAAAGACGCAGTAGCCGTAGTTGTCTTGGGCATAACGGCGGTCCAAAGACCGGTTGTATTTCAGGTTGATGTAGAACTGGGACGTCGCGCTGTGGGGGGCGGAAGTCCGCGCCATCGACAGCGTCATTCGATCGTTCTTCAAATTGTTTCCGGCCTCGTTTTGGATCGGGTCGTCAGTCGGCTTTTCCTTCATTTCTGCTGTCATCCCTCCACCCTGGACCACGAAATCCGCAATCACTCGGTGGAAGACCGTCCCGTCGTAGTGCCCTTTCTTGGTGTAGCTCAGGAAGTTCGCCACCGTCGCGGGGGCTTCCTTCTCGAAAAGCTCGACCTCGATGTCCCCTTTGGTCGTCTCAAAAAGAACGCGAGGATTTTGAGCCATTGCCACAGAACTGAGCCCAAAGCTCGCCAGAATCAACCAACCAAATAACTTCGTCATGTAACGTTCTCCTGCCATTTGCCTGTTTATGTCGTTAGTTGGTTCGTTATGATAGCCCCTACGGTTCACTGGATCGACGGCTAATCATCCAAAATTTGCCCACGGAAATACGTTCCCTATGCTTTTTCAACGAATGGCTTTCTACCTTACTCCCCGCCAACTTGCCTCCCGTATCAGGTTGCCGTCTCTTGGATTGGCTGCAGCTGGGTCGGCTGCAGCCTGCTTGGTTGCGGCCGCTTACCCGCAGCTTGCATCCTCCCAGGACCCATCGGTCGCCCCGCCAGTCGTGCGATCCCCCTTGACCATCGCGGAACGATCGAACTTCTTAGCCACCTCCCGCGAAGCCGATGTGCTGGAGTTTTTCGAGAAACTCGTCGTCGGCCAGTCGACCGCCAAACTCGTTCCAGTGGGGCAGACCCACGAACAGCGACCCCTGTGGTCCTTGGTCGTCTCGAAAGAAAAGACCAACCCGCTGCCTCTTGCCAAAGACGATCCGAGAATCGTCATCACCATGATCGGCGGGATCCACAGCGGGGAGTGCGACGGCAAAGAAGCCCTCATGGCCCTGGCACGCGAGGTGGTCCAGGGGGGTAAGCCCGCTTGGCTCGACCACGCGGTGCTGGTCTTCCTCCCAAGTTTCAACGCCGACGGGAACCAACGGGTCGGTCCTATGCACCGCCCGGGCCAAGAAGGCCCCGCGCTGGGGATGGGAACCCGCGAAAATGCGTTCGGACAAGATCTTAATCGGGACTTTGTGAAACTCGATACCCCAGAGGTTCGCTCACTGGTCCGTTTGCTCGATGCCTGGGATGCCGATGTCCTGATCGATGCGCACACCACCAACGGGTCGCTCCATCGTTACGACATGACGTACGGACTGCCGCATAACCCAGCCGTCGATCGCGATACGTCGGACTGGTTACAAAAGGAGTTCATGCCCGTCGTCTCCGCCAAAATGCAGCAACGCGATATCCCGGTCTTTCCCTACGGAAACTTCAACCGCGATCACACGGTCTGGGAAAGCTACGGCTTTGAACCCCGCTACAGCACCGAGTACATGGCGCTGCGTGGGAAAATCGGGATCCTCGTCGAGTCCTACTCCTATGCGACCTACCAACGACGCATCGAGGCCTCCTATGCATTCATCGAAGAATGCATCGATGCCCTCAGCGCCAATGCCCCCAAAGTCCGCTCGCTAGTCGATAAGCAAATCGCTTCGCCACCGAGCGGCCTATTCATCCAAGGCAAGATCGAGCCCTCGGACGAACAAGCCGACGTCGCCGCGTACCGATGGCCCAAGTCCCCCCCAACTGCCGACCCCCCAACTGCCGACACCCCAGCCGCCGAACCGAACTTCCCGTCACCCAAAGACCGCAGGCGGATCGAGGAAATGGAACCGACCGAATACAACGTCAAGCTCGCGGTCGATGGCGTCGGAACCCTCCAAGTCGACGCGCCAACCTACTACCACATCCCCCAAGAATGCTCCTGGCTTGCAAGCCGGATCCGACTCCACGGCATCCCGATGATCGAGGTCTCAGGCAACGCCCAGTGCCACACGCAGCGCTACCGCATCGCCACGCGCAAGGATCTCGCGGAGTTCCAATTCCGGAAAATGTCCAAATACGAAGTTTCGCTCGAAACGAACCAGGAAACGCTTGGACCAGGATGGATCGTCCCGACCGACCATCGCCTAGGCAAACTGGCAACCTACCTGCTCGAACCCCACTCCGAAGAGTCCTTTGCCATGTGGGGATTCCTCGACCCGCAGCTCAAAGCCGGCGCGATCTACCCGATCCGCCGCTGCGAGGCGATCCCCCCATTTGAGCAACAACGCCCACTCCCTCCCCTGGCGTGGATGGACCTCAAAGCCGCCGACATCCAAGGCGAAGAGCTCACGATGGAGAAACTCTTTGAGCCGACTTCCAAAGTCGCTTATGCCGCCCCCCCGAGCCCGCTGCCGAAGTGGATGCCTCACGGGGAAAGCTATCTGATCCGAAAAGACAACCGCTGGATCCATATCGATGCGGCCTCCGGGGCCATGCACCCTTGGGAAACCCCTCTGAAACTCGTCGAAGCCCTCGGCCGTTTGCCCGAGTTTGCCGACGGGGCGGCGACCCCCTACGGCAGGCAATTGGAGCTCTTCGACGACGGGCTCGAACAAGCCCTCGTGCAGCACAAAAAAGATCTCTATTTCTATGATCTGCCCACTGACCACGCCGTCCGGTTGACCGAATCTCCCGACGAAGACGAAGAGCTCTACGAGCTGAGCCCCACCAAGCGGCACGTGGCTTTTATTCGCGGCCAAAACCTTTGGATCGTCGATTGCAAAACACGCCAACTCAAACAGCTAACCCACGATGGCGGCGGCGAAATCCTCTGCGGGAAACTCGATTGGGTCTACCAAGAAGAAGTCTACGGCCGAGGTCAATTCAAAGCCTACTGGTGGAATCCCGAAGGGACCAAGCTCGCCTACCTGCGGTTGGATGAAACGCCCGTTCCAAACTTTGTCATCGATGATGCAATCCCTCCCACACAAAGCTCCCCCACACAAAGCGTATTTGCGCAGCGCATCGAGAACATGCGTTATCCCAAGGCCGGGCAAGCCAACCCGAACGTCGAACTGAAAGTCGTCGACATCGCCACCGGGCTGATTCAAGACGTGCCGCTGAGCATCGCCGACCCGGCAGATCGGCTCGTCGTACGCGTCGGATGGAAGCCCAACGCCGAAGGACAACTCGTCTACCAAATCCAGAACCGAATCCAAAGCACCCTCGACGTGGTCCTGCACGATCTGAACACTGGAAAATCCCAAAACCTCGTCCATGAACAAGGAACCGCAGGCGACGCGCAGGGATGGGTCGATGTCCTGGATGTCCCACGCTGGCTCCCCGATGGGAGTTTCGTCTGGTTGAGCGACAGCCAACAAGGCCGCAGGCACCTGTTCCATGTGGCGATGGACGGTACCAAGCGACCGTTGACGCAAGGGGATTGGGACGTCAAAGACATCCTCTCGATCAGCGACTCGGGTAAGGTCGTATGGTTTACCGCGCACCGCAGCGCCCCGACGAACACCGACGTGCTGCGATTGTCGCTCGAAAGCGGAGCGCTAGAGGATCGGACCGGTCCGACCGGATCGCATCGTGTGTCGGTGCATAAAACAGGAAGTTATTTCCTCGACGCCTGGAGCGACTCAAACAACCCGCCGCAGACCTGGCTCAAGGATCGCGACGGCCAACCCGTGCGGTTGGTCAGCGAGTACCGCAGCGATCGATTCGATCACGTCCGCACCGCGCGTCCCGAGGCGGTCGAGATACCCGCCAGGGATGGCCAGAAGCTCCAAGGGCTACTGTATCGGCCCGCAGGAGGTTTCGATCCGGCCTCACAAGGTCGCATCCCGGTGGTGATTTATGTCTATGCAGGGCCTGCAGCACCGACGGTCGAAAACTCTTGGAGTCATCGCAGCGACTTATGGCACCGGTACTTGACCGACCAAGGCATTGCAGTGCTCCTATGCGACAACCGCTCGGCGTTGGGCAAAGGGAACTCCGACACCTGGAAGATCTACAAGAACCTCGGCGCGCTGGAGCTGCAGGACCTAGAGGACACCGCTGCGTGGTTGTCCAAGGAGCCGTGGGCCGACACGAATCGACTTGGGATATGGGGTTGGAGTTATGGCGGGTACTTCAGTGCCTATGCGATGACCCACAGCAAGCTTTTTCGGGCTGGAATTGCAGGTGCACCCGTGACCGACTGGCGAAACTACGACTCGATTTATACCGAGCGTTACATGAGCACCCCGCAAGCCAACCCCGAGGGTTACAAGACCAGTTCGGTCATCGAAGCGGCCGGCGACTTGCATGGCAAGCTCATGCTCATCCATGGCGAGATCGACGACAACGTCCACATGAGCAACACCCTTCAGTTGGCCTATGGCCTGCAGAAAGCGGGAAAGCAATTTGAGTTGATGATCTACCCCAAGAGCAGGCACGGGATCACGGATGCCCAGCAAGTCCAGCATCAGTTCCAGATGATGACCGACTTCTGGCTCCGGAACTTGAAGACTCCAGCTACGAAGGAATGAATGATACCGAATTCGTCGCGATGTAGCTGGACTCGCAAGAGTTCAGGGGAGGTATCGTTGCGCCCTGAAGTCTTGCGACTCCAGCTACCAGGGAATGAATGATATCGAATTCGTCGCCACGTAGCTGGACTCGCAAGAGTTCAGGGGAGGTATCGTTGCGCCCTGAAGTCTTGCGACTCCAGCTACGAAGGAATGAATGATACCGAATTCGTCGCGATGTAGCTGGACTCGCAAGAGTTCAGGGGAGGTATCGTTGCGCCCTGAAGTCTTGCGACTCCAGCTACGAAGGAATGAATGATACCGAATTCGTCGCGATGTAGCTGGACTCGCA
>JAPLNM010000170.1 GCA_026692845.1 Planctomycetota bacterium | reverse complement strand
GTTAGCCAACTGAAGTCTTGGGACTCCAGCTACGACTATACCGGGTCAAGCAACAAGTAGCTGGACTCGCAAGAGTTCAGAGGTTAGCCAACTGAAGTCTTGCGACTCCAGCTACGACTATACCGGTCAGGCAACAAGTAGCTGGACTCGCAAGAGTTCAGAGGTCAGGCAACTGAAGTCTTGCGACTCCAGCTACGACCATACCGGTCAGGCAACAAGTAGCTGGACTCGCAAGAGTTCAGGGGTTAGGCAACTGAAGTCTTGGGACTCCAGCTACGACCATACGGGTTAGCCAACTGAAGTCTTGGGACTCCAGCTACGACTATACCGGGTCAAGCAACAAGTAGCTGGACTCGCAAGAGTTCAGACGTTAGCCAACTGAAGTCTTGCGACTCCAGCTACGACCACAGGGGTCAAGCAACAAGTAGCTGGACTCGCAAGAGTTCAGACGTTAGCCAACTGAAGTCTTGCGACTCCAGCTACGAGCACAGACGTCAGGCAACTGAAGTCTTGCGACTCCAGCTACGACCACAGGGGTTAGCCAACTGAAGTCTTGCGACTCCAGCTACGACCACACGGGTCAGGCAACTGAAGTCTTGCGACTCCAGCTACGACCACACGGGTTAGCCAACTGAAGTCTTGCGACTCCAGCTACGACCACACGGGTTAGCCAACTGAAGTCTTGCGACTCCAGCTACGACTATACGGATCAAGGCGGATTTATGGGAGTTCCTTCAGCCATGCTAGCGATCCTTCTTGCCAGGCGTCCCACATCGGACCCTTGTATCCATTGAGCCCATGTCCTCCCGAAGCAAGTTCTAGGTACTGCGACCGGATCCCCTTGGCTTGAAGTGCTGCATAAAGCGCTCTGCTGTTTTCCGGTGGCACCGGGGCGTCATCCACCGCATGTGCCAAATACGCCGGCGGTGTGTCGGCCGTGACCTGCAGTTCATTCGAATACAACTTGATGAGCTCAGGGGTCGGATCCTTGCCCAAAAGATTCTGCTTGGATCCCGAATGCGTTTTTTCGCCAAAGGTTACTACTGGATAGACCAAGATTGCAAAGTCGGGACGGCAACTGATTCGGTCTGCCGGATGGCTCGCCGATGCATTGCCTCGATCGAAATGGGTCAATGCGGTTGATGCTAGATGCCCACCGGCTGAAAACCCCATGATCCCGATTCGCGACGCATCGAGCTCCCACTCTTTGGCGTTTGCTCGTACCGTGCGTAGGGCGCGCTGGGCGTCGAGCAGAGGGACGGCGTGTCGACCCGCTGGTAGTCGGTATTCTAAGACCACTCCTGTGATGCCATGTTGGTTCAGCCAAGCTGCTATCCCATGCCCTTCGGGGCCCGTGACCAGACCTCCATATCCGCCGCCTGGACAAATCACGATCGCAGTGCCGTTGCCCTTCGACGTTGGTCGATGCACGGTAATCCACGCATCGGCATCCTCGGTCTTGCCATCACCGATCGGTGCACGTCCTTCCCAAAGGCCGATACGCTTTGCTGTAGTCGGCCTTTCCGATGGCTTCTGGTCTTGGGCACAGAGCAAGCTTGGGAAAAGTAACAAAAGGGATAAAACTGTTGGCTTCATGAGAGCTCCCTTGGAATGGTTCAGTAGCGGGGATTTCGCAGGCACATGATAACACGATCTTCGTGGTCAAGAATCGCTATCTGAGGCTGGTGTTTCGCATTGAGTGCGGCCCGTCGATTCAGAAGCTCCCGTAAATCCCCGACTTGAGAAACTCCAGATGACCATTTCGCCAACGATAATCTACCCCGACATCGTATTTCAAGTGGTCCAATTGGAAGGCGTTGGCCATGAGGAATTCGATGAACCGTTGGGGATAGTTTTGCCATTGGCAAAAAAACAGCAACTGCCGAACATCGATGCCCGAGTAGTAGACCGTGTCGCATTGCGGTTTGTTTGCTAAACAGATCGTATCGCAGTTCCTGAGTTCGTCCCGTAGCAACTCACCAAGCCTATCGTGATCGACATCCCAAAAGACCGACTCGGTCATCTTGTCAACGATCTTCTCCTGCTCGCTCATCGCATCAAAGAAGAAGTAGAAGTTTTCTAGCGAGAGCCCCGAGGCATCCTGTCGATAGGCAATCCCAGAGGAAACCATGCTCCCGGGATTTCCGATGTACAGATGCGCAATATCGACGCTGCCATCGTTGGATGCAACGTTTTCATCCAGATCGAAAGAGAACATAAAGTAAGGGACCGACTCTCGGACGTCGACCGAGCTTTTTAAGACTTGAGGATCTCGCCCAAAAAGGTGGGTCCAAGACCGTCGGCGCTGCGTCCGATCGTAGTCGTAAATATAAATCTCCAACTTCCAACGATTCTCGACCCTTTTGATTCCGTATACCGAATCAAACAGACCGTGGGCAGCCTGAATCTCTGCGATGGCACGACAGAGGAAATCGCGATGCGCTTCTTCGCAGATCGCAAAGTAAAGCAAGGCGGTCGGTCGGAGCTTGCCTTCCCCTTGGGCTAGCGGGGCATATTCCCAAGAGCAGTAATTTCGGTATTTTGCGTCCGAGGGCATTGGCACATAGATCAACTCTCGCATCCTTTTGCTCCAATCGTTTTCCGAATAACCCGTCGCCTTGGAAGTCTATGCTGTGTACCGTTTATACTGTCGGAACTCCGTGTTGGATACCAGATCCGAGCCTCTTCGAAGCCCAACCTATCCATGAGCAACGGCCAATCCATCCAGGAACTCCTAGAGGAATTCTCCGCCGTGAAGCACTACGGCCTGCATTCGGTCCTAGGGCAAGCCCGGGCTCGGGGCGCTGAATTCGATCTGGAGCGTTCCATACGCGTGGAATCTGCTGGGGTTTTCCCATTGAGGTTGCTCGTTTCCTTCGAGCATGAGGCGTTCCATCAGGCCTTTTCGCCCGATGTGTTCCTGCCATGCGCTTGGATGAACATGCCGCAGGAGAGCTTGGATCGACTCAAAACGTTTTTTGCCAAAGCTTGGCGCATCCACTTCGGCTGGGAACAAGGCGTGCGGGGTTGGATCGGAAAAATGTACATCGAGTTGCGCCCGAGGCAAATCGCCAGCCACGACCCTACAACGGGCGTCCGATTCGAACCGGGTCAACTCCTTTTTTTAGGGTACAAGTGGCCTTTAAACGGCCAGGGTTCGGGCGTTGTCTCAAAGTACAAAATACTAGCGCATTTGCCCGCAAAGGAATCTCTCGAACGCTGGAAGCAATCGCTAGGGACGATAAGTCACGGCAGCGAGCCAGACGCGGTATCTCGGCTCGTCGAGCGCCTGAGCAAAAGGGATGTACCAAACAGCCAATTGCTCTTGCTTGAGGTTTCCGATGAGGGCTCCCGGCGCGTATCGCATGACATCAATCTTTACGACCTCGAGCAGTCGGTCGAATCGATTCACGATGAATTGGTCGCACTGACGTCCATGTGGAGTCCAAGCTCCGTGCAGCAAGCATGGAGTGCGTATCTGCGTTCGATCGCCGATGAGCGACTCGGGCATTTGGCCTCGGGTATCGACCGTAACGGATCCATCTTTTGGACTTTGTACTACGGTGCAATCCGAGTGGTTACTCGCGAGGATTAGAGCCCAACGCTACGCCCCCCGAAGCTTTCCATCGGTTTTCACGCATGAGAAATAGAGATAGTGTAGAAACCGACTTTGATGGAGAAACCAAAGGGTCGAGAGTGCTGCGAGCATCGGATCCCTAGTTCCATGGTCTCCTTGGCTCTTCGATTGAGGGATCATGCCTTGGTAGGATGGTAACGTTTGAAGTGTCCAGTCTTGAAACTGCGGCGCAGTCAATCCGACCTCAAGGATCTCTTTTTGTAGGGAAGCCATGGAGTACCATGGATCGGGCCAAGGTGCATAGGCAGACAGGAGCAGCGAGTGGATCGATCGCTTGGTGAACGCTTCGATATCGTTTGCATTCGGGTCCGAACCGCACCGAGCGTTTTCGGGGAATTGGATCGATGATTCGCGAAGAATGATGTCGGTGCAAATCAATTGGCCGCCTGGTTTTAGCACCCTTCGAGCTTGTTCGTAAAAACGCCGTCTCGATCCGAAATGAAAAGCCGCTTCGATGCAGAAGACTCGGTCGAAGGATCCACTCGGGAAAGGGAGAACACAGGCATCGGCCTCTACCCAGGCGATCGAGTTATGATTTCTTGGGCGGATCGAATTGCAGATCTCCAGTTGCCTTGGATCGTTGCTCGAGCCAACAACATCCATGCGATTGTATTTGGAATTGATACGATCGACCAAACCTCCGAGCCCACATCCGACGTCTAGGATTTTCTGCTCGGGGAGCAATGCCGCTTCTTTCAAAAGACGGTCATCGAATTCCTCTTGGGCCTCCTGCAAAGTCCAGTTCGAGGAAACCGTGTTTGGCGGGTAATAACCTAAGTGGACGCAGCGGTTGTGAGCTCCGCGCGCGTAGGAATCAAGTACATTTTCAAAATAGGGGGGTAGGTCGGTGTCCATGTTTACCCCCAACAGTATACCGCATGCTTGCCTTTGGCCTCAGCCATGAAGCTGCACATGGTCCAGCGCGTTTTCGTTCCGATTACCTTAGTGACCTCATGCGGGTGCGAACCGGAATCGGCCAAAACCAGATCCCCTGCTTTCAAATCGATCTCGACGTAGTCCTTCATAAAGGCTTGATCTGTTTTTGAGTAACGGGCCTGATCGATGGTGCTCCTTTGGCCAACCGGTATTCGATGGTTGTAGATCCTTAGATTGCCTCCACCCTCGGGTTTACCGATCATCAATACAAACGAAAAGAGGTTCTCGTCGATCTGGGACAAGAGATGCTCGTAAGAGGGTCTCCAAGCCTGCTCGTTATCACAATGGATGGGGATGTATCCACCTTCTGCATGCCCTCGAAGCGTGGTGAATTGGTATTTCGTGTCGATATCTGGCCCAGGAGCAGCGAGGTATCTGCGACCCTGATCAAGCTTGGAAAACCTTTCGAAAATCCGATCTGTTCCTCCTGGAATGTCCGCAAAGAGTTGTAGCATGTTTCGAGAAAACATAGGTTCTCTGTCGAAATAATCGAACAGGCTGTCTTCGAGCAGATTCAGGTTTTCACCAAGAAACCATCCGCGAAAGCTCTCGGGAAATCGCATCGAGGTCCAATTCTGGGGTGGGACATTTTCTGCGTCGATTTGATCGAGTCGCTGCGTGATCGTTTCCATCTCCGAAGTGCTATATAGCCCTCTGAGAACCACGGCAGTCCACACGCCTTGGCGAAGCTCACGGATGCAATCGGAATGCTCTTGCCAAGCCGTGCCGTCGAGATCGAGGATTCGCTTTGATGTACTCATGGAGGTGGGAAAACCCAAAGGAACTCGCCAATGGCTCCCCCACTTTGATCGGCCATCGTGGATAAGAATCGGCATTCTTGCTCGATCGCTTCGGCGGTCCAACCCAAGCACGATCTCATTTTCAAGGATATTGGATCATAATTCAGAAGATGTTCCGGTGGCGATCTTACCATCAACGCAGATGGAAGAACCACGCAGTGGTAAACGCGTAGCGTACAAGGGTAACTCCGCGCGCGCCAAAAAGTTTTTCGGAATGTTTCAGGGGTGTCTCCTGGAAGTCCCATAATGATTTCGATCGCCACATGCGCAAAGCGATTCATTTCAGCGACATGCACATCGAATTTTTCTTCTTCGAGCGTTCTTTCCATGGTCGATAGAGCCGTTTTGTCGAACGATTGCAAACCGACGCCAATGAGCGGTTCGCCGACTTGACTCATGAAGTCCATGTGGTGTTTCTGGATTTTTGCTGGATAAACCTCGCAAATCAATCGCTTGTTCCGAAAGTAACCGGTAGCCTTTGAGGCTTTGGCGAGTTCCTTGAACGCACGTTCGTTGAGGTTCAGACCCGCATCGACCATCAGAGCGCCGGCCGGGTTGCTGATTTCCAGAGAAGTCAGCTCCTCAATGAGGTGTTCTTCGGTGCGAACTCGCTTGGGCGATTCCATCGTTCCCCACTCACAGTACGCACAAGTGAATGGGCAACCGCGGTAGGTTTGAAGTACTGCCAGCCCTCCATGAGGAACGATTTTCATCGCATAGGGAGAAGCTAGTTCGTTGAGGTCACCCAGAGGACGCACTAGCGTGTTATGCCAGGTCTCCCCGTTCCAGAGTGCAAGGCCTGGGATGCTTTTCCATGCTTCCATGGATCGATTCGTGGAACTGACTATTTCCAGGAAGGCATGTTCTCCTTCGCCTGTAACCAAAATATCTGCGATCTGCCTAAGCTCCTGAAAAGGCGATTGATTGAACATCGCGGGCCGCGCCGATGGACCGCCGAACACAATGGTTCTAGAAGCGTCGTGTCGGTGCAAACGCCTAGCGACCTGATCAAAAACAGGCAATGACCACAGGTAAGTCGAAAACCCAACAATGTCCGGGTCGAGAGCAAGGATTTCCTCGAAGAGTTCCTCTGGAAGTGCGTCAACAACATCGAGGACTGCGATTTCCAAATCCGGTAAATTGGCCGCTCTGAGCGTTGCCTCAACCATTCGAAGTCCATGATTGGAGATCCTATCAGGCATCGCAGGATCGCGTTTTGGGTAAAGCCCGACAAGGCAAACCTTTCTGCCGGTCCGTTTGGCAATCACAGTGCGTCACCCTCTTTCTGAGTTCTACCGAAATCGATCACACTGCAACACCGGTTGCTAAGGACGCCATTCGGTGGTTCCTATTGGGAAACGACCACCAAAACTCCCCCGCTTTACCACCGCATTTATGAGTCTCTTCGGTCAGAAAATGCCTCATCTGAAGGATTTCGGACTGCGACCAACCCAAGCATGATTGCATCGAGAGGGTTTGGTGACAAAACTCCATTTTCCATTCCGGCTTCCCTCTGGTCAGCAACGCATCGGGAAGTACCAAGCAATGATAAACCCTCACGCCTACACCTTGGCTCCGGGCAAATGCTAGTGTCTCTTTGAATCCTGCTGGGGTGTCGGTCGGGAGTCCAAAGATGATTTGAATCTCAATCGATTCAACGACGCCTTGCAATTGAGCAATCGCATTTTCGAAATTTTCTTTGCCGAACGGTCGATTCAAATTCTTCAGAACGGTTGGCTGGATAGACTGAAGCCCAACCCCTAAGTACGATGGGCCACAATCGGCCAGGAATTCCAGATGCTCCGGTTTGATTTTCGACGGGTAAATTTCGCACCACAGTCCGGTCTTCTTCAAAATCCCGACTTTCTTTTCTGCATTGGCAAGGTTGCGAAACGCTTGTGCATTGAGGTTTAATCCCGAATCGACGTCAAAAACGGCCTGCGGGGAAAACCCCGCAAGGGCTTCAAGTTCCCGAGTCAGATAATCCTCAGAGAAACAACCTTGACTGACATCCGCCATTCCCCATTCACAAAAGCGGCACGACATAGGACACCCTCGGAAAGTCTCTAAGTATCCGAAGGCACCGTATCGCATGAGCCCCATTTGGTAGGGGGATGGAAGATGATCCATTTTTCCAAGTCCCACGGACAGCGCGCTGCGATACCAACCGATTGGTGTCGGGATTTCAACACCCCCGATGGACTCCATCGCCTTGATCGTGCGTGTCCGATCCTGCAATTCGTCCAGAGACATTGCGATCTGATTGAACGCCTCCTCGCCATCACGGATCACCAGGCAATCTGCGTACTCCCACGCTGGCGCGTAAGGCGTCAGATCCAACAGCGTGCTTCGAGCGGAAGGACCTCCAAATACCTGCACAACCGACGGATCGAGCTTCCTTAGATTTCTTGCAACTTTTACCAAACAGTTCGTTGACCAAACGAATAAAGAGTAGCCGATTAGTTGCGGCCGAAAGCGAAGCAACTCCTGCACGTACGAATCGTCATCTTCAGAACCTAAATCGATGATCCGAACTTCGGTATTGGCAAATGCTGGATTCGCTACGATGGCAGCCTGAATACGGTGAATGCCGTAGCTAGGTAGCGCCTCGCTATGTTCTTGAGCATCGACCTCAGGAGTCATGCAAACCAATGCGATGCGTTTGAGCCAATTACCGCTCATTTGAATTCGCCTTTTTAAGTGAGGGGTTTTACAACCTGCATGACCATCCAAGTCATATCGGCATGTACGATCTGAGTCTCGGCAGAGACCTGGAAATGCTTCTGGAAAATCGACTCATAGAAAGCTGGGGATCGATAATAGTTCCAAAACATCCAGACAGGAGCTTGTCCGAGCCCAAGAGGTACAATCGAACCTGGGAATTTGGCCCGTTCGATCACCACGAATCGGCCCCCAGGGATCAATTTCCCCCACGCTTTCTTGATCAATTCCAGAACATGCTCGTCAGGCCAATCGTGAAGCACGGACTTGAAACTGACCAAATCGTAGTTTTGATCCATGCGATTGCCAGCTAGGTCTTGAGGGAAATCGCCGAAAAAATGGCTGGCCTGAAAACCAACACGCTCGGACATGCCAAAGGAGTCTACGTGTTTTTTGCCCAAGTAGCATACGACGGGTAGATCCAAGACCGTGGCATGTAGATCCGGAAACCGTCTGCAGACTTGCATCGCAAATTCGCCACTGTTTCCACCAAGATCCAACCACGAGCGATGTTC
>JAPLNM010000169.1 GCA_026692845.1 Planctomycetota bacterium | reverse complement strand
GCAATTGGAATCCCGGATCACCGCACCGGACTGCATCCGCCTGCTTTGCGAGCAGTCGCAAGGGCGTTTGAGCGAGTCGGATTTCTTTCCGCTCCCTTGCGCGCATCCAAACTGCCATGTCTTGGCCATGTGCTATCGGCATGAGGGCCAACTCGTACCCCTGACACGATTCATCGATGCGACTGCCAACCGGGACCTGTTGGCAAACGGTCTGAGTTTTACTCGGGATGAAGGTAAACGACTGGCTCAGCTTTACATGGCTCGCAACGCCTGCTGCGGGCCCAATGGTTGTGTCGATAGTGAGCCTACCTTGGTTTTCCTAGGATCTCCTGCTCGGATTGCCGAGGATTTCTTTGCCAAAGCGATGGAAAAGGAACTTGGAAGCAAGCAACTCTTGCGGATCACAATCACCTCTTTTTTGGACGCATACAACTTTGATGTGCGGCGAGTCATGAAATGCTGCACGCATCACGTCTTGCCCAGCGGACATATCATCCCGTTTTGCGCTTACAATGTTTTGTATCGCAATGGTCATGTTTCGCTTCCGGAATTGAGTAACGCTTTGATGATCGACAACACGGTGGTCAAACGATCGTGAGCCCGCAGGCATCCAAGTTGCTCCATTCGTTGATGATGCTCTTGGCCTTGGTCGTCAGCTACTGGCTCTATCGGCACAGTCGACAAAAGTTAGAGATATCGTCTGACCACAAGCGGTTCTTATCGTTGGCAGCCCTGCTCGGTGCGTTCATCGGGGCGAAGCTCCCTTTTTTGCTTGAGCGGGATTGGACTGGGCTCAGTCCATGGACCCATTGGCTCAGCGACGGCAAGACGGTCTTGGGGGGGATTTTCGGTGGTTATGTTGCGGTCGAGTTGACCAAGGCGTGGCTTGGTGTACGCCAAGGAACAGGGGACGCATTTGCGGTCCCTATTGCGGCGGGATTGAGCATCGGCCGGATCGGTTGTTTCCTGGGTGGGTGTTGCTACGGGATACCGACGAGTTTGCCTTGGGGTGTCGCATTCAAGACGGCCCCTGATGCTGGGGAATGCATGCGGCACCCGGTTCAACTCTACGAAACATTGTTTCATTCGGCCGCGTTGATGGCTTTGGTGATGCTCGAGCATCGTCGGTGGTTTGCGGGCCAACGACTCAAGCTCTACTTGATTGGATATCTGGTATTTCGATTCATCACCGAATGGATCCGGCCTGAGCCTAAGTTGCTTTTTGGGCTTACGGCCTATCAGATCGCATGTGTGTTTCTAGCGATTTTGCTTATTGTTCAACTCCGAAGCGCGATAGTCCAGGACGGGCGGACACGAGCGAAATGAAATTGCGCAACTTGAGCAAATCGAACTCATTTTAAATCACTCGTGAGACACGAAGTTAAATCGATATTTTGATCGTTTCAAGGAAGTGTAGATTTGAAGGCTAAGAATTTCGGTTCTTCAAAGGATTTAGTGGCTATCCTCTAGCGAATCGTTGGGGATCAGAATATCTCGCAAAGGCGCCAAGCTCGCAAAGCTAAACAGGATGCGGTGTTGAACCGAACGCTTTTTTTCGCCATCTGCTACAACGACGTGTTTGCTTGCGTGCCTACCTCTGAGAATTGGTTATTCACACTAGGTTGATCCGCACCAGGAGTTCCTTGAATCGCTCTCTGTCTTGGCGAACTTGGCGCCTTTGCGGTGAGTATGGGACGCTTATTGATAGCCCGATTTGACGGTATTGCGCGCAAGCCCTCCGGTGAACGTTTCCTAAATGCATCACCGGACGGCTTGCGCCGTAGCGCTTTTTTCGGAGCGGGAGGGAGTTGGTTTGGTCCGCAATCCAAAGAGGTGATTGTTGGCATTCGAGACCACCAGCGTATCGCCTTGCTCTGCAAAATTCAGGCTTTCGATCGCCGAATCGGCTTCGGAGTTGGCGTCGAAGACTTGGTTTGCGGTCTCCCAGTACGGGGAGACGAGATAGACCGCGACGGTTCCGTCCTTATCCCCGGTGGCGATGATTCCGCCTTGCTCATTGGGAACTATTTCGGTGAAAGCTTGTCCGAGATCTAGATCGACGCATCGATTGGAGAATCGCTTCCTGGAATCTTCGGATTGAGCAACGTCAATGGATTCGGTGCTTGGGAGTTTGATGAATCGAACGTTTCCAGGTTTTTCTGACTTGTCGATGGTTGTTTGTAGGGCCAGGTAGCGAAGGGTTCTTTTCGAGGGAGGATCTAGGGATCTATCGGTCAAAATCTCTTGGAAGAACCAGATGCGTTTGATGTCGGATGCCTGGAGTTGCTGCAAGGTTTTTGTCTCCGACTTGTCCTCCCGTTTGCTTTCCTCACCCACGGGGGTTTGCTCATTGCCTTGCGTTTGCATGGAGCAGATTTTCCCAAGATCGCTGGCGACACCGTTTTGGACATAAAGGACGGAATTATCCGACAGGATGCAGGCAAACCGCATCGAGTTCTCAGGCGGGTTGGATTCTTGTTCTGGATCCCACGCGAAATGCTCCACGTTGGCGTCGATTGGCAATGGGGATGGGATGGGTTCAAGTTCAAACCGCTGGTTTTCTGCTTGCTTGTTAACGCGATAAAAATGCCATCCCTTCGCGTCGCGGGTAGCCAAGGTTTTGGCATCGGGTGAAAGATTGAAGGATTCGATTCCTGAGAAGTCACGCTCGATACGATACCAGCTAGGGACTTGTCCGTCTTGGCACGACAGGAACAATACAGCGCCGGGGTACTGGAGGATGGTCACTTGTCCTTGGGCATCGGAAGTAACATGTTTTGGTTCGTGCCCTACTTCGGTTTGCTTTCCGTCATTCTTGATCACTTCGGTGGTTTTGATCAGTTGGAAAAGCTGATCGACACGGTTTTCGAAAGCTTGCTGGTTTTCGGAAAACCCAGCGTCTAGGACCCAGTTGGGAGGATCCTTGCGATGAAAAACCGCGTGAATCGGATTCGCGGACCATTCGGCCTTGGCGTTATCATTCAGTTGACGGATTGCCCCGATGTATACTTCGTCGGACCATCCGTCGGGCCCTTCGTTAGACTTGGCGATTCCCATATGGATTTGCTGGGGGCTAACAATAGAAAGGCCGTTGATGAATTTAAGCTTTTCGTTGTACTTCAATCGATCGAGTTGGTTTGAGGTCAGCGACGAAGACAATACACCCGCGAGTGGATCAAAGTCGTATCGACTTATGTTACCTTTGGTATCTAGGACATACAGCCGAGTCCCATCGTTGCTCCAGCAACCAGCGACAGGACGTGGAATGACGACCAATCGATTCGACTCGAGATCAAACCACGTCGGCTTGGACGTGTCCTCGATACCGTCTGCAGGGATATTTCCGATCCAGCAAACTCCTTCGAATCCGTCGACGCGGAAGTAGGCTTGGTAGGGATGCGCTGGATTTTTGATGCAGAAATGGACTGCCCTTGAGGCATGCTCCGTCGAGAGCCGCGAGGAGACATCTCGCTCGACAAGCATTAAAGTTTCGGTGTTTCCAAAGACGAAGCGGTGCTCATCGACGGGACTAAGCCGGTCGATTTTCACTTGGGATTCGAAGGCGATGCGATCGAGCCACTGTCGGTTTTTAACATCCCACAAACAGATTTCAGAAAACGTGAGGGATTCAGGACGACTATCAGTGTCACGAGCCGTTATGTAGACAGAACTTTTCCCGTCCACTGTTGCCAAACTCAATGCGGTATTACCATCTGGACTAAAAGTAACATGCTCTATTTTCGCAAATGGACTGTGCCCCCAATACTGAAAATCGTTTTTGACTTCCTTGATATTGACAAGCTCTTTGGTATTCGATTCTTTGCTTAAGAACTGTCGGATTTTCAAAGAGGAAACTTTTTGCCCAAAATCGACTTGTTTGTCTTGACGATTCTTTCGTGGTTCATAGATAGCAGCGACTCCATGGCCATCGATCGAGAGGATTCCTTGGTTGGTTGGACTGTTGAATAACCATTTGGCGGTGGATTCCTCGAAAGCCTCGGCAGCATTAAAGGGATTTTCCAGGACGACGCGGTTTCGTTCGATTTGCTCGGCGACGTTTAAGCGATTGGCGATGAGTTCGGAGTTGATCATTAGGACGTCTCCGTCATGGTCGAAGCGAGCAAAGCGAATACCTTTGTCTTCGGAATCCTCTTTCAAGGGTCCTGCAGTGAGCGCATGCAGATGAGAGATCCGAGAGATTTGCTGGGTCTGTGATCCCACCGAGTTATCGTTTGACTTGTTCGTGAAGCCATCGGAAAGAGTCCAAACTTGAACCGACTGCTCCTTGGCAGCACGTGTGATCATTTTCCTGCTGTTGGATGAATTGGTCGTCGAAGCGGTAGGTGCGTTTTCTTCGACGAGTATCTCCTCGATGGCATGAACGTGCTTTTTCTGCAGCGGGAACCGTTCGACAAATTCCCAAAGTTTTGTACCGGTCGACTTGCTAGAAGCCGGACGTTTTAATCGAGCTTGGACCAATTCCCCGTCGCCTTGGCCGAAAACGAAGTGGAGTGATTCCAGGATTTCGGAGAATAGCTCTACTTGTTGGCTGTTTGCTTGCCCCTTGGACTGGCTGTTGAGTTTGCTCAAGAACTTTTCGCGAAATTGGGTGACGCATTCGGGCATTTGCTCTTCGAGCAAAGCAAACCGCACGACTTCCTCTTTGAGCGGGGCGATGTATTCGACGGAAGAGGATCTTTTTTCGTCAGTATCGATCCCAGCAAATGGAGCGACCAGTTGTAAAAAGTAGCCTCCCTCGTTTTTGATCAGAGCCAAGAGCAGTTCGTCCGAAAGCCATTGGATTTGGACGACTTGTTTGTTGGTCGCTACGATGTTCCCTTTGGAGTCAGGTTGGTTTTTGGTGAACCACAGATAGTTCGGTTGCGTCGTTGCGATGTGGCGGGCAATCGGGCTCAACGCAAGAAGCCCGCCGGTTTTTGGTATTTCCTTGTCATAGGGCAATAGATCTCCGGTTTGTAAATCGACGAAGACTACAGGTTCGACGTCGCGGTCGAGAGCAAGGTAGATTCGAGTTCCATCGGGCGAGGGGACGATGCGTCGGACGGCTTTGACTTTGGAATCGATCCATATCTCTTTGTTTTTGACTTCCCAAATTTTTTGCGGATCTGTTCCGTCGAGAGCCACGGAATAGATCTCACCAGTCGGATTTGCGACAAGCAATCCGGAATGATTGGAATCCAAAGCGAACGCTGAGGATCCGGACTGGAAATTAGCTTGGGTCTTCAAGTCGACGCCATCGAGGTCGGTATTGGCCAGGAGCATGATCCGGTTTTTGGCCCAGTGGTCTGGATTAGGAAGTTGCGTGATCAGCGCTCGGTCGTCGATGCTTTTAGCTTTGGGATCTTCGGTTTTTTCGGTTTTGCGAGACTCTTGCTTTTGAGCCTTGAGCCTCTCGAGCTCGACATGGATGCTAGTGAGCAATCCAAACGCCCCGCTAGGGTTCGATTCGTTAATCCGTGAGCGGGCCAAGCCTAGTTGCTTGGTGATCTCGGTTAACTGAGTTTTAGCAAGTTGCAATTCGGCTTTGTTTTTCTGCATACGTGCTTCCTCCTCGTTTTTCTTGGCGATTTCGGTTTGCTCGTTAGCGATTTTGGTCTTTGCCTCGGCGATTCCGGTTTGCTCCTTGGCGATTCCAGTTTGCTTATTGGCGATTCCAGTTTGCTCCTCGGCGATAACCGTTTGCTCCTCGGCGATAACCGTTTTCGCCTTGGCGATTCCAGTTTGCTTGACTGCTTCTTTCCGCTCGGCTTCCGCTTGCTGCCACAGCAGTCCGACGATTCCGCTACCTAGAAGTAGTGAGATAATGAATGCATTGCGAAGCAGACGGAATCTTTTGACTCGGAGTTTGACTGCCGTTTGGGCCAATTCTGCTTTCTGGTAGAGCTCTTCTTCTTGGGGCTCGTTGCGATCGAGCGTTTGCAGCGTTAAATCGTAGTCCCCCTTATCGAAGGCGCATTGGCCATAAGCCAGCCGAACCTTATTGAGCTCCGGAGCAGCCTCGGGGTTTTGTTCCCACAGTTCGATGGCATCTTTCAAGCCGAACAAGGAGCGGTTGAAGCGATCGTAGTCCCCTTGCTCGATGGCCTCGGATCCCAAGACGACGGCCTTTTGCGTAAGCTCTTGGCTGCTTTTGATGTTGGCTCGTTCTTTCTGAATGGCATAGATCGCGGTTTGCAGATCATCGACTTTCGCATAGCGGTCTTTGGGTTCGCTGGCCAAGGCTTTCAGTGCGACTGCAACCATTGGATCCTTGCAGTCGGTCGGCTGGATCAAGTTGTTCTGTGCGGCCTTGGCCAATGCCGACTGCCCCATCTTCTCCGTGGAGTCCTTGGGCAACCTAGGATGATGCCCTGTGACGATTTGAAACAGGATGCCACCCAAGAGGTAGATATCGCTTCCCTTGCCGATCTTGGATTTGTCCCCACGTGCGACTTCCGGACTGATCCATTGCCAAGTTCCCGCACAGCGGATCGAGTCAGGTCGTTTCAGGTCGCTAGCCACACCCCAATCGACTGCATAGACTTCGCCGAATTCCCCGAGTTGCACATTGTCGGGTTTGATATCCATGTGGAGGATCCCTTTGCTATGGGCAAAGGCGATCGCATCGCATAGTTTGTCAAAAATCTCGAGGTTTTCATCGATCGAGTTGTCTCGAATTTTCTTTTCCCAAGGATTCCCTTGGATGTATTTCATCGAATAAAAGCAGACTCCTTCCTTGGTGCGACCGAGCTCATAGACAGGAGTGATGTTCGGGTGCTCTAAGCCTGCGGTGATTTCCGCTTCGTAAAAAAACTGCTTAATGAATGTATCGTTCTGTTTGTCCTTGCGGATGACCTTCAGAGCCACCGAGCGTTTGACGGAGTTTTGGGTGGCTAGGTAGACCAGACCCATTCCCCCCTTACCCAGCACGTGCAGATCGAACTTGCCTGTTTTGGGATCGTTTTTCTTTTTGATCTGGTAGTCGGCCGTATCGTCGTTCCAATCGACCGTGTAGGAAATCCGACGATCGGTCAATCGCTCGTAGATCGCATCGGAGGCCTTGGCTCGCTCGGCTTGAAGATACTGCTTGGAATCCCCAAGGGACTTCGAGTTCGTTGGGCTACCGGTTCGGATCGATTGACCGGTCCGATTCCCGGTGACTAAGCTTCTGGCATCACTGACATTTTTGGAGTCCGGAGCCGACTCACTCAGATCCATCGTTTGATCGTAGGAAGACTTGCCAGCGATGCTCGATGAACCCGCTTGGGAGCCTTGTTGGCTATCGCTCAGAAGCATCGTTCCGTCCTCGGCCAGCGATGCTCCCGCTACGGAACTCGATGAACCACTTGATGGAACAGAATCGATATCCATCGTGTAGTCCTGTCCACTCGGATCAGGACCGATGATTTTCGTTCCATCCTCTGGAACCCCTGCATCGGATTGCGCCTCATCGTCCCGCATGCGACTTGTGTCTCCAAACACCTTGCCCTGAAAAGGGGTCATCGATGGGGAAACCATCCGCGTTCCGTCTGAATATTCAGGTGCCGGGTCAGCAAGATCCATCGTCTGATCGTTGGGATCTTCAAGATCCAACGTTGCGGATCCGACCGAGGAGACCGAGGGACTCAAATCCATCGTCTGATCAAAATCAGAAATATTCGAGACATCGATGCTCGTATCGCCTTGGCTACGCGAGGTCGATGGCTCTGCCCGGGAGTCTCCGGGCGCAACGGCCTCTAGGTCAACGGTCATGTCCGACGTTTGGTTTTTGTCCAAAACATTGTCTTGCGAGTCGTCTTGGGAGTTGTCGTGCGAGTTATCGTGGGCTTTGCTCATGGTTATTTTTGATTGGGAGGCCGAAATCTTCGCAGACGTCTTGCTTGTACCGAGTAATCCGTCGGCAGCGGAACGTTCGGATTGTTGGGTTTGCGTGCCAGCCACAACGATCCCAAGACGAGACTCCAAGCTTGGTCGCTCGCCTGCCCGGGCCCGGGCTCCGAAGCGAACGACTGGGTAGGAATTCTCGGTTCCAAGTATAGTGACTGATCGTTTGAGTTCGAAGGATTTCCTTCATTTTCATCGACGGCGTCGGCCTTACCCCCCTTTTGGGCCCCCCCCTTTTGGGCTCCCCCTTTTTGGGCTCCCCCGTCCTGGAGTTCGTTGGCCGGCGCTTCGGACGGGTTGATTGGGGTTCTCTCGGGGAGCTTGGCATCGATGGTGAACTGCTCGACGAGCTGTTGGGTCCCATCGGAGGTCTCGATGGTGATCTCGTAGCGACCTAATCGCGTACCTGGCTGAAGCTTGAGATAGTCCCGGATCTTGCGCAAGTCCGACTGGGACAATTGGTCAGAGCCGCTCAGAAGCCCTTCAGGAATCAAAATTTCCTCGGTTTTTTCCTTTGGCGAATCTGGATCCTCTTTCTCTGGCTCTTCAAACTGACCTTTGACTTCCTCAACAATACTAACCACGATTCGCTTGACGACAATTCGAGTGCTGCGCTCTTGGTTAGGCTGATCTTCGTACTCTGGAGATTCGGTCGCAAGGGTGCGTATCTCGCGGACTGTATAAGGTTCGGGTTGGCTGACTGTAGGAATCTGTGTTTCCGGAGCCGGCGGCATTGGTAATCCGCTGTCGGACCCTTCGGAGATCACATCAGGTACGCGATGGGTCTGGACGGTCAAGTCGTAGTAACCTGTCGATGTTGATGCAGCACCATTGGGTGGGTTGAAATTATCAAAACCGGCTGGCTGTTCCTTCTGGAAAATAAAGAAGTCGTCGGAACGTCGGATCACCACATCGGTCGGTAACTCCTGAAAGCTGTTGAGGAAATCTACATCGAAGGGATTGGTACGCTCCAGATAGCCGACTCGTGCTAGCGCCTGAGGTTTAGCGCCCATGGGTTGTGAGTCTCGTGCATCGCGGACATAAACATCCCCCTGTTGTCCGAACGATTCCAATTTCCCATCGGCATATCCGATGTACATATCAAAACCCGATTCGTTGGCCGACCCGAAATGCGTCGATACTCCTTGAAGACTCCGCTTGGTCGGTCCCGGAGATGTTGGGACTTCGGGCAGATTCGATTCAGAGAAAGAGTTCCGCGACACGATGCGCGTGGTGAAAAGCCCGCCGGTTGGATTGGGTTTTTCTAGAGCGTCGAAGATCCGGGCTTTCAAATCGACATCGTTGATAAGCTGCACATGGATCGTACCGTCTTGAATGTAGTTGCTTTGAAGTGTTGCCATGCTACCGAGCAAAACCTTCGAACCACTGACTAGCACAACTCCACCCGCTTGAGCGCTGTTGCTCTTGGATACGACAGCATCTTCAACGATTAAATCCCCGACAAGCGTTTGAACATAAATTCCCGGCCTATCCGATTGGCCTTGCGAACCGTCGAGACGTCCGGCAATGGCCGATTCAATCGTCAGATCTTTGCTGTTGACGATATACAAAGAGTAGCCAATGTTCTCATAGCGATCGATGTATCGATACTGCTGACGCAATGCATCTTTCGTGCTCTGCGAAATGGTCCCTAACGCATCGACAAAATCATCCCCTTGCGCATTGGCTTGTTCATCCAACTCTTGCCATGAACTTAGCACCGCATTGCTCATGGTCCTTGCTGTCAATCGATTGACGGTCGTATCGTGCAGGTGAGCAAAGCTCGCCGACTGCAGGCCAAGGCCGTCGGACTCTACTTTTGCAGACGAATCCAACTCGGCAATCGCACCACGTACGCTTTCCAGAGCGACATCGCCTGCGGTCTTGATCATCCCACCGATCAACACGCTGTCCTTGGCCCCGAGCGAAATATCTCCTACTCCTGAAACAACATCCCCTCGGAGGATAATATTCCCTGAATGGATCGTCAAAAGGACGATGTCTCCTGTACCATCGGCATTGATCCCATTACCGGGTAGCAGTCCTGACTCTACGACGATGTCTCCTGAGACGTTGCGCAAAGCGATCGAACCGCCGTTGGTCGTCGTCAGATCCTCGAATGCCGTAATCCGATCGGTCTGCGAGGAATTGAAATGAACCTGTTCGACAGCCACTTGCACAGCACCGATCGTTACGCCATCGACTTCGGTAATGGTGATTCGGTCGGCTGCCACCGCAGCCAACGTATCGACTTGAGTGAATATCTCACCGATTTCCGAACCTGCTCGCATCGCCAAAACGCCTCGCGTCGTAACGTTGACCGCCGGTGCCATCGACCCATTGACGATATCCTGCTGCGCATCGAGATAAACACCCGCCGTACCAGCTTGGATACTACCCAAGACAATATTTCGCCCGGCTTGAATCCAAAGAGTCGAATCGCTTGTGGTCAAGGACTCGATCACTACATCCTGTTGAGAGGCAAGATAAATAGTCCCCAATCGAGGTGGTCCACCCAATCGTAACCGATCGCCGAGAATCAACGTATCTTTGGAATCGATCGTGATGTCCCCGAATTCGCTCTGCACGATTGCATTGAGGATAATCGTTCCGCGATCGAGCGTCTGCAAAAGGATGTCTCCTGCCACAGCAGCCAAAATACCGTTGGGACCAACAGCACCCTGGTTGATCTGGAGGTTCCCTGCCAGACTCTGAAGTTTGATCGGGCCCTCGATGGTGGTTGTTAAATCCTCGACGCTTTGGCTTTCATCGATTTGCGATGAATTGAATTGCACCTTGCTACTGGAAACAATCACCGAGTCGACGGTCAATCCGTCCGCCTCTCGGACATAGATACCAAAGGCCGATCGAGCCGCTAACAATCCGACTTGTGTCCCAATCGCGTTGCGATTGGTATCGACCGATGCCATCAGATCGGAGTCTCCAATCTTATTGCCGGCGCTCATCGCCAAGGCCGAAGCACTGACGTTGATCGAATGGGTGTCCGGATCCGAATCGAGGATATCTCGTGCTGCTTGCAAGTAGACTCTTGCCGTTCCGGCTTGGATTCTACCTAGCTCGATGGTTCTGCCCGAAACGATCGTAAGATTGGTGTTTTGGGTATCGAGCGATTCAACAGTCACATCCCCCTGGGACGTCAAATAGACTTTACCTGGGCTGTTGGTTTTTAAATGGTCGGTCACCCGCAATGCATCGGCTGAGTTGATCGTGATGTCCCCGCTTCCGGAACGCACGTCGGCTTGGGTAACGATTGTTCCTTTGTCGAGCGTTTGCAACAGCACATCGCCACTGGAGTGGGCTTGAATACCGGATGTCATCGGAGTGCCACTCTTGACGATGATGTCTCCCGAGATGCTTTGTAGCTTGATCGGACCGTTGTCCGTAGTGATCAAATCCTCGAGCGTCTCGGAACGGTCGGTTTGAGTCGAATTGAAATTGACCTGTCTGACTCCAAGCGAAACGATATCGATCGTTACCCCATCGGCTTCCTGAATGTATATTCCCTTGGCCGACTGAGCCGCAAGCGTACCTACTTTGGTACCGATCGTATTGCGGTTGAAATCTGCGAAATTCATCAAATCCGAATCGCCGATTTTGCCTCCAGCTTTCATCGCTAGGGCCGAAGCTGTCACGTTGATGGAGTTGGTCGTTGGGTCCGAATCCGAGATGTTGCCAGCAGCCTCTAGGTAAACACGGCCCGAACCTGCATTGATGATTCCGAGTAGCAAATCAGCCCCTGCGACGATCGCTATGTCATTGCTGGCTTCGAGACTCTCTACCGTAACTCCCGAAGAAGACCTCAGATAAATCGTTCCTGACGCACCGGTTCGCAAGCGATCGACGACGCTTAAGGCACCTTGAGAATTCAAAGTGATGTTTCCAGAACCGCTTCGAACATCGGCGTTAGTTTTGATCATGCCAGATTGCACGGTCTGAAGCAGGATATCCCCGCTACCGTTGGCAGTAATGCCATTGGACGACGCAGTCCCTGGGTTGACGATAATGTCACCGGCAAGACTCTGGAGTTTGATCGGACCATCGCTAGATGTCGTCAGATCCTCAAGCGACTCTGTCTGCATGCTGCGAGTCGAGTTGAAGTTCACGCGTTGGCTTGCTACCGACACTTTATCGATCGTCACACCATCGGCCTCTTGGATGTAGATCCCATGGGTCGACTGCGCCGCAAGCGTCGTAGCTTGAGTTCCTATCGCGTTGCGGTTGGTGCTACTGGCCGTTGAACTTAAATCCGAATCCCCAATCTTGCCACCGGCCTTCATGGCCAAGACATTGGCGATGATGTTCATTGAGTTGGAGCTAGAGTCCGAATCTCTGATATCCCTGGAAGCTTGCAAATAGACGCTCCCCGAGCCCGCATCGATGCTGCCGAGAGTCAAGTCCGCTCCGGAAAGGATTTGCAAGTCCCCACCATGGGTGCTGACTGAGCCAATCGATGTACTCGAGCCAGATATGAGGTAAATTGCACCGGTTCCGCCGGTTTGAATGGCTCGGTTGCTGTTGAGATTGCCGGCCGAATCGAGCGTAATATTCCCTGTACCGCTGACGATCCCGGCGTTGGCTGTAATGTCTCCGCTACGTGCTTCTAGCAGAATATCTCCACTGCCATTGGCAGTCACTGCGTTGGTGCCAGCAGTCCCGGCGTTGACAACGATGTTACCTACAAGGCTCTGAAGTTTTACAGGTCCGTTGCTGTCGGTACTCAGATCCTCAAGGACTTGCCATTGCGTGCTTCGCGTCGAGTTGAAGTTGACCTGTTCGCTGATGACCGATACCAAATCGATCGTCACTGAGTCGGCTTCTTGGACGTAAATCCCGGTTGCTGACTGGGCTGCCAACGTTGTGACTTGGGTCCCGATCGCATTGCGATTGGTACTACTATTGGGTGCATTGATATCGGAATCTCCAATCTTACCCCCGGCTTTTATCGCCAAGGCACCGGCGATGACGTTCGTCGAGTTGGTAGACCCATCGATATCGGTGATGTTGCCGACAGCCTGCAAATAAACTTGGTTAGAGCCAGCATGGATGCGGCCAAGAGTAAGATTGTTTCCCGCAATAACTTGAAGACTGGTGTTGGTGTTGAGTGCGTTTATCTCAACGTCAGAATCGGAGGTTATGACGATCGTGCCTGGAGCGCCCGTGCGCAACCGATCTACGATGCTCAAGGCGTCTTTAGACAGAAAGGTGATGTGCCCAAAACCACTTTCAACCACCGCATTGGTTAGGATCGTTCCGCCGTTTAGAGTCTGCAACAGAATGTCGCCACTGCCGTTGGCGGTGATTCCGTTGGTTCCGACAGTTCCGGCGTTGACAACGATGCTACCTGCTAAGCTCTGAAGTTTCACAGGCCCGTTACTAGTCGTCGTCAGATCCTCGAGCGATTGCGATTGGGGGGTTCGCGTCGAGTTAAAATTCACTCGATCGGTCGTTACCGAAACCGAATCGATGGTTAACCCGTCGGCTTCTTGAACATAGATCCCGGTTGCTGACCGGGCAGCCAGTGTAGTGACTTGAGTCCCAATCGCGTTGCGATTGGTGCTACTGGTCGAGGAACTTAGGTCCGAATCGCCAATCTTGCCACCTGCGTTCAAGGCCAAAGCACTGGCGATGACGTTCACCGCATTGGTGCTTGGATCGGAATCAGCGATGTTTCCAGCGGCTTGCAAGTACACTCGGCCTGCACCCGCATCGATGCTGCCAAGGGTGATATTGTTGCCCGATTGGACTTGGACGTTCCCTCCTTCGGTGCGGATCGATGCGATGGATGCATCCGATGCTGAGGCGAAATAGACAGCGCCTGATCCACCGGTTTGAATTATTCCGCTGCTACGGAGCTGCCCTGCCGAGTCGAAAGTGATGTTTCCTGTACCGCTCGCGATGCCAGCGTTGGCATGGATCGTACCGGTGCTGAGCGTCTGCAAGAGGATATCGCCCGTGCCGCTTGAGGTCATGCCGTTGGTCAGAGCAGTCCCTGGATTCACGACGATGTTACCCGCTAGGCTCTGCAGTTTGATCGGTCCGTTGCTCGTTGTCGTCAAGTCCTCGAGGACTTGCGATTGAGTGCTAAGCGTCGAGTTGAAGTTCACGCGCTGGCTCGTTAGCGTCAACTTATCGATCGTCACTCCATCGGCTTCTTGGACGTAGATCCCACTTGCTGACTGGGCTGCCAAACGAGAAACCTGCGTTCCGATCGCGTTCCGGTTGATACTGCCAGACGATGAGCCTGTATCCGAATCGCCAATCTTCCCTCCGGCGCGCATCGCCAACGCAGTTGCGACAACGTTCGTCGAGTTGGAACTCGGATCCGAATCCTTGATGTCGCCTGAGGCTTGCAAATAAACTTGGCCAATCCCCGCGTTGATACTACCGAGAGTAAGGTCCCCGCCTGAGAGGACCTGAACATTGCCACCTGCGGTGATCAGCGATGCGATCGAGGTGTTTGCCAATGCAGAAAAGAAAATGCCTCCGGCTCCGCCGGTCTGAATGCCGCTCGTAGAGACAAGTGTTCCGGCCGCATCGAGAGTGATGTGCCCCGTACCGCTTGCGATCCCAGCATTGGCTGAGATATTGCCACCGCTGAGCGTTTGCAACAAGATATCGCCTGTGCCGCCTGCGGTAATGCCGTTGGTACCAACCGTCCCGGCACTTACCGTGATGCTTCCTACAAGGCTCTGCTGGAGCTTGACCGGTCCGTTGTTGCTCGTCGTCAGGTCCTCAAGGACTTGCGTTTGAGTCGACCGCGTCGAGTTGAAGTTCACGCGCTGGCTCGATACCGACACCGTGTCGATCGTCACTGCATCGGATTCCTGGATGTACATCCCGCTTGCTGACTGGGCAGCCAAAATAGCGACCTGGGTTCCAATCGCGTTGCGATTGATGCTGCTGACTGGGGAGCTTAGATCCGAATCGCCAATCTTGCCCGTGGCTCTCATCGCCAAAACACTAGCGGTGATGTTCGTCGAATTGCTAGTCGAATCCGAATCCTTGATGTCGCCCGAGGCTTGCAAGTAAACCTGGCCGGTTCCTGCGTTGATACTTCCAAGGCTCAACTCGCCGCCAGAGTAAACCTGAACATTGCCTCCTGCGGTGAGCACCGATGCGACCGAGGTGTTTGACGATGCCGATAAGAAAACGCTTCCAGATCCGCCAGTCTGAATACCGCTTGTAGCACGAAGCACGCCTGCGGAGTCGAGGGTAATGTGCCCCGTGCCGCTTAAGATCCTGGCATTGGCAGTGATGTCCCCAGCGCTGAGCGTTTGCAAGAGAATATCTCCTGTGCCGCCTGCGGTAATGCCGTTGCTACCAATCGTCCCTGCACTTACCGTGATGCTTCCTGCAAGGCTCTGGAGCTTGAT
>JAPLNM010000168.1 GCA_026692845.1 Planctomycetota bacterium | reverse complement strand
GAAACGGATCTTGTTCCTGGTCGATCGCAACATCCTGGCCGATCAGACCAAGACGAACGATTTCAAACCCTTCGGCAAGGCGATGACCAAAATCACCAACCGAACCGTCGACAAATCGTACGAGATCTACTTGTGTCTCTATCAAGCCGTCACCGGCACGGCCGAAGATCAAAACATTTACAAGCAGTTCTCACCCGACTTTTTTGATCTGGTGATCGTCGATGAGTGCCATCGCGGCAGTGCTGCGGATGATGCAGCTTGGCGACAGATCCTCGAGTATTTCACATCGGCGACCCAAATTGGACTGACGGCAACCCCCAAGGAAACGAAAGACGTTTCCAACATCGAGTACTTTGGCGACCCGATCTACACCTATTCGCTTCGACAAGGCATCGCCGACGGCTTCCTGGCCCCCTACAAAGTCGTCCGCATCGGACTCGATAAAGACCTCGATGGCTGGCGACCATCGAGCGGCCAAACCGACAAATACGGCCAGGTGATCGAAGATCGCGAATACAACGACCGCGATTTCGATCGGACGTTGATCCTGGAGAAACGGACCGAGCTGGTCGCAGCCAAAGTGGAAAAAACCCGGGGACAGTCCCCGAGTTTTTTCGATACCATGTCATTAATGAAAGGATGGACCTTACGAGACCAATTCGATACATTGGCACATCAAAATACAGTATCCAGATTTTGGGAAAAACCGAAACAATCACTGTGAAGAGTTTCGAACATATGTGCTGGATCATCGGGAAGAGAATCCAGTCTCGATTTGGCTGGATGTCTGCCGAGGCGCTTGGGTATCGGATTGCCGAGACCAGCATGATCAAAGACGTTACAAACTCCCGTTTTGATTTGAACCGAATCGCGACCGATCGAAAATCGATCCCCGCCTTCGCTGCTCCAAACGGGTAAATTTTGGCCGGAATGGTCTCTTAGCGTAAGCATTGAATGGACGGACAAAACACAAATCCAATAGATGGAGCGAACGGTTGAACGCAGTCGAGATCGAAGAAGCAGTCAGCAAACTGGTCGAAGAGCCGTTCAACGCGGCCGAGTTCTCGTACGCTTTCTTGGAGGCGTTCGGCAACAAAACTGCGACCCTTCAGCGACTTCGCAGCGTGGGAAAGAACTCGACAAACAAGACAGACTTTGCAGGCGACGGAGTTCATGCCGTACTTCAGCGAAACAACATTCACATCGCCACGTGCTCTACGGGTGGCCCCGACGCTGTCGCTGGCCTGCTGAAGCGTTTGGTGAATAGTCCTGCCTCAAGCAAACACAAAGCCAAGTTCGCCCTAGCAACGGATGGCAACACGGTTCACGCCGAGTACCTAAATTCAGAAGAGCCGCCCTTGGTGTGCGAGTTCAAGGAGCTGGCTGACCACTTTGGTTACTTCCTGGAGCTCGCTGGGATCTCGACCATTCGGCAGATCCGTGAGAATGCCTTCGATATCAAGGCGACTGGCCGACTGAATCGCTTGTATGTTGAACTCCTTCGCAACAACCCCGACTGGGACGGGGATCAGCGGCGGGAAGAACTGAACCATTTTTTTGCGCGGTTGATCTTCTGCTTCTTTGCAGAAGACACAGGCATCTTCAATGGCAATGCGCTGTTCACCGAGACACTCCGTCAGATGAGCGATCCGAGCGGCGAGAACACGGACTTTGTTCTTTCCGAGATCTTCCGCGCGATGGATGTGCCGATGAAGGCGCGCGACGCGGCCACGCTGCGTCCGTGGGCGGGCCAGTTCCCCTACGTCAACGGAGGATTGTTCGGAAGTAACGGCTCAACGTCCGAGCGAGGAACGGTCCCAAAGTTCACGCAGATCGCTCGATCTTATCTCTTGCACATTGGCTCGCTCGATTGGACACAGATCAACCCAGATATCTTCGGCTCGATGATCCAAGCGGTTGCCGATGACGAAGAGCGTGGCGCATTGGGGATGCACTACACCAGCGTGCCGAACATCCTAAAGGTCTTGAATCCTCTATTCCTTGATGAATTGCATGCGCAGCTAAAGGAAGCGGGCAAGAACCCACGCAAGCTGCTCAATCTTCGAAAGCGATTGGCTCGCATACGAGTCTTCGATCCCGCGTGTGGAAGCGGCAACTTCCTCGTGATTGCGTATAAAGAGATGCGGAAGATCGAAGCCGAGATCAATATTCTACGCGGTGAGGCCGAGCGTGCCTCGGAAATTCCGCTCACCAACTTTCGCGGAATCGAGCTGCGGCACTTCGCGGTCGAAGTTGCGAGGCTGGCTCTCATCATCGCCGAGTACCAGTGCGATGAATTGTACCGTGGTCAACGTTTGGCCCTTGCGGAATTCCTACCGCTCAACAAAGAGAATTGGATCACCCACGGCAACGCACTTCGTCTGGACTGGCAAAAGCTTTGCCCGCCGACCGGAACCGGGGTAAAACTTGTCGAAGACGATTTGTTCCAAACGCCACTGGATCAAGTTGAGATCGATTTCGACAACGAAGGTGGCGAGACATATATCTGTGGAAATCCGCCATACATCGGTGACAAGAACCAGACCAAAGACCAAAAGCAAGACCTTCAGTCGTTTCGCATAGGCCGCGAGATTGTACGATCCGTAGACTATATCGCTGGGTGGCTTTGGAAAGCATCGGAGTATATCAAGCACAACGGTTCTTTTGCCTTCGTTTCAACTAATTCAATCTGCCAAGGCGTGCAGGTTCCGCTTATATGGCCAAGAATATTCTCGAGTGGTCAGAAAATATCGTTCGCACACACAACATTTTACTGGGGCAATAATGCAGCACACAACGCGCAGGTCACCTGCGTCATAGTCGGCGTCGGCACTCGCAATGCTTCGATGAAAACGATCTACACAGACTCGAGTAGGCGTGATGTTCCACATATCAATGCCTACCTCGCGCCTGGAAGCGACGTAGTTGTATTAAAGCACTCGTCACCAATTTCCGCACTTGGAACTATGTTTGGCGGAAATATACCGCGAGACTCTGGTCAATTCTATTTGACATGTGAACAGCGGCGAGAGCTGCTGAACTCATTTCCTCAAGCTGCTCCGTTGATCCGACCAATTTTTGGTTCGAAAGAGTTCATAAATGGACTTCGTCGGTTTTGTCTCTGGATAACTGATGACCAAGCCGAATTAGCATTCTCGATTCCGCCTGTAGCTGACAGACTTGAGAAAGTGCGTCATTATCGCCTTTACGGAAGCGAACGTGGTAAAGCTGGAATAGATACACCATACAAATTCGAACGAACGATCACGGGAGAAATCGCCACAATCATCATCCCAAGCGTCTCATCCGAACGAAGACCATATTTGCCATGTGGACTACTTACTGCTGACGTGAGGGTTTCTAATCTTGCACTGGCGATCTACGACGCGCCCGTTTGGAATTTGGCAATTATCGCCTCTCGCATCCATCTGGTTTGGGTAGGTGCAATCTGTGGAAAATTCAAGACTGACTACCGGTACTCAAATACTCTTGGTTGGAACACCTTTCCCGTTCCCGCGCTCACAGACGAAAACAAAGCAGACCTTACGCGTTGCTCTGAGAATATCCTACTGACTCGCGAAGTTCATTGGCCCGCGACTATAGCCGAACGTTCATTGGCCCGCGACTATAGCCGAACTCTACGACCCGGAATCGATGCCTGAGGATCTGCGAGCCGCTCATGATTGCAACGACGAAACGCTCGAACGCATCTATATCGGTCGCCGCTTCAAGAACGATACCGAACGGCTCGAAACGCTCTTCCAACTTTACACCGAGATGAAGGGGAAGGAGAAAGGCAAAAAATGAGCGAACTGATTCTGTTCACCTCGGAGGATGGTGTGACGCAGATGCATCTGCGAGTCGAGCAAGGCACCATCTGGTTGACCCAACTAGAGATCGCCGATCTCTTTCAAACCACCAAGCAAAATGCATCTTTGCACGCCAAGAACATTCTGGAAGAGGGGGAGTTGCAGGAGGTTTCAGTTGTCAAGGAATCCTTGACAACTGCCGCAGACGGCAAGAAATACTCGACAAAACTTTACAATTTGGACCTGATCCTGGCGATCGGCTATCGCGTTCGCTCCCCGCGCGGCACCCAGTTTCGTCAGTGGGCCACGACGCACCTGCGGGAATTCCTGGTCAAGGGATTCGTGATGGACGACCAGCGTCTGAAAGACCCCAAGGGATGGGATTACTTTGACGAACTGCTGGCGCGGATTCGCGAGATCCGGGCCTCGGAAAAGCGCTTCTACCAGAAGGTCCGGGATCTCTTTGCGATCAGTAGCGACTACGCGGCAGACGATTCCTCCACGCAGATTTTCTTTGCCGAGGTACAGAACAAGCTGCACTTTGCGGCGACTGGCCTAACAGCGGCGGAAATCATCGTTTGCCGCGCGGACCCAGATCAGGCGAATATGTCGCTGACGAACTGGAGCGGTAGTCGAGTTCGCAAGCACGATGTAATCATCGCTAAAAACTATCTGACCGAGGATGAGATCGATACCTTGAATCGCTTGGTGGTCATCTTCCTCGAACAGGCCGAGCTACGGGTCAAACAGCGCAAAGATTTGACGCTGGAGTTCTGGCGGAGGAACGTTGACGACCTACTGCGATTCAACGACAAGCCAGTGCTCGATGGACCTGGAAAAATCAGCCGCGAGGATATGACTCGGATAGCATACGAACGCTATGATGCATTCGATTCGCAGCGTCGGATAGCCGAAGCCGCCGCAACTGAAGCGGAAGATCTCCGAGAAATCGAACAACTCGAACAAGAGCTGAAATCGAAGAAGAAACCAAAGGATAGTTAAATCCATACACCCCAAAATCGGCTTTCGTAATCTGGGATTCACTGACTCCCAATTTATAGCTGTATCTGAGGCAAATCAACATGAGTGAGCAGAAACCGAAAACTATGCCTGGAGTCAGTGTCAGCTATGCAGGCAGTGGCCAGTCCATCACTTCGAACGCGATGGGCATGCGCGCTATGCAACAACGTGTATGGCAGTTTCGTGGCGAGCAGTATCTGCTGCTCAAATCACCTCCGGCATCGGGCAAGAGCCGCGCGCTGATGTTCGTAGCCCTCGACAAGCTGCACCGACAAAACCTGAAGCAGGCGATCGTGGTCGTTCCGGAAAAGTCAATCGGTGCGAGCTTTGGAAACACCCCGCTTGCCAAGGACGGCTTCTTCACCGACTGGACCGTCCCACCGCAGTGGAATCTCTGTAACGCGCCTGGTACCGACGGTGGGAAGGTTGAAGCGCTGGGGCGTTTTCTGGCTTCCGAAGATCGCTTGCTGGTTTGTACTCATGCCACGTTCCGATTTGCTTTCGAGAAGTTTGGCGTTGAAGCGTTTGATGATCGACTGATTGCCGTCGACGAGTTCCACCACGTGTCAGTAAGCGACGATAATCGACTCGGCGAGTTCGTGCGACAACTGATCGAACGCGACAAGACACACCTGATCGCAATGACAGGCAGCTACTTCCGAGGCGATGCCGCAGCCGTGCTGATGCCGGAAGATGAGCGTCGCTTTGTAACGGTGACCTACACCTATTTACGAACAGCTCAGCGGATACAAGCATCTCAAGCAACTGGATATTGGCTACTACTTCTATTCTGGTAGTTATCTTGACGACCTACCCAAGGTTCTCAACAAAAACGAAAAGACGATCATTCACATTCCCAATGTGAACAGTCGTGAGAGCACTCAGGACAAACACAAGGAAGTTGAACATATCCTGGAAACGTTGGGCGAATGGCTTGGGACTGATGATGCTACCGGGTTCCAACTTGTGAAGACCTCGACTGGGCGAGTCCTTCGAATAGCGGATTTAGTGGATGACGAGCCGATAAAACGTGAAAAAGTTGCGGCAGCACTGCGCGATCCAGTAGGCCGCGAAACTCGAGATCATGTCGACATCATTATCGCCTTGGGGATGGCCAAAGAGGGTTTCGATTGGATCTGGTGCGAACATGCTCTGACCATCGGTTACCGCAGCAGTTTGACAGAGATCGTGCAAATCATCGGTCGTGCGACACGCGATGCAGTTGGAAAGACGAAAGCTAGGTTTACCAACTTGATCGCCGAACCGGACGCGGGTGAGCAAGCAGTAACTGAAGCAGTCAACGATACGCTCAAGGCGATCGCAGCCAGTTTGCTGATGGAACAAGTGCTCGCACCTCGTTTCGAGTTCCGGCCAAAGACGCCAGCAAACGCACTGAACGGCCCCAGCGGTCCTCAGCCTGGATTGGACTGCGGAGCTGACGGATACGATGCTGGGGGCTGCAACGTTGGCGTGGACCCCGTGACTGGCGGTGTAGAGATCGAGATCAATGGTCTTGTTGAGCCGGAAAGTGACGAGGCGACCAGAATCTGCCGCGAGGACCTCAACGAAGTTTTGGCTTCCTTCGTTCAAGACACCCGCACTGTCCAGGATGGCTTATTTAACGATGAGCTTCCGCCTCAAGAAACAACTCAGCAGCGTATGGGTAAGATCATCCGCGACAAGTACCCCGATTTGTCGATGCAGGACCAAGAAGCCATTCGGCAGCGAGCCGTCGCCGCTCTGAACCTGATTCAAATGGGTCGCAAGAAAGCGAGTGGCAGCGGCGCGACATCGAACACCGCGCTGATCGATGGGATACAACGGTACGTGACCGATGTTCGTGATTTGAATGTCGATCTAATCGATTCGATCAATCCGTTTGGTGAGGCTTACAATATCCTTGCAAAAACGATGAACGAGGAGCGACTGCGACAGGTCCAGTCCGCAATCGCAGGCCGCCGAGTTCAACTGACCCCCGAAGAAGCACGCGACCTAGCAAAGCGTGCCTTAAAGTTCAAGAATGAACGCGGACGTTTGCCTTCGATTACCAGCCAGGATGCTTGGGAACGACGCATGGCAGAAGGCATCGCGTTTCTGACAAAAAAGAAACAGGAGAAGTCCAGTGGGTAAAAGAAAGGCAAAGGATGACGCGTTTACCGATGATGACGACGCATTGTTGGCTGAGCTTGGTGTTGAAACTGAAGTCAAACAGGATCGGACCTACACGGCCAAGCAGGAACGTATCATCGCTGGATTCGAAGACATTCAGCTGAATGCTTGGATCTGTTGAAGCCTATGGATGCTGATGGGATACTAACGGACCGCGTCCGAGTGCCATCCGAAGATTATAAGCTGGATAGCGACGATGAACTCTTGGAGGCACTTGGCGTCGACGCCTCAGACAGCGCCATCACGACGATGAAACACGTCCGCTCGGCTGCAGAACGCAACGCCGAACGGAGTGTGCCTGAAGAAGTCGCCCAACGCAAACCATGCGAAGTCTTCGAATCGTTCCGACTGGACTTTGAAGCGGTCCAAGCGGATTTAGAAACCGGACGCCAATCAACCGAATTGTTCAAGACCAGCAACCGGTCTCAGATACGCAAGGGCGACTGGTTTATCGTCGATGGGCAGAAGGCCTTGGTCGCGGACGCCGGTGATTGGTTCACACCTGAGCACGGCGAACGAGATAGACGCCTGCTAGTTATCTTCGACAATGGTACCGAGTCTGACCTATTGCTTCGTTCGTTGCGACGGGCGCTGAACAAAGACGAAAACAGTCGTAGAATCGTACCGCAACAACCCGAGACTGAAGAAGATTTCAGCGACTTAGGGCCACTCTTCTCGAACACCATAGAAGATGGCGACTGTGACTCAGGCGCGATCTATGTGGCTCGAAGCCTATCGGACAATCCTTTTGTGCAAGGGAACCGCCAACTGCTACACAAGATCGGACTTACAACTGGCGATCCCGAGAAGCGAGTTTCCAATGCCAAGAAGGAAACGACATATCTCTTCGCCGCGGTCGAGTTGGTAGCGGTCTATCGGTTAGCGAACATCAACTGTAAAGCGTTCGAGTCGCTGCTTCACAAGTTCCTCGCACGCGCTCGCATCGACCTGGCGCTTGCCGATCGATTCGGCGGCAAGGTTCAACCCAGAGAATGGTTCCTCGTTCCACTGGCGGTGGTTGAAGAAGTTGTCGAGCGGATCAAGGATGGCTCAATCAGCGATTATGTGTTTGATGTGGAAACAGCTAGCATGAAGCAACGAGGCAAATAGATGCAAAACGGAACTTTCGTGCGCATTTTTATCGCTAGCCCGGGTGATGTGTATCAAGAGCGCGACGAAGCGTGTCGGATGATTCACAACTGGAATGCAGCCCATTCGATGTCTCGGTCAGTTCTAATCGAGCCGGTCCGCGTTGAGACGCATTCCCATGCGGTACAGGGTGGACATCCTCAAGACCTCATCAATAGCCAACTCCTGGACCGATGCGACTTGCTCGTAGCAATCCTTTGGTCGAGGCTTGGAACTCCAACAAACTCAGATTTATCTGGAACAGTCCAAGAGATCAGAGAGTTCTCGGAAACGAAGGGCCCAGACAGAGTTTTGATCTTCTTTTGTGATCGCGCGTTGCCAAGCTCATCAGACTTATCCCAGGTCCAAGCGGTCCGTGATTTTAAAGACTCGATAAAAAGCAACGGTCTGTATGCTCCGTACACAGAAGTTGCCGAGTTCGGGTCATCGTTTCGCCATCAGTTAGATCTTGCCCTGAATCGGATTCTCGAAGGAGACGAATTTGTTGCCGCCTCCGATCAAACTACCCAAAAGGATGAAGTCATTTTTGTTCCGGAGGCGAATACGATACTCGCAGCCGCAACAATGTCAGCACGACCTTCGGTGACTCTGGTCAGCGATCTGAGCAGAGGATGTGTTATCTCTGCCGGTGAACAATGTCTGAATAGCCCTAGCAATGAACGATCCGAAGCTAATTGGGAAAGCGGACTTGAACAGTTGGAGATTCGCAGTTTTGTTAAAGATGCGGGTAATAAACGCGAAAAGTTCCGTTTAACGAAAGCTGGATTCGAGGCGGCAGATCGACTTTGGTGTGTGCTGATACTTCGTCGGATTGAATTATTACAATCGGACGAACACACCTACGTCAATTTTGAGGACATCAACCACAAACCGTTTTTTCGGCAGAAGATCAGTGACGCGTTTTTGCTTGAAAAACTACAGTCGCTGGCCTCCATGGAGCAGCTTGAGATAGTTGCCGTCGATGGTGGTATCGGAGCCGCAAGACTCAATGGCCTTAGTCGCAAGGCATTGAGGGAACATACTTTCTTGGAGTTTGCTGAGCCTGAAGGTGATGAGGACTAAAGAACTCAAGGATTAAATATGAGTGAGCATGTTTTTGGTGGAGACTGGACCCGCGAAAAGCTTGCGCGTGTCCGCAAGTATCTGCAGGCGTACACGATGATTTTTCATGCTAACGAGCGCGCAAAATTCTTCACGACCTACTTCGTTGATGCGTTTGCGGGGACCGGGGATCGCATGGACTCAAATATCCCGGGTGTAATTGAATCTCCCTTGCTTGACGTTGAATGTGATCCTGATCTGATCGGACTACAAAAGGGAAGTTCACGAATCGCTCTCGAAGTCGAACCAGCATTCGATCGCTACCTGTTCATTGAACATAGTAAGAAGCGAGTCGCGGAACTAGAGAAATTGAAGGATCTTTATCCCAGTCGTGCTAACGATATACAAATCGAACGTGGGGATGCCAATACAGTTCTAAAAAATTGGTGCCAAAAAACAGACTGGCGGAGATTTCGTGCAGTTGTGTTCCTCGATCCTTACGGTATGCAAGTCGATTGGTCAACAATCGAGGCAATTGCGGCAACGAAAGCGATCGATCTATGGATGCTTTTCCCAATTGGCCAGGCGGTGAATCGATTGCTCATCAATCGACAACCTCCACCTGAGGGTTGGGCGAATTCACTGACACGAACATTTGGTGAAGATGCGTGGCGTCCGCGATTCTATAAGAAATCCGTTCAGCAATCTCTATTTGGTGAAGAAGAGTTTGAAACAAAGATCGCGAACTTTGCAGACATTGAGGCATACTTCCTAGAACGACTGGGCTCGGTTTTTGAGAGTGTAGCCAAGAACCCCTTGCTGCTCTGCAATTCTCGAGGCACGCCGATTTACCTGCTTTGTTTTGCCGTTGGCAACAAGACGGGTGCGCCGACCGCAGTCCGAATGGCGCAGGATATTCTTCGCCCCTAGGCAATCGCTGTGATCGTCGAGCGAATGTCCCCTGGTAGCCTCAAACCTGCCTCCAATTCACGACGGATTGCAAGTGGTGGGATTGGATTACGTATCACATTCGGATACTCATCGTACGTCTTGCCATCCAATTCTCGCCCGTATCGAGATTTTTTCACGCCACCCCACTGCTTGAAAAAGAACGGTACTTTCTGTTTCCCGCACTGCTCTCGGATGGAGGTAACCCAGTCGACTTGCATTGGCCTAGCCCCGTTGCCGCTCTCTCCGCCGACAATTACCCACTGCATGCCTTTCAGATTCAGTCTGCCCAAGTCCTCAAGGAGCGGCTCAATCGAAAGGAAATTCATCTTTGCTTTTGCATCACGTAATTGCTGGATTCTCGGCACACCTGATTTTTTGTTTTCGACGCTTGTTCCCCACCATATGTGTTCCAAGTTTGCAGCGAAACTCAACTTGGTTTGCAACAGATCACGCATTCGATCGGCTCGTTTGGTTAACACCTGGTAAATGTGCCAGTCCGCCGTTGTCATCACTTGGGCAACTTGAACGATATAAGCGTCTGGGACATCTTCGTGGAACAAGTCGCTCATCGAGTTAACGAAGACCATCTGCGGCTTTGTCCATTGAAACGGCTCTGGTAATTTGTGTGGTACGAGACGAAGGTCGAACCCGAACTCAAACGGATTGCCCGGGACTCCGCGAAACCGTTCTGCAAAGGTTTCCGCATAACAATGCTTGCAGCCGGCACTGATCTTCGTGCAACCGCGAACTGGGTTCCAAGTCGTGTCCGTCCATTCGATTTTGGAATTAGTGCTCATCTGTCTGGTCCTTAAGAACTACCTCCGCTGGGAATCGCACTGGAGTAGGTACATTATCTGACGACCTGTGACAAGTTTGGTCACATAGCTGCCTTTTTCATGATTTTTGCCTGTATTGGCTCGGGCTGGCGTTCGAAACGCTGGACACTTGGGCTAGGACTTATCATCTGGATAGGCCGAAATTTTGAGATTTTCATTCATTTTACTGGCAATCGAGGGGCTGGCTTCCTCCTGTTGGAATACTCGATCGGCGAACCAAACGACCGGCAAACGCTGAGATTTCTCCAGATTAGTGCTAGCGGGGGATAACTAGAAACCGGGGACAGTCCCCGCGCGGTGGGGGTTTTTTTGTTTCCCCGCCCCAAAGGGGCAAAATGAGATAGCCCAGGGCAAAGCGAAGCGCCGCCCTGGGTACGTCGACGCATGGATTTCCGCGCCGTTGAGTTCCGCCCCTTCAGGGCGGGACTCTATTTCGACGTTCGAACCCACAGGGCGTTGCCCTGGGCTATCACCTTGCGCCCCGTTGGGGCAAAAGGCAAGAAACCAGGGGCAGTCCCCGCGCGATAAGGGGTTAACGAGGTCAACAACGTCCGCCATCAATCCCGTCAACACGGTAAATTCAGTCAACACTGTCCAAAGATCTCGAATTCCGTTCGAGTTTACCCCCTGATCGTTTCGTTCGTTCTTAGTCTCAAAACGTATCGCGGAATGGGCCAAGGAAACGTCGCTCAGGTGACCAATCGGTAATCGCAAAGACAACTTCACGGAAAGCACCGTTGAACTCGCCCTCAAGCGCATTACGAAAGTCGCGCGCAGCTTGCCTTGGATCGTTTCCGAATGCGCCGCAACCCCATGCACCAAGAACCAATTCCGCGTAGCCGTATGCTCGAGCAATCGACAGCACTCGCACAATTCGCCCTCGAAGCAAATCGTTGGATCTTGGTTGCCCAACGCAAGGAGCATATGGCGCAGCGCAGGTAATGAAGCTTAGCAGCCAAGGCTTATTTAGCTCCATCCCACTATCGTTTCGAAACACTGGAACATTCGGCGAAAGTATCGCCCATCCACTGGACTCCGACCATAGCTGGCGATTGCGGTGAAAGTCATACATTGAATCATCGACAAGCGTTGCGTAGAGCGCGCTCGATCGACAGAGAGCTTCTTCTTGGGCCGTCGCGCCTCGCAAAAAACCACCACCCGTTTCTGAACCATTCGCAAAGTTCAAAGCCAAGGGCCGTTTTCCCTCGTCAACTAACCGCTTAGAGGCACCTAGCGTTGTCTCGTTGGCAACTTGCACAATCGTCTCTGCGAAGGTCGAAGATCCACCACGGGGTAACTCCGTCTCCTGCGCGATGCTAACTTTTGACTCGAGTGCAGCACGCACTGCTTGACTCCATTCGACCTTGCCATCGTCCGTGAGATAGTACCCTAACTCGATCGCTTCCACCGCCGACCTACCAAGCGACTCTGCAAGTTCGGGGCGGATGGCCAAATCTTTTCTTCGATTGGCCGCGAGCTCATCGGAGTCCAAGCACGGCAGGATTCGTAGATTAATCATTAACCCAGCTACCAAATTCACGGAGGATGGCCAGCGGCCAGACAATCATGCAACACGGTTCAGGTAACCGTGGTCTCTGTCATAACGGAAGTGTATAACCGCAACCGACTCTAGCAAGTGAAAAAAATCCGGGGACAGTCCCCGCGCGCTAGGGTCATCAATACGACGGACTGTCAGGGGTTTTGTCCGACCGTAACATGGCCCTCCGAGGCCGTGCGTGTACGTGACGAATCGATCTCGCTTACCCACAACGGGTCGAAGCCCCATTTTACGGGCCGACGAGGCATTGCTGGTCAGATCAACGCCCTGAAGAAACTCGGGGACAGTCCCCGAGTTTTTCTACCTGTTCGAGGATCGCAGCGATGGATTTCACGGCCGAGATTGGAACAAGTGTCCTTTGGTGGACTCGAACGTTTGGACACGCAGGAGTGGCGGCAGAGGATTATTGCGCGAGCCAACCCCCATCGATATTCCAAGCGGCACCGCGGATGGAGTTTGCGTGAGGAGAGCAGAGGAAGACAACGAGATCTGCAATTTGTTGTGGGGTGACAAATTGGAGGGAGGGCTGTTTTTCGACAAGAAGTTCCATAGCAGCATCGGCCGGGGAAATGTTCCTTTTAGAAACCCTATCATCGATTTGTTTTTGAACTAGTGGGGTTAGGACCCAGCCTGGGCAGATTGCATTGACGGTGACGTTGGTAGAAGCGGTTTCGAGGGCGACAGCTTTCGTGAAACCGACAAGACCATGTTTTGCGGCAACGTAAGCCGATTTTAGAGGGGAAGCGACAAGACCGTGAACGGACGCGATATTTATGATACGGCCCCAGTTACGAAGTCGCATGGAAGGCAGGGTGAGTCGAGTGATATGAAAGGGTGCCGAGAGGTTCACGGCTAGTACATCATCCCATTGATGAGTGGGGAATTGTTCGACGGGAGCTACGAATTGGATACCTGCGTTGTTAACGAGGATATCGATGGGACCGAGTTGGGACGAGCAGAATTCAACAAGTTCCTGGATTTGATTGGGGCAACGCAGATCGGCGGGGTGATAAGCGATGCGAGGTCCCAGGAGGCTCAGATCATGGAGAGCTTTTTCATGGGGTCCAAGACCGTGGAGCAGGACATCAGCACCTTGGCGGGCGAGTTCGGTAGCGATAGTTAAACCGATCCCGCTAGTCGACCCAGTAATCAGAGCAACTTTCCCTCGCATCTAACCTCTCCTTTGCTAGCATTCCCCACCCCACACCCGGGGGCAGTCCCCGCGTCACCCAGTCTATGCTGGCAAGAAACCGAGGGCAAGAAACCAGGCGCAGTCCCCGCGCGATAGGGTCATTGGATGTTATTCCTGATGAGAGTCTCGATTAGTTTGCAGGCCAAAGATCAATGGTGTAGTGATCTTTTCCCTCTTCCGTCTGTGGATCAGCCGTATCGATCTTAAATTGACTGTACCGCAATGCATACTTGCCATGCGGGAGTTGCAACTTTTCGGGCGGTCCGTCGGCATTTGGGAAAAGGACGAACACGGGCTTTGAAACTTCGATTATTCCGCAATCAGAAACAGTATCCGCACTCTCATCGACTTGAGGGGCCTTCTCATGTACTCTGACCAAAACAGACTTTTCAAAGTTGCTGTGGGTGCGAAACGCGCAGCTAGCGTTTGTTTTGACGAAACCTAGCTCGTTGTATTGCGGCGTTCGACGCCCCGCATCATAGTCCCCACTGTAGTTTTCCCCATACATTAGTTCAAACTCAAAGTAGGAAACAGATCCTTCGTATAATCGTTCCGTATTCAATGCCATCATTAACACCAAAAATGCAAGTAAGGTTAACATTCTTCTACCCCCCCACTACTTTTTTGGCGGAGGTAGGACCGGGATAACTATCACTGGTGTACCATTTGTCACAATAGGCTTACCATCTGGATCCGTAATTTGGTTCTTGATCGACACTCCTGCCCCCCGATTATCCGATGAATCGATCAGCTCTATATCGTGGTCATCGTTTCCAGGATATACCGTGTTATCAATGACAGCGGGTGGGTATTCGTCTCGGTCCTTGTTTGGCTCCGTCTGCACGTTTGCAATCCGTCTTCTTCTTCGTCGTTCTGCTCCTGGACGGTCAATCACCCCCCCAGGGCCAATCCCCTCATCGATTGCCTCCTGTGCATGCTCGGCTGCTTCTGGATACTTTTCGCCATTTATCACAATTAATGTGATTGTCTCTTTGGGGGTGGTTGTACTGTGAGGATTTGGGATTGTAGCGGGGAATACAGTCCCGGCTGGAAGAGTCACTTTGATAGGTGGCGATAGCGTGGCGTCCATCCACAAACGGGTCGAAGACCCATTTTACGGGCCGACGAGGCGTTGCTCGTTTGATCAAAGCCCAAACGCAGCGTCCTGGCGGGCTTGGTTAAATCGCCCAACGGCTGGCGCTGGTTGGCGCTGGTTGGCTCACGGGTTTAAACGACGCCGCCCTGGGTATGTCTTTCGACTTGCGGTCTACGGAGCGCGCGGGTTCTCAGGAAGGTTGCAAGGCGTACTGCTTGGCGTGGATCTCACTTAGCCAATCGATCGCTTG
>JAPLNM010000167.1 GCA_026692845.1 Planctomycetota bacterium | reverse complement strand
TTGGTCGCTCCTTACCAGAACAAATTGTATACCTGATCGCCTTTAACAGTCAGCCACAGGCGTACTGGATTCATTGCCATCTTCGACGGCCAGTAGGCCTGCCGCTGACTGTTAAACGAAATGGGACTCTCTTGCCCGGTAACTGCCACTTTGCACCTGGCAACAACGCGATCAATCCTGGGGGATGAACCAGTTTCCCCTAGCGATTCCATTGGTTTCCTGAGCTTATCAAGCCAAAAAGGCCCCACAAATTCTGCTGACGAGGCATAAAAAACTCATCCGCTTGGCTAAAAAATCGCTTTTTGGTGACAATGGTCTTATCCGTGTTACACTTTAACCAGCTCTTCTGTGTGTGATCCGAATCGAAGTGGATGATGCCCAATGCTCCCGATCAATACTCTACAAGCCGCCTGCGATTCCTACCGCCATTGGATCGACAGAGAAAATTCTCCATACAGCGATCTTGCTTATAGAGATACAGCCAACCGTAGAGATTGGCTCAAGCAAGCATCCCTAACGGCGCTTGCTGCCGGCTCGCTTTGGACGAGCTTGGCTGAGTCTCTGGCCTTGGCCAACTCAAAAAACAATTCCAATGCTTCTGGTCGACCCAAGTCGATGATCGTCCTGTGGATGCAGGGCGGACCTAGCCAACTCGAAACGTTTGACCCGCATCCGAATGGCTCGATCGGTGGATCTACCATAGCGATCAACACCTCGCTCAAAGGTTTGCAAATTGCGAACACCCTTTCGCAAACCGCCGAAGTCATGCATCTTGGCACGCTGGTTCGCTCGATGGTATCCAAGGAAGGCGACCACGAACGCGCTACGTACAACATGAAAACCGGTTGGCGACCCGACCCTACCTTGGTCCACCCAGCGATCGGCTCTGTTCTATGCCACCAAAGCCCTCATAACATCGAAATCCCTCGACATATCTCTATCCTCTCGGACCAGTGGCCCTCGCGTGGCGGATATCTAGGTAGCCAATTCGACGCTTTCCAAATAGGTGATCCCAAAAACCCTCTACCGAATCTAAAAAGCCCGATCCCCGCTTCGCAATTTGATCAACGGGTCGCGGATCTCGAAATCCTCGAAAAAGGGTTCCGCAAAGGTCGTCTGAAAAACCTTGAAACCGAAAAAACACTTCACACCCTCTCGACGCAACGCGCCATCAAGATGATGTCTAGCGACCAAATCCAAGCCTTCGATATCGATCGTGAACCCGCGAGCATCCGCGACCCTTTCGGCGATACCCCTTTCGGGCGAGGCTGCTTAGCCGCTGTGCGACTGATCGAACAAGGTGTGACTTGCGTCGAAATCGAACTCAGCGGCTGGGATACTCATATCGAAAATCATTCGCTCCAGTCCGGCCGATGCGCGATCCTCGATCCTGCACTCGCCTCGTTGATCCGTTTGCTCGAAGATCGCGACCTCCTGGATTCGACGGTCGTTCTGTGCAGCGGCGAATTCGGCCGTACCCCAAAGATCAATATCGCCGACGGTCGAGACCACTGGCCAGTCGGTTTCAGCTCGGCAATCTTCGGTGGTCCGTTCCGCCGCGGATATGTCCACGGTCAAACCACCCACGAACTGATGCCAGCAGACCAAGACCCCATCGCTGGTGTCTCCAAACCCGTCAAAATCGAAGACCTGCACGCGACGATCCTTCATGGCTTCGGCATCGATCCGGCTGTCGAATCCGTGACTCCCATCGGAAGACCCCTAGCCGTCAGTCAAGGCTCCATTGTCGAGGAGCTTTTCGAAGCCTAATCTTCCCTGCCAAGCCTCTGGGTGATCCGTATCCCAGAAAGCCGTAGCACTATTTGGTGGTTTTGTTCGGCGATGGTTTGGCGTTGGCTTGCTTGGGCTTGGCTGCCGCCAAGGGCCCTTCCATCAATTTCTCCACCGCCTGGATCATCTCGGGGTTGGTGCTAAATCCTGATGTTCGCTTAACGACCACTCCCTTGCTATCGATCAAGATCGTCACCGGCACACTCAAGACCCCTAACTTGGTCGCCAAATCGCTCTGAAAACCGCCTTGCTCGTGGATGTGTGCCCATGGAAATTTGCCGGCGTTTTCTTTGAGGAACTTCGCTGCCGTGGCTGCGTCATTGTCCAAGTTCACTCCGACGATCTGAAGGTTTTGTTTCGCATACTTGGCCTGCTGTTTACGCAACTCAACCATATCGGCTTTGCATGGATCACACCATGTCGCCCAATAGTGAACGATCGTCGGCCCCGTGGTTTGCACTTCTTTACCATCCAAGGTTTTTCCTCTCAGGTTGAGCGTCTTGCCCTCAAGGTTGAGCCTGACGATCGCTCCGGATGCTTTCTTTCCAAAGTCCGTACCAGGGAATGAGGTCGATACCTTGCGATACCACTCCTGAGCCTCGGTCTCCTGCCCACCCAGCTCATCGTTGAGTCCAATTTGAATCATCGCTTCTGCCGCATCTGGCGAGGTCGGATACTGTTCGGCAAACGCCTTGAGCTTGTCCATATACGATTCCTGAATCGCCGCATGATTGGCCTTAGGATCGCTCATCTGTGCCATAAACTCCGAAGACACGACGCGGAAGGCTACATAAGGCTTATGCTCCTTACCTCCTGCCACCTGATCTAGACTGGTCTCTAGGCTTTTGAGTTCTTCGAGTCCTTGGTTGTACGCCCCGGTCTGTACTGCAGAACTGACCGAATCGGCAAATTGATGGATCCAGGACCCCATGTCCTCAGTGCCTTGGCTTGCAGTGATGAGTTTGCGTAAGATCCTGCCTCGCTCTTGATACAGCTCTGGGGTTGCATTCCCCTCTCGCATCGCTCCATCGACTTTGTCGAGTTCGCTCAGCATACCTTGCATCGCATCGGTCGTCCCTGTCTCTGCAGTGGATGCCCCCAAATCACGATTGACTGCCATCGATGGGAAAAAGAAACCCGAATCCCCCACGCTGTTGCTGTCGACCATTCGAGGCGCATCGATCAACCTCCAACTGTTTCCAACTTGGACAATCGTCCCGACCAACAACTGCTGATTGCCCCCCTTGCTCTCTACAATCGCGATGACGTTTTCGTAAGCCGTCAGGTCTTGCGCCGAACCGTCGGTCCCTTCGGGGATCACTCCTGGCTTATCGGCTGCAAATTGCGCCCAAGTCGCTTGCGCGTCGATCGCTCGCTGGCTTTCTAGAAATTCGCTAAAAGCTAACTTCGATTTTTCTATCTTCTCGGTCAGTCGGATTTTTGTCTTGTCCCCTAGCTTGATCGCTTCGATTTCGCTCGGACTCATCAAGAGCTTCAGATACCGTTTGGTATCCCGCTTTTTGATCGCCTCGACCACTTCCATGGTGATTTCTTCGGCCGATATGCTCTTCCATGAATCGATCACGCCGTCCTCGTTTTTATCCAAACCCCATCGGGACCCTTGGGTACCTAACCAGCGGGATTGATCCGCCGTCCCGTTGAAATCCGAGTCGATGTCGCGATAAACCTCGATCCCATCCTTGTAATAACTCCACTGGTCGACATTGCGGTCCCCATTGGCGTCGGCAAATCGCCGCAAGATTCGTCCCTCGGGGCCGTAAATCATCAGACCATCGACCCCTCCGATCGTCTCGTACTTGCCGGTGCACTGGGACGCTTGCTTGGCCTCGACTAGGTCATAGAGCACTTCTTGTTGCTGCGGCGTATAGCCCAATCCGGAGGCTACCAAACTATTGGTGTCTTGACCCTGTGAAACCTTTGACGAGGAACTCACTAGCATTGCTGCAAACATTGCCAAGTATTTTGTACGTTCCGCTCTGTTCTTCGCTTTGGCCAGCATCCTTGCTCTCTCCTTCTTTGGGTTATCGGTACCGTCACCTCGGAGTCTAGCCGAAACGCTCTAGTGCCTGCTATACCTTTTCATCCCTCTTCGGCTCGAAGATTCTCAGTGATTTGCCATCCTTGTTGCATTTCGCTAGCATTTCCCCAGTTGGCCTGCTTGTCCAACACGACCAATTGTGCGGTTTTCATTTCGATCACCTGGTCGCTCAAAAGGCTCGCTAAAATCTCGATTCCTGGGTTATGCCCTATACTCATCAGGCTCGATTTTCCTCCATGATGACCTTGGGCCACTCGAAGTATCGTTTCGGGTGTCGCTAGATAAAGTTCATCGAAATACAAAACTTCCGGAACGGCTCGATCAGCGATTTGGCTGAGAGCTTGCATCATACCCTGCAATGTTTGCTCGGTTCTTCTTGCCGTCGAACAGAGAATCCTCTCTGGTATCAGATCGTTTTCGACTAACTTTTGTCCCAACAAACAAGCTGCTTTTTTTCCCCTCGCATTCAAGGGACGTTCTTTGTCTTCTAATGAGCTATCCGCCCAATCGCTTTTGGCATGTCTCAGAAGCATCCATCGTCTCATCGTCGTTCTCTCTGTTCGAAGCTCTTGCTCACAGTTCACTTAAGCAGTTGGAAAATGCGGTCATCATTCAAACTTTCGGCGATCCACTTCGCTCCGTGGAAAATCCCGTTGCTCGTATGCCTGTTCGGGACACTTATCACATAAGCGCCAGCCGATACTCCTGCCTTGGTACCTGTTTCGCTATCCTCGAGTACTAGCATCCTCTCGATCGGTTTTTGCATCCGCTTGGCAGCCTCGACATAGATGTCTGGATAAGGTTTCCCTCGCGTTACTTCTTCTGCGGTCACTACGAAATCCAATTGCTGGAGTATCCCTACCTTAGCCAAAGCTTTATGTGCAAACCCTTTGGTGGAACTAGTAGCCACGCACCTGGGTAACCCTTTTCGGTCGATCGCTTCGAAGATTTCCCTAACCCCTGGCATCGTCTCTAAACGCTCTTCAAGCAAACCCTCAAATACCAACTCGGTTTCCTCATGCAACTGCTCCCAGGTCTCCTCAAGCAACTCGCTTTCGATAAGGACTTGGTAAGCCTTCGGTGCCGGTAGCCCTATCATCCTTCTTCTTACTTCCTCTTTGAAGACCTTGCCACGCTTGGCTAGCAACGCCTTGGTCACCTCCTCATAAAGGTCCTCGGTATTGAGCAACAGTCCATCCATGTCGAACGCGACGGCTTCGATGCTTACGGTCTCTGGGCTTCGGGTTTCTGGGCTCTTCACAACTTGTCAGTTTCCTTTGCTTGCCTGTCGGACCAGTGGCTTGGTTTTTGACATCCGGTTTTCCCTGTTGGTACCCTACTCGGTTACCAACCCCTTTTCTACGCTATCCTTCGTATTATCGACCGTTTATCCACCGTTTTAGCCGCCCTCTTTTAGGGCATCTTCCGCTGTTTTACCCGCAGTTTCGGCTCTTTTAACAGCTTGTGAGCTTCGTTATCTACAAGCCCGTAGCCCTCTCTTCAACAACAACAAGGTTTATATTATTAACTACTTAGTAGTACCTGCCTTGATTCTGCCCATCGTCCAGCCATCCGGAAGCGTCGCATCCTTCGTCACGATGCAAATCCCCTCTCGCACGCAGCACGGATCGTAATCGTCGGAGTCCGTTAGGCCCAACGTATTGGCTACCTGGACATGCTTACCGATGCGGGAGTTTTTGTCCAAAATCGCTCCTTCGATCAAACTGCCTGAACCGATCCCTGCGCGAGGCTTACCCTCTTTGGCCAACCTAGCTACGTCGGCTTCGGTCTCCATGTAATCGGCTCCCATGATGATCGAATTGCGGATCGTGACTCCATCGCCGATGACACAGCGAAGTCCGATCACGCTGTTCTCGATGATCGAACCTTTGCCTATCCGACATCCGTCGGCTACCAACGACGAATTGATCGTTGAGCCCTCGATCACCGTAGGTGGTAAAAAACGAGGCCTCGTGTAAACCGGGCTCTCGGCGGAAAACAAATCGAAAGGTGGATTCGGTCTGGTCAGCGACAAGTTCGCTTCGTAAAACGCTTTGATCGTTCCAATATCTTCCCAGTAGTCGTCGAAAAGATGCACTTGAACCTTCCTCGAACGAATCGCTGCGGGAAAAACCTCCTTGCCAAAGTCGCTGTAATTGGTCTTGTTGAGCACATCAAACAGAAGCTCTTTGTTGAAAATGTAAAGACCCATACTCGCCAAGCAATCTCGACCCTTGGATTGGATCCCCCTAGCATCGATCCACGATGGCGACATGCTGACCATATCGATCTCCTCAGGGGTCTTAGGCTTCTCCAAAAATCCTACAACGCGCCCAGTGTCGTCACATCGCATGATGCCCAAGGCATGGGCCGCCGAACGAGCCACAGGAATCGCTGCGATCGTCACGTCCGCCTTGGAATCCACATGGGTCTGAAGCATCTGGCGGTAATCCATGCGATAAAGCTGGTCACCGCTGAGAATCAAAACGTACTTGCAGTTTTGGTCATCGAAGTAGACGAGGTTCTTGCGAACAGCATCGGCCGTCCCCTCAAACCAAGCCGCCTCGGTCTCCATCGTCTGCTGTGCTGCAAGCAACTCGACAAAACCACCAGAAAAATTATCGAACCGGTACGTCTGACGAATGTGTTGGTGAAGCGAAACACTCAAAAACTGAGTCACTACATAAATCTTATTAATATCGCTATGCAGGCAGTTGCTGATTGGAATGTCGATCAGACGGTATTTCGACGCCAAAGGAACAGCAGGTTTAGCTCGGATTTTCGTCAAAGGGTAAAGACGGGTCCCTCGACCACCACCTAGAATAAGGGACGTAACACTTTTGAGATCCAAAGACGACATGTAGTACCTCGTGGGGGGTAAGCATCCTGATCGAGCGTGCCTGATCGAACGAGCGTGAAGGATCGAACGAGAAGGTAAAGAAGAATAGCTTCCAATTTTAGCACGTAGGAAAGAAAAGAGGACTAACCCCAAGGTTATGAATAGGGAATGGATAGGAAATGCAGGCATTCAAGGTCTGATCAAGGAACTCGTCGCCGAAAACTCCGTTAGTAGCGTGAGCAACGTCCCGGCCAGCCAAAAGGTAGCCGATTGGTTAGAAAGCATCGGTTTTGAGATCGAATGGCTAGAGTACGTTGATTCGTCAGGGACAAAAAAAGCCAACATCGTTGCCGTACGCAGACCGCTCCAGGGAACCCTACGCATAGGCGGAGTTGGCTACCTAGCGCACACCGATGTCGTTCCGGTAGATGACTGGGACACGGGTTTTAGCGGACCTTTCGAAGCCGTGGAAAAGCACGCAAGGCTCTATGGGCGAGGAACTTGCGACATGAAAGGATCCTTGTGCTGCGCGATCCTAGCAGCCTCCCAAATTGATCGTAGTTCCCAAATCCGACCCCTTTACATGGTGGTAACCGCCGACGAGGAAGTCGGGATGCACGGAGCCCAGCACGTCGATCAACGATCCAAGCTCTGGATGGAAATGATCCAACGAGACGTCGTAGGGATCATAGGGGAACCCACCGAAATGAAGGTGGTCCACGGCCATAAAGGAACCTGTGGCGTTATTCTCCGAGCCAACGGGCAAAGTGCACATTCGAGCACAGGTCGAGGCATCAACGCCAACTACGCGTTGATTCCAGCACTGGCCCCCTTGTTGGCGTTGCGAGACGAGACGGAGAGACTCGATGAATACCGAAACAGCGACTACGACCCCCCTACCCTGACCTGGAACATGGTGATCAAAAACGAACCGCTAGCTTTGAACGTGACGACCGCGACAGCCGAAGTCCAAATTTTCTACAGAACGATGCCCGGTGTGGACCTTGGTAGCATCGAAAAGAGGCTTCGTCAGATCCAACAAGAGTACGGTTTGGAATGGATCGATCGAGGTGAAAAACCTAGCTGGTACGTTGACTCCGAAGCCCCCTGGATCAATCAGATGTTGGATATTGTCGGTCAAGATCAACCGCATACGGTCTGCTACGCGACCGATGGCTCGGTCTTGCAAAGGTTAGAGCAACTCTTGGTCTGTGGACCAGGCAGCATCGAACAGGCGCATCGCAAGGATGAGTGGGTTTCGATCGAACAGCTGCACCAAGCAGTAAAAGTCTACGAGCAAGCCTTTCGCAAGTGGGCCTGCTGAGTCATGTTTCGAATTTTACTCAAAAAGTACTATCAGGAATCGATATGGCTTTGGCTGGCCTTGGCCCTCGTGCTGTTTTTCTTCCCATGGGTAAGGATATGGACGGTCAGCCAATTTGAGCTAACGGGTTTTGCTCCGCTGATCGAGCAATTCAAGGCGTTTGAAAAATTCTCGCCGGTCCCTTTGGAACAGTTTCTGACCTACCATGGCATCATCGGGATCACTTACGATGAGCCCGTCGTGCTCCTTTGCGTCTTGACATGGTGCATCTCCCGAGGAACCGATGTGGTAAGCGGAGAGCTCAACCGAGGGACCATGGAGATGCTTTTGGCCCAACCTGTTCCAAGGTGGATGCTGTTGACTAGCCATGCCATGGTCACGGTCATAGGGTTAGCTCTGCTGTGCCTTTTGATTTACCTTGGCGTTTATCTTGGCATTCATACCAATTCGACCCCAGTAGCGACCAACACCAAACTGACTCTCCCTTGGCTCGATTGGACCGTGCCGAACCCTTTCGCCGCGAAAAAATTGACTCAGATACCTTTAAGCCAATTGGTCCAACCCCAAGAGTTCATCGCCGCGACGATGAATCTATTCTCTCTAGGGTTCGCGATCTTGGGCATAGGCGTGATGGCTAGCAGTTTCGATCAATACCGATGGCGTTCGATAGGGATCGTCATAGGCGCGTACGTGCTGAACCTGCTTCTGTTTATCCTTTCCAAATCGACCCCAGGAATGTCGATGTTCAAACCGTTTACCTTTCTATCGGCTTACCAACCCGACTGGATGGTACAGCTAGTCCACAACGAGCCAGCCAAACAATGGTATTGGAGCAACGCAGCCGAGGCTAAAAATTGGCACGAGACACTAGGACCGATGGGATACATCAGCCTTTTGATGGCCTTAGGAATGCTGGCCTACGGGGTCGCGTTTTGGCGTTTCACCCGTCGCGATCTTCCGGCGCCAAACTAAAAACCCAGCGGTTATTTCTTGGCGAGAACCTCGACGCTCTGACCAGCCTTGAGCCCAACTGCCCTCGCTAATACCACCGTCTCAGTCCCATCCAAGCCCGAGACGATTTCGAACTCGTCGCCGACCCTGAGCCCAGTTTGGATGGGCCGAAACTCAATCTTGCCATCGACGACCAAGCAGCAATAAACTTCTTCGTTCTTCCGTACGACCGCACCGATCGGTAGCGTCCAAGCGTCCTTCTTTTCCTCAAGGAGTATCTTGGCCTGCACAAACCCACCCATGAGCAATTTGCCCTCCGCATTATCGAGTTCGATTTGGGTAGACAAGCTACGGCTTTCCGCATCGAGACTTGCTGACGTCCTGGTGATCCGTCCAGCAATCCGTTTGCCTGGTTGAGCTGGAAGGAGAATTTCGACACTATCCCCCTGATTTCCGTGGAAAGTGTCGGCATTGACGTAGATCGCTTCGCTCTCGGGCAGATCCACTAGTACCCGCACTCGGAGCGAGTTGACGACTGTCAAAAGGGGCGTAGCGTTGCTTGAACCCGCAGGCTGTACGTAATGCCCTGCATCGACACTTCGCGAGGTGACGACTCCGTCAAATGGAGCCTTGAGCGTTAGGTACTCGACCATCGTCAAGGATTGAGCATGTTCGCTGTGGGCCACCGTGAGCTTTGCATGTGCAGCTTTCAAATCGGCTTGCGCTTGGCCAACATGAGCTTGGGCCTCAAGCAATTTGGCTCTTTGGGATTCGATACTCGCGGCTATCTCGTTCCTAACCGCAGCGGCGGCTAGGAATTGACTCAACGTTTCGTCAGCGAGCTTTTCGGTGACTGCACCGGCTGCCACCAATTCGCGCGTGCGTGCGCTCTCGGATTTCCATCGTTGGTACTGAGCCTCAGCCCGCTCGATCCTGGCTTGCACCTCCTGGACCATAGCCAACGCCGATCGCTCAGCAGCTTGGCTAGCTCCCAATGCCGCTTCGGCTTGTTCGATCTGAGCCTCGGATTGCTCGATCGCCCCAAGCTTGATCGCTACTTGGTATTGATACTCTGGAGCCCGCAGTTGGATCAGCGTATCACCCTTGCGGACCTTGTCCCCTAGATCGACCGCGACCGATTCGACGTACCCTGAGGTCTTCGAAAGGATAGGCGTTTGCTCATAAGGCTTCACGCGGCCCGGCTGCAACGAATAGAGCTGCATCGACTTCCGAGGCACCGGACCGGCCGAAACGCGATCGACTACCAACAACGATGTCTGCGTCTCCGATGGGACCTTCGAATCGCCTCTCGAATCCCCCTTCGAATCCAAAACGGGTCGATTGCAGCCGGTCCCGGTGATCCCAAAGAGAATAGTCGTGCCGAGTAGTATCGAGTTTCGAACATCAATGTTCCAAATAACTGACGACGGATTCATGGGTTTAGGTTCCATAGTAACGGCTTTGCGGATCATCCGGATCCATGGACGCCGAAGCCCAGTTCGCTTTGGATTGGGCGAGGACAAAAAATAGAGGTAGCACAAAAAGAGTCGATACTGTGGCGGCAATCAAACCACCCAAAACAGCCAACCCCAGCGGAGCGTTCTGCTGGCCGGCTTCGCCCCAGGCCAAGGCCATTGGCAACATTCCGGCGATCATGGCAAAGCTCGTCATCAAAACAGCTCTCAATCGGCTAGAAGATCCACCCAATGCCCCAAGCTGAGCATCGCCTAATTCACGACTACGTTTTTGAGAAAATTCCACGAGCAAAATCGCATTGGCCATCGCGACTCCGATCGCCATGATCGCCCCGATGAACGACTGGATGTTGATCGTGGTTTGAGTCGCCCACAGGATTGCCACCACTCCCACCAATACCGCTGGAATCGTAGATAACGCGACCAAAGCCAATCGCGCCGATTGAAAACTTGCCGTCAACAACAATAGCACCGCAATAATCGCTAACAGCAAACCGATCGATAATCCGGACTGGATCTGTTGCATCGGAGGGATCTGACCGCGAACCTCGACGGCGCTACCCGCCGGTGGAGCTCCAGCCCGTTGGATCGCTTTTCGCACATCTCTGGCGACCGCCCCCAAGTCGTTGCCAACCATGTTGGCCGTCAGTGTGACTTGTCGCTTCATGTTGTAGCGATCGAATTGACCAGGCATGCTGCCCGGCTCGATACTCGCCACATCGCGGATCAAGATTTGGCCGTTCTGGGTTTTCTTCAAAGGGATCCGCCCTAGCTGCTCGCTCGAGGCCAGTGTGTCGACACCGACGACCGAGCGGACCACCGAACGAGGTATCTCGACTTGCACTTGATAAGCGATACCGCTTTTGGGATCCGCCCAATAGTTCGGAACCACAAAACGACTCGAGGACGTAGCGGTGACCAAAGCTCGGGAAACATCGACCGGCATCAATCCAGCCAATCCCGCCTTCTCGCGATCGACATTGACCTGCAAGGTCGGATAGTCCATCGATTGACCAAGCTGCAAATCGCGCAGCGAAGGCACCTCGGAGAGCACTTCCTTGAGTTGATCGGCAAACGCTCGGTTTTTGGCAAAGTCGGTCCCATTGACGACTACCTCGATCGGAGCTGGAGATCCGAAACTCATGACTTCGTTGACAATATCCGAAGGCTCAAACGAAAACCTTACCTCAGGCATCTGCTGATTCAAACGGACCCGCAAGCGCTCCTTGAGCTCCTGGTCGGATAGAGGAAAACCATCCTTGAGGTCAACGTACAAGATCGCTTCTTCGGGACCTCGAGACCATTGGTAGACGGCATTGACCGGAAAATTCGAATGGATCATGCCGACATACCCAAGCGTCAATTCCACGTTCTCGCGCCCTAGCTCATCGCCGATGAGCTCCAGAGCTTGCTTGGCTAGCGCTTCGGATTTCTCGATGTGTGTCCCATCTGGACCACGCATCCGCAGACGGAATTGGCCTGCATCAACCACCGGGAAAATACTTTGGCCAAGCCTCGGGGTCAGGGTCGCTAGGAGCATCAGGCAAAGGATCAAATACAACGGTGCAACGACCCAGCGGGCCGCAATGCATCGCGACAAGATCGATTCATAACCCTTCTGCAAGCGGCCGTACCAATTCGAAGAGACCGCCGAAGTCTCTTCGGCATGGGTTCTCGTAGGTCGCAAAATCCAAACGGCAAGCACCGGAACCAAAGTGCTCGAGAGAATGTAAGAAGCGATCATCGCAAAGCCTACGGCTAACGACAACGGCACGAACATCCCCCGCGCAGCACCCTGCATAAAAAACGAAGAGATGAAAACTGCCAAAATGCACAACATAGCCAGCAGGCGTGGTACCACCGTTTCGAGCGATCCGTTGCGGACCGCTCGCGCCACGGGCTCTCCCTTTTGCAAATGAGCATGGATATTCTCAATCGATACGGTCGCCTCGTCGACAAGAATCCCGATGGCCAAGGCCAAGCCGCCAAGCGTCATCAAATTGATGGTCTGGCCAGTTAACCACAGGCCCACGATCGAACAGCCGATCGCCAAAGGGATATTCAACACGACCACCAAAGCGCTCCGCCAATCGCGAAGGAACACTAGGATCATCAAGCCGACCAAGACCGCTCCGATGGCTCCCTCGCTCACGACGCTGCGGACGGCTCGGGTTACGAACGGAGATTGATCGAATTCAAATCGCACATCGATCCCTTCTCCGTCGGCACCCAAGGCATCCTTCATTTTTGGAATCGCCCCCTTGATCTGCTCGATGACACTCAGGGTCGAAGCGTCGGCACGTTTATTCGCCAAAATATAAACCGCCCGTCGTCCGTTGACCAACGCGTATCCAGCCGGCGAATCGGCCGAGTCGCTGATCGATCCGACATCCCGGATATAGACCGGATGGTCCCCCGTGCGAATAGGAATCGTCGAGAGCTGTTGCGGATCCTTGACCACCGAGTTGACCGGCACGATCGGATACAGATCGCCGATGGGCACATTGCCAGAAGGACTCAGTGTGTTGCCCCGCGTCAGGGCCGTGATGACCTCCTCGGGGGACATGCTATAGGACTGCAGTTTCTTCGGATCGACCGTGATGACGATCGACCGGGCCGATCCACCAAAAGGGGGTGGTGCAGAGACACCTGGCAAGTTCGAAAACATCGGGCGGACTCGGAAGAGCGCCAAATCTTGAATCTCTGAAATGCTGCGCGTATCACTCGAGAGGACCAAATATCCGACCGGAACACTACCCGTATCGAATCGCATGACGAAAGGGGACACAGTCCCCGGAGGCATGAACGCTTGGGATCGGTTCACGTAGTTGATCGTCTCGGCCATCGCTTGAGCCATATCGGTCTCAGGATGGAAAAACAACTTCATCAACGCGGTCCCTTGGACATTCCGCGACTCGACATGATGAATCCCACTGATGTACAGAAAATGGTACTCGTAGTAGTTCGTTAAGAACCCCTCC
>JAPLNM010000166.1 GCA_026692845.1 Planctomycetota bacterium | reverse complement strand
CGTCTGATAGATAACTTTCGTAGAAAGTTGATTTGCCTGAACCATTTGAGCCAGCCAGTGCGATGATGATTGGACGCTTATCTAGAAAGTAAAACGGTAGCCTCAACGTCGGACCTCGACCGCGATAAACTCACGACCAACAAATCGACCTATGGTTTCGCTGCCATTTTCTTCAATGCGGCATATCAGTTCCGGGTGGCCAGCGACAGGCTTGAAATGCGGATATGGGCGTTTTTTCAAAACGGCTTCAAGACGTTTGCGGCCCTTGGCCGTCTCCACCTCGGCCAGCAGCTCCGATAACGGACGCTCTCCTCCCGCGATCTGAAGCGCTAGCGCCCGATCGCCGCGAAGCAGAGGCTCGATCGATTTTCCTAGCCCGGCCCAGAATTCAATTTGCCCAGCGATACTCCGCTGCGAGAACGGCACAACTGCTCGAGCATCGTCGACGAGCTCGTCCGATAGTTTTACAGGTTGACCCATGGAAATTACCCTCCAGTTAAATAGTAGCATTTTGCTACCTGCAAGTCCAGTTCGTACTGTGTGTTGCACGCTCGTTTTTGCCGTCCGGCGATGTAAGCTCCCTCCCAGTGGGCTAAGGAAGTTGCAAGCCATTTCGGCGGAACGGCGCAAGCCGTCCGGTGGCGAAACATGGGGCAATCGCAAGCTTTCGGCGACCCACCGGAGTGCTTGCGCACTTCCGCTTCGAAAGACAAAAACCTGGGGACAGTCCCCGCGTTTTTTCTATTCACAATCGATTGATCCGCACCAGGAGATTCTTGCCTGGTTCTTAGACTTGGCGAACTTCGCGCCTTTGCGGTGAACTTAGGACGCTTATTGATAGCCCGACATATACGCAACGGTACCGCTCAGCTCGCTTCGATCACATCGCAAGCCAGTTCGAGCGAATCGCCTTGGGCGATCTTTTCTGCAAGCTGCTTGCAAGCTCCTGCCGTGTTCGGATTTGCCATTAAATTCCGCAGGGTCATCGCAAGCCGATCGCCTTCAAATCGTTTCGGGAATACAGTGTCGCCGACCCCTAGACTCCCAACGCGATGGGCGTTGTCGATCTGGTCAAACCCCATAGGCATGATCACCTGTGGAATCCCAGCCGACATGGCTTGGGACAACGAGCCGATCCCTCCGTGATGGACTAGCGCCTCGCACCGGGGCAAGAGTTCTTTGAAGGGAGCGAAGTCAAAGTGTCTGACGTTCTGAGGCAACGACGCGGGGATTTGCTCGGCGAATCGAGTCAGCAGGATCCCGCGTTTGCCCATGATCTTGCAAGCGTCCGCGGCAGCTTGGAAGAACTTCATGCCGAAGATGTTTGCCGATCCTGGGGTAAAGGCAATCGGAGCAGGTCCATCGCTTAAGAAACGATCGAGCTCCGAAGGCATCGGGGTGATCCCCTCCTCGCTATAGAGCGGAAAGCCAGTAAGTACCGTTTGAGCCGGCCAATCGGGCTGGTTGGCGGCAAACCAATCGGGGAACATAGCAAGCACGCGGCGCGGAGAGTGCCACCAATCGCGAAAGATTCGCTTGGCAGGAGCCAGTCCGAGCGTGCTTCGAAACCCATTGAGCCACGGGCAGATCATCGGATCGATCACGGTCCGATCGGCGAACCACCACTGGAATCTTTTGAACCAACGAGGGCCTAGGTGGAGCATCAAGCGAGGAAGCCTTGGGCCCTCGAACTGGCTTCGAAACAAAACTGGCGAGAGATGAACGCTCACCAGCGGCGCATCGAGTTTTTCCTGAGCCACTCGCGCACCAAAGGCCAAGCTCGATGCGACCAGCCGGGTCGATCCCGGGACATACAATTGCTCGATGGCCCGATAGACCGGTTCAAGGTTCTTGCGCACTGCCAACTGCATCACGCGTTTGGTACCCTTGGTCGGGTGCCATAGATCCGGATCGTTGACGAGCTGATGAAAATCGGATTCGGGCATCGTGTCGACAAAATCGAATCCAGAGGCCTCGGCGAGTTTGCGAAAGTATCCGGCAGTGATGAGCGTCACGCGATGTCCGCGCTTCTGAAGTTTGCGACCCAGCCCGACAAAGGGGTGGACGTCCCCGGAACTCCCTACGGCGCAGATCAGATAATGGGTCATGGTGTAGCTATTGCGATTGCGGAGCGATGAGAAGATATCCCAAGCGTACCATTCGCCGGACAATAGTACCACGGGCAAGGGCCCGGCTTGAGCTTGGATTCCAAGCCCTAACCTTGCAAAGGTACCGGCTGCTTATGGTAGAACGATTGTCCCAATCGTTCACTCCGAGGCGAAGCCGAGGAAACAGCCTCCGGCATCTTCAAACAAAAGCCCAAAGACCCGTCGTCTTCGACGACCAAAGAGCGATTGGGGACAATCGCTCTACCATGTAAGTGTCGTCGGATGCTTATGGATAGGGGATCTCGCGTAGAGATCCGGCTGTTTGGTTTTACGACACACGAACTGCCGGCGGGCGTAAGACATCCTCAGGGAGCTAGGCGAGTGAAGCAGGAAAAAAATTGAGCCGAAAATAACACACGCCCAGCTCCCACCACTTCAAAAATCAACACTCATCAATCGACAATCATCAATCCGATGGAACGGGAGATTGATGATTGATGATTGATGAGTGGCGAACGCCAGAAGGGGTTGACTTGGGTGGATCATTCCATTGCCAAGTACCCGCAATTCCCGCTCCCAAAATCTCGCTACGATCCGTGTCCTTAGCCTCCCACGAAAAACCTGTCGCTCGCATCGTTTGGTTCAAAAGGGATTTCCGTATCCAGGACCACGCTCCGCTTGCGCGCGCCCAAGGACCCATCGTACCGCTGTGGATCGTAGAACCCGATTGGTGGACGGCCCCCGATATGGACCGATCCCACTTCCAATTCGCCCTCGAATCCGCCTTGCAACTGCGTCGGAAGCTCCAAACCCTCGGCGGGGATTTACTGGTCCGTTTCGGGTCTGCTAGCGATATCCTTGAAGATCTCTCACAGAAATTTTCCCTCCAAGAACTGCTTAGCCACGAAGAGACGGGGAACCTTTGGACCTTTCGTCGCGACCAACAAGTCCAGCGATGGTGCCGCTCCAAGAACATCCCTTGGTCTGAATTCCGCCAAGACGGCGTCGTACGACGTCTGCCTACCCGAGACATTTGGGCCGCTCGCTGGAACCAATGGGCAAACAAACCCCTATCGCCACCCCCCACGAAGATCACGCTGCCAGAGCCACTGCAATCCCCCGACGCTCGCCTTAGCATCGACGCGTCATGGAATGAAGCCGCTGCGTTCGCTAAAACCGTTCCTTCGCTCGTTACTCGTACTGAGGATCTTCAGACCGGCGGTGAATCGCATGCCCATACGCTCCTCGAGTCGTTCCTAAGCCACCGCGGGGCTCGATATCGAAGCGAAATGTCCAGCCCCCTAAGTGCCCAGCAGAGCTGCTCGCGCCTTAGCCCCTACCTCGCTTGGGGTTGCATCAACGTCAGGCAAGTCTACCAGCGACTCAGCCAGACGCCCGTAGGCTCGCCCTGGGGGGCATCGGTAAGTTCCTATCGGTCGCGATTGGCCTGGCACTGCCATTTCATGCAAAAACTCGAAGACCAACCGCAACTGGAATTTCAAAACCTATGCAGCGCCTACAATGGTCTGCGTGAAAACGAATTCTCCATGGAACGCTTTGAAGCCTGGAGCCAAGGCCAAACAGGCTACCCGATGATCGACGCGTGCATGCGCTATCTGCATCAACACCGATGGATCAACTTCCGCATGCGCGCCATGCTCGTGTCTTTTGCCAGCTACGATCTGTGGCTCCATTGGCGCAAACCTGCCGAGTTCCTTGGGCGAAACTTTCTAGACTTTGAACCCGGTATCCATTATCCCCAAGTTCAAATGCAATCAGGAGTCACTGGGATCAACACCATTCGGATTTACTCTCCTGAAAAACAGGGCAAAGACCAGGACCCCCAAGGCCTCTTCGTTCGCAAGTACGTTCCGGAACTTCGCCAGGTTCCCATCGCGCTGCTCTGGACTCCTTGGAAAATGAGCTTGGATGACCAATCGCGCTATGGTTGCCAGCTGGGGAAAGATTATCCCAAGCCGATCGTCGAGCACACCCAAGCGATCCGTCAAGCCAAGGATCGCATCTACGCGATCCGAGGGACAAGCCAGGCTCAAGCGAGTGCTGCGCAAGTGGCGATCAAGCACGCGAGTCGCAAGCGACGCGACCCTTTGCCAAAACAGCCTGGATCGTCTTCGAAATCCGGTGCAAAATCCGGTCGCAAAAACAACATCAACCAACCGCTGCTACCGGGCTTTGACGAAGACACCCCGTGACCTGCACGGCGCTAGCCGCGGGCATGGCCAATACACGGCACCGGCCCATCCTACACATCGTAAGGCCTAACGAACGATCGCCCGGATAGTCCGCTGGCGCGCTCGTCGCTTTTCACCGGAACACGCTTGCACGCCAAGGTGTATCTGTTCCATCGCAACACGGGCTTCAGTAGCGCCGACGTCGGATCGGCGAACCTCTCGAACGCGGCGCTGTCCGAGGGACTCGAATGGACCACCAAAATCAGTCAATACCAACTCACTTCCTCGTAGCTCGAGTCGCAAGGTAGCTGGAGTCGCAAGACTTCAGGGCGCAACGATACTTCCCCTGAACTCTTGCGAGTCCAGCTACGTGGCGACGAAGTCGATATAATTCACTTCCTCGTAGCTAGAGTCGCAAGGTAGCTAGAGTCGCAAGGTAGCTGGAGTCGCAAGGTAGCTGGAGTCGCAAGACTTCAGGGCGCAACGATACTTCCCCTGAACTCTTGCGAGTCCAGCTACGTGGCGACGAAGTCGATATAATTCACTTCCTCGTAGCTCGAGTCGCAAGGT
>JAPLNM010000165.1 GCA_026692845.1 Planctomycetota bacterium | reverse complement strand
GAAGGCCAACCTTCCATCGTCAACGTCACGCGATTTTCCTAAACTCGGTGAACCCAAGCCCTTCGGCGATACCGGCATCGTTTGGCATCGTTTCGAGCTACCAAGGCAAGGCAATAAATCACTAAAGTTGAACGTGTTTATCCCCAAAGGAACCCATGCTGATAAATCCTTGCCGGTCGTGTTTGAAGCTCCTGCGGGTACACCATTGCTTCACGGTGCGAGTATCGAAATCCCCCAACCCGACTCCGAGTTTTTGCCATTCACGGAGGCTGGGATGATCACCGTCAGCTTTGATATTGATGGTCCAATGCCCCCCAACGTGAGCCCAACCAATGGCCCGACCTACATGCCTTTGCTGAGACAAGCCTACTCCAATTTCGTGGCCTCCGATGCTGGCGTAGACAATGGCAAACTGGCTATCGATTTTGTTTTGGCTCGATTGCCAATGGCTGATCCTAAGCAACTGATCATCTGGGGACACAGTTCGGCAGCCACGCTATCGCTGTTGCTTGCGTCCAAGGATCCTCGGATCAGTAAGTGCATTGCATTGGCTCCCGTTATTCTCCCATCACTTACATCTCCAAGTTGCGATGCCCTGTCTTTATCGCTCATGCGAAAAACGATGACAATGAACCCTTCAAGGGCACGAAAGACTACGTCGATGCCCTTCGCAAAGCGGGTGGAAAAGTCGAGTTCCTAGAGTTGGAGCGCGAGGGGCACTATGAACCACTGCTCAATGCCGCAGTCCCCAAGGCGTTGGAGTGGTTGAAATAAACGGGGCTCGGACTAAAGGACTCTCTGTCGCTCGGGGCGCGGTGGCTCGCGCACTAATGGCAGCCAAGTGCCGCCGACTGGGCTAAAACCAAACAGCCGGATCTCTACGGGAGATCCACTACCAAAAAGCCTTACGCGCGGTCGCCCCTCACCCCCCCCGCCCCCTCCCCCCTAGCCAAAGCCCTGGGGCAAAGGGGGGCCAAGCGGTTAGACCGGATGCTGAGGGTGGACTCAAACAAAGGAAGAACCGAGGATTGGTGATTGGTGATTGGTGATTGGTGATTTGCGATTTGCGAGGGAAAAATACGAACCGAATAAGACACGCCCAACTTCCACCACTTCAAAAATCAACACTCATCAATCGACAATCATCAATCCGATTACACAAAAACCTGGGGACAGTCCCTGAGTTTTTTCAAGCGGGCTTTGCCGCGCAACCCACCATCGTGCATGGGGAATCGCCTGAAACCTTTTTGATCTCTACGCGAGATCCACTACCTTTGCGTTCCTTTCTTCAAGGAGCCGGATCTCTACGGGAGATCCACTACCTTTGCGTTCCTTTCTTCCAGCAGCCGGATCTCTGCGCGAGATCCACTACCTTTGCGCCCTTGCGTTCCTTTCTTCCAGCAGCCGGATCTCTGCGCGAGATCCACTACCTTTGCGTTCCTTTCTTCCAGGAGCCGGATCTCTGCGCGAGATCCACTACCTTTGCGTCTTTGCACCTTCGCGCCTTTGCGTTCCTTTCTTCCAGCAGCCGGTGGTGGAGGGGATGTCAGGCGGATTCGAATGGGGCCGAAAACGCGGCCGCTGCGAGCCTCGCGCCTCGGATGCACTGCGGGATGCCTACCCCGTCATACGCATTGCCCACCAATCCGAAACCAGGGAGCTTGGCAGTCAACCCCCGGATCCTTCTGACTAGCTCGACATGCCCGACGTGGTACTGAGGCATCGCCCGTTCCCAGCGAATCAGACGCTCGTAAGTCGGTCGACTGCGGACCCCAAACAATTCCGATACCTCGCGAAACGCTAACTCCAAAAGCCGATCGTCGCCAAACTCCATCAACTCAGGTCGAACCGCTCCCCCCATAAACGCCCGCATGACCACCGTGTCGCTCGGACTGCGTCCCGGATACTTCTCGCTCGTCAAACTGATCGCTAAACAATTCCGCTTCTCGCTCGAAGGTGCAATCGCCCCAAAACACAACGCATCGGGTCGTATCTCATCCCGACGCACCGCCATGACCGCAATCGCCGATGATGCATACTCGATCGATCCCAATCCGTCGGCCAATTCCCGATCCACATTTCTTAGCAATCCGCTAGCCACGTAACTCGGCACCGCTAAACAAACCCCATCGAAATGCTCCTTGCGCGTTGCTCCATCCGTAGTCCGAGTTACCCGAACCGACCAGCCTGGGACTTCGCCCGGCTCGATCTGCTCGACCCTGTGATTCAAATGCAGTCGATCCCCAAGCGGCTTGGCGATCTGCTCTAACCACCACTTCATCCCTAACTTCGGGGCTGTGAATTGATCGTACCGCGCACCGGATGCTTCCCTCGCCGAACGGTTTTCCGCATTATCCTCTCGCCGCTTGGCAAACGCAGCTCGGATCAAACTCCCATGCTCGCGCTCCATCCGTACAAACTGAGGCATCGCCGCTTGCATGCTCAACTTGTCGGCCTGGGCAGTGAAGATCCCTCCGACAATGGGCTCGATGAGCCGCTCGAAGCATTCACGTCCAAGTCGCCTTACGGCAAACGACTCGACGCTCTCGTCCTGCGAACTTTCACGCTTTGGAGCGTAATACTCGCGCAGCACTCTGAGCTTTCCTGAGAGACTCAGGATGGGTGTCGATAGGATTGGCCCGATGCGCGTCGGCTGCATGAGCGAAAAGCCGTTGGGAATCGGAAACAACCGACCGCGATGCACCACCTGCGCCATGCGATGATCCTTGTTCGGATGGATGAACTCTGACTCAAGCCCCATCTGCTTGACCAGCTCCCAAGCGTCCGGAAGCAGGGTTGCAAAGTTATCTGCGCCGCACTCGATCAAGAACGGTGACTCGCGCGGATCGAGCGTGTCGATCACTCCACCGAACCGGTCCTGGCTCTCATAGACGTCCACTTGGTGGCCCTGACGCTGCAGATACCAAGCAGTCGCAAGCCCGCTGATGCCCGACCCGACGACCGCGATTCGCTTCATTACCCGTGCTGCCTAAATGACTTGCCTAACTTTAGCGATCAGCGAAGCTAAGGAGTTGACTCAACGCAAGTCAAAAAAGGCCGATCGAGGCCCTCGCCTGCATCGCTTTGTTCTGGCTCCTCGTCGTGCTCGTGCTCAGTCCGCCGCGGCGGACGGTGCTCGTGCTCGTAATCGACTGACTGATTGTACTCGGTCGATGATTCCGAGACACCACTGATCCCGAGCATGGCGATGAAGTCCCTCCAGCGATCGCGAAGTATCAAATGCGTCGGCGACGTATTCGATCGAAAGGCGATAAACGTCAAGCCGATCGTGGTCGAAGAAGTTTTCTGTCATGATTGCCGCGATTCGATTACGATTACGAGCACGAGCACGAGCACGGAACACGGAACACGAGCACCGTTTCACTGAGCACGAGCACGAGCACGAGCACGAGCAGGAGCAGGAGCACGGAGCACGAGCACGAGCAGGAGCACGAGCACGAGCACGATTTTGCCGCTGCTTGCCTAACTCTACATTCGGGGTGCTTGCCTATAGTGTCGCTGGTGGGGGTCGAACCCACACGACCCGATCAAAGGTCCTTGGATTTTAAGTCCAATGCGTCTGCCATTTCGCCACAGCGACAAGCCTCGTTCCGACGGACGACCCTTAGTTTAGCCAATAATCTCTAGCCTTGGAAACGCAAAACTAGCTATCCTCTTGTTCGGCCAGGCGCTGCAAACGGATCCTGTATTCCGCCTCTTTGGCTTGGTTTTCCCTGGATTTAGAGCTACAATAGCCTAGGTTGCATCCAAGTTCGCCTGCCTGCGTGGTTCGTTAAAAAAAGAACTTTCCAAGCTTAAGTCGTTCCGATCCGATGCAACTGGCCGAAAAGCAATCTGCGAAATGCAATCTGCAAACCTGCGATTTGGCTACCCTCCCTGCGCTCGGGCCCGACGAGCCACTCCCACCCTAGAAAAACTTTCATGAGCTTTGCTACTTTGACCGCTCGGGCATTGCGATGCTTAATCTGCTGCTGGCTGGCAAGTCCGTTGTGGGCGCAGGACCCGAAGCTCGATTTTTTCGAGTCCAAGATCCGTCCGATCCTCGTCGAGCACTGCTACGAGTGCCATAGTGGAACGACCAAGCCCGGGGAGCTCGGCGGACGACTTCGGCTCGATTCGGCCGGCGCGATGCGACGGGGCGGAACCTTGGGACCAGCAATCCTGGCAGGCAACCCTACCGAAAGCCTTCTGGTCAAAGCCATCGTGTACACCGACGCGGCTTTTCAAATGCCCCCGGATGGAAAACTCTCCGATCCTCAAATCGCCGATCTGAAGCAATGGATCGCCGACGGGGCGATCGATCCTCGCCAAGAGGATCCAAGTGGCATTCCAGAACCGTCGGTCGACAAGGCACAGAAGGCCACAGCGCACTGGGCTTATCAACCCCTGGTCGCTCCTGCGGAACTCCCGGTTGTCGGCGATCTCGGCCCCACGAGCGACCCCATCGATCGTTCGATCGGATCGAAGCTGGCCGAGCGCGGGCTAGGTTTTTCGGCCGAAGCCGACCGCAGGACACTCACGCGTCGACTCTACAACGATTTGCTGGGCTTGCCTCCGACGTACTCGGAAATCGAACAAGTCGCTGCGAATGCTTCGGAGGATTGGTACGTCCAACTGGTCGATCAGCTTTTGCAATCCACGCATTTCGGGGAACGCATGGCACGACGCTGGATGGATGTGGCCCGATACGCGGACAACAAAGGATACGTCTTCCAAGAGGACCGCGAATACCCTCACGCCTTTAAATATCGCGATTGGTTGATCCGGTCCTTCAATGCGGACATGCCTTACAATCAGTTTCTTCGGTACCAGTTGATCGCCGATCGACTCGACCCTGAGAACCAAAATGCGCAGCTCGACGCGATGGGAATGCTGACCCTAGGTCGTCGCTTTTTGAACAATCCCCACGACATCGCCGACGACCGCATCGATCTGATCACACGCGGCTTGATGGGGGTCACGGCCAGTTGTGCTCGGTGCCACGATCACAAATTCGATCCTGTCAGTATGGCCGACTACTACTCGCTCCATGGCGCGATGCTCGGGAGCGTCGAGCCAGGCGGCGAGCCCTCGGCGATGCGAATGGTCGATAAGCCCGACCAAGGTCCGACGAAGATCCTATTGAGAGGCAATCCGGGGAACCCTGGCCCCGAGGTCCCTCGCCGGTTCTTTGGATTCCTTGCGAGTCACGTACCGATCGAGATGGGGACCGGCAGTGGGCGGCTCGAGATGGCCGAAGCGATCGTTGATCCGAAGAATCCGTTGACGGCCCGCGTCTATGTCAATCGTCTTTGGGGTTGGCTCTTTGGCCTTCCGCTGGTCGATACCCCGAGCGACTTTGGGGTCCGCTGTGAACCACCGGTCCAACAGGTGGTTTTGGACTCCTTGGCCTGGGATTTCATCCAGCAAGGCTGGTCGACCAAACAGCTCGTGCGGCGGATGGTCTTGAGTCGCGCTTATCGCCAACAGAGCTACCATCGCGAAGATGCCTTTGCGATCGATCCTGAAAATCGGTTTTGGTGGCGTGCCCAGCGCAAGCGGATGGACTTTGAATCGCTTCGCGATGCGCTGCTGCTTGCGACCGGTCAACTCGATCCGGCAATCGGCGGCCCGAGCGTCAAGATCACCGAGTCGCCGTTTCCCAAACGACGAACGCTTTACGCTTACATCGATCGGCAAAACCTACCTCAACTGTTCCGCACTTTTGATTTCGCAAGTCCCGATGCGCACGTACCGACCCGTCCACAAACCACGGTGCCGCAGCAGGGCTTGGTCCTGATGAACAGCGATCTGGTTCTCTCGATGCTAGGTTCGATCGGACAACAGGCCGCAGGCCTAGGGTCCGATGCAGGAATCGATGCTTTGTTTCATCAGGTCCTAGCGCGCTCGGCGAGTCCCCAGGAAAAGGCGTGGATGGTGGAGGTTTTGCAAGCCACCGGCGATAGCGCGCCGGATTTGCCCGAGAGCGGCTGGTCGTATGGAACGGCAACATGGAACCCCGAAACCGGCGCGGTGGTGGATTTCAAACCCCTGCCACGCTTCCATCAAAACAGATGGCAAGGGATGCAAGACGCGTTGCCCGATCCGACTCTCGACTGGGCGATCCTGAGCTCCACGGGAGGCCATCCCGGGCGGCAACTCGATCAGACGGTTGTCCGGCGCTGGACGGCCAAAGAGGCGGCCGAACTTCGCATCCGCGGACTGGTTCGGCATCCAGCCGAACAGGGCAACGGAGTGCGAGCGACGATCGTGCTACGAGAAAAAGAAAAAATCGGCCAATGGACCGTTTTGCACACCAGCAGCCCGACCCATGCCGATGCTATCCATGTCGAGCCTGGCGATACGATCGATTTCGTTACCGACAGCAACTCCGATGCGGATTCCGATACGTTTGAATGGAAAGTCCGGATCGTTTCGCCCGATGAAACCCGGTCGCGCGCTAACAGCGAACGGGACTTTCGAGGCGAGCGATCCAGTCCGCTGAGCGCTTGGGAGCAAGCTGCCCAGTTGCTCTTGCTGACCAACGAATTTTGTTTCATCGACTAATCGCTAATAGTTTCATCGACTCGACCGAGAACCATCCCCGATGCGCGACCTACCCTTCGATCCGACCGACCTGATGCTCTCCCGGCGCGAACTGCTCGAACGCGGCGGGTTTGGCCTCGGCGCCGTGGCCTTAAGCGGCCTGATGCAGTCGTTAGCCGCCGGCGAGAATTCGCCCAATCCGCTTTTGCCCAAGGCTCCGCATTTTCCGGCCAAGGCCAAACACCTGATCCATATCTTTGCCAACGGCGGGCCCTCCCATATCGATACCTGGGATCCCAAGCCGCAGATCGCCAAGTTTGCCGGACAGGAACTCCCCGGGGAGACCCCCAGAACCGAGCGCAAGACCGGGAACCTCTACCCGTCGATCTTCGAGTTCAAGCAGCATGGCCAGTCTGGACTTTGGGCCAGCGAGCTGTTCGAAAAGACCGCAAGCGCCCATGCCGATAAGCTCTGTGTCGTCCGTTCGATGCACGCCGACGTCCCGAATCACGAACCATCGCTCTTGCTGATGAACTGCGGAGAGCCACGGCAGGTCCGCCCGAGCTTTGGCTCCTGGCTGACCTATGGGCTCGGGACCGACAACCAGAATTTGCCAGCTTTCATCGCCATGTGCCCAGGGGGGTATCCCATCCAGGAATCGCAGAATTGGCAAGCTGGATTTTTGCCGGGGATCTATCAAGGAACCTACATCGACACCAAGCATGAGAGCGTCGAGAAGCTCATCGAGAATGTCGTGAATCGGAAACTCTCTCGGCCGGCACAACGCCGCGAGCTCGATATCATCCAACGCATGAACGCCGAACATAGCCGCACCCGGACGAACGATCCGATGCTCGAGGCCCGTATCCAATCGATGGAACTGGCTTACCGCATGCAGGAAGAAGCGATGGATGTATTCGACGTGTCGAAGGAGCCCAAGCATATCCTCGATATGTATGGACCTGGCGTGCAGGGCCGCCAGATGCTCATCGCGCGAAAGCTCATCGAGCGCGGCGTTCGGGTGGTGCAACTCTGGCACGGCCAAGGCCAACCTTGGGACAACCACGACAAGATTTTCGAAGGGCACAAAAAGCTCGCCGGAGAGTCCGACCAAGCCATCGCGGCCCTCCTGAGCGACCTTGAACAACGTGGGCTGCTCGACGAGACACTGGTGCTTTGGGGGGGCGAATTCGGGCGAACGCCGACGGTCGAATTGCCCCAAAAGGGCGCCAACGACGGGACGATCAGCGGCCGGGACCACAACCACTATGGCTTTAGCGTTTGGCTCGCAGGCGGCGGGGTCCGGGGAGGCCAAGCCTACGGCGCGACCGACGATTTCGGCTTCAAATCGGTCGAAAATCGAGTCCATGTCCATGATCTGCACGCAACGATGCTCCAGTTGATGGGATTCGACCACACCCGGTTGACCTACCGCTATGCAGGCCGCGATTTCCGACTGACCGATGTCCATGGCCGCATCATCCCCGATTGGATCGCTTGATCCAAGCTTTTTTTGGTGGAAGTGGTCTTCCGCTCCAGGTCCGGTACTTGGTAAGACTCCCGAGCCATTCATCGTCCAGGTGCCGTTAACGAGGCGCCTATTGTGTTTGTCTTCAGGAACCCCTCCATGCTCGCAGGAACCCAAAAAACTGTTCCCCCGCAGCGTTTTACGCTGTGTACACGATGGTACGGTTTGTTGGGCTATGGAGCTATCGTCTGCTTGGTTCTCAGCACCGGCGGCTGCCAGCAGTGGCCTGGGAACCATGCGATGCGGCAGTACCAGATCGAGAGCGAACGCTTGCTCTCGGAGTTCCGAAGTCAGAAGAAACGAGCCGAGGATCTCGAGCAGCGCAACGTGCAACTCGAAAGGCGGCTCGGAGAAAGCGAACGCGAGATCGCCAAATTGCAGGGACGCAACCCTAGCTCGCGGATGGCCAACATTCCGGGTCCGAACAGTTCGATGTCCGGGCCCTCGATAGGATCCATGTCAGGATCTTTATCGGGGGGAACTGGACTGCCCGATGCTCGACCGGGACCCTCGGGCCGATTATCGTCGGGGAACTCGGGTAGCTCGGGTAGCTCGGCATTGGGGCCGGGCGATCCGAGGAATTCCAATCAGTGGCGTCCGATTCCTGGGCGATGATTCGGATCGAGCGATTGCTATGTTGATTCGTATCGATGAATCGCGAGGATTGGAGCGGATCGGGCCGGTGCGTCAGGTGCGCTTTGAGGTTTTGCGTGCGCCTCTGGGGATGGGTTTTGAAGATACATTATTTGCGGGCGACCAAGACCCCCAAACGCGCCACATGGTGGCTTATCAAGACACCGAGCCGATCGGTTGTTTGACCCTCATGCCGCCGGAGAACCGTTCCGGCTTGGCCGACCGAGTGCAGTTGCGAGGCATGGCGGTCTTGCAGGCTTGGCAGGGTCATGGAGTCGGCCGTCAACTGCTCGATTACGTCGCTCGATTGGCAAAAGCCCAAGGCTGGGAGCTGTGGTGCAACGCGAGGGACTCGGCCGTCCCCTTTTATCAATCCAGCGGATGGTGTATCGTCGGCGATGCGTTCGATATTTCTCGAATCGGTCCTCATTTTCGAATGGAGTGGAGGTCGCCCCGATGAAGCTGACTTGCCGTGGTTTTGAAGTCCACAAACGTGTTGCGCTTGCCATAAGCCGGGGAACCCAGGCTAGTTCGCGGAACTGGGAAATTCGCTTACTCAAAGATGGGATCGAGGGGATTGGCGAATCGGCTGAATTTTCGATCCCGCATACAACGCAGTCTTTTGATCACTTGGAGATCGAGCTTTCGCGCGCCGCGTCGGTCGTATCTTCGTATGATCCTTGGCAGCGTGAATCGATCCACGGGGCGCTTGTGGCCCAAGGCATCGCGTCGTCGGCGATCGCGGGGATCGACATGGCGATCTGGGATTGGTGCGGTAAGGCCAGTGGGCTGCCGGTTTGGAAGTTGCTAGGGGTTTCACAAGTCCCGACGGTACCTACATCGGTGACGATCGGCATTCAATCGCCTGAGGCGGCACAGCAGCGCTGGTTGCAGTGGTTAGAGCTTGGAGTAGTCCGTGCGGTGAAGGTCAAGATGGGTTCACCCGATGGGATTCGAGCCGACCAAGCGATGTTTGAGGCGCTCGATGCTATTTTGCCTTCGACGGTCCATCGGAGTGTCGATGCCAACGGGGGTTGGAGTGTTCCGGATGCGATTGCGATGTCGCGATGGCTTGCCCAACGGGGGGTCGATCATATCGAGCAGCCGACAGAGCCGAGCGACCTGGAGGCTTTGGCACAGGTCCATCGCGGATCGAGTTTGCCGATCATGGCCGACGAGAGTTGCAGGACTGCGCAGGACATCCCCGGATTGGTGGGTCGATGCAGCGGGATCAACATCAAGATTCTCAAATGCGGAGGAGTGACCGAAGGGTTGCGAATGATTCACACGGCCCGTGCCCATGGACTCAAGCGGATGTTAGGATGTTACTCTCAAACGAGTTTGGGGAACACCGCCGCGAATAGTTTGGGCGCGCTGGTCGACTATATCGACTTGGATAGCCATTTAAATTTAAAGGACGATCCGTTTGTCGGATGCCGATTTGACGACGGGTACTTGATCAACCGCGACCTTCCTGGACTTGGAGTGACCCATGCCTAGACATCCGCAATACGACGCGACCGACCGATTGGCGATCCTTTTGCACGGTGGGATCACCGGCATCCATGGCAAGACGGGTTTGGCGCTGCTGCGGTTTGCCCCCGAGCGATGCGTCGTGGTGATCGATCGTCAGACCGCAGGTGGCAATCTTGCGGAGCTGACGGGTATTGCTCTGGATCGTCAGATTCCGATCGTTGCGACGGCTCAGGAAGCGATAGCTTATGGGCCGCAGACCCTGGCGCTTGGACTCGCGGCGCTTGGGGGCAAGCTCCCCGAGGACTGGATCGGGGACCTGCAGGCATCTTTGCAAGGTGGGCTCAATATTCTCAATGGTTTGCATACATCGCTTGCGGGTGATCCTCGATTGGCACCGCATGTGCAAGAGGGCCATTGGATTTGGGACATACGCAAGGAGCCTGCTGGGTTGATCTCTGGGATGGGATTGGCGCGACTCCTGCCCGCAAAGCGGGTGTTGTTTGTCGGGACCGACATGTCGATCGGCAAGATGTCGGCGGCCATTGCGTTTCATCGAGCGGCCTTGGCCCGGGGCGTGCGATCGAAGTTCATGGCCACAGGCCAGACGGGAGTGATGCTCGAGGGGGATGGCATTCCGCTCGATGCGATCCGCGTGGACTTTGCCTCCGGGGCAGTGCAACAAGAACTTATCGCCTGTGCGCAGGACCGCGATGTGGTGTTTATCGAGGGGCAAGGATCTTTATTGAATCCCGCATCGACGGCGACGTTACCGCTTTTGAGGGGTTCGCAGCCGAGTCATTTGGTGTTGGTGCATCGGGCGCAGATGCACCATTTGCGGGATTTCAAGTGGGTGAAGATTCCGCCGCTGCGCGATGTGGTCGCGATGTATGAGAGCATCGCCAGTGCCGGGGGGGCTTTGGCTCCCGTGAGGGTCGTATGCATCGCGATCAACTCGCACGGTCTGAGCGATGCGGAAGCTCGCTACGAGATCGAAAGGATCGAAGCGGAGACGGGTTTGCCGACCCAGGATGTGGTCCGCTCGGGAGCCGACCGGTTGCTTGCAAGCTGCGGGCTGTAGGCGAGGCTCTTCTTGGCCACCGTCGGCTTTATGCCGCCGGGGCCAAGATTTTCAGCTACCCGAGGCCGCCGAGCGCAAGCCCTGTAGCTGTTAGTTACGCCTCCGCCGGGGCAAGCCCGACGGTAGGCTTATTGGGTCTTTTTGGCCTCCGTCGGCTTTATGCCGGCGGGGCCAAGATTTTCAGCTACCCGAGGGCGCTGAGCGCATGCCCTGTAGCTGTTAGTTACGCCTCCGCCGGGGCAAGCCCGACGGTAGGCTTATTGGGTCTTTTTGGCCTCCGTCGGCTTTATGCCGGCGGGGCCAAGATTTTCAGCTAC
>JAPLNM010000164.1 GCA_026692845.1 Planctomycetota bacterium | reverse complement strand
CGACGCGATGCGAAACCGAGATTATCGAACCCTCAATGCCGATATCGAACAAGGACACCTTTCGAGCGCCCTGTGCCACCTCGGAAATATCTCCTTGAGACTCGGGAACCAAATCCCCGGTGCCGAAGTCGCCGGTGCGATTGAATCCCAAGGGGGTGATACTGCAATAGTCGAAACTTGGAAACGAACCGACGAGCACCTGAGCGAGAACTCAGTGAAAGACTACTCGATTTGGATGGGCCGCTCGTTGGCACTCGACCCCATCGCCGAAACCTTCGTCGGCAACGATGCTCCTAACCATTGGCTCACCCGCGAGTATCGCGCACCGTACAGCGTGCCCAGCGAACAAGCCGTCTAAGGCCGATCAAAGCGGAATGGCGCAAGCCGTCCGGTAAATTCTAAGCCTTGGCGAGACATTCTAGTTCTCAACGATTCGCCGGAGTGCTTGCGCACTTCGGCCAGCGTCCCTGCTGATTTGCCACGTCGCGATCTACGAGTCGCCCGGGTCGGTCTTGGACCTCAGGCGTGACTCATCTGCATGTTCTCTTCGCGAAGTGCATCAATCAACGGCCAAAGTTCATCGACTTCGTCTTTGAAGAGGTTTCCGATCAGGATGTCGGTAATCAAATGCTTCTTCTCAGGATGCTTGCGAACCAGTTGGGCAAAGTTCAATCCATCGTAGAAGGCTCGAACTAAGTTCCTCATCCGATCCATGGCCTTGCGGTACTCAGGTTCCCAAGCCCTCAAGCGGGCTTCGGAGGGGTCGTTGACATCCAAAGCATCGGCGATCGCATCGCCGGCCATCTGGGCAGAAACCAGAGCAAGCAGAATTCCCGAGGAGTAGAGGGGATCCAAGAACCCAAAAGCGTCACCCACCAATACCCAACCATCACCCGCAGCCTGAGTGGCTTTATAAGAGTATTCCTTCATGATGCGATACTCGCCGACGCACTCAGCACCCGCGAGACGCGGCTGAATTCCGGGACATCTTGCGACTTCCTCTTGGAAGATCTTCTCAGGGTCCTTTGAATCGCGATTCTTGAACAGATAATCAAAGTCGGCAACCACACCGACACTGACCACATCGTCATGAAGCGGGATATACCAGAACCACCCTTTTTTACCCTGAGTCTGAATCACGATCGTTCCGCCGGAATCCAGGCCTGGCTCTCGCTTGGCTCCTTTGAAGTACGACCAAACGGCCGCTTTTTTCAAATCGGCGTCCCACTCCCGCATGTTCATCCGATCGATCAACATCGAGGATTGCCCGCTTGCATCGACGACGACTTGGGAGTGCACTAACTCGGCTGGCGCGTCGCCGCATTTGACCTTCACTCCGACGACCCGATCCCCCTGGCGTTCGATGTCCAAGACCCTGGCCCCTTCGATCACTTCGACCCCATGCTCGCGAGCGTTTTGCATCAACATATGGTCGAATTCGCTTCGCAGGACTTGCCAAGTCTGCGAGCGCTCATGGGGATCATACTCTTCGAATCGAAAGGGCTCGGAGAGTTTCCCGTGCTCATTGATAAATTGCACACCGAACTTCTTGGTAAAGTGACTCGACTTCATCTTGTCGAGCATTCCGATCCGGCGGATCGTTCCATGACAAAAGGGGATCAACGACTCGCCGACGTGAAACCGAGGGAAATGCTCGCGTTCATATACCCGGACCCGGTAGCCGCGTTGAGCGAGAATCGTAGCCGTCGCGCAACCCGAAGGCCCACCGCCGATGACAATCACATCCGGTTTTTCCACAGCTTGAATCATAAATCACCTTGTCGCTTGGGATGGACGCTTAGTTAAGTAAGTGTTCGATAACGTTTATCGCACACCGGCGGTCACCACTGACCGCCGGGCGGTTCGTGGGGCTTTCTGGTTTTCTGGAGCAGTTGGCACAGAGTCGCACGATCCGTTTGGCTCAGGTGACCTAACTGGGAAATATGCAAAGACTTGACAGGTTCTTCTAGTTTTTCAAGCAACTGCTGGCCTTCGTCGGTGATTTCGACAAGGACCGTTCGGCGGTCCTCTTCGGTCCTGACGCGTCGAATCCAGCCGTTGAGTTGAAGCTTGTCGAGCATCCGGGTAATGTCTGGAGCTCGGGAAATAAGTCGGTTTGAAATCTGCAGCGTCGGAACCGGCTCGGGTGCTGCTGCTTGGAGAATCCTAAGGACATTGTATTGTTGGGAAGTGATCCCCCATTGTCCGAAGAGGTCATCCTCGATGGCTTTGAGACGATCGTAGGTTCTCCAGAGCGAGAGGTAGACCTCCTGCTCTTGCGAATCGAACTTGCGGATCGTCGCCAGCGATTCTTGGCTCATATCGATATATTACTCGTCCGAACGACTATTGTCCAGACAGCAAAAGCAGGGTTTCGGTGGGTTTTTTTCGAAGGCCGCTCTGCGCCCAAGGCAGCAACGCTAGCAAACCGGCGGCGATTGCCTCAGGTGCCAGGCACCCGGCGACGCCCGGGCCACGCACTCATCCTAAGATCTCGGCCCCCGGGTGGCCTTGAGCCACCGGAGCCCAAGGTTCGTCAGCTACTGGCGGATCTCCACCAACCCCAATTTACGACCCTTGCCGCCTTGTGCGGAAGGGGAAGCAGATTCCGGTTAGCTCGCGAAGCTTGGCTTCCGGCTAGCTCGCGAAGCTTGGCTTCCGGTTGGGCAAGCCAACCGGGGGCCTGGAGCATTCCGACCACAGGATCCCATCGTGCTCGTGCTCAGTCCGCCGTGGCGGACGGTGCTCGTGCTCGTAATCGAACGGTTCGTGTGCGCGGCATCAACGCGACTTGCGTTACGGCCCACAAACCGCCTTTCCCCGACGTGCGGATCATGCTCCTTATCTCCATTATCCTATCCATTACCAAATTCCCGCCGGAGCAGCGCGTTGAACAGAATGGAATGATACAATTTCATGATCGATCGATCGAGCACGAGCACGAGCACGAGCACGAAAAACAGCCAGAACAAAACCATGCACCGAAGTGGCCGGTCGGCCGCGCTCAATCTTAGAAACCACTTTGGCGGCCACTCGGTGATGGTTGCCGTTCGGACATTGAAAGGTAGTAAAAATGCAAACAGTCTACCTTGAGAAATCTGTAATTGGATATTTGGCATCTAGACGTAGTTCCGATTTAGTAGTTGCGGCGAACCAACTTTTGACGTTTGAATGGTGGACTGACCATCGGTCCAAGTTTGAGCTTTTTGCGTCTCAAGCGACGGTCGATGAATGTGCTGCTGGCGACGTCGTTGCTGCTCGCGAACGTCTAGTGTTTCTCGATGGATTGCCGATACTTTCGGTCGATTCCCAGACGCTGGTTCTTGCCGAGGCCTTGATGAAGCATGTCGGACT
>JAPLNM010000163.1 GCA_026692845.1 Planctomycetota bacterium | reverse complement strand
GACCAAACTCAGCTTTGCAACCATTCCATGGACTCCAGTAAGCGAAAGGGATCAGTTTTTGATATCTTTCGATGCTAGCATTTTCTTTGGCAACCCCCATGCGTATGTTAGTTGATTAAAACTTTGATGCGTTTGCCCTGCGATAGTCCCATGTATATTCTTCGACCTTGCCCGTAGCAGTCTCGGTCTTCGAGGCTCGGTTCCCTTCGTCGTCGAAGGTGTAGGTGAATCCGAGCCCTGCGGTGGTTTGGTTGTTCGTCCCTGTCGTAAAGCCAGTGGTATTCTGGTTTCCGTTGGCATCGAAGCCATAGGTCTCGTTAGATTGCGATCTGTGTGTGGCTCCTACCAGTTGGGATGTCCTGCTAATTTTGTGTGCTACTGATTCCATTTTTTTTGACATCGCTTCTGCACCTTCCAGGATGCATTGCATTAATGGTACTTGTTTTCCAATTTCCCATTCGTTATTGAAAAAGTAATCGATTTCGAGCGTTGCACCGGGTCTGCATCTCTTCGTTTTTAATAGAAAGCGTTTCTGGTACGCCGTCCCGAATCCGCACTAAGCTTCCCTCGCAAAAACACTGCAATATCAATAGTTCGCAGGTAGCCATCGGCATCGAGTTCAGGGGTGGATTCTTAGGGGATTTCAAAATGTCTCCTTCCTGGATATCAGGTTTTAAAACACTCCAATCGGCGATTCTATTTACGCGAAGTCCATCGGTAATCGCTTCGAGATCAACCTCGCCGTACAAAAGCGATTCGGTTAACTCAACTTCCCCTTCAAAAACAACGAATTCTGGCTCATTTTTAAACACAACGTGATGATTCAGCCTTTGCAACAATCCCCATCCCAGTGTTGGAATCGTGTATTTGTCAGAAACAATCATGGCAACTCTCTTAACCTCGACTCCTCCAATTATAATTGATGCTATATATCTAACTTTGACGTCGCGAATTGCATGTTCAGTAGCAGTCACGGTCGCAATCTGAACGACTTGATCCCGAGGTTGATTGAAACTGCCTTCCTGACTCAAACGCAAGAAGTCATTTTCTGATATTGAAACATCTGCATTGGATAAATAGCGTAGGCTTACTTCCGTGGGGATACCATTCAATGGGAGTCCCACGACCCTAAAATCTTCCCCTAAAGCCAGGGGGTATCGCGCGCCACCAACGTCCTTATGTGCGGAAGTCTGCAATACCGCGGCGGTTTTGGTAATCGCATTTATTTGCAGCTCTGTTCCTCGAAAACAATCTTGACCGTAAACTTGTGCAATTTTCAGGTTTCCAGCTTCTTCGGCGAGTGACATATCTATTGCAATCGCTTGATCGGGTCCAAACTGCGGCTTCCAAACTTCAAGCGATGAGAATGGCAAGAACGAATAGTTAAGTCTCTTATGCACAAAAGGTTGGAAATCTCTAAAATTTTGAGAGCACACCGTCTGCGATAGCTCAGGTGCGAGTATGCAGCCCACGAATCCTCCGGACTCGTCTGGAACACCAAACAACAGTGCCTGCGAGTTGCGATGGAAAGAAAACTTTAGGACACAGGTCTCTTGTGCATGGACACACGCCGAAGTAAAGCCATGCGTGATGATGGAAATCTGGATTAAGTTAATTAAAATAAATACATTAGCATTCGTCATTTCCTTGGCCCTCCCCATCGCCACTCGAGTTCAAAATGTAGTTTTTTCTCAATTTCCAAACGATAACGGTCGTTGAACTGATAGATCGGAATGTTTTGCTCCGATGGAGAACCAACTCTAATTGGCGGTCGCACGTGGAAGCTTGGAATAAATGGATTTCGGTAGGGTGGTCGAGAATACGTGGGATTCAATAAAGGAGGGTTCAATATCGGCGGATCCCTCCAACTTCTATATGGCGGATTAGCATTCTGTTGCCTTTGAAGCGTGTCATAATGTAGGAAATACAAATCAGCAAATCGAAGCGCCTCCTTCGCAGCTTGTGAAGCCTGTTGCGATTGAGAACTGTTGTCAGGTTGCGGGTCCTGCAACCCGCTCGGATCGATAGAGTTCACCACTTTATTCCCCACATACCTCCTCACATTTTCATCGCCAGCGCCAAATCCAAGCGGGTCTTCGCTGAGCCACTGACCAAGCGCCGGGTCGTACCATCGGAAAAGATTGTGCTGCAAGGCGGTGGCATCGTCGTAATGCTTGCCCGTGAACGCGAACAGCATGTCCACCGCCGCGTTCGTCTCGGAAATAAGTTTGCCGAAACTGTTGAATGTGCGATGGTTGGTGATCGAGGTGACACCGGTGCCTTCATTCAGGTCCGCGATGTCACGCAGTGAACGGAGGTGATCCGCCAATCCCCAGAGCGTGTTGCTTTCGGCGATCTGTTCATCGGCCAGAAGTTCGTCAACATTGTTGGACCACAGATAGCGATGGGATAGATTCGAGGCAGTCGAACCATCGAATTGAAAGACTGCGTTGATCCCTCCGTCATACACCCAGAATTGATCGGTTGCAGTGCCGGATCCAGCACCGTCGGCATCGAATGTCCGACGGACTAGGCGGTTATAGGGATCGTATTCGTAGTCGACTTGCTTGACGATCGCCCCACCGGAAATGTTCCGGAAGACGACTTTGGTCAATCGATTTCGGTAGTCCCATGTATATTCTTCGACCTTGCCTGTGGCCGTCTCGGTCTTCGATGTCCGGTTCCCTTCATCATCGAAGGTATAGGTGAATCCGAGCCCTGCGGTGGTTTGGTTGTTCGTCCCTGTCGTAAAGCCAGTAGTGTTCCGATTGCCGTTGGCATCGAAGCCATAGGTCTCGTTCGATTGCGATGTGTGAGTGGCGCCTACCAGTTGCGATGTCTGGTCGTACGTATAGGTATCAGTTCCTTCCAACGTCGAAACGATCGTTGCGATCCTGGAAAGGGGGTCGTAGGTGTAGGCGTAGGTATTGAGGTTTGTGGAGCCTTGTTTGTGAGCGATGCCACTGAGGCGATTGGCAGAGTCGTAGGTGAAGTCCGTGGTGGCCACCGCGCTGGTTGTACCCGTGCTTTGGTACCTAGCGATTTGAGTGCGCTGATTGAGTGCGTTGTACGCGAAAGTCACATGTTTCGCGAGAACCGTGTTCCCCCCGGACTGACCTTGCTGGATGATATCGGTCAAACGTTGCAGTTGATCGTATTGGTACGTGTTCTTGAAGTCTAGGGTCGAAGCAATCGTGGCCTTGAGCTCCGTGCGATTGTTCATCGCATCGAACGACTGATTGAGGGTCACGGTCGGCGTTAGTCCGTTGACCGATTGAGCAATCGTGGTCGCTCGGCCAAGATGGTCGAGCGTGTAGTTGATTGTCGACGAGGGATCGGAGACCGACGTAACTTGGCTATCCGCTTCGTAAGCCATGGTGATAGTCCGCACAGTTGAACCGTTGCTTGCATTGGCTGCATCGCCAAAAATCTGCTGCATGTTCGTGGTGGACTGAGTCCCGCCAAAGGTGAAGGTGAAAATGCCACTGCTGCCTGTGACCGTGACGTTGTCGATCCCATTAAAGCCATCTAACACCGATTTTAGCTGACTGGCGGTGATGGATGGGGAAAGCGGAGCAGAAACTTCGCCGTTGTAGGCAGCCCGCCATGTGCCTCCGGAAGCGTTCGAGAGTGTAATGGTTTGCGTTTCGGTAAAATTCCCTCCCGTCACGGTAGTGTGGGCAAAGCCGCTTGGCGTGCCAAAGGGATATCCTGTGAGACCACCGGTATTGATAGTCGTTTGAGCTACATTGGTTGCTCCCTTTCCATTCTTAAACTCAATCTTCAAAGTTCGACTGGTGCTGCTGCCACTAGGGATCGTTACGGTTACCGCTACATTCCCACTTCCCACGCTGGACAACGATTCCAAAGCGGAAGTGATGGTGGCAGCATCTGCATTCCAGGCAATCGCAGATGTCGTTTGCCCGTTGAAGCTCAAACTGTAAGTCCCGCTCATGCCGTAGGCACTCGTCGTCCATCCCACCGATTGAATTTCGTTGATGGGACCTCCATCTTGGGTCGTTGCAACGGTGAGCGACGGCGTCGCGGAACCACTTTGTTGCCAATTCTCGGTCGTTTGACGGTCGAGATTGTCGTATCCAAATTGGATCATTCGACCGTTGCGGTCGACCGTCCTCGTAAGGTTACCGGCGACGTCGTAAACGTAACTCTTGGATTTGGAGAGAGCGTTGGTGTTGAGGACCAATCGGTTCAAACCGTCGTACCCGAAATTGGTGGTATTGTTGACGGGGTCTTTCAGCGACGTCAAATTCGAGGAGATATCATAGGTATAGCTCGTGACTCCATTGTTTGGATCGGTTTTGCTCGTTACCCGATTTACGGAATCATAGACATAACTGGTCACGGGCCGAGCCAGTGGTCCAGCACCATCTGGATCGGGGGCGGTTTGACTCAAGAGATTCCCGTAGAAGTCATAGGCGTAGTTCGTGGTATTCCCAGCAGGATCCGTGATGCCGCTAACTCTCCCCTTGTTGTCGCGACTGTAGGTCGTGACATGCGATAAAGGGTCGGTGACCGAGGAAAGTCCCTGGTTGGAATAGCCATAGGTGGTTACGGGCGCCGACAAGCTTCCCGAGCCATCTGGGTCTGGGTCCGTTCTCGTGAGAATCCTACCTAAGTTGTCGTAGGAGCTGCTGGTGGCTCCACCGCGCGCATCGGTGACACTGCTGACCCACCCCAGAGCGTTGTGCGCCCAATTTGTTTCGGGACTGGCGAGAGGACCGGTTCCATCTGGATCTGGATCGGTCTGTTTGGTGACCCGTTGCTCAGCATCGTAGGTATAGGCATTCACTCTTCCGAGTGGATCGGTAACGCTGGTTACATCCCCACGACTGTTGTAGTTGTATTGAGTGACTGGCGAAACAAGTGAGCCGGATCCATCCGGGTCAGGCTCGGTGACTTTTGTCACACGAGACATACTGTTGTATTCCAAGTTGGTTACACGATCAAACCCACGATCGATGCTGATTTCTCGGCCCATTTGATCATATCCGTGGGCGATCACCAAACTAAACTGCGAGCCGCTACCGTCCGCATCCGGCAAGATTTCAGACGCTAATAGGCCACGGCTGTTGTACTTGTATTGCGTTGCGTTTCCTCGTCCATCCGTGGCCGCGATCCGTTGGCCAGCAACGTCGTACGTGACCGCCTCGGAGAAATAGACCGTTGGTGTGCCGTAGGTGGGACTTGATTGAATCGTACGAGAAATGACGCGGTTCATGGCGTCATAACCATACGTAGTACGATCCGGGTATCCTCCGGAACTTGCACGATATGCGTTTTTCAATCTCCCGGCGTTGTCGTAGTCCCAATTCTCGTAAAGTCCTGGATTACCAGCGCTACCGCGCGACGACAGCAGGTTGTCTGCATTGTACGTGTACGGTGTTGAGCCCTGGTAGTTTCCAAGTGGGTCACCTTGCGATGTCAAATTTCCAATGCCATCGTAACTACGAATATCCTCTGCCCGAGCCAAGGGGCCTGAACCATCGGGATCTGGGAATTTGATCTTGGAAACCCAGCCCCGATTGTTGTATTCGATGTCTGTGATGTTTCCTAAAGCGTCCGTCTGCTTGATGACTCGAGACAGGGCGTCGTACGCGAACTGCGTGACAGCCGCAACCCGATCGGTGACGGATGTCCTACGTCCCAGACTGTCGTACGCAACGGTCGTGGTATTGCCTAATTCATCAACCCGAGTGAAATTTTGATCCGCGGTGTTGTACGTGAATGACTGTGTAGAACTGTCGGGGTTGGTAACCGTAATCAATCGTCCATAGGCGTCATACGCAAGCGATGTCACCAATGAGGTGAGCGGTCCGGTGCCATCAGGATCAGGAAGAGTGATGCTCGTAGGTAATCCGCGCGAATTGACCGCATAGGTGGTCGTGTATCCAGCGCCGTCGACGCTGGTCAGCTGATTCCCTGCGGTATCGTAGGTGCTCGATGTGGTACGTCCAAGGGGATCCGTGACCGAAAGCAAGCGGTGCAGAGTCGTTGAATACGTTAGGGTCGTTACTCCGCTATCGGATGCTATAACGTGGGTCAAATCCGATTGGGTATTGTAACCCAGAAATGTTACTGAACCACTCAACGGGCCTGTGCCATCAGGATCTGGTTCATTGACGACGTACGGATTTCCATCGGAATCGCGCATGGCAGTTCGTACGTATCCCAATGCCGTGATCGACTCTGTAATACCTCCGTAACGATCGGTGTGGAACTTCCACGTGTTGCTTCGTTGGTCGGTCACCGTTGCCTGTACATCGATTGGCTTTTTGAGTGTGTTTCCCGATGTGGCGGTCGGTAGGCCGATTGTCTCCGCAGGAACCACTTGCCATGTCGACGCATTAGGGTAGGTAACTGTCCGGAGTCGTCCATCGTTGGCGCCGTAGGCATAACTTGTCGTCTGCGACAGGGGATTGGTACGGCTGGTGAGTTGGCCGGATGTGTAAGCGAACCCGACAACAGGCGCCGTCAGTGGTCCGCTACCATCGGGATCGGTCAGGGTGTACCCGGACAGGTTGGAACCACTATAGGTTAGGGTAGTAGTCCGACCAGATAAATGGTCAATGCTGGAAACATTGCCTGAGGTATAGTTGATATTCGTTACCCGTCCAAATGGATCGGTGATCGAGATCAGCTCGTTAGCGATTCCATCGCTGTTGCGATCCGCATAAGAACGGGTAGTCGTGTTTCCGTTGGGATCGACAACGCTAGTTAGTAGACCAAGCGTCGAAAAGTTAGAGACCGTTCCGGTCTTCGAGGTAACGGTGAACGTTCCGTTCACGTTCTTGACAAATGAGTTGTACTGGAGGTCTCCAGCTGCATGTAGATAGTTTGAGCCTGACTTAGGAAACCACAGGCTATCCCTATTCCCTTTAACGAGTAACGCGCCAGCGGTGCTATCTACGACGCTGTCGAGTCCATCAAGCCACCAGCCCGAACCGTAGACGCTCGCGTTGCGGTTGACGATCGGTTGTTTGCCTGTGAAAATTTGCGTGTGGTTCACGCCCGAGATGGTTAAGGTCACCGCAATCGAGTAATCGTACATCCCGGTGGCGAGCGAGGAGCCATCGGCTTGGAGGGCAAAGCGCATGGCTTGGCCGGTGGTCATACCGGATGTGGAATAGGAATAACTGGTTCCCGCAATACCATTGAAGGTCAATTGCGCGGACACTGAGGAGGGAACGGCGACACCCGGAGCAAGTTGCGTATCGACGGCGATTACGGGTTTGACGAGAGAGTTCGATCGATAGATCAATGACTGATCGGGGCTGAGAGCTTCGAGCAACTGCAAACTGCCACTTGCTGCTAGCGATCCATTGATCCCTAGTGAGGAACCCAAAGGAATATTCGATTGCCCTTGGCCATCTGCAGTTGCATCTTGCCGCGCAAACAAATCCATCGACTGACCTAAAGAGGAGCGATAAAAGGTATCGAGGTTTTGACGAGCGAGCAGCTTGGTGCCAACACCGATGGCGATGGTAGCGGCATTGCTGTCGTTGGTTCCGTCGCTGACTTTGTAGGTGAAAGTATCGATTCCGCTAAATGCGGTATTGGGCCGATAGGTAAAGGTGCCATTCGAGTTGAATGCCAGGATAGTTCCGTTGGTTGGTCCAACGAGCACGCTGTAGGTCAACGAAGTACTGTCGACGTCGAGATCGTTGACGGCGGGATAAGCGGGCGAGGATGAAGTGGTGACTACAAGATCGGTCCCCACCGGGGTATAGTATGCCGTATCATCGCGAGCGATGGGGTTGGCAGCCATCAGGGCACGCATCTCGAGCGATTCAACTAGAAGAGCGCGAAAACGTCGCCGTAGACTGCTTGCATTGACTGGACTAGCAGGAGTCTGTTTGTAAAATCCGAATTGAGAGCAGATCTGGCGGAGAAGATTGCGACCCATCAAACACCTATAGGGGACGTGAGGTATCTCTTGCGAGAAAGTTCGTAAAACGAAACTGTCTGTGTCGGATTGCGGCGAGAGAAGGAGAGAGGTCTCTGACCGGCGTCTCAATGCGAGTCGCGACCAATTGGAACAGACGGCTATAGCAAGTCAAGAAATTTCCTACAAAAACTGTCGTGTTTTTCTGCCGGAGCTGTTCTTGCCCAGCCAACCAAACACGGCTTGATCGCGCCGGTTGCGATTTTGTTTTGGTCATAAAAACTTCTTGAATTAATTCCGGTTCTTGCATGAATCGGCTTGGGCTGTTGACGACCAAGACCAAATCCACCAAGGCCACCACGACCGCACGTAACGCCAAGAAGGCCGATAAGGCACAAATGGCCAAGCCCACAACTAAGACCGCGACCGTGGCCAAACGCGACGCCAAGGAATCGAAACCCGCCAAGACAACGCAAACGCCCACCAAGAAGATTAGCCAGATCGAAGCCGCGATCATCGTCCTTGGCAAATCGAAGGACGCGATGAATTGCAAGGCGATGGTCGAGGCCATGCAGGTCGAGGGCCTTTGGTCGTCATTCGGAGGGGCAACACCAGACGCGACGCTCTACGCCTCGATCCTGCGGGAAATCAACGCCAAGGGTAAAGACGCCCGATTCCGCAAAACCGAGCGAGGCCATTTCACGCTGGCCGGCCGCAAGTAGAACGCGACCCCACCGATCGCCACCACAACGCACACAAGGCCGCACGACGCGGTCTTTTGCTCGTTATGGCCCAACTACTCAAGCCAGCAGCCGAACGCGATAGGGGCCAACGTTGGCGACCGTCGTTACGGCTGGAACTATTACGCGATCTCGAGGTAACTGTGTTGGTCCGTTTGTGGCCAACGACGCCACACCAAACCAAACATTCAACTTCAACCGAAAGGCATTCTATGATTGCAACGACCAAGCCCGCTGTGGGCTACATCCGCATGAGCACCGACCGCCAAGAGAACAGCCCTGATCGCCAGCGACGCGAGATCAAAGCGTTGGCCGACCGCGAGGGCTATCGTATCCCCAAGTGGTACGAAGATCATGGATTGACCGGAACCGAATCCGCCAACCGACCCGAGTTCCAATCGCTGCTACGCGACGCCGAGCGTGGCCGTTTCGAAGCGATCCTATTGCATGAACAAAGCCGCTTCTCGCGCGAAGACATATTCGACGTAATGGCCCATTGGCGTTTGCGTCGCGAAGCCGGTGTCGAGATCGTTACATGCCAGCGTGGACGCCTGCGCGTCGATGATCTCGGAGGCATCATCACCGCCATCATCGATCAACATGGGACTCGCGAAGAATCGATAAAGCTAGCTGGTCGCGTGGTGAGTGGCCAACGGACGCGAGCCCTGCAAGGCAAACGCATCGGTGGAACGGTATTCGGATACGACCGCCAGCTCTACGATGATTCCGGCGAGCCCGTTCAACGCATTAGCTTCCGCCAGAAGTTTCGCAAGCCAGCGACATGGCGATCCAAACTTATGCCAAGCGACGAACATGCAGCGGTTGAAGCGGTGCAATGGATGTTCGAAGCGATCCAGTCTGGTGAATCGATTGGCTACGTTGTGCGTGGCTTGAATGAACGAGGCCTCCGAACCGCAGCCGACAAAGCGTTCACGTTCAACTCGGCCATCGGCATGCTTCGCAATCCGGCTTACGCAGGCATCTTGCGAGTCGGCAAGTACTCGCGAGCCAAGTTCTGTCGGTTGGACGATGAGGGGTTGATCTTTGTCGACGACGCACACGAAGCGATCATCGATCCCGATCTATTCTATGCGGTCCAAGCGATATTGGATCGCCGCAAGTCCAAGCATCGCCGCGCCGCATCGGGCAAGTATCTACTGAGCGGCTTGGTTCGCTGTGGCCACTGTGGAAATCGAATGCATGGAGTCGAACGCAAGAGCCGAGGCAAGTCACCGCAGCTCTTCTATCAATGCTGCAACGCGCCGCTTGCACCTGGTTACGATGCCGATTGCCCGCATCCAGCCGCGCGCGTTGATCGCCTCGAGGCATTCGTCATCAAGACCATGCGTGAGTTCCTACTGTCGACCAAAGCTACGGAGCGAATCAAAGCCACCATCAATCGCACTAAGACCAAACGATCCAAGCAGGTATCCAGCGACGAACGCAAGCTCACCGCATTGCGTCAAAAGATTGAGCGTGGCAGCGAGAACTTAGCGTTGGCCGAACGCGAGGACTTTGCAGCGATCTCCAAGCTGCTCAACCAATAGCGTGAAGAAGAGTCCGCCATCATCGAACGCATCGAGAACGCCAACAAGCATTTGGAACCGCTGCCAGAAGCCATCGATGTGATTCAGCAGTACGGTGCGTTGGTCGAACGCTTGCACAACGCCGACCGAGTGAAGCTAGCCCACGCCATATCGCTAACAGTAGCCTCGATCACTATCGAGTTGCGAACAGCCCAGACCGGCGACATCGAACATCCCGAGTTGGTCGGAAAATTGCAGCTCCACGAATCGCTAGCCACCAAGCCCATCGTCATCCCAGACGAAGAAATTGGACGCCGAAAGATCTGGCGTGAGATAGCCGACCTAATTCGTCAATCAAAGCAGCCCTTGCATCTCAAAGAGATCTGCCAGCACTTCGGAACCACCGACGCCTCCCACGCCGCATACCACATCCGTAGAGCGGAGGCAGCAGGCCTAATTAAGAAGATTGGGCACCAGGGCGGTTGGGTAGCTAAAAAGCATTCGTAGGGAACCAAACGCCTTTCTTTTGCAACGAGTGTCTCGCTGATATAGTCTTGAAGTCATTAACAAACGCAACGATCTTATCTGAGAATGCGAATCGAGATATTTGGCTATTCAATGGGCTGCAGATAATCAGCTCATTTACCACTGGCCCATAAATTGAGTGATCGTCGATGTCATCCTTTAGACATACACTCATCACCAGCTGCCGACTGCATATCATTCGATAGTTTTCTAGATCCTTGCAGCGGTATTCCCAGAGTGGTACCACGGCATCAAGGGGAGCTTTTCCGTATGTGATATCGCAATCAATTATCGACTCGACCCAAAGTAAATTATCTGTGAACTGCTTGAGGATCGCTTTAAAGTCAGTGTCATTCGAGAGAATACCGGTTCGCCTTTTGCGTATAAACATGTCGGCTGCAGCAAACCCAGCCAACCGTTCATCAGACTGTAGAAAATCATCTTCGCTAATCTTCATTCTTCGGTTTGCTGGATGCTTGAACCAGCTTCGCCTCATGGATTTGGCAAGACGCTTTATGTGCTCATCGGCACCGCCTATCGCCTCAACAAAATCCATTACCTTACTTGCAAAAAAATCGCCTTCATGTGCAAGTTGGTTGATTGCCTTCTCTTCTGCAACCGATTGAGGCACAGACTCTGAATCCATGATCTGGACGGTTCGTACTCGAATGGACGGTGCCAATTGAGTAGCTGAGTCCATTAGCAATTTGAAGGACTCTGATGCAACGACAAACCATGATTCCGATACGATTCGATTTGAAGCACTGAGTTGCGAGACGACTCTACGTCCGCTCTTTGCTTCCTCTGGTCGCTTATTCAGCTCGCGAACAATTTCAGCTGTGGTGAAGACATTCGCTAGGGTTTCGAACTCGCGTTCCACGAAACCCGACTGAAGGACATTGGCATCCACGAACCAATTGATATTCGAGTCCTTCAATAGCTGACCAATGATTTGTTGGCCTAGCTCAATTAGCCCTTGCATTGCAATGCTCCGATCTGTCGTGTCTCACGCTACCGGTCACCAATAACCATTGTAAACCAAATTAGGTTTCTGCACGCTGAGCATCCGTCCTTGATTTGATCCAAATTGCAATCTCAGGCGGTTCATTTTCCGAATTGTTTAAGGGGTTTTTGACTTGGCCCTGGACTTTTCAATCTTTTTCGCGTCATCGTTGGATCAAGATGGCATCTAGCCTATCAGGGAGTCATACCCCTTTTTTGGCCTGTTCG
>JAPLNM010000162.1 GCA_026692845.1 Planctomycetota bacterium | reverse complement strand
CCAGCAAGTCGATGAGCGATTGCAAAAACTAGGTTCGCATCGCCAGGAACTCGAAGGCGATACGATCGATCTTGAGAGCGATGACGGATTCTCCTGGGAACGCGTGATCATGCTCGCGATCCCGTTTTTCATCGGCGCATTTATGTTGATTTCCGGGTTGAACAACTTTTTTGGTTGGTACAACAACGCCAACCTTCCTGCCACGGCCCGAGCCATCCAGCTGCAGTCGCCCGACACCCAAAACACAGGTGTTCTGATGACTGTTTTAGGAATGATCATCTTGGTAGCGACTTATCTTTGGTGGAAGTCGATGGAAAAAGGGATGGAAGGTGAAATCACCGACGTCGAAACACAACTCGATACCCTCGTGATGCAAATTCGCAAGACAGAGCATGAAAAACAGGAATTGATCGGATCGCTTCCTGAACCCAACACTTCGCTCGAACAACAACTCAGGCAAGCCGAGCATGACTTGAGCGAATGCGAATCCTATTTGCCGATCTATCACAATCAGGCAGCAGCCAAAGCCCGATACAATACCGCGCGCAAACAGGCGACCGATGCGATGCTTGGGCTGAAGTCTGCAAGGATCGCTTGGAAGAAAACCCTGCATCAGCTTGGCCTGGCCGAGTCCCTTTCCCCCAAGAGTCTGCGGATTTTGGCCGAGGGTTACGAATCGTTGCTGATCACTCGAAAGAAACTCAGCACGCAGTCCGACGAGCTATCGCAAAGGCGAATCGAGTTGGTAAGTTCGTTGCAGAAGCTCGACGCATTGCATACGCAAATGCAGGTCGCTATGGCATCGCCACAAGCCGCTGCCCAAACGCCTCGCAAGGAGGTCTCCTCCACGAAAGATGCAAGGGAATTGACCCGGGAAAACACCCTTTCGGTCGAGGTACCCCAGCAGCGATTGCAGCAACTGATGAATGCACTTGCACAACAAAAGCAATATTTAAAACAGCGCAAGGACCTAAAGTCCCAGGACGAAGAGCTTTTGAAGAAGCAAAAAGGCATGCGTCGTAGCGTCGAACGGTTGATCAGTTCGAGGCAAAGCTATCTCGCGGAGATCGGCGTTGAGTCGCTAGAGCAACTCGAGGAACTGCTGACTCGCAAGCAAGAGCACATGAAGCTCGAGTCGCAGATCGCTTCGCTCGACGAACGCATTCGCTCGACACTCGGCAACCATGTCTCTTACGACTCGATCCAACGGATGCTGCAAAACACGCCGCACCACGAACTCGAAAAACGCTGGGACACACTGACGACTCGGTCGAGCGGCGGCACCGAGAGGATCGGGCAATTGCAGTTGCGCCAAGGAGAGATCAATCAGGAGATGAAAACGCTTGCAGGGGATCGACGATTGGCGGAAGCCAAATTCGAACTGGCAAGTCTGGAGCGACAGATCGAACTCTGCGCCGATCATTGGCGCACACTCGGATTTACCACGTGCATGCTTGAGAAAGTTTGCGAGATCTATGAGAGCGAAAGGCAGCCTGAAACACTTCGGGAAGCTTCGGCGTTTCTCAAGCAGTTGACCGAAGGCAAGTACGTGCGTGTTTGGACGCCATTGGGTAAGAATGCACTGAGGATCGACAACGACAAGGGACAAAGCCTACCGTTGGAAGTGCTCAGTCGAGGCACCCGCGAAGCGGTCTTCATCTCCTTGCGATTGTCCCTAGCAGCGGCTTATTCGCGACGTGGAGCTACGCTGCCATTGGTGCTCGATGACGTGCTGGTGAACTTTGACACGATCCGTGCGACCAGCGCAGCCAAAGTGCTCCGAGACTTCGCGGCCTTGGGTCATCAAGTCGTCATGTTCACATGCCATGAGCATATCATGCGAATGTTTGATTCGATCGGTGTGCAGGTTCGAGTATTGCCGACGCAAGGACAAGCCGGTGTAGCGGAAGTTTACAGTCCCGAGAGAACTCCACAGCGGGTAATCGATTCAAAACCGACGATCGTCATCGAGGTCCAGGAACCGCAAACTCCAAAAGAAACCCTCGAGCAACCTTCTGCGTTGCCACAGCAACCCGATCCGATCGTGCTACCGGCAAGGACCCGTGTGCTTGCCAAACAGGAGCCTATCGCAGAGCCGAAGGTTTCCACGGCGGCCGACGAGTCGGTTGTCGATACGGTACCCCTTTGGTTCGAACAAGAGTGGCCCGATCAAGAGTGGACAGGGCAGGAATGGACAGGGCAAAATTCGGGTGCAATGGAGGAGTACAAGCCCGCCGAGTTCTCGGCGAACTTGGAAAATCGCGAAGCTAAATCGGCCCCTGAGCCTAACTTTGTCTGGACCGAATCCGAACGAAAACCCAGGGCGATGCCAAGCGACGCCGGTGGTCATGATGGTTGGTGGGAGCAGCACTCGGCCACGCGGAGCTAATCGAAGTGGGCTGCTGTTGAGGCGGAATTTCTGCAGAACTGCAGCGGATTTGTTACAGTATCGCTGCGAGCAGGGCGGTTCGCTCGTGATTGTTTGACTTCTGACCGAGTCGATCGATTGCTCCTAGAAATTATGGATGCAGCGAAAAAGTCCACTCAACGATTAGCGACCTGATTCCCATGACACTTCGTGCTGTTTATTGCCTTTTGTGCGGGCTTCTCTTGGGGCTCATTGGCTCGGCGCAAGGCCCCAGCGAGCCGGCTTTGCCCGACGCGTCGCTCTACGCATGCCGTTGGGCAAGCACGCCGCCGAAGATCGATGGGGTGGCCGACGATCCGTGTTGGGAGCATGCACCGACGATCAGCAATTTTCGAGCTTCGTGGCTCGCGACCGACCCAAAATCTGCCCCGGTTGCGTCTGGCCAAGTCGATTCTAGCGACTCCATCCCCACCGAAGCAAAAATGGTTTGGGACAAGGAGTATCTGTATGTATGGGCTAAGCTCACCGACAAGGACATCCAAGGGACGATTACCCAGCGTGATGAGCAGACGTGGCTCGACGATTGCTTTGAACTCT
>JAPLNM010000161.1 GCA_026692845.1 Planctomycetota bacterium | reverse complement strand
TTTCGCGTCATCGTTGGATCAAGATGGCATCTAGCCTATCAGGGAGTCATACCCCTTTTTTGGCCTGTTCGTCGGTGCGGGAGTACTCCTCATGGGTTGGATCATCATTTCGTTGATTGGGTTTGTCCTTTGGGCTTTCGTTGGACACCTGATCTGGTTGGCTATCGCCTACCCGTTTTCCCAGTCCTCGAAAAAACCTTGCGAAAAATGCAAGGCGATGATTTTCGCCGATGACAAAGCATGCCGGCATTGCGGCTGGACCTCCCTGCCCCCGAACCTTGAGCAAGCCAACCGGATCTGCAAGCAGGCGCTCCTGGCAGCCATGAAACGCGAGTTGATCGACCCGGCAACGATGCAACGTGGAATCGAAGTTCTCGCACTGCTTGCAAAACCAGCTGCAAAACCAACGGCGAACCTTTCTAAGATATCGCCCGAAAAGGTGCCCGAAAAGGTGCCTGCAAACGTGCCTGCAAACGTGCCTGAAAAGGCGATCGAAAAGGCGCCCAAGAGGCCGCTTGAGAGCCCAACCCAGAGGCCGCTTGAGCAGCCGACGGTCACCGATCCACATCGACCTCCGATGGCCCCCTCGACCCGAACGTCGGTTCCAATGCCGCCCCAAGCCCAGGAAAGCTCGGTCCACGCGTTGGATCGCACCTACGAGGATCCCAAGCCGCTTTCGAAGGTAGATACCAAACAACCCAGTAAGACTTGGACTGAACTTCTCAGTACCTTCATGGAAGAGAGCAACATCCGCTGGGGTGAGATCATCGGTGGGTTGTTGATCGTCTGCTGTTCGACGGCTTTGGTGATCAGTTTCTGGGAGCATATCGCAACCCGCACTTGGTTGAAGTTCTCGGTCTTTACAGGGATCAATGTCTCGACGTTTGGGTTGGGCCTCTATGCCTGGCACCGCTGGAAATTGCCGACAACGAGTCGAGGAATACTCGTGATCGCCATGATGCAAATGCCCCTGAACTTTCTGGCATTCGCTCTGTTTACTATGGGGATGCAGTGGCATTGGCCGACGGTTGCAGGGGAAGTCCTCTCGATGGCGGTGCTTGGATACTTTGCGTTCTTGTCTGCCAGGATTCTGACTCCCACTTCGAGCGCTTTGACCACATGCACGCCTGTGATATTCGGACTGGCAAACCTACTGATTCGACGTACGGTGGATCAAGGTGCATCGACGCCGGTGCTTTACGCCTGGGGGCTAGGGCTCATCGCGGTTTATGCTCTTTTCGTTGCCTTGGGAAAAAGACCGCTGATCACCGGCGCTATGGGCCGGTATGGTTCCAGCTTGGTCTTCTTTGCACTGAACACCTTTGGGGTCGTGCTCTCTCTGGGGTTGCTCCTGAAATGCTCTGGCCAACCGATGGAAGCGTTTCGCGTGCTCAGTCCTTTGCTGACTCTCTTGGCTACGCCAGCTTTGTTTGTTGCTTTGGAAGTCGGTAAGCGCTTGGAGAAACCCTCTAGTCTCCTGATCCCTATGATCTTGGTCGGAACTTCGGCAATCGCCCTGAGCGCCGTTGCGATCCTGTTTTCATGGCCAGCGCCTCTCTTGATGATCGGTACGGGTTGTGGACTGCTCGCTCTGCTTGCCATTACTGCCCTGAGTCTGCGTCGCGCTGAGTTGATCTATCCAATCAGCGTGGTCCTAAGTGTCTTGGTCGTTCTTGCTTGGTACGGTTTCCAAGGACAAATCGACTGGATGAACCGATCTGTGCCAAAGCTCTTGGAAACCCTAGCAACGCCGACGACGGGATTCGTGTGGGTCGCCTACAGTCTGGTCTGCCTGTTGATTTCAGCGGTCTTCAATAAACTAGGCAAGACGGTTCTTTCTTTAGGACTCCTTCGCTCGGCGATGATCAGCGGTGCTTTTGGCACGATTCTTCTGACGGCCTTCGGCTTCGGTAGGGAAGCCTACTCGGAAAGCTTGGCCGCCATCTATTTTGCGTACGCCGCCGTCGCTTTTGGATTGAGTCGAACGCGCCGCGTTCCTTGGCTTGAGACCCTAGCGATTGCTTTCTTATCCTCAGCGGCCTTCCAGTGGATCGTCGTGGGCTGGACCGACTTCGATTTAACGACCCGAATCTATGCATGCTCCTTTAGTGTTTCTATCGCCTTGCTTGTCGTCCTGATGGTTCAGCACGCTCTCGGGAATGCGGCAAGCGAAATGCAGCCGCTATCGATCGCCTCGTTGCTTTCCGTTCTGGTGTTCACTCTCATCGCCGTAACCCGATCCCGATCCGACGGATTCAATCCGTTGATGTCGGCGAGCTTGCTGTGGTTTGTTCTGGCTTGGTTTCGATGCGATAGTAACTACTGGAAAATCGCACAAATCGTCGGGTTGGCCAGCGCGTTTGCGGGAATGATCCATGCATCGGCCGCCTCGACTTGGTGGCCAAACGAATCCTCCAATCGGTTGCCCGGTTACGCTCATCCGATGTTTCTGCAGTACGCGGCGCTGACGCTCTTTGTCTTTGGCCTCAGTGCAGTGCTACTCGATTGGCTGCTGCGACGAAAAACAGGAACGTTCGCGTTGGCGATCGCAGGACCGATCAAGCTGCTGCATGACTCGAGCGTCGCGAGAATCGCGATAGCTACCGGCGCTGCTTTGACTCTCGGGATTATGGTCTACGGCGCGATTCCAGGCGTTTCTCAAGAGGTTCTACCCCGAGATTTCGCCTCAGAAACCGAATCGGTTTCGTTCGTCCAAGCCGGAGTGACAGGCGAGCGAATTGTGCCGGAACTGCAAGCCCTGGAGGTCCCCGGCCTGCCCCATGCGGCAGCCTCCTGGGGACGCGACAGCAGCAAGTACCGAGTCTGGGGATTGCCGCCGATCTTCGCGATCTGGACCCTGGGACTCTTGGCCACATGGACCCTTGGCTCACGCTTCACAAAGACCGACGACTCCTCAGTCAACACCCGATGGGGCCTATTTTTCGCAATTGCTATATCGCTTTGGTACCCCTGTGCGACTCTGGCCGAGTCGGGTGTCGCTGTCGCCTCAGCCCTCCGATGGATCACCACGATCGTGTTCCTCTTGGGATGTCTGGCTCTATGCTTCTGGATCCGGCGGATCGATCGGCAAAACGAGCCTTCGGCCACTGCGACTATCGATCGTTTCGACTCTCTTTTTTCGAGCCTCTCGATCCACACGGCGGCCCCCTGGCTGACCATCGGCGCGATCGTATTAGGTGCTGTACTGTTGCAAACAACATTGACTCCATGGTCCGGGGTGGTTTGGGGATCGACCCTGGTGCTCGCGCTTCCTGTCCTCGTGATCCTTCCGTGGTATCTGCTCAAGGAATCAGGAGACTCAAGCGCAGGAAACTCCAAAATGCCGATCGTCGCTTCGACTCTGTTGATCTCGCCGCTGGTGGCATGGGCCCTGCTGCAGATCGCCGTGACGGTTATGGTCCATCCTCTGACGGGTCCAAACCCAGATACCTTCTTTGCTAGTCTGGGCTTAGCCGGTTCGTATGCCATTCCCATTTTCTTGGTTTCCATCGGATTGATTGGCGTGGCCGCCTCTCGACCCAGCCCCTACCTTGGATTCATCGCTGCATTGTTTCTCCTGCTGAGCGTTCTGGCCGGTTACATGATGCTGCTGAAATCCCAAGGCATCTATATCCCGTCATGGATCGGACTCTGTGCGATCCTGTCGCTTACTGCATCGATCTATGTCCTAGCGTGGCAAGCCTTCTCTGCAAACGATCTTCGTTCGGCAACCGCACTCGATCGGCAAGGCCGACCGATCGCTGAGGTACGCAAAAGCTGGCAAACTGCATTGAGTCAAATCAGTGCCGGGTTCGCACTCGCGGGACTTGCAATAATCGTTCTGGGGGTCCTGACTCTGAGCGTCTTTACATCAGGATTCGTTTGGGGGGCTTTGGGAATCCTCGTCGCGATTCTCCTACACTTTGTGCAAGCATTCCAGCGAGACCGAAGTGTTGATATCGGACCTTGGATCGCAGCGACCGGGGCAGCGGGTATGGGGCTGGTCGCTCCTTTATTCTCCTCGCTCTCCGAATCGCTCGGCGCCAGTGCCGTCGTCCTACTTGTCGCGGGCGTTGCGGTCATCGGGAATTCGATCCGCACCGACGCACTAGGCAAAAGGCTTGGCAGCCTCAGGTTCGTTCTAGGAAGTCTCCTTGCGATCGCCGTGTGGATGAGTTTCCGACTCTATTTTGCTTCCAGACCATGGAGCCCTGTCGGTTGGGGTGAGCGGATCGTGCCTGTGGCGATTCTCTGCGGTGCTTGGGCACTGTCCGTCGCAACGACCTGGTTCTATTCGGATCGTTGGACTTGGGTCTGGAGCCTGCTCCTAGCACAATTGGCAGGTTGTATGGCTTTCAGCGTGCCTCGCCTATTTGGCGCCCAGATGTTCGATGCGATATTTTTACAGATCGCAATCGCAGCTATTTCGTCTGCGGTCGGGACGCTGAGCGGACTTGGACGCAGGTCGCGTATTCCATTGATCCTGGCAACCGGCTGTCTCTTTGCAATCAGCGCGCTTTGGTTCCTTGGGTCATTGCGATCGCTCAACACCGGAAACATGCAACCGATGCTTCCGCATCTTGGCTCTTTTGCGATTGCGATTGCCGCTTGTCTTTTCGGAGGCATCACCGGTTTTTGGAATCCGCGATCCAGGGACGAACATGCGGTGATCTACCTAGCGGGTTTATGCAGCACCGTATGGTTGCTCCAGTTGACGGGTGCATCGGGTTCGGTTCTC
>JAPLNM010000160.1 GCA_026692845.1 Planctomycetota bacterium | reverse complement strand
TTGCTTGCGGATCGTCGGTTCTTGCCCATAGAGATGCAAGGCAAAGAAAAGGGGTGATGCAATCACCAGGAGTCGGGAAATGAAAAGGCTTGATTTCATGATCTCAATGCAGCCCAAGGGTGCTCGGTCTTTCTTTGCCGCCCGGTTTTACTTTGCAACTCGGGCCGTCGATCGCATACCGGCGAGGCCAACGCTGGATCTATCTTACTCGTTTTGCGGATCCTTTGTCGAACGGGACTGAGCTTGTCGTAGGATCTCTGCCTGTGCCAACTTGAGTCGATCTGGCCAGAGAAACGTCGGCGCCTTGGCAGGATCATAGCCTTGCAAATGGTCGGAAAGCCTAGTCGGTGGCTTGGTGTAGCGAAACGCTGTTTCGCCAAAGACTTCTCGGCATAGCCCTGCTAGCCGAACATCGTATTCGAGGAGCTCCTCGCGGGTATTGACGTGGTTGTGATCGTGATCGTCTTGCCGGTTGTCATCGAACCAGGATTGCACACCTTCGGCGAAGTACTCATGGTGATTAACGCTGGCGTATTTGCCTTTCCACAGCCCTTCTTGCATGGCGGCATCATACGCTGCCTTGACCCTGCTATCGAAGGTTGGATCGACATTGACCATTCCCCGCAGGTGGATATTGTGCGCCAATTCGTGAATGAGAATATTCTCCGTCGAATACGGATCCCCGGGATAGCACAATAGATTCTCTTCGCCACAGGAACAAAAGGGATCGGTCTGGCTTCCACCCATTCCCCTGGCGCGAGCGTCGTAGTAATCGTTCGGGGCGATCGCTGGGAATCCAGCCACCGGCCTGCGAGCTAGCCACTCCCATTCTGGCTGCTGGGTGGTGAATTCGTTCCATGCCAATATAGAGAGCCGCGAACCACTCTGAATCATCGCCTTGCGCACATCCGGACGCTCTGCAAGCATCAAGTCGACGAGATAGGCAGCTTCCTTCAACGCATAAGGATTGACGCGGTCGGATGCGACGATCGGAAATCCATGCGCCTCGAGTCTCTGGGTATAGAAACCAGGAACTCCCCCGGCTCGGAACGCCTGTACGGGAACTTGACTGGTCACTTCGTTTTCAAAACCGCCATCGCGATCTGCAAGAGCAAATCGATGTCCAAGCGTTGTCTTGATCGAAGTTTGCTGCCCAGGCTCGATTGTCCGATTGAAAACGCGCTGCGTATCGGATTGGATCCAGAAAACATCCAATGCTCGATCCGTACCATTCAAAATCTGGAGCTTAGGCTCCAAAACATCCTGTGCCGTGGCTCGGCCTTGAATCGAAAAAACACTAGGCGAACTTTCGCACAACAGGCACACAAGTAACACGACAAGGTACGGTTCGATGCGCATCGATCTACCCTTTTTTCCGCGTTGCTCGATAACGTTCGATCAGAGCATTCGTCGAACTGTCGTGACGCAACTCCAAAGGCTCGGGGGATTCAAGCTCTGGAACGATTCTCTGCGCAAGGACTTTACCCAACTCGACCCCCCATTGATCGAACGAATCGAGATTCCAAATGACACCCTGAGCAAAAACAATGTGTTCGTACAAAGCCACCAATTTCCCGAGGGAAGCAGGCGTAAGGCGTTCGAGCAACAGGACATTGCTTGGGCGGTTCCCATCGAATTCTCGATGCGGAGCCAACCACTCGGCGGTCCCTTCGCTGCGAACTTCTGTGAGTGTTTTCCCAAAAGCCAACGCCTCGGCTTGGGCAAACACATTGGCCATGAGCAAATCGTGATGGCGGCCAACCGGATTGAGCGAATGGCAAAACGCAATAAAGTCACAAGGAATCAAACGAGTCCCTTGGTGGATCAACTGATAAAATGAGTGCTGACCATTCGTACCCGGCTCGCCCCAGTAAACAGCCCCCGTGTCATAGTCCACATAGCTTCCTGAGAGTGTCACGCGTTTGCCATTGCTCTCCATGGTCAACTGCTGGAGGTAAGCAGGAAAGCGTTTGAGGTACTGATCGTAAGGCAGTACAGCGATCGACGCGGCTTGGAAAAAGTTGTTGTACCAGATGCCCAGAAGCGCCATGAGGACTGGAATATTGCTTTCCCAAGGCGCTGTTCGGAAATGCTCGTCCATCTGTCTGAAACCCGTGAGCATTTCATGAAAATTCGCTGGGCCAATGGCAATCATGGTCGAAAGCCCAATCGCTGAGTCCATCGAATACCGGCCACCGACCCAATCCCAAAAGCCGAACATGTTGGCCGTATCGATTCCAAACTCGGAAACCTTTGTAGCATTGGTCGAAACGGCGACAAAGTGCTTTGCAACCGCCTCTTGGCCTGCACCGAGCCCCTGGAGCAACCAGTCCTTGGCCGTCTGGGCATTGGTCATGGTCTCTTGGGTCGTGAAGGTTTTCGATGCGACGATGAAGAGCGTTTCGGCTGGATCCAAGCCTTCGACGGCCTCGGCAAAATCCGTTCCGTCTACATTGGAAACGAAAAGAAACTTCAACGAACGATCGCTGTAGCTTTTGAGGGCCTCGTAAGCCATCACCGGCCCTAGGTCGGACCCGCCGATACCGATGTTGATGATGTTGACAATCGGTTTTCCTGCATGTCCCTTCCATTGCCCGCTGCGAATGCGATCGCAGAAACCGCCCATTCGATCGAGAACTTCGTAAACATCAGGAATCACATTCCTACCGGCAACCTCGACGCGTGCATCTCTTGGTGCTCGCAAGGCCGTATGAAGCACCGCTCGGTTTTCCGTAATGTTGATCGCATCTCCTCGAAACATCGCTTCGATTGCCGACCTGAGTCCCGACTCATCGGCTAACGCAAAAAGATGCTTGAGCGTCTCTTGGTCAATCCGGTTCTTGGAGTAATCAAGATACATTCCCAGCGCTTCGACCCCAAAGACCCTGCCACGCGCAGGATCTTGGCCGAACCAATCCCGCAGATGCACCTCACGAATCTTTTCAAAGTGGACTTCAAGCGACTTCCAACTGGCTCGTTGAGTCAACGGTGCAATGGTCTTCATGCGATCTGCTATCCTGTCGGATTCGTCTTGATGGATTTGTATATCCTAGTATCCCAGATAAGTATCGCAGATAAGTATCTCAGATAAATCGGCTCGCAACAAGCTACCAAGCTTTATTCGCATCGGCAGCGATCGCAGTATCAAACGAAGCTGCTCGCACTGGTGATCGATTCGATTCGATCGCTTCGATTCGAGCACGAGCACGAGCACGAGCACGAGCACGAGCACGGGGCGAAATAGCGCAAATTCAAAACAACCATCCGCAGTTTAGAAACGGCGTGGTTGGCTCGTTCGGGGCTTGGACTCAACGACTTCTTTGAGTCCTGCGACGGGGGCTTCGATGGCGTTCGAGGCGGGCAAGAGATCGCGGATCTTTTGGCTCAAGACGGCCGCATCGTACCAATTGAAACTCATCGATGGATCGGCAGCGTAACGGCCCAGCAAGCGCAGAAGCTCGGTACGTCGTTTCGGATCGAACACAAAGACAAAGTGCTCTTCGCCACGCACTAGAGCGATGACATTCACTTGTTCGCTTCGGACCGTATTGTCCATAGGTCGGATCCCAATGCCAGCAATTGGGCCGCAAGAAAAGAAGCGGCCTGTGCGGTTAAGGATCGGACGCAGGATCGTTAAAAAATGAACGGACCTATGCAACCTGTTTTGATCGTCAAGGGCGTCATAGAGTGCCAGCGGGCTACGAAATGCTAGCTGCTTGGCAGGGACAAAACACGGAAGCTTCGCTAACCGAGGGTTTAGAGTCCGAAGACGGACCGCAACCAAGAGAAACCGTACTTATCCCAGCGAGGATTGGCGCCCGATGGGTGAGTCGAATCGGTTTGGACGACCCGAACGATTTCACGACGTTCCTCTAGCCAGTTCCGCGAGTCGCTTTTCGAGTCGACTGTCAGTGCATTGCCAGCGGTTTGCCCGAGGGCACGGTCGATGAGCGGATTGAGGATGGTTTCAAAATGGTCCTCAGCACCTTGCTCCATCGATCGGAGCAAACTTCCTGGATCGGGGGTTTGGTATTGGCGGTCTTCGCGATCGATAGGGCGAGTCAGTTGGATCCGTTCCCGTGGACTCTTGCGGCGGCGGGGATCGAGGAGCCGGTAGGTCGCAAGGGCGATTTCTTGGCGTGAGCGGTCGATCAATTCCGGGGCGTTGAACGGTGCTCGCTCGTGGACAAGCTTAGCCATTTTTCTTGCCGCATCGAGGATCGCTTGTTCGTTGCTCTCGGCAGTCTTTAATCCAAGGAACTTGAAGTAAACGCGGTTGGCTTTGCTCAACGAAGGTTGTTTCTCAGCAAGCCGACGCTGGGCGTCTGAGTTCGGCTCGTTGTGAAAGGAATTTGACATGGTAGGGCAAGTAGTCGGGGTAGTCGGGCAAGTGTTGGGTTGGGGCCAAATTCGATTCGGCCGAAGATCCGTCATCAAAAATCCGTCGCTAATAATCGGCGCCAAAAACCGTCGCCAATAATCATGGCCGCTTGCGGCTCCTGCGGGGTCTATCGGCAGGATCTTAGTCGCAAGCCCATGGGTCGCTAGATCATTGTTTGAAATGGCAAGCCAGAGCCAACCCCCTTTCGGTGCGGAAGTTGCCTTCAGGGTGGCTGCAACCCCCAGTCTGATTGGGGCAGGGTGGTTTAAGTTCCCCCAATGGAAAAACGGGTAGACAAAAAAGAAATTTTCGAATTCGCCCCAATCGACCAAGTGCATCGAAATGCTATCAAATCACTGAATTTTCTTCTTTTTTGGGGCCTGTCGAATTGGACATTTAGTCGCATGTGCTGTCGGTACGCTTGGAGGCCGAGCCGGCACCGATCTTTTTTTGGGGTTCAACGCTTTTGTGTTATAGTGGTGTCGTCAACGCCTAAGGCCTTAGTTTGGGCCGTTAGAGCCTAGGCTAGGGTGTGGATAACCTGCATTTGCTGCCGGTTTCCCGCTCGCCTTTTTGTCCATTCCAACCATTCCAAAACTTGGAGACCAAACCATGATCCGTTCGCAGTCGAATTCTAGACGGCATTTCTTGATGGGGGCCGCGGGTGCCTCGGTGATCGCGAGTTGCCCGTTTCGAGCCATGGGGTACCAATCTCCTAACGACCGGCCGGTATTTGCAACCATAGGATTGCGGAATCAGGGTTGGGCGATTACGAGCAAGTCGTTCAAGTTCGCCGATTTCGCGGCTTTAGCCGACGTCGACTCGAAGGTACTTGAGGACAATGTCGGCAAGGTCCAAAAGGGCCAGGCTCGCAAGCCGGATTCCTACAAGGACTATCGCAAGATCCTCGACCGCAAGGACATCGATGCGGTGATGATCGCCACACCGGATCACTGGCACACCAAGATCGCCGTCGAGGCGATGCTTGCGGGCAAAGATGTCTACTGCGAGAAGCCTTTGACGCTGACGATCGACGAGGGCAAGCTCATCGAGAAGATCGTTAAGCAAACGGGTCGTGTGTTCCAGGTTGGAACCATGCAGCGAACGGAGTTTAACAATCAGTTTTTGATGGCCGTGGCTTTGGTACAGCATGGCCGAATCGGCAAGGTCAAGAAGGTGACCTGTGGGATCGATGCGATGGAGGCATCGCCGATGATTCCAGAGGCGGCCGTACCCGAGGGGCTCGATTATGACTTCTGGCTAGGACCTGCCCCATCGGTTGCCTATCGCGCTTTGCCGGAGCTTCGCCAAGGCTACGGTGGAGGGGTACCATTGTATAGCAACGGGCATTACTCGTTCCGCAACTGGCACGAGTATTCGGGTGGCAAGTTGACCGACTGGGGCGCCCACCATGTCGATATCGCGTGTTGGGCGATCGGTGCGAATCAGACCGGTCCGAGCAAGATCACGCCGGTGAACTTCAAATTGCCTGTCGAGTACAAGGATGGTCATCCGACGCTCTCGGACCGTTACAACGCCGCGACGAACTTTGAGATCCATGCGGCGATGCCTAACGATGTGTTGATGGTCATTACGAGCGAAGGCGACAATGGGATTTTGTTCGAAGGGACCGAAGGCCGATTCTTTGTCAATCGTGGCAAGATCACCGGCAAGCCGGTCGAGGAGCTCAAGGAAAAGCCATTGCCCGAGGGTGCCATCGAAGCGATCTACGGTGGCAAGGTCAGCGAAAACCACACCGAGAATTTCACTGCAGCGATGAAGAGTCGCAAGCAGCCGATCTCGGATGTCTGGACGCATAACCGGATGCTTGAGATCTGCCATTTGTCCAACATCGCCATGCGATTCGGACGCGCTTTGACTTGGGACCCCGAGAAACGTCAGATCGTCGGGGATGACCAGGCCAACGCGATGCTCAGTCGCCCGAGCCGCAAGGGTTTCGAAACGCAGGTTTAGGTGCTACGAAACCCAGGTCTAGGTGCAACGGTCAATGGCGATGCTTAAGATTTCCGGTGTGGCAGGATTGTCTGCTGGAGGTCCATCGCCATCGGGAGAAGATCCCGGATCGCGGTAGGTCCGATGTAGGAATCGGCTTGCAAGTCCCCGAGGTAGACTTGCAGGTCGGGGGCAAGTTCGAAGAGGAATTGGCGGCAGGTACCGCAGGGACTCACGCGCGTCGGGGAAACGATGTAGATCGACTTCCAATCGCGGGAGCCTTGGGCGATCGCTTGGGAACCCGCGGTTCGTTCGGCGCACAGGGTGACTGAATACGAAGCGTTCTCGACGTTGCATCCTTCGAACACTCGGCCTTGTGCATCGACCAGGACGCACCCGACGGAGAAGTTGCTATAAGGGCAGTAGGCCCGGCTGGCCACTTGACGAGCTTGGTCCATATAAGCCAGGGCCTGGGCATGGTCGATCGTATTCATGGAGCGAGCCCTCGGCGATCGCGGTTGATGGAAACCAAGTTCTTATGGGATCAGGATACTAGCCAAGCATGCGGTCATGTAGCAAGCTAGC
>JAPLNM010000159.1 GCA_026692845.1 Planctomycetota bacterium | reverse complement strand
TTCTGGGTTATTGTATGCCAAAAAAGAAGCGTTACCGATCGCGTTCACACGGAGATGACATGGGTGGAAGTGGTGGTGGTGCGGGTGCGGCGCCGGGTTCTCGGCCACGCGTTCGTCGTCCTCGCAGGCGACATGGTCCTGATTATCAAAAAGCCTTTGGGAATCCGGACGACGCTCCGGTCAATGACGAAGGCGCTGAGGAGCCGCAACTTGACGCGGATGGCAATCCGATTCCGCGTCCTGAAGGGGCGGTTGCGGCCCAGGAGGAACCGGGCGAGGAGTTCTACGGGATGCTAGAAATGCATCCGAATGGTTATGGTTTCTTGCGTTCGTCCTCAAACAACTATTCTCGCGAGCGTTCCGACCCGTTTGTTCCCGGGACGATGATCGAGAAGTTCCGGCTTCGCCAGGGGCTCAAGATCCGTGCGGTGATGCAACATAGCCGACGGTCTCAAGGGCCTCGGGTGCGAGAGATTCTCGACGTCGAGGGAATGAAGCCTGAGGAATACGCCAACGTCAAGGTCTTTGATACCCTCACGGCGATCAATCCAGAGAAGTGGCTGAGGCTTGAAGTAGGTACAAAGCCGTTGACCAACCGGGTCATCGATCTGCTGGCGCCCATGGGGCGTGGCCAACGCTGTTTGATCGTCGCTCCGCCCCGATCGGGCAAGACGATTATGCTTCAAGACATCTCTCGAGGGATCGCTGAAAATTACCCTGATGTCGAATTGATCGTTCTATTGATCGATGAACGGCCTGAGGAAGTCACCGATATGCGAATGAATGTCAAGCGAGGCGAAGTCATTGCCAGCAGCTTAGACGAGGACGTCGATTCCCATGTTCGCTTAAGCCAATTGGTCGTCGACCGATGCCGTCGACTCGCCGAGATGGGCAAGGATGTATTCTTGCTTATGGACTCGATCACTCGACTGGCTCGAGCCTTCAACAAGTGGGTAGGCAACTCTGGGCCTACGATGTCCGGTGGTGTGAACATTAAGGCCATGGACATCCCCAAGAAGCTTTTTGCAACTGCGCGAGCGTTCGCCGAAGGCGGCTCGTTGACGATCGTCGGAACGGCCTTGGTCGATACCGGCTCGCGCATGGACGAATTGATCTTCCAAGAGTTCAAGGGGACTGGCAATATGGAACTGGTCTTGGATCGCAAGTTGGCCGATCGTCGGATCTGGCCTGCGATCGATATTACGCAGTCAGGTACGCGTCGTGAGGAATTGCTTCACGACCCGGATACCTATCATTCGGTGACAATGATTCGCCGAACGCTCAACTCGATGAATCCAGTCGAAGCCATGGAGCAATTGATTAAGCAACTAGGTCGCTTTGCCAGTAACCAAGAGTTCCTCAAACTCATTTCCAACGCGAAGATCAATGATTGATCCTCCAATCGCGATGCATGCCTGAACAACCTTCGGAACAATTCCCCAAATCCAAACGGGTTGTCAGGCAACGCGACTTCGATCGTTGTTTCAAGACCGGTCGGGTGATTGCCGACTCGGTTTTAGTTATCCATACCGCAGCCAATTCGCTCAGTCGTCCTAGGCTCGGGATCTCTATGTCTCGCAAGGTCGGCAATGCGGTGGTGCGAAACCGATGGAAGCGATTGATCCGCGAAGCGTTCCGCCGACTTGAGCACACCTTGCCTGGATCGATCGACTATGTCGTTCGTCCACGCAAAGGGGCCATGGCCGACTACGAGTCGATCTATCGATCGCTTGCGAGTTGTGGGAAAAGGCTTTCGCGGCGTTCTTAATGCTCGATTCGCAATACGGTGTTGGTCATGCGGTTTTGCGCCTCAGATCATGATTTCGCGGATCGGCGAGGCGTCGATCACGCCGGTGAGTTTTTCGTCCAAGCCACCGTGAAAGTAGGTCAATTTTCGGTGATCGAGTCCCGTCAGATGCAGGATCGTCGCATGCAGATCGCGCAGGTGCCGTGGATTCTCAACGGCTGCTTCCCCTAGCTCATCGGTCTGACCGTAGCTGGTCCCGGGCTTGACCCCAGCGCCAGCCAACCAGTAGGTAAAACCTTTGGGGTTGTGATCTCGGCCGCCGGGTTTGCCACCGGTATTGAAGGTCTCCGAGACGGGCATTCGCCCGAATTCACCACCCCAGACGACTAGGGTTGATTCGAGCAGACCGGTTCGTTCCAGATCCGATAGAAGAGCGGCGATGGGTTGATCGACTTCCGGACAATGGAGTTTGAGATTCTCTTCGATTCCATGATGGCCGTCCCAGGTGTTTTGTCCACCGGCGTTCCCGCCCCCGGAGTAGATTTGAATGAAGCGCACCCCTCTTTCGACGAGTCTTCGGGCAATGAGGCATTGGCGACCGAAGGTGCTCGGTCCGAGAGCCAGTGGGTGCCAATCGGGTTTGGGTTCATCGATGCCGTACATGGCGATCGTCTGTGCGGTTTCTTGGCTGAGGTCCATCGCTTCGGGCGCTGCGATTTGCAATTGAAAAGCCAGTTCGTAGCTAGCGATACGGGCTTGGAGCTCCGAGTTGCCATTGCGATCTTGAGAATAATTGCGATTCAGTTCATTGAGCAGATCGATCTCGGCGCGTTGGCTTGCTGCATCGATATCTGCGGGGGGTCGGAGGTTGAGGATCGGTTGGGCTCCGGATCGCATCAAGGTGCCTTGATAGGATGCTGGCATGTATCCGTTGGACCAATTCGGAGCGCCGCTGGTCGGACCACCTCTGGGGTCGAGCATAACGACAAAGCCGGGCAAGTTC
>JAPLNM010000158.1 GCA_026692845.1 Planctomycetota bacterium | reverse complement strand
GGCCTTGCGCTCTCCGGATCCACGGTACCAGGAGGCCAGGAACGATCCGTCGGGCAATTCGACAATGCTCGGCGCGTGGTTATGGTCGGCACGCAATGGGAAAACCAACTCGGAGCGATTAACGATCTCCTGGGCTTGGCCCCCTGCGAGGACTCCGAGCCAGCAGACGCATACGATCATAAGAGAATGGAATCGTGTATTCATAAGTGTGCAAGTAGCTCCTGGCGACCTTTGGTATCGTCCTAAATTTGGAGATGGGATTCGTTCGAATGACAGCAATCGATGCTCAAAGGAGGTTCGTGGGGTCCATTGGAGCCGTAGATTTTAAGCCATATTCAGAGCTCAAGTATCCGAAATCCCTCTTGGTCTGAGCGATCTGTTTGCGTTATTTTCCCGAGGGAGTGTTCCGTCGAAACGCTAGGGAGTCCCTGCCATGCCTGAAAAATACGATACCCACCTGACGACTCGTCGCGCGATGCTCGCGAGCATGGGCTGCGTGGGGCTCTCGATGTGCTGCTCTTGTAGGTCCACACCGATGACGGGTCGTCCACAGTTGGTGTTCATTCCCAAGTCGATGGAGATGTCGCTCGGCGAGCAGAGCTATGCGGATGTCGTTTCGAAATCGAAACCTTCGCAGAATCCGGCATGGGTACAGGCCGTTGAACGGACGGGTCGGCGTATTGCAGCGGTTGCCAACGCGCAGGGCTTTCAGTGGGAGTTTCGTCTTTTGGCCGATCCAACCCAGAACGCGTTTTGTTTGCCTGGTGGCAAGGTGGCCATCTACGAGGGGATCCTTCCGTCGTGCGAGAACGAAGCTGGATTGGCCGTGGTGATGAGCCATGAGATCGCGCATGCGTTGGCTCGTCATGGTGCGGAGCGAATGAGTCAGCAAGCCGGTGTACAAGGTGCCGGAGCGATGCTCGGCTGGGCGATGAGTGAAACGACTCCGATGACTCGCGATCTAGCGATGCGAGCATTTGGTACAGGCACCCAATACGGCATCCTGTTGCCTTACAGTCGCCATCATGAGAGTGAGGCCGACTCGATCGGGATACAATTGATGGCCAAGGCCGGTTACGATCCCTCGGAAGCCCCTTTGTTTTGGGGCCGATTTGGAAATGCGAAATCAGGATCGGAGTCACCTCCGGAATGGGCTTCGACGCATCCTAGCGATGATCGAAGGGCTGCGGAGTTGTCGGCTAAGCTTCCTCAGGCACTCGAGCAGTATCAATCCGCGGCGAGTCGCTACGGGCGCGGCGAACGGCTGATTTAAACTTCTGATTAAAAAGTTTGGTTCCATCCTGGCTTAGCGGACGTCCAAAAGCCCTCGAATGTAGTTTTTGAATTCGAGGATATCCTCCGGGGCATCCGGGCCGATGACCACCGGATTGTGTTCCAGGGAGTTGACAAGACCGTGGCTTCCTCCGACCAAGCTCGCATCGAGTGGAATCACGTCCATCTTCATCCGGAACCCGAGTTTTTTCTGTGCAACTCGGAACATCGCACGCGATTTGGATGTGATGAAAAGTTCGCAAGGATCGTATCCCGGCTTGCGATGGATATCGACCGTTCTTGCGAAATCTGGAGCCAGTCGATCCTCGTTCCAGTAGTAGTAGGAGAACCACGCGTCGGGCTCGGCCATTGCGATCCAGTCGCCACTCCGAGGATGCTTGAGCCGGAGTTCCTCCGGAGCTACGACGGCTTGTATACCGGGTTGTTCGGCCAATAGCTGACCGACCCGTTGGAATTGGCTCGGATCGTTGACATACACGTGAGCGATTTGATGGTCGGCCACCGCGAACGCTTTGCAATCGCCGGGAATGAGCATTTCGCCGTAGGGGCCTTGGCGAACCGTCAGCAGTCCATGTTGCCGGAGGATCCGGTTGATCGCAACGGAGCGAGTGACGCTGACGAGTCCATATTCGGAGACGACGATCGGGATTGCGCCGATGTCTTGGGCTGCGTCGATGACCAGTCCGGCGCACCGGTCGATTTCCGCGACGCGTTGAAGATCGGGTTTGGAGAAACGCTGGAAGTCGTAGTCTAGGTGGGGTAAATAACAGAGCGTCAGTCGTGGGCGTTGCTCCCGCAGGACCTTGGCAGTCGCCTGTGCGATCCATTGGCTTGCTGGCAGGCCTGCGTTTGGTCCCCAGAAGGAAAAGAATGGAAAAGGGCCTAATTGATCGACCAAACGGCAACCGGTATCGTCGATGATATCGAAGACTTTCGAGCCATCGCATCCGTAGTGAGGCTTGGGAGTGGCGCTGAGTCGTACTCCGGAATGCTGGTTAAACCACCAGAACATCTTGGCCGTATCGACTCCGTGGTAGAGCAAATCTCCGGAGATCAGTCGGTTGGATTGCTGCCAGAATCGGACTTCAGCCGAGCTTCGTTCGTACCAGCCGTTGCCGACGATGCCGTGTTCGTCGGGCATCTTTCCAGTGAGCATGGTGGCTTGGACCGTGCATGTGACTGCCGGGACGGGTGGAGTCCATACTCGAGGCGCGCCGAGTTGACTGATCCTGGGCGCGTAGTTGAGCAACTGACGCGTCAGTCCTACGACATTGATGATACAAACGCTCTTCAAGGTTCCATTCCGGCGAGTAGTTGGTTAAACGAATCGATCGCCGAATCGCTCGGCGAGGCACGCATGAGTTGCCTGAGTGTGCTTCGGGCTTTTTCCTTTTGACCCGTTTCGATCAAAAGCGTCACGAGTCGTTTGAGCAACGGCACATTGTTTCGGTCCAGACCAAGGATAATCGTTAGGTTTTCGATTTCCAAGTCGGTTCGACCCGTCTCCCGAGCGATATCGGCCATCCAACTGGATTTTCGTAGACCGGTCCAAGGAACTTTGGCGCTGGCTAGGACCAGTCGATCGGCGAGCAATTCGTGCGTGGCCGGATAGGCCTTTTGGGTGAACACTTCGTTGTAGAGCTTCCGTAGTACCTGCGGATCCTCTGGAAATGTTTCGATCGGAATTTGACCGTCGGGATACATCTCGGTCATGATCTTAGCAATCGGAATCGATTCCTTTCGGTTGGCTCGTACGGCGCGTTGCCACAAATCAAGCCGTTCTTGCTCGCTCAAGACCGAATGGAGCAGCAGGGAGCATGAGGTCAGATTCGATGGAGCGTGGGACGACGTTGCGGCCAGCAGGGGTACAAGTGGCTTGAGTTGCTCGGGTGTGCACTGCATGGCCGTGGAGAGTCGTCCCCAGGACATTCTCCAGTCCAAGGGGGAGAGCAATTGCCCTCGGGTGTACCAATAGTTGGCTCGCGAGAGCCGATCGAGCGTAGCGCTACCGCCGATCGATTCAAGAACACTTGCTCGGTCTGATTCAGCGCGTTGCGACTCGGAAGCCGATTCCAGAGAAAGCCGCATAACGACCGGAGACGTTTGATTCCAAGCAAGATCGCTGGGGGCGATTCCCGGACGTTTTTCCCAACGTTCGACACGCGTATCGTAGACGATCGAGCTGGCAAGAAGCCTCAAAAGGGTCGAACTTTGGGAGACCGTATCGCTAGTGTTTTGCGAATAAGCTTCCGTGCTGGAATCGACCCAACGTTCAACGCGTGGTCGAGAAGAAAGAGCATCCCCTTTTGGGCTTCCAGGGGCGCCTTCGATGCGCAGCTCCTTTTCCATCCTTTCGGCGAATGCTAAGACCGATACGGATCGTTGGTTGCCCAATAGAAAGAGCAGGCACAAGGCGGAAAACCCAATCCCCAGTAGACGGCTGAGGTTCACTGCCCATCGGCTAGATTCTTGCTCCTTGACATTTTCAATACGGCGATAGGCTCGCTGAGATTCTCTGAATCCGCCGAGGATAGCACCTAGGAAGAGTGCACTTGGGACATAAACACCTGGCAGTATCCAAGCAAAATCGATGCAGGCATGGAGCGCTTGGCTTGAGAGAAAAAACAGACCTGCGATTTGCAGAGGCAGATATTCTCGAAATCGTTTGGAGTGATAGATTCCAAGCAGGCATCGCACGGAAACGACCAATGCAGCCAATGCAGCAAACGAGCCGAGGAAGCCTAGGGTGACGATCGTCTCGGCGACAAGGCTTTCGGCATGGTAGTACCAACCCTCTGAGGAAGGGACTTGGAAGGGTAAGGCAGCGACGTGGAAAGTTCCCAACCCAGAGCCGAGCCATCCGTAGTGCATCGCTGCGCGGCTCGCGACGCCCCATATATAAAGTCGCCCGGTCTGCTTTTCTAGTTCGACATCGAAGTTTTCGATGCTCTCGATGCGACTGAGAGAAGTTTGGTCGAGTTGTAAGCTCGCCATGGCAACGACCGCAGTGACCATGGCGACAAAGCAGCCTACGAGCAAAGCCGAATGCCTCTTGCCTGGCCAAGCGACCGCTACGGAAACCAACAAGGCTACGATGGCGCTGAGGAATGCGCCTCGGCACAGACTGATCGCGACACAGAAAGCCAATAGCAATACAGACAAGACCGAAAGAACCGCCGACGGATCCAATTTTTCGAATGCGATTTTTAAGCAGTACTGGAACTTCGCATTCCATGGCCATTGCCTCGTATCGCGAGATCGCAATTGCCGATCGACAGCGGAAAAGATTTTTTCACCTCGCCAAACCGCAAGTCCCAGTGCGGCGGCCAAGGTGATGTTCAGAAACGCACCTGCGGAATTCTTGGAAACAAAAACCGAAAAAGAAGATCCATACGAGAGCCCAAGCAAGTTCGGCTTGTTTCGGAAAAATGCACCGACGACGCCGAAACCTCCGACAAGAACTCCCAGTAAAACCAACCCGAAGAGCAACGATGGGTAAGCCTTGCGATGCCCCCATACGGCACTTGCGCCCCAGATCAAAAGCCCGCAGAGAAAAAGGCTACTCGAAGCTCCCCGCGTGCTCAAAGGCTCGACGCTCAAGGCAAGTTTCCTGTGCTCCGGTTCAATCGAATCTAGGTCGTATCTTGCGGGTGCATCGCAAGCAATTCCCAAAGCCATGCGCTGCATTTGAACCGACGGAAGTTGCCGGGCAATTTGCGAATCGAAATCCCACGCTCCTATGCTTTGAACCTGAGCAAATAACCCCAGGAACAACAAAATCCAAGCCGGCAAAGGGGGAAGTCCTAGGCCAAGACGATTCGAACGTGAGACAAGCAAGAGGATCCCAAGTGCGATAGCAAGCACGCACCCAGGATAGAACAGGATGTATTGAAAGGACCAGTTTGCCCCCCCGTAATACCAAGGGGAAATCCAGAGCAGCAAAAGCAAAAGCGCTCGGATAGCCAGGATTGCCCACTTCTCGGATCCATTGGACCCCTCCGAGCCGCCGGGCCCCCCAAAGTCGCGAGGTCCCCCAAAGTCGCTAGATCGCGGTGCGGTTTGGATTTTCGTCGTTGTCTTTTTTTCCACGGCCACCTTCCATTGACTTTCCCAGTATTGGCTTATCCATCGTTCATCCGTTGCCCGCGAGTCGATTCAAACCTTCCGAATCCGCGATGCTACGACTGGAATAGAGCAAAAAGGTCGATTCCTGAGAATCATCGTCATAATCATTAAATTTCAAACGCCCCACCATGCGATATACCGAACGATGGGTAGTCGGTACCCATCATCGGGCCAGCGCTTCGACGCTAGCATTCTGGCCACTACTTATGCAAACAAGGGGAATCGTCGATGTTCCATAAACGACGAGTGGATAGTAATGAGCAAGCGGGGCCCGATCGTTTGGGGACTCGTCGACGCTTTATCTGTATCGCATTCTTGAGCCTAGGAATTCTACCCAGCGGTGGTTGCACTGCCGTCACGGGGATCAGTAATCTGTTCAAGTACAACAACGACATCAACGATTACATCATGAACAGCCGGGCTTACTCGATGTCGGGTAAGTCCTGGCATTCACGCAAGCACTGCTTTGTCGATCAAAAGTATCTGAAGGACTTCCAGCGTGGTTTCCGAGCCGGATACGTTCAGGTAGCCGACACAGGAAGCGGTTGCACACCAGCCTTTCCCCCTGTGGAATATTGGAATTGGAACTATCAGTCTTCCGAGGGCCAAGCCCGGGTGGCTGCTTGGTTCGCTGGTTTCCCCCACGGAGCCCAAGCCGCAGAGGAAGAGGGTGTAGGGACGTGGAATCAAATCCAGACTTCCTCTGCGATCCAAAAGCAGTACGTCGAGCACAACAAAATGCCTAGTCAGTACAACGGTCTGTACCCGGTTCCGCAGTTCGACCGCAACCGCTCTTTGGTGTCTCCTGCTCTGACGTCTCCTGCTCTCGAAGGTCAACCGCCTGTGGAGTTCCTTGAATCCGAGGTGGTAGCTCCGCAAATCGCACCGATTCAGAGCATCCCTTCACAAGTCATTCCCTCACAAATCATTCCAAGCTCAGTAATCCCCGGACCCATCGGCCAACCTTAGGGCCGCACAGACTTGCCCTGTGTGTTGCGATTAAAACGTCGCGTGAACCAGGTTCCTGTGGCGGACTATTGAGTAAGCAACCTTACGAATGAAGTACAAGAATATGAGTATCAAGAAGAACTTCAAAACGCGGTCGATGAATTGGCTTCAGCGAGCGAGCTCTTTGGGGCTAGCACTTCTCGGGATGCTGAGCGTCGGTTGCTCGACGATCACTCAGCCGATATCCGGGATACCAGCACGGCGGATCCCTCCGCAGTTCCTGGCTCAGAGCAAGAACAATCTTGTCTCATTGGATCCTGCCCGGCTGTCACAGGAACCTCCGCGAGATTATCTGCTAGATGATGGCGACATCCTCGGGATCTACATCGAAGGCATCTTGCCGTTTGTTCCCCCAGACCGACCACCTGAACCACCACCGGTGAACTTCCCGGATGCGACGAGCCAACTCGATCCATCGTTGGGGTTTCCCATCGCGGTGATCAATGACGGTACGATCCAACTTCCGAATCTCGAGCCGATCAAAGTCCGTGGACTGACAATTGATCAGACGCGGGATTTGATCCGCAAATATTATCTCGACTCGGAGATCCTCCGCGAATCGAGCCGTTTGCAACCGATCGTTACCTTGATGAAAGAGCGCACCTACAATGTCATCGTCATCCGGCAGGACATGGGCGCTGCTGGAGCAGGGGGCGGAGGCGGAGCGGCTCAAGCTGGCTTCACAAGAGCAACCGACTACAGCGCCACTGGGCGTATGCTGAAACTTAAGGCGTATCAGAACGACGTTCTTAACGCATTGATGGAATCGGGCGGACTGCCCGGAGTCAACGCCAGGAACGAAGTCAAAATTCTCCGTGCGTCGCGAGCCGATCAACGTCGACGGGACGAATTCGTCCAGCAATTTTACCAACAGTACTACTGCAATCCAGATCCTTGTGGTTGCCCTCCGCCGCTTCCCGAGGATCCATCAATTCTCAAGATTCCATTGCGGCTACCTCCCGGCGCGATTCCCGAATTCGGCATCGAAGAAGTGGTTCTTGAGGATGGAGACATCGTCTACATCGAATCGCGAGATGCAGAGGTCTTCTACACCGGAGGATTGCTACCTGGCGGTGAATTCAAAATACCTCGCGACTATGACTTAGATGTTCTAACGGCAATGGCCCTATCGGGTGGAGGAATCTCCAGGCAACAAAATGGCGGTGGCGGTGGCGGTGGCGGTGGCGGAATGGGTGGACTTGGGGGACTCATAGGACAAGTTCCTCCGGGAATGCTCTACGTGTTACGCAAGACTCCTTGCAACGGCCAAATCACGATCTCCGTCGACCTTGCAAAGGCCAATGTCGATCCACGCGAACGAATCTTGGTCCAACCCGGGGACATATTGATTCTGCGTTACAAGCCCAGTGAAGAGATTATAAACTTCAGTCTCGGGGCCTTCTTCACCTTCGGGATCCAGTACGCACTTAGAAACTAGGAATGACGAAGTATCCGCTGAAATAAAAAGACAGTCCGTGAACTACGGGCTGTCTTCTTTTGTGGAACGGTTAACTGTCGCTTCCACTGAAATCTAGCGTCCTATTAACTCCCTAGACCGTTGCATGATCAAAATGCACTCGCGCCGATAGGCGTCTTGACCAGCACTGTCCATCGCTCGCCCGAGCATCTTCTCCCATTGCATCTCGGGTGCAAGCTCGCTGCGACGCATGAGCAATCCGAATTCTGCCACACTTGTAGCCCAATCGTAATCACCTTGCTCTCCTTCATAAGCCCTCTGGCTTGCCACTTCCCCCAAAGTGAATTCTTGCTTGGTGCTTTCGCTCGACTCGGGTCGCTTCGATCGTATCTTCAAAAACAACCATTCGTTCGAAGCCTCGCCGAGCCCACCGGCAGCTCGCGGCGATTCCGGACTGCCCTTGGCGTATCGCAGATCATCGACGCTCCCTGGAATCGTTCCATCCTGTCCGACCGGAACAATCTCGTACAAAGCCGTCACTCGATGCCCGGCTCCAATCTCGCCAGCATCCTTCTTGTCGTTGTTGAAATCCGC
>JAPLNM010000157.1 GCA_026692845.1 Planctomycetota bacterium | reverse complement strand
GAGCCACGTGTGGTGGTAAGCATGGAACTGTTGACGACCGCGTGCCGAGCCGTAGTTGACCGACATTGGGAAACGCTTGTAGGCACTCTCGTAGTTTTGGAGCGCCAAACCGATTTGTCGAATGTTGCTTCCGCAGGACATTCGTCTAGCTGCTTCACGGGCCGCTTGGACCGCTGGCAACAACAAACCAACCAAAACTCCGATGATGGCAATCACCACGAGCAACTCCACGAGTGTGAAGCCCTGGCGACCCGATTTTTGACCCTTAGTCATTGCTAAGAACCCTTTCAGAAAAGATGAAAAAAAACAACTGGCTGACTGGAGATTAGAGACAAAAAACGATCAAACGTTCCACCGACAATAGCGATTTGTTTAGCACTAAAGCCATCTAACGCGAGTTTTAGCCCCATGTATACTGTACAACGCGGCTTTGTGACGCGTCAACTACCTTAGAGGGGTTGTCAGGATTTATGTCGAAGTTTTAAGCTTTCCTCCCCTTGTCAACTGGGATTAAAAAAGGTAATCGCTCGAATGAATCGATCGTATTTCAGTACACCGCAGCGAGCTTCGAGCCAGGGCTGGCGACGGCTTCGTTTGCCCATACTTGTGGGAATATTGGCGATCCTGTCGGTTTATGCTTGGCAGACGGTGCAATACCAACAAGCGATCGGTTCGGTTGAAAGTCTGTTGCGTTCTGAGGAGAACACCAAGGCGATCGCGGCGCTTGAATCGCTCAAGTTCCGCTTTGGCGAGCGAGTCGACATGCGACTGATGCTGGCCAGGGCCTACCGGCAATCGGGCAAGAAAGCGCCATTCGAACGCCAACTGGAGCTCGCGCAGGCCCTTGGGCTGCGTTCGGAAACTGTCCAAGCCGAGAAATTCCTTTTCGAGGCCCAGCTCGGGACCCTTGAATCGCTTGAGTCTCGCGTTGCGGATTTCATGGTTGCCAACGATCAAGCGTTTGATGATGCGGCTCGCTGTTTGGTTTTCGGCTTGCTTCGCAATCAAGACACCGATGCGGTCGAGCGATTCCTACCTTTATGGGAAAATCAATCGCCCGATGCGGGCTTGAAAAGCATCCGGATTTTCTTCCGCTGTATCTTCAAGCGGGGATGGCATACCAAGGCGACCAGCAATTCGAAAGGGCCGAAGCGATGCTGGATCGGTATCTTCAAAGTCAGCCCGACAGCGCCGAGGGGCTCTTGAGCTACTCGGAAGTCTTAAGGAAGCTCGGCAAATCCGAGCAAGCGCTCGGTCGGATCGAAACGGTTCTCAAGTCCCAGAGCGATCCGTCGAAACCCATCCAACCATCGCTGAGGCTCCAGATGGCCAAGCTCTATCTCGATACCGACGACAGTCAGAAAGTCATTGACTCTTTGAGCGGACTTGCCAAGCTGTGGCCTGAGGATGTTGAAATCGCATCGACTCTGAGCCAAGCTCACCAAAGGCTGGGCGATGAACAGCGATCCTCCAGTTACGCAGCCATCGCCGACGCGGGTCAGAAACAGACGGTGCTTGCTGACGGAATGCTATTTGAATTGCTCAGCAATCCTAATCGCACTCCCGAGCAGTGTTACGCGCTCGGGCACTTGTTACTGCACAAAAAGTCCCGGGAGAATGGGATCTATTGGCTCGAAGCGGCCTTGAAGCTCGACGAGAAGTTTGCACCTGCCCACGAGGACCTGGCGATCTACTACGATCGGACCGACCAAGCTGAGTTCGCAGCGATCCATCGACGGTATCTCAACGCCTCTGGAACACCTTAATCGTATCCTTGAATCTGGCTTGCCTCATGAGTTCATTGCACACGGATATCCCCAGAACGCGCGCGACCCGAGCGAAACTTGTGGCCTTGGGGCTGGTTTTGGTTTGGCAGTGCATCGGTTGTAGCGATCGCCATCGGCCAGACGTTGGACCTTCGGGTACGGGTACCCTTGCGACCGGATCGCAAGCCTTGCCGCCTCGGGCTGCGTTGAGCCATTTGCGTTTCGGGGAAATCCAAGGAGCTCTCGTCGGCAGTGAGTATCGAGATGGAAGTGAGCAAAATGTTTTCTCGTTGATCGAGACCACCGGAGGGGGCTCGGCACTGATCGACTACGATAGGGATGGCAAGCTCGATATCGTCACTTCCGGGGGTGGTCAGCCCGATCCGGTCCATCAGCGCATGCTTGGCCATCCCGGGGGGCTGTATCGTCAAGTCAAGGCATGGGAGTTCGTGCCGTGCAGAGCATCGGCCTGTTTGGATTTTTCGGCGACTTATCATTCCGCGATCGTGGCCGCCGATTACGACAGCGATGGCATGAGCGATTTGGTGGTCACCGGTTTTGATCGACTGCAATGGTTTCGCAACCAGGGAGATGGGACATTTCAAAAGGTACAGCCCATCGAGGATTCGCTATGGAGCACCGCGGCGGTTTTTTTTGATGCCGACCAAGACTCCGATTTGGATCTTTATGTGGTTCATTACGCGAATTGGAATTGGGCTAACAATCCAACGTGTCCATCGCAAAAGGATCCGAATCTTCGAGATTACTGCGGTCCGACGGACTTTACTGGGTTACGCGATTCGTTTTATGAAAACCTATCGGATGGATCCTTTGTCGAGCGCACACCCGAGGGCTTTGCGGGGATTTCCCTCCGCGGGCTCGGAGTTCTAGCCGCAGACCTCGATGCGGATCGCGACACGGATTTGTACATCGCCAACGATGTCGAACCGAACCTGCTTTTTCGCAACGATGGCCCAATGCAGTGGACTGAAATTGGGCGAAGGTCCGGTGTTGCGACCAACGACCAAGGCCGAGCCGAAGGGAGCATGGGAATAGCGATTGGGGACTACAACAACGATCAGAAATTTGATCTTTGGGTGACCAATTACGCCGACGAATTCTGCGCACTGTACCGAGGCATCGGTCGCTTGAGTTTCTCCTACGCCACGCATGCGACTCGCGTAACGGCCACCGACGAGCAGTCGGTCGGCTGGGGGACGGCCCTGTGCGACTTGGAACTCGATGGGGACGAAGACATCGTGGTCGTCAACGGCCATTTGGAGCGTTACGCGGCGAATCATTCGCAGCGACCGCAGGTTCTTGAGAACATCGATGGCAATCGCTTTGTTCTCAGCGCCAAAGACTCTGAGTTTTTTCAAACTCCGCAGGACGCTCGCGGGTTGGCCATCGGGGATCTGAATCGCGATGGATTGGTCGATTTGGTGGTCACTCGTATCGATGCCCCGTGCGCGGTACTCGAAAACCGATCCGACCGCCAAGGCTCGTATTTGAGCGTAAGGCTTGTCGGACAGGCTTCGAATCGCGACGCGGTTGGAACGGTCGCGACGCTGAGCTGCGGAGACAGGGTTTGGATCCGCCAGCGCGTCGGCGGTGGTTCCTATGCTTCGACCAACGATTCGGCACTCCATTTCGGAATTCCGGGCACTGGCTATTCCAAGGGGGGGGGCCAGTCGGGATCTGATCCGCCAAGCGGCGCCAGCTCGGCAAAAGCGACGCTCAAAGTCGATTGGCCTAGTGGCCAGACGAGTCTTGTGGATGTCGAAAAGTTCAATTCCGAGCTCTGGATCATCGAGCCCAAGAAGGTCCATTAGCTCACAGTATTCATGGTATTTTCATGGATTAATTGTGGAACCCAAAAGGTACTCGTGGGATCGTATCGGTTATTATAAGCGAGTCGGATTGTTGAATCGTTAAGAGATTTGTGCGATAGGTTCAAGCGATGGTTTATTCTGCTACAGAGCATGTGATTCGGGTTTTCGGGAATCGTGGTCAGGGGCGTTATGGGAGCGAGCCAGTGACCCAATTGCAGCATGCTTTGCAATGCGCAGTATTGGCCAAGCGGCAAGGGGCCAGCTCTGCGATGATCGGTGCAGCGTTGCTGCACGATTTAGGTCACATTATCGACGATCAAGCCATGCCTAGCACCGACGCGGAAAACCTTGACGATGCGCACGAAAAACGGGCGTATGGCTGGATTCAAGCGAACTTTGGAAAGGCCGTTGCTGATCCTGTCCGCTTGCATGTGGCAGCCAAGCGTTATTTGTGCACGATTGAACCGGAGTACTTGGCCACACTATCCCCTGCATCGCTCAAGAGCTTCTACGATCAAGGTGGGCTGATGTCCCAGTCGCAAATCGATGATTTCCGCGACGAGATTTATGCCTTTGAGGCCGTGCAACTGCGGCGGTGGGATGATCTTGCCAAGGACCCTGAGATGCAGACTCCTACGATTGAGGAGTTTGCCGATTTGCTCGATCGGCTTGCCGACGACCACCGATCCGTCCGATCCGACTGATCCGTCCGATTCGTCCGATCCGTCCGATCCGTCCGATCCGGCAAATCAGGGAGAGTTTTCCTCAAGAGAACCCCAGGAATAACCGATACCACAGGATAAGGCCGCCGGATCGGGCGCCGAGTATCGTCCATGCCGGGTGAGAGTCCAACGACGGAAACGAACACATGAAAGCTTCAAAAACTACACGCACCCCATCGGTCCGCCTACTTTCCGTACACTTCGGATTGGTTGCTTTTGCTGCTGTTGGCGGGATGATTTCGAGCACAGGATGCCAAGTCCACGTCGCGGGCCAGACGCTCCCTAGCGGGTATTACTTGATGGATGATATCCAATATTTCCCGGCTGGATCCGAAAACAAGTTGGCCAATGAGACGGCAGCATTGAAGGCCGATCGCGAAGCGGCCCGCAACCGCCGTTAGACCTTCCAGGCCTTCCTGGGCTTTAGGCTATCGACTTGATCATCGCCGGTGTTGCGTTTCGGAAATTTCAGATCGACGCGGCACCCCAATTGCTTTTCGCTTGTAAGCCGCACCGTTCCGCCGCTTTGGGTGACGAGTCGACGGACCACGGCAAGCGACAATCCCAGTCCTCGACCTGCCTCTCTACCGCTATAGCACAAGTCCCAGGCACGTCGAAGCGCCTGTGGGCTCAGGCCCGGCCCGGTGTCTTGGATCGCGATATGGATGCTGGATGCGAAGATTTCTACCGACCATTCGATGGTATCGGACTGTCGGCATGCATCGATGGCGTTTTGTGCGATCAGCCGGAGAGCCTCAAGCACTCCAGCCGCATCGACATGGGCTTGGGCCTCTACTTGGTCGATTCGCAATCGCCAGGCGAGGTTTTTAGGTTTGGCAAGCGGCTCGGACCTTGCGTAGGCTTGTTTCACGAGCGAAATCAGATCGACGTCCAGGCACTGGACCTTTTGCGGTTGTACCGCGCGCATGATTTCAGCGAGCATCTCATGGGCCCGCATGGCTTGGTCGACGACGGTGGCCAAGGATTTTCGGTCCTGTGGATCGGTAGCCTTGGACAAAAGCTGCTGGGCTCTTGCGAGGATATTTCCAAGTGGATTGTTGATTTCGTGGCTCAAGCCGTAGGCCAGTTCATAGGTTTGGCGTCGGGCGGCCGTTTCGATCGCCTCGTGGACCGAGAGGCCAGAGCTGAGGATAGAAATCGCACGCAGAAGCGATTGTTTCAGTGGCGATTTGCACTGGTGGCTCAGTTGCGACTCGTCGAGTCGGTTTGAAAACCACAACAGCCAGGCCAAGAGGCCTCCTTTTCCAAGGGACACAGGATCGGACGGTTCTACCGCATCGAACAATTCAGGGATCCGCGAGCGGGCTTGGTGGATCAGTTCCAGGAGGGCCTTTGGATCGCCTGGGGTGCCCTGGGAGAGTACCCGGTTCCACTCGTCGATGGCTGATTCGAGAATCGCGTGCGAGAGTTTGATGATTCGTTGGTCGGACATCAATACAAAAGTCGAATCGCCTGGGGATGGAATAGCTCTTTAGAAGGGGCTGGAAAATGTCAGTATAGTTCGATCGTCTAGGCAGCAATGCCCTTTGGGGGCGATTCCGCCAAGGTAGCTGGTCTGTGAGCCGATTGGAAAACCGGTTTTTTCAAGGTTTTGCATCCCACAACTCCCAGCTAAGTTGCGATAAAACATTGACTTCCGGCCGTTTCGAGGATTAAATAATCCACAGCGACGCATAGCCTCCGTCGCATAGACGCACACACACATGCACACACCTACATTGTCCAACGCTCCCTTGAGCATTCCTCAGGGATCCCTGACGCAGATCGTTGGAGCGAATGCTCATCGAACCCTAAGCTCATCGAAACCAACTTTCAACTTCGGCGAATCAAAGAGGCAATCCCATGGCAAGGCGATTTGTACCCCGCGGAATGACTTTGATCGAAGTCCTCATTGCGACGGCATTGACTCTGATGATCATGCTGGCCTTGGCCCAGGGCTTCAAGACCACGAGTCAGAGCATATCGTCGGGTCGCGCTCGGCTAACGTCTAGCGATCAACTTCGATCGATTTCGACCCTTTTAAGATCGGACTTGCAGGGGTTGACCGTCTCGACGACGGTGCATCCTCAGAGTTCCAAGTCGCCCAATGGTTATTTTGTGTATTACGATGGTCCGTTGTCGGATGCGACGGCGATGCTTTTCAACTATGTCCCAACTGGGGTTGAGATTGAGGACAAGCTCAGTGCAAGCCGCTGGTCGGACGTCGATGATGTGATGATGTTCACGGCCAAGGCGCGCGACGGACAGTGGTTCTACGGTCGGGTCCCGTTGGCTTTGATGAAAATCCATTCTGGAGACACCGCATCGATCACTTTCCAGGATTGGGCCACCGATGTGACGATCGCTTCGGAGTACGCAGAGATCGCGTGGTTTATGCGACCTTTGAACGAGGTGGGGATGCTCAACAATCCGGACTCACAGAAATCCAACAATACGGATTACTCGTACTCTCCGTCATCGACGCCGGTCAACGATGTGATTCCTGTGGTGGATTTGACTGGGGATAACATTCCTGATCCTGATGGGATGCCCGACCGGGTGGCACTTTGTCGGCGTGTGATGTTGATTCGTCCGGATTTGGACGTGAGCATATCGAAGCTATCTGCGGTACCTGACGACGAGCAACTGATCGCGGCCCCTTTGCCGGTCGATCTGAACAATGCCGACTCGTTCCGTTATCAGATGCGGTTTGCTTACCAGCGCACCGATCTTTCGGTGCGTAAGCATTGGGATGCAGCCAACAGTCGGTTTGTGCTCAAGGCCAATTCGCTTGCGGATCTGCAGCAACCGGAGAACCGTTTTGCCCACTACTGTTTACCGTTCAATGCGAATCAAGCATCGCTACCGATCTTGGCGTTGACAAGCGAAGCGAACTCCAACGGCAACTATTTGGCCATGACCAATTTGGTCATGTCGGGAGTCAATCCCAGCAATGATCGAGGGTTTTTTCCATCGGCTTTTTGCCGTACGAATTTGGTTTCGACTGGAAACAGCACCTATACAGTTCAGCACACTCAAGAGGAGATCGTCGCATCGAACGTGGTGGGTTTTGATATTCGGGGGTATGACAGCACTGCGGTTCAACTTTATACCCCTGGGGTTGACGGACTCTACGGGAGTCTGACCGATGCGGCTGCTCCGCTGGCTCAAAAACTGGCCGCTGCGGGTGAAACCGGATACGATGATTTGATAGTCGGTCCGAGCGATCCGGGCTATGCCGTGATGCTCAAGAGTGGTGAGGTTATTGCGGCCAGTACCGGCGCGTTTGTCGATCTTTCGTGGGGCTTTCGGGTTCGCAATCAACTGACGAACGCGACGAGAAGCACCTATGGATTGGCTCCTAGCGGTTCGATTTGGGGGAGCGCTCTATCCGGCTACGAGCCTTTTTCCGTTGGAGTCGTCGTCGATTCGATGATTCGTTCGGGCAAGTATTCCACGACCTTCTTGGTTCATCAGCCGACGTTCGACACCTTCAGCGATTACTACGAATCGGATGGGAATAGGCAGTCCATCGGCCGCTCAGAGAACGGGTTGGTCCCCTATGGTGCGACGCCTGTGGTAAGTACTACGGCAGATTGGGGGATCGATGGGCTCGATAATCCCGGCATCTACGATTTTGATGACGACAACGACATGAGTGTTGATAATGATACCGAGAAAAACGGAGTGATCGACGAGCAAGCCGAGCGCGACACGAGCCCACCCTACCGTTATGCGATGCCGGCGATCCAGATCAAGATGCGAGTCCAAGACGCAACGGCAGGAACACTCCAGGAGCTCTCGATGGTTCACAGCCTACAAGGAAACTAGGGCAGGATGTCAGATTTTTTGGGCCTCACGGGGCGACGTGTGGTTGTCTTTGGCGTCGCGAACAAAAAAAGTGTCGCGGCACATATTGCCAAGACACTCTTGGAGGTTGGAGCGGAAGTTATCCTGGTCGTCCGCAGCGAAAAGCGGCGTGTGGAAGTGACAAAGCTATTTCCGAACGCATGGATTTTGGTCTGCGATGTCGAGCATCAGGAGCAGATCGATGCGATGGCCAAGGAGTTCCTTGAGCAGAATATCCCGATTGCAGGGGTGTGTCACTCGATCGCCTTTGCCGACTACAGCGATGGCATCAAGCCGTTCCACCAGACGACGCGCAAGCAATTTCTTCAGGCGATCGATATCTCCTGTTTTTCGTTGATTGCGATCAGCAACGCGCTCGGCCCGATCCTCAGTCCGGACGCATCGGTCGTGACGATCAGCATTTCGACGACCAAGATGGCCTCGGAGAGTTATGGGTTCATGGCTCCGGTGAAAGCCGCATTGGATTCTTCGTTGGCTTTTTTGGCCAAGTCGTTTAGTCGATTTTCTCGTGTGCGGTTCAATGCGGTGGGTGCAGGTTTGCTCAAGACCAGCGCGTCGGCTGGGATTCCCGGCTATGTCGATGCTTATTTGTTTGCAGAGAAAGCCATTCCTCGCAAGGTTGGGCTGACGACCCAGGAGGTTGCCGATACGGCGGTGTTTCTCTTGAGTCCACGGTCTTCGGGGATCAATGCGCAAACGATGATTGTCGATGCTGGGATGTCGACCAATTATTTCGATAGCCAGATTATATCGGCGCCCAAGGGCTCCTTGGGCTAGCGGTCTTGGGCATGCGAAGTTCGAAGGCGGGTGACTTCGACGGCAGCCAAGAGGGCGTTCGCTTTATTGATTGTCTCTTGGTATTCGCTGGTCGGATCGCTGTCGGCGACAAGTCCCGCGCCGGCTTGGATGTACACGCGTTGGTTTTGGATCACCATGGTTCGCAGCGTGATGCATGTATCCATGTTACCACGGTAGTCAAAGTACCCGACGGCACCTGCATAGGGTCCGCGTTTGGTCGGTTCGAGTTCGTCGATGATCTCCATGGCACGGACTTTGGGGGCTCCGCTGACGGTCCCTGCTGGCAAGCAGGCACGGAAAGCGTCCATGGCCGTAAGATCCTCGCGCAGGGTGCCTTGGACGTTCGACGAGATGTGCATGACATGCGAGTAGAGTTCGACGACCATCAAATCGTTCAGGCGAACCGAACCGAACTGGGCAACGCGTCCGACGTCATTTCGTCCGAGGTCTACGAGCATCACATGTTCGGCACGTTCCTTTGGATCGGCTAGGAGTTCGTCGGACAGTCGGCGGTCGTCCTCGGAGGTTTTTCCGCGAGGTCGCGTGCCGGCCAGCGGTCGGACCGTGACGACTCGATCGACCACGCGGGCCATGACCTCTGGGCTGCTACCGACGAGTGTGCACTCGGGGGTGCGCAGCAGGAACATGAAGGGGCTTGGATTGATGACCCTCAAGGTTCGGAAGATTTCGATCGGCTCGCTGTCGCAATCGATTTCGAAGCGTTGGCTCAAGACGACTTGGAAGATATCCCCTGCCTCGATGTACTGACGGCATTTCTCAACGGCTGATTCGAAGCCTTCCTTGGAAAAATTCGATTTCGGTTTGAGCGTTGGGGTGTAGGTAAGTGGGATATCGGCCAGGGAATGCTGAGGTAAAGGGCGATCGAGTCGTTCGACGATCCGATCGATCCAGCGAGAGGCTTCCGCGTAAGCTTCTTCGGGTGCCTGTTTTTCGTGTGCCTGTTTTTCGGGGGCATGTTGTGCATTGGCACTATGGGACAGAACTACGACCATGATGGTTTTGTTGACATGGTCAAAGATCACCAGTTGGTCGTAGAAGCCGAAATCCAGGTCGGGGAGATTTCGGTCATCCAAGGGGGGGTTCGGAAGGTTCTCCACGTAGCGGACGACATCGTAACTGGCATATCCGATTGCGCCGCCGACGAAGGGGGGGAGCTCTGGGACAGGGGCGATCGATTGGTCACCGAGTTGTTGGGAGAGGAATTCCAGGGGATCGTCGCATTGGAATTTTTCGATGGTTCCGTCGCGGTGGAAGGAGACTTCGGAACCATACGCCACCACACGGGCGCGTGGTCCGACAGCGATGAACGAATAGCGACCAATTTTCTCGCCGCCGATAACGCTCTCGAAAAGTCCGGCCGAAGAGGTGCCATCGTCCAGGAGGCGAAAGGCGCTGACGGGCGTCAGGTGATCGCTCAAGAGCCTGCGATAAACCGGAACGATATCGAAGCGCTGCGACAGATCCCGGTAGCTTTCGAAACTTGGAAAAGTAGTCATGTTCGGCAAAAAATTCGTCTCGGAGTTGCTCGATTCGCACGCCGTGGAGCATCGCCCGAACGGCTCGTACCGCTTATACTATCAGGCTCTATTGAATCCGCGAATCGGAAAAGCTAAATTTGCGATGAAGTGCCAGCACTGCGAGAAGAACGCGATTTTTCACATCACGGAACTGACCGACCCGTCAGGTCCAACGCTTATTCACTTGTGCGAGGACCACGCCAGGGTCTTTTTTCATACCGGCGAGTCGCTCGAGACGGCCAGCGCGCTTTCGGATTTGCTTTCCAAGCAATTGCAGTTAGAAAAAGCCGCCAGCGAATTGGCTCAGACCGACAAAAAGACCTGTCCGATGTGCGGCATAACGTTTTCGGAGTTCCGAAAAGGTGGTCGGCTCGGTTGCCCTTACGACTACGTGGTATTCGAGGAGGACCTCGAACCCTTGCTCATGAATATCCATGGTGCCCAAAAGCACGTAGGCAAGGTTCCGAAGAATCTCGGGGGGACCCCCAAACGCCACTTCCAACTCAAACGCCTGCGGTCAGCCTTGCAACGAGCTATCGAAGGGGAGAACTACGAAGAAGCCGGCGCGATTCGGGACAAAATCAGTGCCGTTCAGAGCGGTTCCCTGGAACTCGATGACCATGAGATGGAACTCTTGGAACTCGAAGAGGAGTTTCAGTCGCTACCCGATGGCCTTCCGGAAATCCAGGACGAAGACCAGCTTGGTGACGATGAATTGGATGACGAAGAGCTCGATGATGACGAAGAGCTCGATGACGACGAAGAGCTCGATGATGACGAAGAGCTTGATGACGACGAAGAGCTCGATGATGACGAAGAGCTCGATGACGACGAAGAGCTCGATGACGAGTTGGATGAGGACGCGTTGGATGATCAACTTGATGACGACATCGGTGGGGATGACGCCAAGGAAGATCCGGACGTCAAATGATCGATAGACCTGCGGATCATCTATGGGTTGGTGCAATTTGAAAATCGATGACTTGACCCAACGGACCGGAGAGTGGATGCGAGGCGATGGTCCTGAGTCGGACATCGTCATCAGCAGTCGCATCCGCTTGGCCCGAAACCTGTCGGATTTTCCTTTTATCCGCAAGTGTTCGACCAAGCAGAGGGCGCAGATTGCTGCTGCTGTGCAGTTGGCGTTCGATCGCTGCGAGATCGGAACCGAGGCCGAATACATCGACGTGAGCAAACTTGGGGATTTGGATCGCCAGTTTCTTATGGAGCGACAGTTGATCAGTCATGAATTGAGTGATGCCGAGGGGACTCGAGCGGTAATCCTCGACCCAAACGAGCGATTCAGCATCATGGTCAACGAAGAGGATCACCTGCGGCTTCAGGTCATGCAAAGCGGGTTTGATCTAGAGCATGGCTGGTCGAGGATTGATAAGCTCGACGATACCTTGGAGACCCATTTGCAGTTTGCTTTTACAAGCAAATTTGGATATTTAACAGCTTGCCCGACGAATGTCGGGACCGGTTTGCGGGTCAGTGTGATGCTACACTTGCCAGCTTTGGTGGCCACCAAGCAGATTGAGAAGGTTTTCAGGGCCTTGGGGAAAATCAACGTTGCAGTGCGAGGGTTGTTCGGCGAAGGCTCCCAGTTCATGGGGGACTTTTATCAGATCAGCAACCAGACGACCCTTGGGAAAAGCGAAGGGGAGTTGATTCAACGGGTCCAGCAGGTCGTTCCTCAACTGATCGACTACGAGCGAAAAGCGCGCGAGTTCCTCATGAACGAGGACCGAGCCGACCTGAGCGATCTGGTCAGTCGGGCGCACGGAATTCTCAAAACGGCCAAGAAGATCAGCAGCGAAGAGACCATGCATTATCTGAGCAAGGTCCGTTTAGGGATCAATCTTGGATTGATCGAGGGGCTGACGATACCGACTCTCAACAAGATGTTTATCCACACGCAACCGGCCCATCTACAGAAGCTCAGGGGCCGCAAGCTCAGTGGCAGCGATCGGAATACCGAACGTGCAAACTATCTACAGCAGCATTTGAATTAAGGATTCATCGGATAAGGCTCGGCGAAAGCGCCAAGGGCCCCGAGTCCGCCGTCGACAGCAAGATCCGTCCCTGTGATAAACGAGGCGTCGTGGCTCGATAGCCATAGGACCGCATTTGCGATCTCTTCGGGTTTCCCGATTCGGCCAAGCGGGTGTCGGTTGGCCAGTTCCCGTTCGCCTCCTTGTGCGTCCAAGGTTGCTCGAACCAACGGGGTATCGATCGCGCCGGGAGATACGCTCAGGACTCGGATTCCATCGCGAGCGTATTCAACTCCCCACTGCATGGCTTGGAGCAGGTTCGCCGCCTTGATCGGCCCGTAGACAGGCACACCGCGGGTCGTGCGATGGGCTTGGCCACTTGCGATGTTGATGACCACGCCGCATTGCTGCAGTCGCATGGCTCTGAGGGCATGCTGTGCCATGAAGGTATAGCCGGAGAAATTGATCGCCAGCATGCGCTGGTAGTCCTCAGCCTTGAGATCCTCGAGACGAACGTACGAGGATGCTGGTTGGATGGCGGCGTTATTGACCAGAACATCCAGTGCTCCCCATTTTTCCAGCGCGAGTTCGACGGCATGTTGGCAATCCGAGAGCCTGGCCACATCGCAGCGCACGAAATGGACGTTCGGATCGTTCAGATCCGGATACTCGGCGATATCTGCGCAGAGAACCGATGCACCGGCTTGGCTAAAGCCACGGCAGATTGCAAGCCCGATGCCGTTGGAGCCTCCGGTGACCAAAACCACGCGTCCGGAATGATCGTATCGCACGGAGCCTTGGGGTCTTTGTTGTGGGTGGGAGTTCATGAGTCGGTCCGATGTGGTTTGGTTTGGTTTGGTTTGGTTTGGTTTGGTTTGGGGCTTTCGCCTCGGGCTTGGATTCCCCCAACCGTGCGTCAGATGAACGCGTGCTAGGAAAAAGAAGGACTTGCATTATAGACAAGGCTCGAGGAGTGAAACGCAAAGAGCCGCTGACTTGAGGGTATCGGTTCTGGGTGTTTTCAGAAAACTTTGATGGGACAAATTTACCAAGCATGGGCAATGAGCATGCCACGGGTCCAAGGGGCTTGGTTACACTGTTAGGGTCAACTGCCCTAGCCTGCCCTGCTTGACCAGTCCCGGACTACCCTTCCCCACTTCGATCCTTGCGATGCTTTTGGAGTTTGCCATGAAGAATCAATCGACGACGCGCAGAGACTTTTTTTCTCAAACGGCCAGTGCCATCGCCGCTGCACATCTTGCAGGCGGCTTGGCTGCTGCCCCGATCACCGCGGATCGACTTCGGTTGGCTAGCATCGGTGTTGGAGGGATGGGAGGTGCGGATCTTGGGTCGCTCAGTTCCCATGCCAAGGTGGATGTCGTTGCGTTGTGCGATGTCGATGCGAACAATCTTGCTGCTGCGGCCAAAAGGCATCCCAATGCGAAGGGCTATAGTGATTTCCGCAAGATGTTTGCCGAGATGGCCGGCCAGATCGATGCCGTTTCGGTTTCGACGCCTGATCACACTCACGCTCCGGCAGCGATGACTGCGATGAATTATGGCAAGCATGTCTACTGCCAAAAACCTTTGACGCATGATGTCTATGAATCTCGTCAGTTGCGAATGGTCTCAGAGAGCAAAAAGCTCGTGACGCAGATGGGTACCCAAATCCACTCGGCAAGCGCCTACCGTACTGCCGTCAAGCTGATTTCTTGCAGTGGGATCTGTGGCTAGGAACCGCTCCGGACCGGGAGTATGCCCAGGGGCATTTCCATCCCGGAAACTGGCGTCGCTGGTACGACTATGGTTGCGGGACGATGGGGGATATGGCCATCCACATTCTCGACCCTGTCTTTTCGGCTTTGAAGTTAGGGAATCCCACCAAGGTGATCTCTAGCAGTTCTGCTGCACCGTCGAAATCCTATGGAATGCAGAACCACACACGGTACACCTTTGGAGCCTCTGCATTTACGACGAGCGATTTCCTTCTGACCTGGAGCGACGGCGGAAAAATGCCCGATACCTCGGCGTGGCCACTGGAAGGTGCCGACGGAAAACGAATTGGCTTACCGGATCAAGGCTCGATTTTTTTGGGTGAAAAGGGTGCCGTGTTGCTTCCACACGTAGCCATGCCTGTACTATTGCCGGCAAAACAATTCGCGGATTACAAAATCGAACCCGCACCGGATGGGAATCATTACCACCTCTTTGTCGATGCGTGCCTAGGTGGGGCCCCAACAACGGCTCATTTTGGCTATGCGGGGCCGTTGACCGAAGCTGTTTTGCTAGGGACGCTTGCTAATCGCTTTCCAGGCAGCGAGTTGCAATGGAATGCCGACGCGATCACGGTTCCCAATCATGCATTGGCAAACGCTCTGCTTCGTCGGACCTACCGTAAAGGCTTCGAAGTCGACCATTTATCGTAGATCCGAAAAGCACCCGTGGCATCCTTGGTCATCGAGTCGGATTGGATCTTACCTGTGGAATCCCCTGCGATACGCGGAGGGTTCCTGGTGGTTCATTCCGGGCGCATCGCGCACTTCGGCACCGATCTTCCCGATCGCTACGGGTCCTGGCCCAGGGTCCGACTCACAGGTGGTGCGATCCTACCGGGGCTGATCAATTCCCATTGCCATTTAGAATTCAGCGATATCGAATCCCCTTTGATCGCTTCGGAGCCCAGCGCTGCGAAGTCGACCAACGGCGGTGCATCGATGGTAAGATGGCTTGGCAAAGTGATGGCAAGGCGGCAAGCTCTGATCCATTCAGGGCAGGATCTCGAGCGGATCAAAAAGGATGCAACGCTTCGCGGGATTCGCGAGGCTTGGTCGACGGCCACGCGATTGGTGGTCGATAATGTAACTGCTCCGTGGTCTGCGGATTGGCTCGAGGAAGCATTGGGTGGTTTTTTCGCTAACGAGCGTTCCGATTTGATCGATGCGTTGGTCTGTGGCGAGCCGATTCTAGTGCGGCCCTGCGTGGAATTGGTTGATGTCAATCAGGCCAGGGGTCATCAGACCTGGAGCTACGCCCAGGATCTGATATCGCGAAATGCCGATGGGAAATCCACCGGGGTATACCAAGGTCCCATAGGGCTTGCTCCACATGCGCCCTATACGGCTTCGAAACCGTTGGTGGCCAGGGCTCTTGAGACGACGATACATCCGGCTGGTTTGATCAGCATGCATTTGGCAGAGAGTCTTGAAGAGCTCGAGTGGATCGAGCAGCGCGCAGGGCCGATGGAGGACTGGATCCGGCCTTGGATCGATACGCAGCACGAGTTGGAGATCGGCACGATCGATGAGCATCTACGGTTGCTCAGCGGTTCGCATCGAGCCTTGATTGCCCATGGGAATTACTTGAGTGACTATCAAATCAAATGGATGGCGAACTATCGCGATCGGATGGCAGTGGTGTACTGCCCGCGGACTCATAAGCATTTCCAGCATGCTAAGTATCCAGCGAATCAACTTGCTGCGAGCAAAGTTCCTTTGTTTTTGGGGACCGATTCGAGGGCATCGAATCCGGACCTATCGGTATTTGAGGAATGGAAAACCGCTTGCCGATTGTTTCCTGAATTGGGACCTGAGTACTGGATGGCTGCCTGTACCTTCCGGCCCTCAGCGTTTTTGGGTTTAGAGTCATCGGTCGGAACCCTGCGAGTAGGGAGTCGTTCGGTGTTGACTTGGGTGCCCTTAGGGCAAGCATCGGTAGTGACTCAGGAGGCCTTATGGGAGGCGATGCTAGGTGCGAAGGAAGCGATTCCATTGGAAATGTTTCATTCCTTGCGGACATTTCCAGCGAGATGATGATTCGGCGATTACCGTTGTTTCTCGTCGGATCGCTTGGAGCGGATCAAGACTTGATGATATCGTGGATGACATGTCCATGAACGTCCGTCAATCGGCGCTCGATACCGTTGTGATAGAAGCTGAGTCGTTCATGATCGAGTCCTAGCAAGTGCAGGATCGTGGCGTGGAAATCATAGACCGTGGAGATTTTATCGACGGCTTTGTATCCAAATTCGTCGGTAGCACCGTAGCTCAAGGGGGCTTGGACTCCCGCACCGGCGAGCCAAGCGGTAAAGCCGGCTGGGTTATGATCGCGACCGTTGGCTCCAGCTTGGAATGTCGGCATGCGTCCAAATTCGGTGCACCAGACGACCAAGGTTTGATCGAGGAGTCCTCGCTGTTGGAGGTCACGCAGCAGCGCTGCAGTGGGTTGATCGAAGATTTCCCCGTGGTTTGTGTATTGGTCTTTGAGTATTTTGTGACCGTCCCAATTGCTTGTTCCTTCTCCTCCGACTTGGTAGGCTCCGTTGAACACTTGCACGAATCGCACCCCTTGTTCGATGAGTTTACGGGCCAGGATGCAGTTTTTGGCGTAGGCTGCTTTGGTGTCTAGGACGGGAGATCCTTTTTGATCAGCGCCGTAGGCTGCAAGGGTTTCGGTGGTTTCCGATGACAAATCGCTTACCTCTGGCACCGAAAGCTGCATTCGAGCGGCGAGTTGATAGCTGGAGATGCGAGCAGCGAGTTCACTATCGCCTGGGAATTGCTTTAGATGATGCGCATTGATTTTTTCTAGAAACTCGCGCGTTGCCTTATCGCTTTGGCTAGTGATGCTCTCTGGCCGGGCGAGGTTTCGGATGGGGGCCGCTGCATTGAAGTCGGTACCTTGGAACGCCGCGGGCAGGAAACCTGGGTTCCAACAATTCCCGCTCGACTGGGGTACACCTCGCGGATCGGGGATCGCTACATAAGCTGGTAGGTTTTCGTTTTCGCTTCCTAGGGCATAACTCGTCCATGCACCGATGCTTGGGAAACCATCGAGGGTAAAGCCTGTGTTCATGAAGTTCTCGCCGGGCCCGTGGGTATTGGTTTTCCCGGTCAGGGAGTGAATGAAGCACATCTGGTCGGCTAGGCTACCTAGATTGGGAACCAAATCGGAGATCATCTTTCCACATTGCCCCCGGGGTCGAAACTCCCACGGACTTTTTTGCAAGGTCCCTTGTCCCCCCTGAAACGTGATGAGCTTGTCCGAACCTGGCATTGGGCGATCATGATTTTCGATCAAGGCGGGTTTGTAATCGAAGGTATCAAGATGGCTGCAGGCACCGGCGCAGAAAATCATCAAGACCTGTTTGGCTCGGGGCTCGAAGTGCGCTTTTCTAGCTTGGTTTGGAGTTGCCGGATCGATCGATGGGCGGATGGGAGAATTGTCGTTTTGGTCGGCAAGTGCGCCATTCCGAAGCAGCAAATCTAGGGCTGCAACACTTCCCAATGACATGCCGCTGAACCGCATGAGTTGATCGGTCAGAAAAGAGCGACGGCTGGATTCAGACGGGTTGGACATGCGTAGGCTGGGGTAGGTTTTAGAATACAAAGAGAAATTCGCTGGCGTTTAGCAAGGCACGGCAAAAAGGGACTGCGCCTTGGGTTTGGATCATGTTTTTCGAAAGCTCGATCTCTTGGGCATCCGGCGGCCGAGCAACGAGGATTTTGAATGCCAAGTTGATTTGTTCGTCGGTGCTTTGACCTGCGTCGCGAAGCAAGCGTTGGGCGAGCAGTTCGGCTTGCTGTATGACAAAGGGGCTATTGAAAAGGTTCAGGGACTGCAGTGGTGTATTGGAACGCGGGCGTTTGGGTACCACTTGGTTGCCGCTAGGACAATCGAAAGCGCCGAAGACCGGGTCCTGTTCTTGCCGAATGCGGGTCAGGTAGACCATCCGTCGAAACTCGGGAGGACCGACTTGTTCTTTGGGGAAGTAGCGGTAGACGTTGTCTGGTTCGACACGTTGCAAAAAGAATCCGGGTCCACCCATGCGATAGTCGATCACATCACAGGCGGCGAGCATGCTGTCTCGAATCGATTCGGCTTCGAGTCGTCGTGGTGGATACCTCCAGAGGAGTCTAGCATCCGCGTCTAGAGCAAGGGCTTTGGGATGGGGTTTTGAGGATTGGACGAAAGCTTGGGAGATCAGCATCGAACGATGGAGTTGCTTGAGTGACCAATCCTGTTCGATCAGGCTTGCGGCGAGTGAATCGATCAATTCTGGATGCATCGGCGGTGTACCATTGGCCCCGAAGTCGCTTGGGGTATCGACGATTCCGGTGCCAAAGGTGTAGTGCCACATTCGGTTGGCGACGACTCTTGCGGTCAGTGGGTTTTGTGGATCGACGATCCAGGAAGCCAGGGCTAGTCGGCGTGATTGCTCGGGGGAATCTTCTTGAAGTTCGGGGCCGTTGAGGGAAGCTACCATTGCTGGGGGGACGGTTTCTCGTTTTAAGAGTGGATCGCCTCGATAGAGTCGATGGATGGTCCCGGGACGAGAGAATGTCCCGATCCAAGCGTTGGGGCCTTGGGTGAGCGCTTTTTTCTCGGATTTCCAATTCCTTTCTTGCTCGAAAAGGTCGATGTAAATTGCTTTTTCGTCAGCATCTAAGAACTCGGTCACTCCATCGATGCTGTCGGCTGAATAACTCGTACGTCCCATGTCTGAGGCGATCGTTTTCCATCGATCATTTTCGACAAGAGCTTCGATTTGGTATTTCGACGGAGTGCGATCTTGGAATTGCTCGGAGCGATCACGTCCCCATCGCATTTGAGAGATGGCTTGGGGTTGCTCGAAGTCGATTTGAATCCAGCCTCCGTCGGTTTGGTTGGAGATCCAGCTATGGGAGTTTCCGGTTTTTCCATCGTTGATGTGTTCGAGTTGATGGATAGGGAAACCCGTTAGAGTGCTTGAGGCTTTTGCTTTTGCTCCTAGAGACGCAAGTGCGACGTTGTTTCCGTTGGCATCGAGGATTTCCCATTCATCGATGCAAGGTTGTGAGCCTCCGGAGGCTTGGATGGTAAAGCGAACGGATTGGGTAAGGGTCGGTTCGAAGGACTCTAGGTTCAGTTTGGAGTTGATCGGTGGAAGGGTCTTGCGGGTAAGCGAGACCTTTTGGGCCTTGTCTTTGAGGGTTTGCAGATTGGGTTGGATCGACGCAATCGCCGAATCGATTTGTTCGAGACGTTGTATTTTCTCTGGGGTTTGTTCGCTTCGAATCGGTCGTTCTCCGAATTGGACTCCCGCGTAGATGGCTTGGAGCGAGTAGAAATCCTTCTGGGTCACCGGATCGAATTTGTGATCGTGGCAACGGGCGCATCCGATGGTCAAGCCTAGGAAAGCTGTCCCGGTGGTATTGATCAAATCGGCC
>JAPLNM010000156.1 GCA_026692845.1 Planctomycetota bacterium | reverse complement strand
GGGATTCAACAACAAAGCGAAATTGACCGTGAGAAAATCGTACGGATTTAAGGAGGTAGAAACCATTTCTACCGCACTATATCATCAGCTTGGCGACTTACCCGAGCCAATTCGGACCCACAAATTCTGCTGACGAGGCAATTTTATTAAATATGATGCTGAACTTTGTGCCTCGCTTGGCGAAGAACTTGGCGGCATCGATGCCGAACTTTTTGAAATTGTCAAGTTTCTTCGCGTAATAGTCATAGCCTGCCTGGACTCCAAAATACGCCGCAACACCTGCAGTAACGGCTCCAAGATCGGAAACTTCGTCACCCCAGACTACGTTGTTTACGCCGTATTTGACTTCGATTTTCTCCTTCATTTCTTTGTGATCGTTGGGCATTGTGTGGACTCCTAATGGTGATAAAGGAAAGTGGACTGAACGAGGTGCTTCAAAGTTACTGCTCGGGCTGCCTATCTTTTTTGGCGGACATAGTGGCGAACACGGGTACCGTTTACGAACCGGCCATTTAAAGTAAGCAAATTGATCTAGACGCCGTCAAGGATTTTCTGGCTAAATTCTTGGGTTTCCCGGCTGAATTTTTGGATGAACATTCCCACGCATCGCGTCGAACTCCCACCTGAAGCCGAGCCAGCTCGTGACTTTATCGAGGCCATCGTCGCCCTTTACGAATCTCAAATCGAGGAACTCAAGAAACAAAGTCAATCGCTTTCTGAGCAGTTCCGTCTCTTACAGAGCGGCTTCAAAAACCAAATCCTCGCAACGCCTCGATTCCGCCTAGCTCCGAGCATCCTCAAGGCAAACCGCCTCGAAAGCCTTCGAAGCGACGAATTCGCAAACAAGGAAGACAATAGGGGAACAACGGCGCTTGAGAGAACTCGTTCCTATTGCGCAATGCGAAGCGGTCATCCCATGCGTGCCCGAATCCTGTCGGCGTTGCGACGGCCTAGTACGGCCAGATGAAAGCCAGCCCATCGGCCATCAAGTATGAGAGTTACCACCAATAGAACCCACCGTGATCGAGTACCAGCACCACCGAGGCAGCTGCGACTGTTGCGGTATCAAGACGTTAGCGGAGCGTAAGCGTACAGGAGCCGTAAGGAGATTTTCCGCAGTTAAGACTTGCAGGATAGATCTTTGGACGCCAATTGCCCTGGCGTAGCTCGGAGCGTACCCAACGCTGTGCAGCTTGCGTAACGGCCGTATCGGCCTTGTCCTGTCGCTCTTGCTCGCGGTACTCTCGCACCGCCTGGCGGATGCGCTGTCTTTCACCGATCGGGTAACAACTCCTCGGTCTTGGCCGTCCCTCGGAGCACGTGCGTTATGGCACTCTCTAAATACATCGCTACGTCGAGCTCTTGTCGTAGGGCACTGGCAAGCAATCGACATCAAGCTCGCATTGCGGATCCCTGCGAGCAGGCTCCCTATGACCAACCCGTTCTTGCGCCCTACCGCAAGACTTCAATTGCCTGCAGCGTGGCCGTAGCTGGAGTCACAAGACTTCAGTTGCTTGCATCGTGATCATTTGATACCTGCTGATGATCGGACCAAAGTTTTCCGGCTGTTTGGCTGTTCCCTCAAGCCTCTGGCCTCAAGCCTCTGGCCTGCTTCGGGGAGTTTGATCTAGACGGAGTCCTTGGTGGAATCCGATGTTTGCACACGCAGAAAGGCGGTTGTTTGCGGCTTAGCAGCGAATTTGCGTTTTGATCGCCTTGTACGACGGACTTCCAGTCCGTCGCGCCCATTGATCCACCTGTAAGACTTGCCCGACGGACTGGAAGTCCGTCGTACGCGCTCTACGACTCCACTCGGTGAAAACATAGGCGAGCAGCCGATCGACTGGCGGGTCTTGGTGTGGAATGCGATGGGTTTTGAGTAGAAAAGTCGGTGGTCTCATCACCGGCACGTGCGGGCTCGGAGGCCCACACTACGGGGAAGAACAAACAGCCAAACTTGCTCGGTGGTACGTTTCGCGGTCGATGGGTTGTGGGTGGTTTGAATGATCGATCGACGACCGCTCCACGAACCCTACACGGCAATCTGACGGGCCATCGCTCGATAAAGCCCTGCTGGTACCGGATGCTTTAGTCTCCAGGTGATGCTGATCGGTCGACTGCCGGTGTGACTGACGTACTGGCACGGTCCGAGGAAGTGGTACGGTGCCGTTAGCCCCGAAGGTAAATTCTTGGTCTCTCGGACAAACAAGAGTGGCGTGTATCCCATCGCTCCATGCCCGATGTACCGCTGCCCGGTCGACGATTGCTCGGTTGTGTTGCTCTGCGTCTGCCAGTGAAACAAATCATGCGAAATCATGTAATCCTCGTACATCGTCGTCGGGGAATACTCTTCCTCAGATTTCTGGAGGGTCACGAAAAATACATCCAGCTTGCGATCCTTCAAATGCAACACCCCCGTTTGCTGAATCGGACGATTCCGGAAACTCCAGTGACCCAACGCGACCAATATCTCGTCGCGCGTGTACGATGCATGGATCGATAACGGCTCGAACTGCGAGGAAACCGGAATCTTCGACTGCAGCGAATGCTTCAATCGATACTCCAATACCGACCGAAGGTCTCTGACGACCGACGGATTGTCCACGAACCGTCTCTTGGCTTGATCCAGCGTCCAATCGCCAACCTTCGGCCCCCACAACGCCGTATGCAACATCTCCACGATGGTCGGATCTCGATGCGATGCAGGCTTGTCAGACGTCGAGAGATAGTCCAACAATCCACGGATCTGACGCGGGCAGTTGATGTGACTCGCTCGACGTACGCCTTTGGCGAGCCGATCCTCGTCGGGAGCCTCTACGGCCTGGCCGATCCGCGAATCGGCCAACAGCCGTGACCATAACCCACGCTTGAGCAACTCATCG
>JAPLNM010000155.1 GCA_026692845.1 Planctomycetota bacterium | reverse complement strand
CAACTGCAGCCGGAATTTGGCGATCAAGATCCAGGAGTTCTTCCCTGATTTGTCGCAAGAAGAACGGCGTTTCCTCTCGCGGCATTTGTCGGAGTTTCCACGAGCCTTGACCTGCCATTTGCGCAAAGTCCCCTACGACGGTCCGATTTTTCGAGGCGCCACCCCGACGCATGTTCCGCTGGCGATTTCCCAAGATATTTACCGATGGATCAGCAACCGGCTTTCCAACAAAGCTTTCGATCGGGATCTATTGCGGATTCTCGATTGCGAGACGGCCAAGTTGATGGACGTTTGCGGTGCTTGCGAGAGGATCGCCAAGACCCCGATGGTTCGCTCTTATCGAATATTCGCAAGGCAATGTATCTTTTTATTTCTCTTTACACTGCCGTGGGGTTTGGTCCAAGACTTCATGGCCTGGACGTTGCCATTGACGATCGTGGTCTCTTATTTCATGGTCGGCATGGAGATTGTCGCCGAGCATGTCGAGGAGCCGTTTGGGTTTGACGAAGACGATTTGGATTTGGAAGGCATGTCGGCGACGATTGCCAACTCGGTCGAAGAGATTTTTTATCGAAACCGTAGGGAGCTAAGCGAGCCCTCCCAGGAAGATCAAGGATAAGTACCATGGATATCATTTACCGTTTTGATCCTTATGCCCCGTTGAACCTCAAGCGACCGAAGAACAACAGGGAGGCCTTGAAGACACTGCATCAGGGGAACTGTCGTTTTTATTCGATGGTCAGCCATCTTCAGAACGTCCAGGATGGCAAGAAGGTCGATTCGATGGTCGTTCCGATCTCACCGGTGCAATTGGGGATTCCTGTCGTCGGTGGTCTCGAGCAGATGCATTCTCCTTTTGCGGCCGTTCTGGGTTGTGCCGATGCCCGCGTTCCAATCGAGCACATTTTCGACTGCTCGTCGAACGATCTATTCGTCGTTCGGGTGGCTGGAAACGTTTTAGGGTTGGAATGCATCGGGAGCATCGACTATGCGGCCACGGCCCTAAGGGATTCCTTGCAAAGCGTCATCGTGCTCGGGCATACCCACTGCGGGGCCGTCGGAGCGGCGGTCAAAGTGTATCTGTCTCCATCGAGTTTTGCTGAGGTGGCCTTTAGCCATCCTGTTCGGACCATCATCGATCGAATCATGGTCAGCGTCCGCTCTGCGGCCGAAGCGCTTCAGGAGGTACATGGGCCGAAGGTATCGAAGAATAAGCACTACAAGGATTTGCTTATCAATGCGTCTTGTTTCGTCAATGCGGCTTTTACCGCCTACGACTTGCAACGCGAGGTCAATGCGGTGTCCAAGGGGTTGACGGTTTCCTACTCGGTCTACGATATGGCTTGGTCGACGGTCAATGCCACGCCGATCCAAAGTGCCGAAGAGGCTTATGATGCGCACGCATTTGGAACCGCGCCGAAAGACCCTCAAGCGCTCCATGCGATCGCCATCGAGATCGCACAATGCATGCACCTGTCGAAATCCTAGCTCCCGGTAGATTGACCCGGTACGCTCGGATTGGCTAGATCCTTACTGACGTTTGAGCCGAGGCTTTTTCTTAAGCAGTTGCTCATAGCCTTCGGCTGAGAGTGAGCCACTGGCTTCGAGTCGTTCGAGTCGAGGCATGGATACCAGCACATCGATCGAACGATCCGTGACGGTGCAATTGGTCAGCCACAGTTGCTTGAGACTCGGGTGGTTTGCCAACGCTTCAAGCCCCGCATCGGTCACTTTGCATCCGCTCAAGTCCAGTTCGGTCAGGTTCTTCATCGAGGCGATGGCAGCCATCGAAGCGTCGGTGATTTGGGTGGAT
>JAPLNM010000154.1 GCA_026692845.1 Planctomycetota bacterium | reverse complement strand
TTGGTCGCTCCTTACCAGAACAAATTGTATACCTGATCGCCTTTAACAGTCAGCCACAGGCGTACTGGATTCATTGCCATCTTCGACGGCCAGTAGGCCTGCCGCTGACTGTTAAACGAAATGGGACTCTCTTGCCCGGTACCTGCCACTTTGCACATGGCAACAATGCGATCAATCCTGGGGGATTAACCAGTTTCCCCTAGCGATTCCATTGGTTTCCTGAGCTTATCAAGCCAAAAAGGACCCACAAATTCTGCTGACGAGGCAATTTTTGTAGCTTTAACCAAACATGAAGATACAAAACGATATCAATTTCATCATCTGCCAAGACTTGGCCTACAGGGGACCTGGTCGCATGTGTGTCGTTTTGGACCTAACAGAGCAAACGGTCACCTTTGAAAACTGCTTTATCTCTAACTCCTTTTTATCCGTGGGTAGAGAAGTCGTATTCAAATGTTCTTTCAGCGAGATCACTAAGGTCATCGATTTTTTCGTCGGAAACCACAGAGGAATACTCCTGCAAGCGATGTTCTTTCTCGGTGGGATGGACACTTCCCATCTGCGTTCCATCTTTGTTTATACGCCAGATGGAAATGCCAGAGTCTTCGCCGACTGGAAAGATTTCGAACCACTTCAGTCAGCACTGATCGAAAAATGCAAACCATCGCGTGGAGGTGGTTTTGGGTTAGATAACCCGACGATGTGGCCCTTGTTTTTGTTCGTTTTTTTTCTTCTTCTTGTCGGGTTGATTTGGATTCTCGTGTGAACCACTTACAAAACGTCGTGTTTGGTTTTTCGTACTCAGTCCGCCGCGGCGGACGGTACTCGTACTCCTCCTCGTACTAACCCCCAACGATGCGGCTTTGTACGTGACGCTTGGGCAATGCTACGAGGTGCTCGGTCAGGAGCCCGAACAAGCTATTACGATGTTTCAAAAAGCGCTCGATCTAGGTGGCCCAGAGTCTCTTATGGATACGGCCCGCAAGTACCAGTACAAGTATGCGGACTTGGAAGTCCCCTCGGATGAGGACTTCCGAGACGACATCTACGAAGCCTACCTGGATGCTTTTGTGCGGATGAGAACCATGCCCCAAGAGCAGTTCGGAAAGGTCATCGACGAGATCTAGGGGTTGTTGAAGGCGAACGAAAGGCCGACCGATCCGCTCACAGCCTACCGACTTGATTCGATCCAAGAGACGGTCAGTCACATGCACATGATGTGCCTGATGAAGCATTGCTAGCTACACGCCTTGGGCTTCAGACGGGGCAAGCCCGTCTGGGAGCCCGTCTAGCTAACAGGCCATGCCCGCGGCTTGCGCCATGCGGCTCACAGGGTTTTCCTTGCGCCTTTGCGCCCTTGCGTCTTTGCGTTTATTTCTTCAACCGCCCAGATCTCCCAGGGACGGCCGTTAGGAGCTGCACGAGAGGGTCGAGCAGCCTGGTCGGTTGCGGGCCCACTCGGGCCGCTTCTTGGCATACTGCTCCATCCCCGGTTGCTCGGCATAAGGATTGCGAAGCACCTCGAGCAACTTCATGATCCGGCTCGGGTCCCCGTGCAACTCGGCTTGGTCGATGGCCTCTTGGGCCAAGTAATTCCGCAGCACATACTTCGGGTTGACGGCTTCCATGATCGCACGCCGATGGGCTGGATCGATCCGTTCCTCCTGCACCCGAGCCTCGTAGCGATCCATCCAATCGAGGATACGCTTGGCATAGGTCTCAGTGCGCTCCTCGGGTCGGTAATGAGCCTCCTGGAAGTGTTCGAGGATCCGTTGGACTCGCACCGAGGGTTGCTCATGGGCACTTGGATGGACCTGCCACGTTCCGAGCAATCGGTAGAACCAAGTCATGTCCGTCTCGGTCGCTCGGAGCAATTCAAAGAGGGATTCGATCAAAGAATCCTCTGCGGAGGTCCAACAGCTCAGTCCAAGCTTGGCCGCCATGGTCGATTGCCACTGCGTGTTGATCGTCTCCACATAGAGTTCCATCGCTCCTTCGAGCGCGGCTTTGTCCTCAATGCATGGCGAAATCGCTTCGGCCAATCGGCCCAGATTCCAATACGCAATTTGCGGTTGCTGGCCATAGCAATATCGGCGGCCTTGGGCATCGGTGGTATTCGGGGTCCAAGTCGGATCGTAATCCTCGAGCCATCCGTAGGGTCCATAGTCGATCGTCAGTCCCAGGATCGACATGTTGTCGGTATTCATTACGCCGTGGACGAATCCAACCCGCATCCAATGGACAATCATCACCGCTGTGCGTCGGCAGACTTCGCGAAACCACGCTGCGATGCACTCGGAATCGACGGCTTTATGGTCAGCTAACAGCTCGGGAAAATCGGTCCGAATCACGTAGTCGATGAGCTTGCGAAGGTTCCCAAGGTCATTCCTCGCTCCAAGGATTTCGAAATTACCAAACCTGACAAAACTCGGTGCGACTCGGCATACGATCGCTCCAGGCTCGCGTTTTGGCCGTCCGTCGTAGAACATGTCGCGAACCACCAAGTCACCCGTGCCGACAAGCGACAGGGCGCGTGTGGTGGGTACGCCCAAATGATGCATCGCTTCGGAGCAAAGGAACTCCCTGACGCTCGATCGCAGGACCGCAAATCCATCGGCGCTGCGCGAGTAGGGGGTTGGACCGGCCCCTTTGAGTTGCAGCATCCAACGCTGCCCGTGCGGGTTGAGTACCTCGCCCAGATTGATCGCTCGGCCGTCTCCGAGTTGGCCGGCCCAGTGACCAAATTGATGGCCGCCATAGCACATCGCAAACGGTTCCATCTGCGGCAAAAGCTTCCGGCCTGAAAAGGCATTGAGGAACCACTCGGATTGAACCTCCGCGTCGTTAAGCCCGATCAGATCAGCCACTTCCGAGGCATGGGCCAGAAGCTTCGGTGCGGTAGGTTTGACGGGCAGGGCGGGAGAATAGCATGCGCCCAGGACCTGGCGCGACGGACTACGCCCCGCGCCCTCGGTCGTCTGGTTCGAGAGGGATTCGCCCGGTAGTTCACGCACGAATCGGTTGTCGAAATCCAAGGGCATGCGTTGCAATCTAGCTGGTTGTTGGGGGGGTTAAATAAAAAGAGCGGATCGGTGCGTCGAATCGGGCTTCGAATCAGCTTTGCAGCTCGTTATTCGAGGACCATGATTTCGACCTTGCGAAAGTCGATCGGATGGCTTTCGGATTGCAAGGAGATGGTCCCTCGTTCGAGTTGGACCATGCCGTCTCGAACCAGCGGCTTGGCATTCGCATCGCTCGGATCGAGCTGCGGTCGCTGGTACTCCAAGACGACTTGGCCATCGACGATGTGTCGGATGACTTCGTTGCCGAGGACTTCGAATTCCGCCGTGACCCATTGGTCTCCGTGATAGGTTTTCGATTTCGAGTTGGTGCAGTGCGGTTTGAAGAGCTTGCCGTCCATTTCGACGTGGGTGCCTGGAGTGCACAGGTTGAGCGTCGTGCGGGTATCGCTGCCGTTGCCGCCGAGGAATTGGGCTTCGATCGAGCAGGGAAAGTCTTGATCGAGGGTCATTGTCTCTGGGCGTTGGCCGTGGAGCATCACGCCGCTGTTGCGGATCGCCCAACCGGGTCCCCCGGTAGCTTGCTCCCCTACGAATCGATATTCGATTTTGAGGCGGTACCTCGAGTACACTCCATCGAAGAACAGGTGTCCGAATCGCTCCTCGAACTTTTCGTAGCCGTCGTAACGAATTTGGATCATCCCGTCCTGTACGCGAAAGGTCTTGGCGTAATTGTTTCCAAGCTCGAAGCCTCGGATTTTGGGAGTCCAGCCTGTGAGGTCCTTGCCATTGAACAAGGAGACCCATTGGCCTTTTTTTTGGTTCGGGCTGGCTGGTTTGGCGTTTTGCTTTTCCAGGGTATCGAAGTGGACTTTGGCCACGTCCCCCATGTAGCCTGGTACGCCAAGTGCGACGCACTTTTGCATCCATTCGAGGGCTTTGGCACGGTTGCCGACCGCATCGTAATACAGGCCGATGTAGAGGTAGCCATAGAAGCGATCGTAGTCGGCTCCGTTGACCAATCGGCGATTCTTTTCCGTAGCCGCGATGACTTGGTCGACCGTCGCTTTGCCTTGGATCATCTGCTGGATTTGCATCATCGGTACGCGTTCATCATTGCCCGATAGGAGCACGTCTTTTTGTGCCGCTGCAAGGCCCTTGAGTTTGACAGCGCAGAGGAAATGCCAGAAGGCGTTTTCGACATCGTTGGGATTCACATCGCGATGGACGGCGAACTGATCGAGCCCTTCTTGGAATTTGTCCGCATAATACAGAGCGATCCCGCGTTGCCACAGGTAAGGTTTGACTTGGGGGTCAATGGCGATGACTTTGTCAAAATCCGGCAAGGATTCCTCGACCTTTCCCGAGCGAAACAGTAAAGAGCCTCGGGCCAAGTACAGTTGGGATAGATCGGGTGCAGCGGCAATCGCTCGGTTGATCCCCTCGAGGGCTTGGTCTGCCTTGCCCTCTCGCAAAGCTTTTTCGACGACATTGTTCCAGCCGCGTGTGTCCTGTGGGTCCGGTTCGCGGTCTTGGGCCGAGGCGACCGATGGCAACCAAGCTGCCGATAGAAGAGACAGGATCCCTAAGGCCACCGAGGCGAATCTGTGCGAGAGGTGCTTGCGCATATCCTGGACATTCCTTACGAAGTTTTCGAATCAAGTTGGACAATCGGACTCAGGTAAGTGGCGATGTTGGCTCGTTATTCTATGATATTTGGAAATAATTGCATCGAGGTGGTTCTTTCGTAGGTTTTTATCGAGGTGGATTCCATGGTATCCCGGACAACGCATGGTTCGACACTGATCCGAAACGCCCAAGTCGTTTTTCCTGATCGCGTGGCCCAAAGCAATATTCTGCTGCTCGACGGAAAAATCGCGTCGGTCGACGCAGCCCCGACGACCCATGCCGATCAGATCGTCGACGCTAGCGAGTTGGTTTTGTTTCCCGGATTGGTCGACGACCAAGTCCATTTTCGCGATCCAGGACTGACCCATAAGGAAGACCTCGGGACTGCCAGTCGAGCTTGCGCCGCCGGAGGTGTGACAAGCTTTTTGGAAATGCCCAACACGAAACCTGCTGCAATCCATCAGGAGCTCATCGAACAAAAATACGCGATCGCAGCGTCGAAGTCGCTTGTCAACTACGGCTTCTACATGGGCGCAACGGCTACGAATATCGAAGCTCTCAAAGCGGCGACGGGAATCCCCGGCATCAAAATTTTCATAGGATCGAGCACTGGAGATTTGCTCGTCGATGAACAAGACGCTCTGGAGCGAATTTTCGCGGAAACGAAAGTCCCCATCTGCGCCCACTGCCCAAGCTCGCTTGGGCGCCAACCTGACGGTGCATGACCATTCACGGATCCGGGATTATCCAGCGGCGATCATCGCCACACGTCGATCGATCGATTTGGCGGTACGGCATAAGCATCGATTTCACGTCCTGCATGTGAGCACCGCCGACGAAATCCCTCTCTTGGAATCCCATGGAGGTCTGATCACTTCCGAACTGTGTCCCCATCACTGGCACTTCCATGTCGGCGACTACGACCGCTTAGGAACGCTGATCCAGATGAATCCATCGATCAAAGCCGCCAAGGACAATCAGCTTCTATGGCAGGCCTTGCTCGATGGAAAGATTCAAGTCGTGGCGACCGACCATGCTCCCCACACCCTTGAAGAAAAATCGCAGCCCTATCCGCTATCACCAAGCGGTTTGCCGGCTGTAGAGAACTACTTTGCGCTCTTGCTCGATCGCGCCTCGCGGGGCGAATGCACTTGGAACCAGATCGCCTCCTGGACGGCTGACGCTCCAGCGCGGGTCTGGGGGATCGTTGGAAAAGGTCGGATCGAGGTCGGGTATGATGCCGATGTCGTGCTGGTCGATCCCAAGCTGACTCGCACCATCCAAAACGCCAAGCAGTGGACCAAATCCAAATGGTCTCCTTGGCACGGAACGAGCCTTCAAGGTTGGCCCATTAGAACCTGGTGCAACGGCCAGTGCGTCTACGAACTCGATCCATCCGGCGATGGGATCATGCACGATCAGGGCGTTGGTCAAACAGGAATTGTCGGCTCCATAGGCGGTGCTCGACGCTTGACGTTCGATCATCAGCGCGGTGGTTACTGGAGCACCCCCGATGGGATTGGGGTCTAGCCTCCAAAATCGGTACCGCACCAACCCATCGCCCAGAGCAATTGCAACTGGGCTCGGTTGTAATTCGATACGGTACTGAGGTAGGCGCGCTCGGCGGTCTCCATCGCTTGGGCCGATTGGAGAACCTCGATCGGTAATCCTTGCCCTTGGCCGATCCGTTCGAGATTCTTGCTATAGGAATCGCTGGCCGATAGGACCGCTTGCTTGCTCACCTGGATTTGCTCACGGCGGACCTGGACCTGAACTCTTGCCTCCGAAACCTCCTGAGCGACTTGATCCATCCATCGGATTTTGGTGTACATCGCTTGTTGGATCTGAGCCTGCCGCTCTCGTCGAGCGGCCTGTTCGCCTAACCCCATGTTTCGCAATTCCCAAGTCATCAGCGCGTCGATGTCGTATCGTCCGCCCCAGTCTCCGAATTGGTTTCCGAGTCCTCCACCAAAACCACCTGTACTGAAACCCAATAGGATGCTCGGAACCAAAGGAGCGTTCTTTTCCCTCGCATACGCTTCCCTGGCTGCCGAGACCAAGGCTTGCGATTCGGCCAGCTCGGGGCGACGTTCTAGCCCACAGAGGACTTGGTCGTACTCGGGCGAATCCACCTCGGCCAATTCCAGTGGCACGACCATCGCATCCTGAGGGACCAAACAACTCGTGCTCTGAATACTCAAGACACGAGCGAGCCTCGTCGAAGCCGAGAGCTTTCGCTCTTTGGCTCCCAATCTGCGAAGTTCGACCAAAGAAACTTCGGTCTCCATACGCTGCGCATCGGAAACCAAACCACTTCCGACCCGGGCGTAATCGCGAGTGATCTTTGCGATCCCACCGAGCCGATTGGAGGATTCCTCCAATAGACTCTCTTCTTGGTAGGCGTCCAGAAGATCGACATAGGCCAACGCGGCCGAGAGCATCAGTTGATTCTCGGCGGCCAGGGCCGCGTGTTGGCGCGCCCGTGCGGTCCTCTCGGCGACCTTGGGCAAAAAGATCGCATCGGCTAGATGAAACTGAGCCGATAAGCCTGGGCGTGGCGTTGTTCCGGCGGCGATCGCACCGGCCCCGAAACCCGCTTGAAGGGAGTTGCTGTTGATATCGACGATCGATCCGTTGATCGCTTGATAGTTTCCATCGTGACGATGGTAGTTCATGCCTGCTTGGATCGACGGGAGCCAAAGGACTTCGGCGCGATCGAGTTGGGCATACGCCTCTTGAACGCGCCATCGAGCGTGCCCGACGATCGGATGCGTGCCGCCGATCCTCGCCAACGCACTTGGCAAATTGATCGGCACCTGATCCGTCTGATCTGTCTGATCTGTCCGATCTGTCCGATCTGTCCGATCCGTCTGATCCGTCCGATCCGTCTGATCTGTCTGATCTGTCTGATCTGTCTTATCTGTCCGATCCGTCCGATCTATTAGAATCGCCGACCGGGTGGGTACTGCTGCGCAGCCGCCGAGGAGCATGCTGAGGATCCCTAGGGTAAGGAACGCTTTTTTTCTGCTGGGCATCGTGGCGGTGTCCTGTCCGTTGGAATCTCTTGTTCCAATTTCGGCATCCCGACTTGGTAATCTGTACCGCTTATGATGGATATCCCGAAGCGATTTGAGCTGGCTTGTCCGCTCGATCGATCGAAAAGGGTCCTTTGGCGTAAGGCCCTGTTAAGCTAGGTAGACTCGGTTGAGTTTGCCGCAACCTTTCCATTCCGACAATTTCCAGCACCCACCCACGGAACGAACGACGCATGCAATTGATTCTTTCGGCGATGCGCCGTCCGGCGACGGTTTTGGTGCTGGTCG
>JAPLNM010000153.1 GCA_026692845.1 Planctomycetota bacterium | reverse complement strand
TCCCCCCCGACCCACCGGAAAACTCCCTCGCGATACTCGAAATAGCCACCGTCGGGTTTGGTCAATACCTTGATCGGATTGCTCTCCAAATGACGCCGTAACTTGGCGTCGCTCTCTAAATGCTCCTCGCCTAAATCCGCCTTCAATGCCGCACTCCGATCGGCCATCCGACGGACGGCTTGGACCATCGCACTGATACCAATCTCGATAGTCCCTGTATCGCTTGGCTGTAGGTCGCTCCGCAATAGTGACAATAGTACCAGCATCTTGTAACTCTTGACCATTGCCGTGATTTCGACCCACTCGAAGAATGCTCGCTGATGCTCCCAAGCCGCCCGATCCTCGGCTTGGAGTCCACCCATCGCGTTGACATACCCATACCAACTCCCATGACTTGCCTTCAATGCCCTCGGGTTGTAACTGGCATGATATGCCTCCCGGGCCGTGGGCCGCTGATCATGCCGCTCTTCAAAATCCCGATAAAAGGCATTCATCGCCTCGGTGCGACTCGCTGGACGCAGCACCTGCTCAATCAAATCGATCGTCGCTAACTCATAGGTCACACTGCATCCGGCAGGCAACTGGGCCTCGCCTTGCTGCAACATCTGCAACCCTCGCCGGATCTCGGCGTCGGACTCGCCCACTCGCAACAACGGTTGGAGCATCGAGCGAAGTTTCACCAAAAACGTTCGGTGGTTCCCAATGTAATCGACCACCTTCAAACACGGCTTGTCGGGACTCTTGCGCAAGCCCCGACCAAATTGCTGCAACCACAAAATACTCGACTCGGTCGGGCGCAACATCAAGACCGTATCGATACTCGGGATGTCTAACCCTTCGTTGAACATGTCGACGGCGAACACAATGTCGAGCTCACCGGTCGAAAGGGCTTCAAGGGACCTGGATCTCGGATCCGAATCCGGTCCGGAATGGACCGACGCGACCCGTATCCCTGCCCTCCTAAAATGCTCGGTCATGAAGTCGGCGTGCTGCTGCGAACAACAAAAACCTAAGGTCCGCTTGGCACCTACCCGATGCAATTGCTCGAGCGCATTTTGGGCCCTGGCTCGCGTCGATACCGCTGTGGTCAATGCAGCTTCGTCAAACCGACGACTTCTCCAAGGTATGTTGCTGTAGTCGACTTCGTCGGGCACCCCAAAGTACTCGAACGGACTGAGCAACTCCTCTTCGATCCCCCGGATCAAATCGCAGCGGTACACGAGGTTCTCGTGGCAAAGTCCCAACAGATCCCCGCCGTCGGTCCGCTCGGGGGTGGCCGTCAGCCCCAGTAGGAACTTGGGCTGGAAATGGTCCAAGAGCCTCCGATACGTCGAAGCCGCCGCATGATGGAACTCATCGACGACGATGTAATTGAACGCATCGGGAGTAAATCGCTTCAGATGCTCGACGCGCCCAAGCGTCTGGATCGATGCAAAAAGCATCTCGATGCGATCGAGTTGCAAAGCTGTCAGGCTCCCGTCGTACCTGCCACAGCTTGAGCTAGGTCGGATCTTGCGAAATGTTCGCATCGATTGATGGAGGATCTCGTCGCGATGGGCCACAAACAGTACGCGAGGAAAACGAAACTCTTCGGTTGGCGTTTTGCTGGCCGCATCGAATGCAGCCAGATAGGTTTTACCAAGCCCCGTGGCTAGGACGACCAGGTCCATGCGAATGAGCTTCGACTCGCGGCGACGGGCTCGGTACCGATCGATCCAATCGGTATCCACCCGCTTGGTGCGTGGGTCTTGGACGAGCTCTTCGAAGGCGGCGGTCATGGCTCCGAATCCAGCGCTGTGGATCGTCGGATCGACGCGGTAGTTCCACTCGATCCCGGTCTGCAGGGCCATGCGCGAGAGGTTCGAGCTGCCGATGTAGGCGGAGTGGCCAATAGGTGAGTGGCCAGTGGCTGAATGGCCAGTGGCTGAATGGCCAGTGGCTGGGTGTTTGGTGTTGTAGAAGAGGTAGGCTTTGGGGTGGAAGGACATTCCGGGGCTGCACTCGACGACGTAGAGTTCGAGGCTTGGGCCTAGCTCAAGCAGATCCTCGAGGGCTTCGGGTTCGGTCACATCGAGGTAATCGCCGGTGATGATTCGAACGCGGCCTTGGCGATCGAGGAGGTCTTGCAAATGCCCTCGGAGCAGATCGAGTCCACTCTGCTTGATGAATGCCACCGAGAAGTCGACTTGTTCGGACCGATCGATCGCCGATTTGAGATTAGGCAAAAGCGGATCGAGTTCGCCTCGTGTAAAGTGACTCGATGAACCGGAACGGTAGGTCGTTTTGCTGAGGAGGTAGTCGGGGGGATTTTCGGCTAGATAGTTCGCAAGTTGCGGGATCACGTGCCGCACCCCGCCGCGTGGGTCGGGGACATCGCCGTGGTAGCGTGGGATAAGGTGGACGTGCAGGTGGGAAACGGTCTGACCGGCGGCGGCACCGACGTTGATCCCGATGTTGTAGCCTTGGGGTTGGTATTGCGATTCGATGTGGGATTTGGCGATTTCCAATGCACTCGTGAGTGCTTGGTGTTCTTCGGGGGAGGCGTCGAACCAGGTTGGGACGTGCCGGACCGGGACGATCAGCAGATGGCCGGGGCTGACGGGAAAGCCATCCCAGAGGGCAACGACGCTTGCCGATCCGACGGAATGCCGAAAGAGGATCCGTTGGCTATCGATTGGACAGAACGGGCAGAGCATCGTTGGGAGTGGGCGAACTCAGGGGGGCTGGATTGAAAAGTTTCGGTTTTGAGAAATGATATCTTAGCAGAATTTCAGGGCGCCAATACCGGTGGCTTACGCACACCGGCAGAGAAGTGCCGCCCTCCGGGCTAAAACCAAACAGCCGGATTTCTGCGGGAGATCTACTACCGAGCCGGTTCTAAGCCCGGAGGGCTGGAACACCCTCTGCCGGGGTCGAAGGCCCAGGTTCAATTAGGCGTGGTTGGGTTCCAATCGAGGTGCGTGAATGGGGCGGTGCCGGGTACTGGCCATGCCCGCGGCTTGCGCCTAGGCGGCTCACGGGATCCGCCTGCGGCGTTTGGCGTCTGGCGGGTCACGGTGTGGAATGCGTTGGGTTTTGAGTCGGAAAGTAGGTGGTCTCATCACCGGTACGTGCGGGCTCGGAGGCCCACACTACGCCAGGAAGGAGCAGCAGCGAGCAGGAGGAGAACAGCCGAGGGATTGAGGACAATCGCTTTACAATCGCCTCGGGCAAACTGCTTGGCCGACTACACGGCGAACGAGCACTTACCATGGTTAGTACCTTGCAACCAACAAGGACAGCCAGGCTTACCGGCGCACCGGAATATACGGACGTAAGAACCCAAAAGCCATGGAACCACGGAACACACCGAACACACCGAACACACGGAACACACGGAAGTAAGAACCCAAAAGCCATGGAACCACGGAACACACGGAAGTAAGAACCGGAGATTTTCCGTGTGTTCCGCGTGTTCCGTGGTTAAAAGATGTGTGTTCCGCGTGTTCCGTGGTTGAAAGTTGTCTGTTCTTAGAATTCGCTGGCCAATTCATCGAGGGCCTTGTCGATGAGCACCGCAGGAGCTGCCATCCGATTTGCACTGCGCCCTTCTCCTTCGGCATCGCTGCTAGCCGAGCTAACTGGTGTGACGACTGGAGTGAAGTTCAGTTCGCTCGGCGCTGCCTGAATCCGGAACAAGTGATTGGCACCCTCTTTGGCTCGCAACTTTACCCGTGGATCGCTCGTCGGCAGGGTTGTCGTGACGGCCTTGCTGGTCGGATCGATCGCCCGGATCGTCAATTGGGTGGCAGCTTGATTGAGAGATACCTGGATGTCGGAATAGCTTCGCCAGTCCTTGACCCCATCGTACCAAACCGATTGCTGATTGGGTTGGACTGCCAATGTGATTCCTTTGCGGAGTGATTTCGAGGTGAAATCCCGCACATCCATGAACTTGGGGTCTCGCGCACCGACGTTCAAAACGGTGCTCAAGGAATCTCCGTCATTGGCTTTCGAAATGACATTGACCGAAGGTTGCGCGACGGTAAAGAATGGAAGCGTCGGTACAGAGAACTGATAAGTACCCGGGCCGACATCAGGCACCTTGACCACTTGGCCCTCCTCGAGGGAATTCAACATCACCGGAGTCGAGTTTGCGCCCGTGCTATCGATCTGCATGGCTTGAATGGTCACTCCCTGGACCGGAGTGACCTTGGTAACTCCGACATCGCGAGGGGTGAAATTGACGACGTTGAGTTTCACGTTTGCCGTCGAGCTCAAGCCGTTGCCATCGCTGATGGTGTAGGTGAAGTTGACTTCGCCGGTAAAGTTCGCCGACGGAGCACTGTAGAGCAAGAACTTCTTGTCTGCGGTGATCGTGACGGTGCCTTTGCCAGCGTCGGGTTGGGTGACCGACGAGATCGTGAGCGTCTCATTGGCATCGACGTTGGTATCGTTGGCCAGAACGTTCACGCTTTGGTTTGACGCGGTCGTTACCGTAAGCACGTCTGCGACGGCAACGGGAGCATCATTGACGGAAGTGACGCTGATGGTCGCTGTGCCAGTGGCGGTTCCGCCGTTGCTGCTGCGAACCGTATAAACAATCGAATCGGACCCCACGAAATTCGCATTGGGTTTGTAAAGAATCCGATTCTTGGCCGTGTTGGTATTGACCGTGCCATTGCTTGCACTTGCCGATGCGATCGTCAAGGTGTTGCCGGTCTCTGCGGGCAGATCGTTGGCTAGGACATCGAACTCGGTCTCGAGGCTGTCCTCAAGGACAGTAAAGGATTCTCCGACGACTACTGGGGGTGGAACAGCGGCCTTGACAGTCACCGTCACGTTGCCCGTGGCGCTGCCACCTTTGCCATCGCTGATGGTGTAAGTAAACGACTCAGAGCCAACGAAATTGGCTTTCGGTGTGTAGAGCACTCCGTTGCCGCCCGTGGCGACTTTGACCACACCACCTTGGCTCGTTGCACCGAGGCTCGTAACGGTTAGGGTTTCGCCGGAGTCTGGACCGAGTGTGTCGTTCCCAAGAACGTTGAGAAACACGTCGGTTTGATTCGATTTGACCGTATCGAACACGTCGTTGACGGCGACGGGGTTGTCGTTGACGGCTTGGACATTCATCGTCACTGTAGCAGTCGCTGAAACACCTGACTGGTCGCGAACGACGTAGGTGAATTTCTCGGCACCATTGAAGTTCGGTGCGGGGGTATAGACCAAGCGTTTCTCGCCGGATGCGATCGATACGGACCCACCTTTGGCAGGCGTCGAGACCGAAACGAGACTCAGAACGGCGTTGGACCCGGAACTGATCGTATCGTTGGCTAGCACATCGATCGAATTGTTCGTCGTGTCTTCATTGACGCTGAACGTGTCGTCTACGGCGGTGAAGCTAGAGGAGATGCTCAGGGATTTCGTATCGAACAGAACGCGGTTGGCTGGTACTCCGGAGTTTTCCGTGTCGAGGAACAATCCAAACGCTTTGTTACCCTCGTCGGCTTCGTCCATCGAGAACTTGGCCACACCGCCGGATTTGGCTCGCATACGAACCGTGATAAAGTTCTGTGGATCTCGACCTGGCCCGGCCGTCAGAGATGAAAAGGCACCGAGTTCGTCGATCAATCCCGGGGTCGCAGTGCTCCCTGATTTTCCGTTTTGGAATAGAGCATCGTAGGTGATCGGATTCGTCGCAATCGGTTCGACCTTGTCGGCGTCGTAGAGCAAGTCCACGTAGGCTGTGAAGACTCCCTGGCCAGTTCCCGAACCGGATATGCGGAGGTCTTGGACGACCAGCTTGACGAGAAACTCCTGATTCGCAGCGATGCTCGTCAAAGGTTGTCCAGTGAGTGTCTGCAGGAACAGATCCACTGCGATCTTGGCCGTATCGGCTACCGATATTGCAAGTGTCTGGGAGGTGATGTTTCCGGCTTTATCTTGAAGCTTGAGAATCGCTGTTTGAGGTCCGAGTTGATTGGCCACTGGGGTCCAGGAGATCAATCCTGTTTGCTGATCGATGGTCATTCCAGCAGGTGCGTTGTCCAGGACATACCGCAAGCCCTGGCCCTCTTCGGGATGGTTCAGGTCAAAACTCAGCGGAGTCCCTACATTGGCCCGACTCGGAAGTCCGCTGACGGCGATCGCAGCAGGAGCCAGGCTGTCGTACTCAAGGGACAGCGCCGGCGAGGCCGCCGAAGTCGTTCCGCTTAGGATCTGCACGGCGACGATCGAATAGACGCCGCTACCAAGCGGAGTGATCTGGTTGGTCGAGATCGTCGTCGTAGTGCCGGAGGCAATCGCCGAGCCGACGACTTGGTTGCCGATCTTCAGTTGGACATTCGCCCCAGTGGTCGTTCCAGAAACCAAGAACTGCAAGTTTCCAGCATTGGTGACGTTGTCCGAATCGCTTACGCCTGTATCGGTTGCGGCCACCAAGTCGACCGATGTAGGTGCCGAGACACTGACCGGAACATTGAACGTCAGGAGTTGAGCATCATCGCTGCTGCTGACTGCCGAAGAAGTCGCAGGACGGACGCTGACTCGAACTTGGAATGGACCGCTGAAATTGCTCGGAGCCGTGACCGAAAGCAATCCCGTTTGGTTGTTCATATTGAACTGATAGGGTACCGAGCCTTGCCGTGTAGCGTCATAGGCAACCGCGTCACCTTCTTTGTCCTGGCTTCCGACTTGGACGGTGACAGTCTGGCCGGCAGCGATTGGTGGAACCGTGATGTCATTGAGGAACGGTGCGCCGTTGGAGGTATCGGCCGCAGCCGACGCGGTGAACGAACGGGAGAAGGACTGGCCAGTGCTGTTGGTCACCGTCACCGTGATCGTCGAGCTTCCGCTGCTAGCCAGCGACTTCAGGCGGACCAAGCCATTCTTCGTGTCATTGAAAATCTCCATCGATTTGATGACCACTTCGTTGACCGGTCGGCTGACTTCCCCCGACGATTGGCCCGTGACCTTGGTTCGGGAAATTCCCTCTCGGATCGCTTCGCCCTCGATCAACTGACCAAAGATCGAGTGCTTAAAATCCAAGTGGCGCGTGGCTACCTCGGTGATGAAAAATTGCGAATCGTTGGTGTCTGCCCCAGCCTTGGCATACGACAGTACACCCGAGCGATTGTGCTGAAGGTTCAAATTGAATTGATCGTCGAAGTCACCCAGGGTCGATCCTCCGGACCCTGTTCCCGTTGGATCACCGGCTTGGATCATGAAGCCATCGACCACACGGTGGAAGATGATATCGCTGGTCGCGGTTTGATTGTAAAAGCCGGAGTTGACCAACTGCTCGAATTGATTGACCGGTCGGGAAGCTTCCTCGGCAAACAAACGAAAAACCATCTCGCCGTAGCCATTGACATCCATCCGAACCGACTTGGGGTTGTTGACCAACGCGGCCGAAATGACGTTGGGATTGCTGCTGGTCACACTGACCGTCAAGGGACCGCCATTGGGATCGTAGGTATCGATTGGAATATGGACAGGAGAACCCAATCGAACCGTTTGATTCGAGACCTCAACAAACGTAGGCTGCGTTCCGGTGGGAATTGCAATCCCCGAAATGGTCGAAAGCTGCTCGATGGTTTGCAAGCCGGTCGCCACTCGGCCGTTGGAGAATTTCCAAGTCGGATAGGTCTGGATATTTTCAGCCGCACCCGTCGCGTTTTGAGTGCGATCCGGATTGCTCGATTCGATGAACGGCAGGTAGTTCTTGCCCTCGAGAAACAATTTCTTCTGCTCGGTACAAACCGCGCACCAGTCGGCGCCGAAGAATTTTGCACCCGAAGCCGCCAAAGCTTTGGCAAAGCCGACTAAATCAGGAGCTGCTGTCGCTTCTCCCTCGGCAAGCAGTCCCGAACTTCTGGCCACCGGGCTCGATACCTCTGCCGCATTGGCAGCCATCTGATTGAAAAGATACGATTGCGATTGCTCCGAAGCCGCCTCGTAAAAGTCCGAGGCCATCAGTTCCCGGCGCTCGAGGGGCTCGAAACGGATTTGTCGGGTTGGACGCTCGGTAGATTCGACTGCATCCCCAAGGATCCTTCGGACGAGAGCTTTTCCCTTGAAATTTCGGGAGACCCACGAGGAAGCTTGCTGATTCATTTTTGTCATTACTTTCCTTACAACGTTTCCTGACACAATCGCTGGCTAGCTGGCTACCCATTTTATTCGGACCTATTTTTTTCGGACCCGTTTTTTCGCACCGACCGCTAGGGTCCGTTCAAATCCACGAGAAAAAACAGCCGATAGGCATGTTGGGCAAAACCTACTTTAAAGATAGTTAGGCAAATTCCGGGCCTGAATAGGTCGCTTTTCCATGAAATTCGGAAAAATCGATCAAGCCAGACTCGATACTCGTCGGATCTTTAGATGGTTTTTCGGTCATTGGGTTCCAAAACCCGCTTAAAAGGTCCCTTTTCTCCCAGTTGAGCTAGCCAACCGGGCAATCGATTTGCATAATACGCATCCTTCATACCCTTTCGCGATTTATTCGGAGCGAGTCTGGAATAGCCATGGCCAAGAGCAAGAAAAAGAAAGAAACAACCTACTTGGTTTGCCAAGAAACTGGCGACATCAATTACGTGTTGTATCGCAAACCCGGAGCAGAAAAACTGCAACTCAAGAAGTACTCCCCGAGACTTCGACGAATCACGCTCCATACCGAGAAGCGTAAGTAGCAACGATCGGTAGCGAAATGAGACGTCGCGAAATGAGACGTCTCGAACCATAATCAACGCCCTGAGGTTGGTGCTCAGGTCGCAGGGCTCTCTTTGCCATCTGCTGAAGTTTGGTTGGCGCCGCCCTCTGTAATTTGTTGGGCATCAACAACCGTATGGATCTCCTATTTGGCATGCGTTTTTGGCATGCGTTGGTCTTGATCGCATCGACCAGCCGGATCCATAACCTATCTAAACCCGCCTGGGAACCGATACCCGCGGTGGAAATCCTGATCGGTTTTAGCTACAGTGAAGGGGCAATCCCTCCTTTACCCCCGCCTCGAACCATAGGAAATCGTACGGATGGAAATCAGTACACCCCTGGCCCTTCGGTCAGCTCTCCGGAACACCCTGCTTGCTTGGTCTGTTTTGCTGCTGATTCCCGCAGCCTTCGCCCAAGACTTGTTTCCGGACAAAGCCCTCGAAGCTGCCCTCAGGCGAGAGGTTTTCGAGAAACGCTACAACGCCGAACCTCTGACGCTCGACGATGTGAAAAACATCTCCCAGGTGGTCGGTAAGGGCAAAGGGATCAAGTCCCTCGAAGGACTTCAGCATTGCAAAGCCTTGATGAAACTCGACCTGGAAAAAAACGAGATCGTCGACCTCGGTCCCATTCGGGATTTGAAGCTTTTGCAGTCGGTCGACTTGGCGTCCAACCAGATCCAATCTCTCGAGCCGCTCACGGGCCTGATCGCGATTCAGTACCTGCATATCGCCAACAACAGCATCGAGGATATCGGGCCGCTGCGTGGATTGATCAAAATGCAATCGCTCTACGCCTCAGGCAACAAAATCAAAAAGCTCGAGCCCGTCTTCGGACTCAAGAAGCTCTGGACTCTCGATGTCGCAGCAAGTCCTATTGAAGATCTCAACGGCATCGCAGAACTTCGCGGTTTGCAAACCATCAATCTCAAAGGCTGTAACGTTAAAACGCTTGATTTCGCAAAATCGATGCGGGAGGTGCGTCTGCTGATCCTTCAAGAGAATCCAGAAGTCGACCTCTCGGCATTGATCGAGGCTTGCGAAGCCGATGCAAAAGAAAACCGTCGCTTCGCCCCCTTCCTAAGACTCTACGTCGATGAGAGCTTGGTCCAAAACCCCTCGAAGGCCGGTGGGTTTGATAAACTCAAAGCCATCGGGGTTCGAATCAACCCACCTGTGAAGTAGCTCCAGGAGGAATCGATGAAACCCCAGCCTTCTGCAAAAAGAATTCGACGATCCGTCGCGATGCGAACCGGACTTGCAAGCGTCAGTTGCTCTGTGATCTTTCTTGCAGGGATCTTTCTTGCAGGGCTCCTTCGCGCCGAGGAGTCGGCCGATCCATCCAAAGGCCTTGCACCCCCGCGTTTTCGGCTCCGAAGCGACCCGTATGCAGCAAGCGATGCACAAGCCCTCCGCGATAAGCTTCGGTACCTTGTCGATGCCCAAGGACCGATCAACCCACTGAGCGACTACGGGAAGCGCGCTTCGAACCAAACACCTTCAATGCAGGATTCAAGTGCCCAAGATCCAGTCGCTGCACAAGCCCCAACGCTCGACCGACAATCTGCCAAGCGGCTTCAAAGCTCGGGATTGACCCTCCCGTCGAGCACGCTCGGGGTCATGATACTCCTGCCGCCACCCTCACTCCAAGGTCCATCCTCTCTCCAAGCTCCGTCGTCCCAGGGTTTCATCCAAGACGATGGGTTTCGACCCTCAAGTTCCGTGCAACAGGCTAGCTCCACGACCGTCTTTGGAATGCCCGATGGAGCCGTCCGCGTCGCGAACTTCTATCAGGACGACCCGATTGCCAATACTCCCCCATCGCTCAATACCCCACCGATCTACGGTGGAGGCAGCCTGCCAGGGATGATCCCAGGCGTGCCCCAGGTCCCCCCGCCATCGGTCCCCTTGGGAGTTCCTCCCAATCCAATGACCAACAACCCCGGGACTTACGTTCCCGGAACAAGCTACACTCAAAATCCAGTTCCAACCGGTTCACCCACGGTCAATCCCACAGTCAATCCCGCATGGATTCCGAATGCCTATCCGGGGGCGATCCCTCCTGCGAACATGCCGAGCAATGCGGTTCCCACGACGGTCATGCCCGCTCCGCCGACCTACTATGTTCCCGTACCGATGAATTCTCCGACGGCCGCCTCGGGAACGTTCGCACAACCGGGGGTTCCTTACGCGGGTTCCCCGATGCCCAGCTACAACCGAGCGGGCGCTTTTGTCAACTCGGCTCCCTTTGTTTCCGCAGCGCCAACCGCCGTCGATGCGCGTTGGATGGTCTCGCCAGCGGTTTGGCAACAAGGCGCTGGCTCGTCTGCTATCGATTGCAATCCGGCTCTGGCCAGTACCGTTCCACCGTCTCCTTACGGACCAGCAACCCCACCGATGGGAATGGTCCCAGGGGCGGTCCCCGGAAGTATTCCTATGGGAGTCAACGGCGTGACGCCCACGGCGGGCTTGGTTCCACCTGCGACGGCAACTCCGTTTGCTTACGCCCCCCCGGCGGCGATGCCTCCTGCGACTGTTTATGCGCCGAGCAACGGGGGCTTTGTTCCGTTGGTGGGATTTGGCCAAGGGAGCAATGCCCAGCTAGGTCGCGGTTTGTACGGACAACCGACGGCTTATGTCGATGGCCAGCCTGTGCGGAATTTCCTGCGTTACATATTCCCTTAGCTATTCAAAAATCCTCTGTAGCGAATCAACCCAGTGACCGAGCGTCGTATCTATCTGGATCATGCTGCGACGAGTTGGCCCAAACCTCCTGGAGTTCTTGAAGCGTGTCTGGAGTTTCAGCGCGATCTTGGCGTCGCTGCGTCGCGAGGAGCCTACCGACGTGCGGAGCAAACCGACCGAGCGATCGCTCAGGTCCGCTCGTCGCTGAGCCGGTTTCTACATCTCGACGATGCGTATCGAGTGGCTTGGACAAGCAACGGGACGATGGCCATCCATGCGGCGATCCATAGTGTTTTGTGGCAAACGGATCTTCGCGGCGAGCACGTCGTCACGACGGCCACCGAACACAACAGCGTCCTGCGCACGTTGGCGGATCTTCAAGAGCGTCGGGGGTTGCGCTGGACGATGGTTCCCTGCGATGCTCGCGGGTGGGTGGATCCCGATGCGATCGAGCAGGCTATCTGTAGCGATACGAAATTGGTGATCGTCAACCATGCCTCGAACGTTACTGGAGTCGTTCAGGATCTCGAACGCATCGGT
>JAPLNM010000152.1 GCA_026692845.1 Planctomycetota bacterium | reverse complement strand
TCGCCAAGGAAGGCCCATTAAGTCTCGATCCTTTAATCCCCAAACCTCGGGTACCTTACAATTTCGCTTCTGAATGTGCTTTTTTGTGTTACCGACGACTGCATTGGGGCCGCACTTGCCGGTTCCACCGTTTCGCGCGTATCCGTCACCTACGTTTAACCATAGCGTCCCGTCCTCTCGTAGAGTTCTACGTACTTCTCTGAAAATCAACACCAAGTTCTTAATGTAAAGATCGGGTGAGGCTTCCGCCCCAATTTGGTCAGGATGGTCGTAGTCTCGCAAACCCCAATAAGGTGGCGACGTTACGCAAAATTGGATTTGGTTCGCCTCGAGCGTGGGAAGTACTTTTCCGCAATCCCCGTTCAAGACACGCAGTTCGACTTCCCGTCCAAGTTTGAGTTTTAGCTGTGTCACAATACAAGTCCGCATCCGAGCTGGTGATTATTCGTTGAGTTTCGAAACGATTGTAGCATTTGACCCGAGCTTGGTCACGTCGTAAAAATCGACGATTTTTCGGGGTGATCGAACGAACTCGATCACCACGGTCGAGGAGGTAACTCAACGCAAGTCCACCCGCCGACCGAGACCTCTAGCTCGGATGAGCGGGCTCGTATGGGAGTGCAGGAGTGGTTGCCGAAAGCCCGCTCGATCGATCGGGAAATCGCTCGACAAACGACCAAAAATCCTTTTTTCGATCCTGTTCTTGCTACAATTTTGGGATGGATTCCAAAAGCCTCGCCAGTATGGTTCGTGAAAAAGGTCTCGATGTTTTCGAAAGGATGTTTCGCGCTGTGGAACTCGTTCAAGAACGATTGAATCGAGCGTGCAAGGCTCTGTGCGAGGCGCAGATTCCTTACGCGGTCGTCGGTGGAAATGCCGTCGCGGCGTGGGTGGCAACGATCGATGATGGCGCTGTCCGCAATACGCAGGATGTCGACTTGCTCCTTGCAGAGGAGGACTTGCCCCGAGCCACCGAGGCTCTGCAAACCGCCGGATTCGTCCGCGATGAGGTGTTGGGGACCGTCGTTTTCTTGGATGGGCCGGAGGGGAAACCAAGCCAAGGATTGCACATTCTCCTTGCGGGTCGCAAAGTTCGGCCCGAATATGTCAGCCCCACTCCCAACGTCGATCAAGCGATCGAAATCAATCAGAAACGGATCGTCGAACTCCAAGCCCTCGTGGAGATGAAACTCAATAGCTATCGTCGCAAAGATCAAACCCACTTGCAAGACATGATCCAAATTGGGCTGATCGATACGAGCTGGACATCGCGTTTTCCAACTCAGTTAGGCGAGCGTCTACAGTTGCTGCTCGATGATCCCGACGGCTGATCGGTCCTTGTCAGCCCTTCACACCTCGGGTGTGCCTCCCTTGAAATCTGCTTTCTTATCCCTATTCATCACGAATTTGTTGTATCCATCATGTCGCTACTACGGTTCCTTCTGTGCTGGCTTTCGGTAACCGCATGCCTAACGTCAGGACTGGCTCAATCGCCAACCCCTCCGGACGCACTCGTCGCGGATTTGGGCCAGCAAACCAAACTCGAACTGGTTCCTGTCCCCTCAGGTGAATTTATGATGGGAAGCACACAAGCGGAGAAGGATTGGGCAACGGGGATCGAAGGTGGTGCACAACCAGGGACCGAACGGGAATCGTATGAGGGAAAGCTACCCCGCAATATGAAGGTGCCGCATCTATTTTGGATGGGGCGCACCGAAGTTACCGTCGGACAATTTCGCCGATTCATCGAAGAAACGGGGTATGTGACCGACGCCGAAAAACCAGATGGGCATACACAGTGCTTCAATCCCAAGTGGACCAGCTACAACTTCCGTGCGTCGGTTTTGCATCCATGGGACCCGATGCCTGGCAAAAATTGGCGTGATCCGAACTTTCAATTTCCTCTGCAAGACGATTTTCCGGTTGTCTGCGTGAGTTGGACCGATGCGAAAGCTTTCGCTGCTTGGCTCAATGAGCAGGCGAGCGTGAAACCGAAAATTCCCGCGGGGTACGAGTACCGCTTACCCACCGAAGCAGAATGGGAATACGCGTGCCGAGGTGGACGGCAAGACAGTACCGCGTATTGGTGGGGAGATGATCTCGCTGAAGGAGAAGGCCGTTTCAATATCTCTGCCGTCGATTTCCTGCCGGATCGAAAACAGAAATGGCCATTAGCGAGTGCTCCGTGGAGCGATGGCTACTCCTTTGTTGCTCCCGCTGATCATTTTGGCGAGCGAGGAAGGAACGGCTTTGGGATCGCCGATATGTGTGGGAATGTTTGGGAAGTTGTTCTCGATCATTTCGAT
>JAPLNM010000151.1 GCA_026692845.1 Planctomycetota bacterium | reverse complement strand
CGATGCACAGACGCTTGGGAGTTTGTTCTCCCAGCCAGAGTTCCAGAAGGCGACCGACTCGATTGACCGGATTGCCAAGAAGACCGAGGACAAAGCCATGTACGATACACGCGAAAAAGCCATCCGCGACCAGCAATGGATCCTGAACGCCGCTCGCCGCGAAGGTCTTGAGGCAGGCCGTGAGGCAGGCCGTGAGGAAGGCCGTGAGGAAGGCCGTGAGGAAGGCCGTGAGGAAGGCCGTGAGGAAGGCGAAATCAATGGCGAGCTCAAGCTGATCCAAACTCTGCAGGAGATCCTCGGTGGTCCGGTGAATGATGCTGCAGTTTTTCAGGGTAGATCGCTCGAGCAACTGCGTGCGATGACCGAAGAACTTCGCAAAAAGATTCAACGACGGACATAGCGATGAGTGAGAGTGGACGCATGAACGTTAACCGCCTGACCGCCGGTGGCCAAACCGTGGCGACCGACGTCAAAGGAAACATCACCAAGCTTGCGGCCAACCTCCGTCCTGCCGGAGCGACCACCGCGATGAATCTCAACTGGGATTCGGACAACAAGCTTCGGTCAGCGGACATCGATGCCAACGGGACGGCGGACGTGAATTTCCAGTACGACGCGCTTGGACGCCGAGTCGCGCGATCCGGGACGGGAGGCTCGGTGGTCTACATGCAGATGGACCAGCAAACGATCGCGGACTACCCAGTCGGCGGCGCTGCGACGACTCCAACGTTCCGATACGTCTACGCAAGCTACATCGACGAACCGGTGGTGCGCAAGGGTGCTACCAGTACCGCATGAACAACTTCTAGAATTAATGGGTGTCGGCCGTCCCGCTGATGACTATCCAGAGTTTTGGAAACCTGGTTTGGAGTTCGCCCCAAAGGCTTGCCTGACAGGTTCGGGAAATTCGGGAGCAAAAGGGGAAAAACCTGATTGGTGGGATAAGGCCGTGGGGAAAAAAACGTACCCCATGCACAAACGGACGCAAAATTGGGAATGGTGCTGTTGTGGTGGCAAGAACGATTTCTGGACATCGAAATCCACGCCGTAAGAACATTTGCTCAGGAGACTTGTACTTTGATAGTTAACATTGTTCTTTTTTTGGCCGCATGTAGCACCCTAATTGGAGATTTCTACGCGGCTATTGTCGAAAATGACATCCCTGCGGTCCGCGAACTCTTGGAACAGGGACAAGATCCTAACGAACCTAAGGATGGCGTTCACAGTCCGTTTGAATATGCAAAAACTATCGAAATGTTTGATCTGCTGATCGAGTACGGAGCACTACCCGATCGTCCTGACGCTCAAGGAAAAACGGCAATTTGGTATGCTGAGACGGCTGACATCCTGCAACATCTTCTTGAGACCGGGGTGGATCCAGATCGGGTAAAGGTATCCAGCCGAACTTTGCTCGAAACACTTTGCGATCGATATTGCAGTTATCCGGGTAAACGCACCAAAGAGAAAATTGATCTGCTTCGCTCAAAAGGGGCAAAGTACACCGCTCGATGTATTATCTCCTTGAATGACTTGAGTGGATTTGAGCAGTTAGAGACGAACATATTCGACCAGCAGACACTTGATGAACTGTTCATTCACGCTGTCGAATCCAAACGAGTAATCATTTCGTACTTGCTCTTGAAAACTGGGGCAAATCCAAATCACGAACCATTGCTGTTGTTTGACGCACTTGAATCAGGGGAATTAACAGCGCTTTTGCTGGATCACGGTGCGGACATCGCAAAGGAGTTCGATATGCGTCGCTTCGCACGTTCTGGTGCTCCGGTGGCCGATCGATTCCAAGCAATTCACAGGGCATCATCGGACCCGACCTATCTCGAAGGACTCAGTGTCTTGCTAGAAAGAGGCGCGGACCCCAATGCCCGTGATTCTGAGGGAGAAACACCCTTGTTTTGGTCAATACGCACAGAAAAGCGTGTTCGTAAAAATAGTATGCTTCGAACCATTATCACCCTACTTGGATCCGGGGCGTTGAATGACATTCCAAATAAACAAGGTCAGACTCCAGTAAGTCTGGTTGAGACCCTAAAGGTCTCCGAAGATATCCGCTCGCAAGTACAGTCCAAGCATTTTGCGTCAACAATTGAAAAGAATTCCTGTATACTTGAGAGTTCACCTAAAGACTAACCCTCCATCAGTCAAAGACAGTCCGCTAGAGCGGTGAAAACAGGCGGGAGGCTTGAGGCGTGAGACTGGAGGAAGAGGAACTCCTCGGAACAGCCAGGGAGTTCGTCACGCGTCAGAGGGACGCGATTTGGTGAGTGTCAGAGTAGCCTTGCATGCGATTTTTCTCTTTCGCGATTTCCCCAATGTTTTCTTTTAGATGATTTTACTCTGCGCACGACTCTAAAGACCGCTTTGAACATCGCGATGCACCGAAGTGGTGACGTTTTTGAGCGATCGGATGCGAGCTTTTTTCTGCTTCGCAAGTGATTTTTTGCACTGGGCGCGGTCGTTCTCCTATCGCGATCCAACTTAAAACAGCCCTGGCTCACGCTCAGACGCGGTTAGAAGAGACCAAGCCGTAAAAAGCTCACCAATATCTATCCGTTTGGAAGAAAGCTCGATTTTGTATCCCTGGTATCAATCACTAGTCTTCATTTCCCCCCCCTGGCTGTTTCCCTTTGCGTCCTTTGCGCCTTTGCGGTGAGACTCAGGAACCCGGGCAGTTACCAGGACCGCCAAAAGAGGGTTTCTCGCCAAGGCGCCAAGCTCGCCAAGGGCAAGCTCACAAAGGATCGTACCAAACGAGGAAAGGTTTGTGGTATTATTGGTTTGGCTTCGATCATCGGAGCGATGTATTCGCGGAAAACATTTCTTGGTTTAGATGGGAGATTGCCAGATGCAACCGATTGGTATCCGCCCTACCAATGATTTTGCATTCAAGAAAACGTTTGGATCACCCGAGAACAAGCTGGCTTTGATCAGCTTACTCAACGCGATCCTTACGCTACCGGTTCCAATCGTCGATGTGACGATCGAGAACCCGTACAACTTGCAGGACTTCCAAAACGACAAGCTGTCGATCCTGGACATTCGAGCCGTCGACCAGCGGGGTGCGATCTACGACGTCGAGATACAGTTGTCGACGCATTCTGGACTCGTCAAGCGGATTGTGTTCTACGGGTGCGAAGTTTACGCAGGTCAACTCAAAGCCGGGGACGATTATTCCAAACTCAAGCCGGTCTATTCGATTTGTCTGCTGGAGGGTCAACTTTGGGGCGATTCTCCCAAGGTGCACCATGCGTTTCGCCTAGAGGATCGGGATTCGGGGCGTTTGCTCGGGGATACTTTAGAAATTCACACGCTGGAGCTTGGGTGGTATAATCTCCAGGAGAGCGAGCTTGAGACCGCTAGCCTGCTGGACCGTTGGCTGTATTGGTTGTTGCACGCCCACCAGTACGATGCACAAACGCTTGGGAGTTTGTTCTCCCAGCCAGAGTTCCAGAAGGCGACCGACTCGATTG
>JAPLNM010000150.1 GCA_026692845.1 Planctomycetota bacterium | reverse complement strand
GTCGCGTTGATGCCATGCACGCGAAGCGTTCGATTACGAGCACGAGCACCGTCCGCCACGGCGGACTGAGCACGAGCACGGTGGGATCCTGTGGTCGGAATGCCCCAGGCCCCCGGTTGGCTTGCCCAACCGGAAGCCAAGCTTCGGGAGCTAAACGGAAGCCAAGCTTCGCGCGCTGACGGAATCTGCTTCCCCTTGCTCACAAGGCGGCAAGGGTCGTAAATTGGGGTTGGTGGAGATCCGCCAGCTAGCTGACGAACCTTGGCCTCGGGTGGCTCAAGGCCACCCGGGGGCCGAGATCTTAGGAGGAGTGCGCGTGGCTCTGCTAGCCAGAACATATATTATGCGGAATTTACCATAATCCACGAGACGGTAAATTTACTTTAGCGTTAGGATCGCCGCAATCAAGTTGCATGCCTCAACCGAGGTTTTTCTCAGGCGATCCATCGAGGTTGTACGAGGTGGTCTCGTGCGATATGTTGCATTGAGGACTTCTGGAATATGCGGAATTGGGGAGTTCCAGGATATATTGAGTCGGGCTTGAGGGCGGGCTGCTAGTGCAAGGGAGCATGTCGCATGGCAAAGCGCCCCGTGCAGGTGCGATAGCCCAGGACCGGCGGACACCAGCGAAATGCATGTACTCGACCTAAGTCGTCTGTTGTTTCCGTGCAAGGCTGCTTGGCACCGGAAAACTGAGTGTCTTCAAACGCCGATCACTCGCGCCTTGATCGCGCCGGCCATAACCCCAGGGTCGGTTGTCTTTGATGCGTTTCGCGGGTTATGGAGTAGAGCAAAAGCGACTCTCGCGCACCGTAGCCACTAGAAAACCCAATGAAATCGTCGGCCTAGGGAAATTAAGACACCCAAGAGCTAGCGGGCATGACCGGCCGGTTATGAAAAAGAGGCTCCAAAACTCGCGTTTTTGTCGCGCGGGGTATAACCTGGAGGTCCTATTGGTTTTCCAGTTTTCGTCCGGGTTATGAAGTTCGCGACTTTTCTATAACCCCTCCTCACTGACATTCCAGCTCGCGCGACTTTGAGACTCCCGAGAGTCGAGGTGCCAAAGGCAGATAAAGCACCCAAGACGATTCGCGCCTGGGTTGGTAGAGACATCGCGCCATAGAGAGTTTGAGACTGGGCAAGTGCGGTAAAACCCTGGAAAATACTGCGTAGAAACGCAAACAGGCCGACGTTTTGAGGCGTCGGCCTGTTTGTATAACCGGAGGGTCAATCTGAGTTCGATTTCCCTTATTCAGTTGCGGGAGACAATTTCTCGTCGAACACTAACCGAGACCTCTCCCCTGACACCATCATCGATGCCCAGGGTTGGACTCGATCATGCAAAGCCAACCCTGAACGTTGATTGCTCCATGAGTGGGGAATAACGCAGAGGATCGAGTGAAGTGGGGGGCTTTGTAAACTACTTAGTATTGCTCGGGATCTTTGACTCCCGTTTGGCTAAGTTGGCTTCTAATTCCGCTGTCGCTTCTTCTGGCGACAGTTCTACGATTTGCCCGTCACGCCAGATGACGATTTCGGTCCCCGATTGGCGAGCTCGATCGATGACTTTTCGACAAGCTGCCTCGAATGCCAAATTTGCCTTGGCGATCAACGAGTCTGGGGCGTTGTTTTTAATCATTGGATGCGTCCTTACGATGCAGTTGTATACGTTCCCAGCGATTGTAGTCTAAGACCAGTTCATTTTCACCGTCAATCACAGCGATTGGAATTGGCGGGAAGGAAGCGCCGTCAAAAACGCAGGTTGTGTTGACAATCGGAATGTACAGATCTAAGAGATTAGCCAAACCGCGAGCATATCGTCGACGTACAACAGTTTCGGGAATATTGTGACCACCTTCGCGCACGCGTTTGGCAACTCTCTGGATTGCCAACTCCGGATTAGGAAGCCAAATAAAGTAGAGCATCACTCGATATCCCAAGCGACGCCACTGGATGACTGAACCGTGGTAGCTCCTCGCTGCCAAGGTGGTTTCAAAAGAAAAGGTCGATCGAGTGGAAACCAACTCGTCGATTCGCTTCAGCAGGAGTTCCGACGCTCGAATGGCTTGCGACTCTGGAGCGAATGGAGACAAGCCAGCAGCGATCAAATCGGCATTTAGAAACTCACGGCACTTGGCGAACGGTTGCAAAAACGTATTTGCAAAGGTTGTTTTGCCAGCGCCGTTGGGCCCTGCAAGGATATAGATTGTAGGTTGCAGAGGTTCATCCATGAGCTAGCTCGGCGCGATCTTTGGAAAAGGGCTTTTCTCAGGTAAGTCAACATTATAGCACGGCTGGTGGTTTTTAAGGTTGACTCGAATCGATCGACCAACTTGGTGATCGTCATCGTTTCGAGGCGTGCGATCTCGGACGCCGTTGCAGCGTTCATGGTTGATTCTCCATTCATTTCTCTGTGTTTTCCCTCCGGCCTAAAGCCTCTCGCCTCCGGCCTTCCTCAGACACAGAGAGCCTCAATCCGGAGAGAAGCTCAAGGCTTGGGTCGCGAGAGTTCGCAGAGATTTTAGACCTTTGGTCCAGAACGCGGGCCAGGCCCAGGGCAATCATGGCAGCGATCCGTTCGCGTCGCTGTTGGCTCGTAAGATCCGAGAAAGATTGATTCGACATAGCATATCCCACCGGGTTGGAAGGAACGCGAGCTGGGACTCTCTCAGCTCACCCGGGTTATGTATGCCGTTGGGGAGAAAATGGGCGTGGGATTGCGGGGGGGACGGTCAGGTATATTCAAGAGGGTCGCCGCCGATGTTCCGTCGGTAGTGGTTTATCGCAAACCGCTCCGTGTCAATCATCTCGATTAGCATCTTTGGAGATGTCGTACGGACGCATCTTCATAAAGGTGTCGAACAACCTCACGAATTGCGAGTCCGTATCGATGTACTTCCGATGTCGTAAGACAAATTTGTTGATTCAGTTCCCATCCGTTGACTTTAGCGAGTCTTGCATCACAGAGCGAATTGTTGTGAACGATGCAGTTTCGGATCAACGAAGCAGTTGCTAACTCACCAGCGTTATCGGTCGGCCAAGCAATTGAGAACTTATCGGAAAAATATTGCTGTATTTCAGGAATGCTGCCGTGCATTGCCTCATATACCTCGTGTTCAATCATCTTGTTTACGACGGCGTCGTAGTCACCAGCGTCGATGATTGACTCGAAAGTCAATTTTTTTCCGTTCGGAAGCATTTTGGGACGGGAAAGGTAAATCGCTCTCATCAGATCTGCGAGAAATGCGTCAAAATAGGAATATCCAAGAACAAATGCGGAGTGATTGACCTGCGCGCTGAACGCATCGAAATTGCTTGGGAATGGCACGGTAGCTGTTCCACTACACCAGTTGTCATACTCACCTGCGACAAGCTGAAACACATCTTTGTGAGCCAGGGAAAGATAAGGCACAAGAGCATCAAGCTGAGCTATAAGTCGTTGCAACACGTTCGACATTCGATTTCCCGTTATCAAGCCAGAAATACACTACGGCAACCAACCCGCCACTCATGATGTATAGCACAGCATTGCTGGTTACGAAAAGGGACTTTGCAAATAGCTCGCTGCGGCATTCCCTTCCGCATCATGTGGCCTAAAGTTTTCGGGGCAATAATAGAGGATGTGTCTGTTTTGATAAACGCCCTTTGGTGATTATGGATACTTGATACATGCTTGTTTATAAAACCCCTCGCCGATCCCACGCGCCTCCATCGCGCCGGCCATAACCCGAGGGTCAGTTGTCTTTGATGCGTTTCGCGGGTTATGAAGTAGAGAAAAAGCGACTCTTTCGCACCGTAGCTAGGTAGAAAGCCAATGAAATCGTCAGCCTAGGGAAATCAAAACGCCCAAGCGCTAAGGGGTGTGCCCACCGGGTTATGAGAATGAGGCCTTAAAACTCGCGCTTTTGTCGCGCGGGGCATAACCGGCGGGTCATTTTGGTTTTCCAGTTTTCGTCCGGGTTATAAAGTTCGAGACTTTTCTATAACCTCCGGGTCGCGCGACTTTGAGACTCCCGAGAGTCGGGTTGCCAAAGGCAGAAAAAGCACCCAAGAAGATTCGCGCCTGGGTTGGTAGAGACATCGCTCCGGAGAGAGTTTGAGACTGGGCTAGAGTGTGCCAGCCCTTGAAAATACTGCGTAGAAACGCAAACAGGCCGACGTTTTGAGGCGTCGGCCTGTTGCTATAACCGGAGGGGCAATCTGAGTTCGATTTCCCTTGTTCAGTTGCGGGAATCACACTCCTCTCGAACC
>JAPLNM010000149.1 GCA_026692845.1 Planctomycetota bacterium | reverse complement strand
GTAAGAAGTGACGGTTCCAGCGTCGTCCCCGGGGCCGCCGTAGCCCATTTTCAGCATCAGGTCGACAACTAGCTTCTCGAAGAATGAAGGATGTGACGACTTAATTTGTGCCAGCAGTTGAGTCGCTAGGTCGTCTCGCAATTCTTTGTACGCGAGGTCCAACGCTTCTTCCGGTGTAGCCTCGTTTTCCTTGGGGAGTGACGGTTCGATGTGATCGGTATTGGTTTCCGTCGTTTTCTTGCGGAACTCGTTGAAGGCGTCAAATCGCTGCAGGTAGTTTATATCGATTTTTTCAGGGGGATTGCGGAGCAGGGCAATTCCCGTCGTGCTGATTTTGAAAACGCCACGTTTGACCTTGATCAGTAAGCCCGCACGTTCCAGGTAGGTCTTTGCCCACGCGAGTCGATTGTAAAATGTGTTTGCAGCGCCACTTGGAAGTCGTTGACTGCGTTCTTCCTCTGACAGATTGTATTTGTCGGCAAGTATGTCCCGCGAACCGGCGATGGTGTACTCCGCCCCGTCACCGACTTGCTCAAGGAGCGGGAGCATCAGGGACTGAAAGTCAGGGATTGGCAAGTGAGTTTCCTATAAATCTTTCTGAAGAACCTTTGGATTCACCGAGCCGACGAGACAGAGCTTCCACCAGATCGCGGCTGACCATCAACTTCGGTACAATCCTTTGTTGGTCGCTTCGGTTGGTAGATGGGCCGTCCTGATTCTAGTGCATGTTTCCGCGCCGACTCAACGTAGGCATGCAGGTCTCCACCGTGCTCGGCCAATAGCTTCTCGCGTGTAGCATGGATCTCGTCCAGGATCGGATTAGATGTGATTCTCAAGGTCTCCCAGGAACTGAATTGGAGTGCAGACCAAGATCCGTGGCAGTTGCAGATCTTCCAGTAGACGATAGAGCCGCGGAAGTTCGGTTGCGTTCGCGATATGGCGACAATTTTGTGTCAACAAGTAGTCCAATCCAAGTTCGAACGCGAACGGATTGTCCAACTGGCGCAGGAGCTAAGCTTTGTAAATCAGGTGAATACGGGTTCGTAGGCTCAGTAGTTTTCATTGTGTGCGATAGGCTGAGCATGAGATCTACTTCAGATGACGCTGGGGTGCAGCGGGCGGGCGCGAGAGACTATCGCTTTGAAGACCGCCTTATTCGCCCGCTCCGTTTCAACCCTTGGTTCGTCGTCTTGTGGATTCTCGAAAGCAGGTCAATTCAACTTCAGTTTACACCGCCCGTCGCATCATGCCATGCCTGCTCTGAGTTTGCGAGCGATTCACAATCACAATAACCGCCATTCTCGCGTAGCCAATTCACTACAGGTTCAATTGGTAGATTGTTCAGTACCAGCCATTCCGTTGTCAGCCGAAGAGTATGATCACATCCACGTTGCGACAATGCTTCATCGAGCATATCAAACATCGATTGGAGGTTCTCGCATGTCAGCGGCAGCTTTGCTCGCGCAATTGCACGTTGGTCCGCCTTCCAGCGGTCAAGAGCCTCCTTCCGACTCTGTTTATTCTTGCGATCTACCATGGTACCATCAGAATCGACGAACGGCATCCATCACCCATGGCGCCGCGAAAAAAATATGATTCAAATTAGCGGCCGACCGGCGACTTGGGTGCATCGCTTGGTTCGGCGCTACAACTACACACGTTTGAGTAACTTTTTATAGCCACTGAACTCGTTCTTCCAATCGCCGTAAACCGCCGTGAGCCCGCACTTCGGACAGCGGCAACCGAGGTAAAGCCAGCGAACATCTTCACTATCTTCGTATAGTGACACCCCGATGGTGATCTCAAACGCCTCGCCGCCACAAGGGCAGGCACATTCCTCCAGTTCCGCCTCCTCCAGAAACTCCTCGCTGTCGCCAATGGCATGTTCGGTCTTGCAACCAACGCAGGTCCGAACCGCCGCGCCCTCATTGTCATCCAGCGAGAGTTCAAACAACTTCCCACCGCATTTGCAAATTGCGTCAGCGAAATGATGGGCTGCGTGTTCGTTCTTCTTACCGTATCGAAGGAGTTCATCGCGAATGTCCGCTTGGCTATCGCCGTACTGGTACTTGCCACGTTTCTTCAAGGTCATAGATCATCTCCGTAGCCGAACGACGCGCATCGATCGAATGCGATGAGAAAAAGTCACCAATTCAGGGCGCGGCGACCGAGCACGTCGGTCCAATGCTTTGTTCGTCGCTAGGCTTCCGAATTCTGTCCATAATTCGTGTGATCATACCACAATATGTAGCCAGAATAAACCAGCTCGTTGGCCAAGCAAGCGTCTTCGAATGCCCGTTCAAGATCCTTTTGCGAATCAAATCCATATTTGGTCTTGAGATTGTCACGACAGAAATCGTTTAGTCGCCAGCAATCAAACCCATTAATCTCCCCAAGCTCGCCGAAATCGAAGTCAACGTATACCTGCTCGTTTTTGAAACGGCATCCATAACCATGTTTTTGAATCCGAGTTCCAGTCGGAATGACCAATTCATCAGGCAGTCTATAGATTGCCCACTCGTTGTTTGAAGTTGGTTTTGGAACGCCCATCGAAGCCAATGAGTCGATGGCCACACGTACAGCAGCAACATAGTCATCAATCAGTTTCCGTAGTCGCGTATCGATAGACTAACCTCCTGCGACGAACGCCGTCGATCACCCAGCGGCGGCAAGTAAAGTCTTCATCAGGACGCTGCCGACCCGCCGCTCGGGTGCATTGGTTTGTTATCGGCACTTATCTCGGTTTTAGTATAGGGCGCTAGCTCCGGATATGCGAATCGGATTGCATCGAGTGCGTACGTTATGAAGGTCCCCTTGAGGTGTGATCGAGGAACGAATGCACATTGGATACCAACACATTGAACGTCGGGTAGGACCTGATCAAGCACTAAACTCTTTGTCAGTCTGAAGACTGCACATCCGCTCATTCCTCCGACATGAATGGCCTTGAATTCGTTTCCATCACCATCAACAGATCTTGGACCATACTCTAAAGCAAAGCTAAACTCTTTCCTGAACCCAGTCAATGCATCGGCGTCACCAAGAAAATGGGTCGTGATGTGCCAGTAACGTCGTGCGACCACCTCTGGCATGTCATGGAAAACCCCAACTACCTTTATTTCGGGGGTCGGGTAGCCAACTACCAAATAAAAACCGTCGGTAAGGACTCTATGGGTACACAGTTCGTTCACAGTGAGAAACCGCCTCCATCCAGCCTGCAAAGCATCTGCGGTCTCATCGGCCAATTCGAAAACTACGATATCAATATCTTCCGCAAATTGTGGCAGTGGGCGTATGGGTTTAGTGATTTGAATCGGGAGCGGCGTATCCCAACCTCGGTTCGGAGAAGTATAAGGGGCAAATCCATGTTCTTCCCAATCGTCAAGCTCATGATCTGCGGTCAACAGAAACCGCTTGTTATGGACCTGAAACAACACGCCTGAGCGTTCAGAATAAAACAGACTATTCTTTGATTTGTAGATTGGGATTACGCAGTTTCCGAAAGCAGGAGCAACAGTCGACTCCACCCAGTCCCGCCAGTCCCAGAAGGGCTTCTCGCTTTGATCGATGTAGGGCGATATTGGCACTTCGTCTGTTCCCGATAACATACATTTTATTGAGTTTACCACAACCCAAACCAGCCCAAATTTACCATAAAATCTTGGCAGAGTCAAGCAAGCATGAAACTGAAAACGCTACAGTGCAAGAGTTTGCCGCAGCGATAGTCTCTGGGACGTAGGCAGGATATATTGAATTGGTGCATTACAGGTTATGCGGAATTTTGTTTTCCCAAGATATGCGAAGCATGTATGGAAGCGGAGTGCTATTAGTGCAAGGCACCCGTTGGGGCGGGGTTAGAAAGGCCTCCACCGTCTGGCGACAGGTGGCTACGGCCCGTGGACCCGAACCTGGGGGCTGGATCGGTACTAGGGACCTGCGGCGGCGCTGTTAGTGGCACTGCAGCTCGAATCGGACTTCGCTGGGATGTTCGCGGCAACAAAACAAGTAGACGCAACCGACGTCTCCCCACATCAACCCTGCCTCATCTTCGGAGTCAATTTGCGCGAACTGTTCTAACAGGTGATGGCATTGTGGGCACTTAGGCGTCGACTCCGATTGCACCCACCGGGGATACCCACCGATCATTGTCGAATAGTCGTCGCGCCCTGTGATCTTTTGTAGTAACTCAGTATACGCCTCCCAAGGCTCGTCATCATTAAGTTCTGCCGAAAGTGCTGATGCTTCAGGACAGTACACATCAATGCCCTCCCAGTCCGGTAGTGACTTTGCGGATTTGATGTCAACGGAACACGGCGTCGTTTCGTATTCGTCATTCGTTTTGCGCTGAATTCGGATCGCCCGCTCATCACTCGGTGCAGAGTAGAAGCGGACGACCCACTGACCGGGCGGTTCGTCGTCAAGTCCCCAAGGGCTGCATTCCCAGCAGTAGAAGAATGTGAAAAGGTCAATACCATTCGGTGGAGCGAATTTTGTTTCGCTGAACCTCGCCTGACAAACAAAACTTAGTTCCTTTTGACATGTCGGACACGACGGCCACGCGTCACCAGACTCAGCATACGGTTGACCACCAAAGTATGTGCGAGCCGCCGGCGTGTCCAGGTTGCGACCACTCTTCGGTTCAAGACATGAGCAGACACGGACATGAGGAGTTACGACCAACTCCAGTTGGGATTTTTTCATGGAATCTCCGCAACCACACACAAGCGTAGTACAGCCAAGTACGAAAAAAATTTGGAAGCGGCTAATGATGTAGGCACCAAACGCGTTGATGAGCGGCGCTGAAGCGCGCAGCGCGGAAGCCTCCGATCCATTGGCTGGTTAGATTTCACCTTCTCACTCCTGCTTATCATCTTTGGTAGCTACCGCGTGCTTGAGCCATCGCTGGTACGCTACGAGCCCGCAGCCATCTCCATATCTACGAATTGAATTGGCCTGCGAGTTAAGCATTCCCGAAACCATGAGAGCGAAATCCCTAATCAACGTGACGCCCGTTCTCTTGGGCATTCCCGCTGCAGAATGCCAAGGCCACACAATGTTTCGAATAGGTTCAAGATCTCTCTCAGATATCTCAGCGTCTAGGTTATGGGCAAACTGGTTCCGAATACGGTTCAATCTGTCGATGCCGGGCAACAACCATTGGATTGTCGGATCAGATCCATCTAGTAGGTTGGCCTTCTGGGAAAAGGAAAGACGTGTCTCACCTGGTGCCTTTAGTCCAGGCATAGCCGCAGCGAGCCAATCGTCAATATGGTGCTCAACGGCAAGATGGCTAATCAATACAGTTCCTAGGTGGTCGGCATTCCGCTCCCAGAATTGAACCCAACGGGCGTTGAAGCTTCCTAATTCGGTTTCAATTAGGGTTGCGTCCCGGAGGAGCTGTTGAGCGTACTTTGTCTTTAGAAAGTCATCTGTGTCCATGGGTTTTGGCGAAATCTAACGACTATGGTCACCGATGCCGTCGGAGACCAAGTGTCAAAAAGTTCGAAACGGACCGCCTGCGGCTTCGGTCCAACATTTTGGCTACGCCCGTCATGGGCATTGAGTTATTGGGGTGCCGTCCACATTCGACCAGTCCCCTGTGCGAGATAGGAATCTCTAGCAGATCAGTATACCAAATGACACTTTCAAGAGAACAAGCACGAGCTGAGGGCAATTGCGCAAGGGCGACCGCGCGCAGGATGGAATCCTGCGAATGGTTGGGTACCGTGACGAGCAAGCCCATCGATCGCTTCGTATTTGAAACTGTTCGCAAGCGCATTCGGAACCTGCTGGCAATGAACGTCCCGCGAAGACAAGCGATCCGGCATGGAAAGAATCGTAAAGGTCCTTGGTACGAATGGCCAAGACGACCGCCAGCTAGCTGACGAACCTTGGGCTCCGGTGGCTCAAGGCCACCCGGGGGCCGAGAACCGCTTCGATCAACGACCGGCAACGCCGCAGTTCAAACAGCCATCGAGTACGAGTACCGTCCGCCGCGGCGGACTGAGTACCGCTTCGCTGAGTACGAGTACGACAAAATCCCATGCTATGCACGAACGCATGCTCTGTAGCTGCAAGTTACGCCTCCGCCGGGCAAGCCCGACGGTAGGCTCACACAGCGTCATCGAGCTCTTCTTGGCCTCCGTAGGCTTCATGCCGCCGAGGCCAAGTCCAAAGCGATCCAAGCATCGTCGATCAGCTTTCTTCGTCGCTGCGAAGTTTCGCTAAAACACTGAAATCTTCTAGCGTCGAGGTGTCCTGGACGTTCTCTTTGCCCGAAGCGATATCGCGTAAAAGCCGACGCATGATCTTGCCGCTCCGCGTCTTGGGCAACATCGTGGTAAATCGGATCTCGTCGGGTACCGCCAATGCACCGATCTCCTTGCGCACATGCTTTTTCAACTCCTCTCGGATCGACTCATCGGGCGCGTGATTCTTGAGCGTCACAAACACCGCTATCCCT
>JAPLNM010000148.1 GCA_026692845.1 Planctomycetota bacterium | reverse complement strand
GTTGATGAAAACACTCGAGGGCATGAACTCCCAAGGACGCTTCGAGGGACGCGGTCCAAGCCCAGAGCAGATGGAGAAATTTCACAAAGCCGCCGAGCAGGTCCACCACCTGCGGATCGCTTCGGAACACCTCAAGTTAGCCGGCATGCATGACATGGCCGGGGATCTCATGCGCCGTGTCGAGGACATCGAGCAAGATCTGCGAAACGCCAAAGAGAAAATGGCACCGCAAATGCGAGCAGACCGAGAAGACAAGGAGCCCCCTCGCGACCAACCCCGACGAGAGCCTAACCGTAAGGATCAACCCGAACGACCAAGAGCTGAATCAAGAGGCCCCCAGAACGGAGGCCCCCAGAACGGAGGCTCAGACGGTTTCATCCATCGCTTGCAAGAGCAACTCGACCAAGTGCGAGCTGAAAACCGAGAGCTGCGCATGATGGTTGAAAAGATCGCCAGCGGCTTGATGCAATCCGATAAACCCCAGATTCAAAAACCTCAGATCGATAAACCCCAGACTGATAAACCTCAGCTTGAGGAAAGGATGCTTCAGTTTGCCGAGAAAGCTATACAGCGTGAGGACAAGGATAAAAATGGAGTTTTGACTCCGGACGAATTCAAAGGCGCCAACGGTACATCTTTCTCGGAAGTAGACACCAACCAAGACGGCAAGATCGACATCAAGGAATATGCCACCTACAGATCGCGCCGGTAACAGGAAATACTGACGGTCAGGAGCAAACAGCGGGAGCAATCAGCAGGATGGCAATTGAGCAAAAAACTCGCAACGCATCTCCCCGAGTCCCCTCCCACCCAGGAGGAAATCGCTGGAATCCTGATTGACCAAGGAGCTACTACAGAAGATGGTAGATTCATAGAATTGCAGATTTTTGGACCAATGGCGGTATTGACGATTCAGAAGGTTCGAGTAACGCCAAAGAACGTCGGCAATAGAAGAATGCCTAAAAATGCAGAGGTCGCGAGCTTGAGAGCAGCGCTGAAACGAAACAAGGTTCTAGATGTCCAAGACGTTGGCTAGAAAGGAGCACTGCAGTGCAAGCATTGATTTCAGGATTTATCGGTCAAGCGCTGTTGGTCGAAGGAGGCGTGTTTCGATCGCTGCGAGTGGACCGTTCCGCGACACCCACACCTGCAAGCCCTGGCGATGTCCGTAATTTCTTGGCGCGAGCCACCGATGCCTTCGCACTTGAGGATACTCGGGTCGAACAAGTTCTTGAAGCGTTGGAGGCAGCCTGGGAAGGGACCGCAATATTCAACCTTGTGCAGATTCTAACCTCTCCATTTGAAGATAACGACACACGTTCTCTAGCCGCTGAGGAACTGGACGATTCTCTCAAGGACCACGCCGCAGTGGCGTTCGCGGAACGCAGTCTCTTTAGTGCCCCTTGGCCTACCGAGATTACAAGACCGGCGGATTGTTCTTCGCGAGTTGCAGCGTTTCTCGATCGATTGGGAAATGTTCAAACGGCTATCAAGAGCGTTGATCGAGCGTTTGGGCTCGTCGACCTCCAACTCATGCGACTGGACCAAGAAGTTTTTCGAGACCGTTTTTTTGCGACATCGATTCGAGAGGGTATTAACCGAATTTTGGTGCTCTATATGACCGGGGAAGCGTCCAGGGCAGAAGTCCATTTTGCTTTCGATAAATCCCTTTCTCTAAAATCGTTCAAGAACTCCCGAGAAATCCTCAATGGTTGGCTGAAGGGACTTGGTAATCCTGAGAGATCCGCACGATCAATAGGTACACGATCAACCTAGCAACAGGAGGTCGAAGAAAATGACATACCTGTACGTCGACAAGTCTCCTGCTAGTAAATCCACCGATTGGTTCTTGGACCAACTGAGCAATCTCCTTCTTGCTGCTTAGCAGCCTGTTAAACCCCGATTCGATGCACTCGATCGATCCACGTCGATTGCATGACTGCGACATCGCTCCTGATTTCGCGTCCATACAAGCTTCGCCTATCCTGGAAAAGCAAAATTCCACATAACCTCGAAAGCACCATTTCGATTTATCCTGCCTGCTTCCCAGAGAAGATCGTTGCGGCAAACTCTGTTCTGTAGCGTTTTAGGATAGAGATTTGCTTGATTCCGCCTTGGTCTTATGGTAAATTTAAAGCTCTTTGGGTTATGGTGAACCCAGCAGAGAATATGTTCGCCTAGCGAGCACAATGTAGTGAACCTCGGTCATTGCAGTCGTGTCTCAAGTGATTCGATCTATGAACGACCAATTTGGTTGGAGCACTGATGACAAGTTTTATCGATTCGTGACAGTACACAACGCTGCTTGACATAGCCAAGGACAGCTTTCACGCGATTGATCGTCAACGGGTGACTGAGGAACATGTCATAGGCGTTGATAATCACAATCGGTTAATGGTTTCGACCGTTTTTTCCGCTATCACAATCGAGGCAGCTCTCAATGATTATGTCCTCATTCATTGCAACTTTCTTGAACGTCCGTATTTGCAGGGCGTATTTGGCGATATCACGACCGATTACCTACGAGGTTCAATCCAAAAGAAAATCAATCTTGTCCGAGACCATTGGCCGGATAAGTTTCCGGATCATCTATTGAATGACGTTCGAGAACTGTTTCGAATACGAAATCGTATTGCTCATCAATCAGGAGAATTTGTGCCTGCTTTCGAGAGTGACTCTGGAAACGCAATGATGACGAATCGTCCGATTACAAGTTCTGAAATGCAGCATACGCTCCGTCACTATGATATTGCGAAAGACTTCCTGAGTCGTTTTTGGCTACCTGGTACGCGTGAGCTTTTATATCGTCGAGACGCATCTCATGGCGGAGATGAAAGCGAAAAATCGGATGGACACGAAGCGGCGAATCAGGCGCTTTGATTTTTAGAATCGTTACTTGCCGCCTCTAGGTCATCGGTGTCGTTATGCAAGAATGCAGGAGGTCACTTTGAGCGAAGAAGATAGTGAGTTTCAAAAGCTAAAGAAGCTGCTTGCACCGCGCAAGCTGGAGTGGCAGGACTTTGAAGACGAAGTAACTCAATACCTTGAACGCCAATCGGTACTTGCGTCTCTTGGTCTGCTTCCCCAAACTGCGAAGGTTCAAAAGAAGCCGCGCTACTTTTCAAAATTGCGTGAGTCTGAAATCACCTTCGATGTGAGCATCGAAGTCTGGTGCAATCAGAAGGCACCCAAACCATCCCTATTATGGATTTGGGAATGCAAGAACTACCCAAACAGGAACGTTTCCGTAGACGAGGTTGAGGAGTTTCACGATAAGCTTCGGCAGGTTGGGGCTCATAAAGGAACTATTGTTTCTAGATTTGGTTTTGCAACTGGAGCCGTAACATTAGCTAAATCCTACGGGATCGCGTTGTTGACGCTTGAGAAAGAAGAAGTCGCATACTTGGCGATGTCAGAAAACCAAGGTCTTAGGAGAATCATCCAAATTGTTGCAACCAATTCGTACTCTGAATTAGGGCAAGACATCCTACATGACGATATCGCCAATATGGTACGATCAGAATTTTGCAGGATTCGAAAGGATCAAAAGCAACTGGAAGGTTGACCATTGTAAGTGTGGCATGACCATGCGATACACCGAAGTCGCGGGCCCGCACTGGGCGGTTCAACGAAGATGAGCAAGCTTGACCCATAAGCTCTTGAGACTGAAAACTCCTTGCTCTGCTAACCATCTATTCGCAGGCTTCTCTTCCACGCTCGGTCGCCCCTCGCGCAGTTGCCCTCACCTCGTGTTTGTTCTCTCGAAGCTGTCATTTGGTATACTGATCTCCCTGAGATTCCTATCTCTCGCAGGGAACTGGTCCAATGTGGACGGCACCCCAATCACTCAATGCCCATGACGGGCGTACCCAATCTGGTGCACCGAAGTCGCCGCCGGTGTTTTCCTAACTTTTTGAATCGTGGTCTCTGGCGACATCGTTTAGCACGGGCGTTTGTCCAGTCGATCACCCATGCACTTTAAGGTTGCAGACCGTCGGCTTACGCACAACGGCATTGAAGCGTCGCCCTCCGGGCTCAAGGCTCGCCTCGATGTTGTTGGCGGCGTGTGTCCAGGCGAGCGCGGGTCATCCGTTCGCGCAGGCCACCTTCTACCAGGAAGGCTTTTTCCAAGGCTCGCAATTGTTGGTCCAACAGGTAGTTGGTCTGGTGGATCAGGCATATGAGAATATTGGCCACGATATCGGGCGGACGAGTCTCGATATAGGTCCGATAGGACTCATAAGCCACATCGGACTTCGATCCGAGTTTTCGAACAAACAAAGCTTCACGAGAATCTTTCTCCCAGAGTGGATGGTTGCGGGTGCGGAGAAAGTCACGGTAATCTTCCAGCAATTCCTCCAGGCTGGCGCGGGCTACATTGACTAGTTTGATTTCAGTTTCTTTGGAGGTGCCGCTGGCCATACAGCCTTCGAGGATATTCTGTTTGCCGGAGCGAGCGGCCTGGACCATTTGGTCCACGGTGCGATCCCGTTTGTCGAGGAAGCGATCACAGAATCGCACCGTGCCGTCGTACACGATACGGGCCTTGCGGAAGGAAAGTAGATCTTCGTAACCCCCATGCGGCGGAATG
>JAPLNM010000147.1 GCA_026692845.1 Planctomycetota bacterium | reverse complement strand
TGCGATGCTCAAAGGGTGCAGGGATTTCGACCAGCAGACCAATGACAACAAGATCTTTCGTCGATCGCTTGCCGCTTGCCGTAATACCAACGCGGATCGATGGGTGATCCTGGGCTTTGAACCCAACCACCGAACTTGGGGAAATGCTCCTTGTCCATGTTTACACTCCGATCCGATCTTCCCGAATCTCGAACCCGGCCAGACGCAGTACGTCCATGGACGGCTCTCGTTCTATCAAGGTACCGATATCGATGCGGAGCTAGCACGTATTGAGAAGCAATGGAACGTTCTCGAAGAGAAGGTGACTTACGGCCAAGTCGTCGATGAACAAACAGGTTCTCCGATCGCGGCTCGGATCTATGTACAGAGTGAATCGGGTCGATGGCATTTTGCCGAGGCAGCCGATTCCCAAGGGCAGGTCATTCGGTATGAAAAGCAAAACTGGATCAATCCCCGATCGAACGAATACCATACGAGTGTCTCTGCGCATCGATTCTCGCTGAGGCTTGCTCCTGGCAAATACACAGTGACTGTCGAACGGGGCAAGGAGTATTTTCCTTCGATCCAGCAAATCACCGTCGGGGATCAGACATCGGAAATAGAGATCCGATTGAAGCGTTGGGTCGACATGGCCAGCCAAGGCTGGTTTAGTGGCGACACGCATGTTCACCGAACGATCGAGCGGCTTAAGGTTCCGATGTTGGCCGAAGATCTCAACGTCGCATTGCCGATGGTGTATTGGACAACCCGCAGCGAACAATCGCCAGAGTTTGGGGACCGGACCGAGCCCGACGATGCGAGGCTTCCGAGCGAACTCATCGCCGTGGACCCATCGCACGTGATTTGGCCTAAAAATACCGAATGGGAGATCTTCACCGTTCAGGGCAAGCCGCATACGCTCGGAGCCCTCTTTGCGCTCAACCATCAAACACCCTTTGGGGTCGGGATCCCACCGATCCAGGGAGTGATCGAACAAGTCGACCGAGAAGGCGCGCTGTTGGATCTAGACAAACACGATTGGCCATTTGCGATGGTGCTCCCCCCGTTGCTCGGAAATCGCTTGACCTATGAGTTGGCGAATAATCACATGTGGAGAACCGAGTTTGCGTTCAGCAAGTGGACCACGCCGGCTCCGAATTGGATGCCGCTAGCCGATCTCCAATCTGGAGGGGAGAAGGATTGGATGGAGTTTGTCCATCGCACCTACTGGTGTTTGCTCAACTGCGGATATCGCTTGCAACCTTCGGCTGGAACTGCCTCGGGCGTCCATCCAGTCCCGGTCGGTTATGGAAGGGTTTATGTTCATTTACCGAGTGGTTTCAATTATCGCGACTGGATCGAGGGGTTGCGACAAGGCCGATCGTTTGTGACCACTGGACCGATGCTCCAAGTGCATCGGGAGGGAAATTCGGTGCACATCGAAGCCCGAGCCGACGGGCCGATCGAATCGCTTGAGTGGATCGAAAACGGCAAGGTGATCAAGTTGCCGATCGATCAGCAGACCAAGCAGCCCAACGGATCGTATCTGCTCCGCACGGTACGAAGGGCCGAATTCGAGTCGACGACTTGGGTAGCAGTACGCGTATGGCAGGAGTCTGGCGGTCCAGGGCTATCGCAGGGTCGATGGAAATTTGCGCATTCGGCACCGTTGTGGTATGACGTAGCGGGCAAGCCCCTAGAGCCCAACGCGCAGGAGCGCAAGTTCATGCAAGAGCGGATCGAAGTCGAGTTGCAGCGGAGTCGCGAATTGCTCATGCCTGAGAATCTATTCGAGTATGAGCAGGCGCTTAGGGCCTACAAATAAAACCCGTTCCGACGGACCCTTTGCGGCTCACAGGATGAAGCACCTGTGAGCCAACCAGCGCCAGCGGTTGGGCGATTTAATTAAGCCCGCCAGGACGCTGCGTTTGGGCTCTAGCAGGCTAGTGATTCCGGCGGTGCAGCACGATCGATTCGGTGCGGGGTTTATAGCCATCGCCCGCGGCTTGCGCCTATGCGGCTCACAGGATGAACCACCTAGTGAGCCAACCAGCGCCAGCGGTTGGGCGACTTGAATCAGCCCGCCAGGAAGCTGCGTTTGGGCATCAGCAGGCTAGTGATTCCGGCGGTGCAGCCCGATTGAATCGGTGCGGGGGTTATAGCCATAGCCCGCGGCTTGCGCCTATGCGGCTCACAGGATGAACCACCTGTGAGCCAACCAGCGCCAGCGGTTGGGCGATTTAATTAAGCCCGCCAGGACGCTGCGTTTGGGCTCTAGCAGGCTAGTGATTCCCGCCGTGCAGCAACGATTGAATCGGTATGGGGTTTATAGCCATCGCCCGCGGCTTGCGCCTATGCGGCTCACAGGATGAACCACCTGTGAGCCAACCAGCGCCAGCGGTTGGGCGATTTAAATCAGCCCGCCAGGAAGCTGCGTTTGGGCCCTAGCAGGTTAGTGATTCCGGCGGTGCAGCACGATCGATTCGGTATGGGGTTTATAGCCATAGCCCGCGGCTTGCGCCTATGCGGCTCACAGGATGAAGCACCTGTGAGCCAACCAGCGCCAGCGGTTTGGCGATTTAAATCAGCCCGCCAGGACGCTGCGTTTGGCACGGGTCGGAGCCCCATGCTACGGTTGATCAGTCTTCATCCTCGTCTTCGTCTTCGTCTTCTTCTGCTTTGGTAAAGACGAATGCAGCGCGGATCGGTGGGGGCATCGGCGAGTTTGCACCTCGGACGCTTCGCCACACGATGTCGTTGAGAATCAAATCATCGGCCGCATCGGGGATCGAGAAGTCCATCTGCTCGGAGACCCCTGCACCCCAGGCTAATGCTTGGTTGGTCGCGGTGATGTCCACGCGCGGCGCCAAGGCTTCAAAAGGAGTGGTATCTGCTTTGGAGTCAAAGGCGTTGAACATCGGCCGGGCGGCAGCATCGAATTGCGTCATCGGTTCAAGACCGAGAATCAGCTCCATCGTCCGGAGCATGCTCGAGGTCGAGTACATCGTCGAGTCGACGGCATTGTGGCGGACATAAGGACTGATCGCCAGGGCGACCGAGCGGTGGGCATCGACGTGGTCACTACCATTTTGAACATCGTCCTGAATGACGAAGATCGCGCACTGAGGCCAGAACTTGCTCTTGGTAATCGCTTCGACCACTTTGCCCAAGGCCGCATCGTTTTGCGCGACCATGGCCGTCGGGGTCAATTTACCAACCCGGGTTCCTGCGGTGTGGTCGTTGCCCAAGTGCATGGTGATGAAGCTCGGCAAATTGTCCTCGGCTTCGAATTGCTTCAAACGTTTGGCAAACGACTCGGCGCGATCGAGGTCGTTGTAGTCCAAATCGTAAGAGCGGTAGTTCGGATCGAAGTGTCCTTCGAGGACCGGGATTTTGGCTCGGGATGGCTCGCCTGGCTTCGAGCCGTTGGCGATGAATTCCCCGAAGCTGAAGTAGGACTTGCCCGCCTTGGCGCATTGACCCCAGAGGTAGCCGCTCGAAGGTTGACCGATCTTGGTGGCTCCTTCGGCCGGATACGTCAGTTTTCCTCGGCTCTTGCCATAGGTCAAAGGCCAAGTCTTTTCGACAAAGTCGTTGGCATAGGCGGCCATCGTCCACTCATGGCCATCGGCGCTGACTTCGCCGTCGACATAGAGGTTGTCCAGCAGCACAAATTGGTTGGCTAGAGCATGGTGATTGGGGGTGACTTGTTCACCGAAGATGCACAGTGCTGGCTCGCCGTTGCCTTTGGCGATGTCGCCGAAGACTTGGTCGTAAGTCCGATTTTCTTTGATGATATAAAAGCAGTGTTTGATGGGACTCGCCTCACCGACCTTCGAAGGAATCGGATTGTTTTCGCTCCGACCCGTTGTGTCGACTTTCGAGTCGGCCTGGAGGGGCGAGGTTTGGAATGCGATACGGGTCATCGAGGCGAGCTCGTCGGGACTCGGAGTCGGAATCGCGCTGAGCGTGCCTTGGAACAAACCGCCGATGTATTCGGTCAGATTTTTCGGGGATGGTTTGGTAGGGTTCGGCCCGTATCGATTGTCCTTGCTGGACATTCCCTTGCCGTTGGTCACAAAAATCTGATCCCCAGACTTCGAGAACTTGACATTCGTCGGGTACCATCCGACGGGGATGAATCCCAAGGACCGGGATTTCTTGGGCTCGGTCAAATCGAACATGGCAAGATTGTTGTTGCACGAGTTGACTGCGACCAAGACACGTTGGTCCGGAGAGACCGCAATGGCCGATGGCGTGCTACCGTTTTTGGCAGCAGGGTAAAGTGCGGTGGCCAGGACCTCTTGGAGTTCCCCGGTGGTTCGATCAAAAATCACGACGCTGTTTTCATCCGAACAAGCCACGGCTAGGCGGTTGGTCGACTCCAGAAGGATCATTTCCGTCGGGTGCGACTTGGTCGCCCAAGTCGCTTCGATTTTCCAAGTTGCCAGATCGACCACAGCGATCTTCGCCTGGCCCCATAGGCTCACGTAGAGTTTGTTGTTTTTCGGGTCTTCTAAAAGCGCGTACGGATAGCTCTGCTCGGGTAGGGCGAGAATTTCAGCCGGAACGATATTGGCCGTATTGGCATTGGCCGTATTGGCCGTGTTGGCCGTATTGGGTTTTGGGCTAGCAACCTTCGGATCATCGACTTTGGGAGCTTCAGGTCGACTCATTAGGCTCATCGGATTCTTGATCCGCTTGATCGCGTTGCCCAGCAGCCCACTCGCATAGAGGGTCTGAGTATCTTCGGATAACAGAACGCTTGAAACGACGAATTTGTCGGTCTTGGTCGCCAACGTCAGGACACTAGGAGGACCTAGGAATCCTTGGTCGTAAGGGAAGAGATAAACCTTTTCGTCTTCGCCCCCCGAAGCGATCAGGAACTTTCCGTCGGTGCTGAAGTCCAGCCCGTAAAACGATTGGGGGATCGGGGTGCGGGAGATCTTATTGAGCGTCTTGGGCTCGATGGTGATGATCTCGTGCTCGCCGTATCCGCTGTGAAGGATCGCTAATTCGTTGCCACTTGGGTGCGAGAGCATGTGGACGGGGAAATCCCCTAAGGTGGCCTGTTTGCCCTGGGCGCTGATGGTCCATCCGTTGGGGAGCAAAACGCTTCCAGAGGCATTCAAGCCCGGAAATTTTGCCAAGGGATTGTCATGGACTGGAGCTTCCTGGGCCAAGGATCCCGGAAGATTCGAGGCCAGGGTCACAAGGGCGGCCAAGAGTGGTTTTCGGCAGTTGACTAGCATTTCAAAAGATTGCAAACGAGTGGGTGCAAAAGTCCTATCCAAGCGGATAACGTGCCAGCTATTGTAACTACCCAGAAGCGAACCGACTCACCGGAAGATGTTCAGATTGCGTTAGGGTTTCGAGTCGGCCCAGAGCAACTAGGCACAAGGCCAATGGCCTTGTGTTAGCGGAACGGCGCAAGCCGTCCGGTGATCAAACACCAGGAAATCGCAGGTATTCGACGACTCACCGGACGGCTTGCGCCGTTCCGCTTACAAGAATTAAACGCCATTGAGGCAAAAGGCGCCGGGGGCAAGTGGGCTAAATCTCACAAAAACCAGGAGTAAATGGTTCTTTGGCTTCTGAAATCCTTCGATTCTTTGAGGAAAAACGGATCCTTTGCGGCTATACTCTACGATGCTTTTCTAGGTACCCTAGCTCAAGTCCTTTCAAGCCGCATCTGCTTTCGGTCAAAAATCGGAGTCCTCAGGATGAGTGAAAATCAACGACAGCCGATCCTGCTCCCAGAATCTCTGGGCAAGCAACTTCAAGCCTTCCGGGGGCACTTAAGACGCACCAAGGTCATGGAAAGCCTTGGAATCGCATGCCTTGGAGTTCTGGCCGGCTACCTGAGCGTTTTCGTGCTCGATCGGATCATCGATTTGCCGAAGTCCGGACGCTGGATCGCTTGGCTCTTGGCGTTCGCAAGTGTCGCGACGATCCCCGTCTGGGTCGAACGATGGATCTTAAGGTATCGATCCCATGCCTCGTTGGCCCGCTTGATGACCCAAAAGCTCCCCTCCCTCGGAGATTCGTTGCTCAGCGCAATCGAACTGGCCTCAGATCCTCAAGAGCAAAAGCGATCCCCGGCCTTGTGCCGCGCAGCGTTGGATCAAGTTGCCCAGGTGGCTGCGAGCAAGGACCTGACGCAAGCGGCCCCGGAGTCCCGGCACCGACGTTGGTGGAGTTGCGCCGCAGTCGCCGGTGCGTTAAGCGTCGGACTCGGCTTGCTCTACCCAAGCGCTTCGGCCAACGCGCTGGCTCGCTTTGCGGCTCCCTGGAGCTCCGTCCCGCGTTTTACCTTCGCTCAAATAGAAGAACTTCCTTCGCAATGGATCGTGCCCCACGGCGAATCGGTTTCACTCAAAATTCCCCTGGTCGATCAATCTCCCTGGAAGCCCGCCCTGGCAAACCTTTGGCTGCCAGGTCTTCCCAAGATGGAAAGCACCCGCCAATCGGACGCCTACCAATTCGATCTGCCTCCGATGATCCAACCGACCAAACTCACCCTGCGCATCGGCGATGCAACACCGACAATCGAAGTCATTCCGACAACACGACCGGAACTTATCGCCGCTAGCGCCAACGTGCGACTACCCGAATACCTGCAACGCTCCGAAGCCTTGACCAAAGACATCCGAAGCGGCGGCCTGACGATCGTCGAAGGGACTTCCTACTCGATCAACGGAAAAGCTTCCCGCGAACTCTCCAGCGTCACCCTCGATCGACAAGCCATGCGTGTGGCCGACGAAAGCTTCGACTCCGATGAGCTCAAAGACTCGGCAAGCTCGGCCCACGAAGTCCAATGGGTCGATCGCTTTGGTCTGTCGGCCAAAAGCCCCTTTCCGCTGAACATCGTCGTCCGAGAAGACGAAGAACCCACGATCTATGCTGAAGGCATGCCGAGAGCTAAGGTCCTTTTGGAAACCGAACAAATCCAATTCCAAGTCCATGCTTCAGATGACTTCGGTGTTAAGCAGATCGGTCTGGAGTGGAAGACCGCCGAAGGTGCCGTCGCTTCAAAGAAAACCCAAGGCGAACGGCTCTTGATCGCAGGCGGCGCAAACGCTGAAAAACTCGATGCCGACGCGGTCTTCCAAGCCAACGCGCTTGGCATCGAACCCCAAGCGCTCGAAGTCCGACTCTTCGCCGAAGACTTCCTCCCAGGACGCAACCGCGTCTATTCGAATCCAGTGCTGCTGATGATCCTCAACCCCTCAGACCACGCCTTGTGGATCTTACAACAATTCAACCGTTGGCAACGCGAGGCTCTCGAAGTTCGCGATCGAGAAGTCCAATTGCTCGACACCAACAAAAAGCTCTACGCGATGTCCGAACAGGAACTCGCATCTCCCGATGCGATCAAACAAATCGAACAACAAGCCGCTGCCGAACAAGCCAATGCAAGACGGCTCGGGAACCTCACCTCACGCGGCGAAGACCTGCTCCGACAAGCCGCTCGCAATTCGGAAATCGGCGTAGGGCACCTCGAAAAATGGGCCGAGATGCAAAAGATCCTCAAGGACATCTCCGCCTCGCGAATGCCCTCGGTGGCCAACCTGCTCAAACAAGCGGCCAAAAACAACCAAGCCTCAGCAAACCAACAACCACCAAAGGATCCACCGAAAGTCGCAGGCGTCAACCGCAGCGAACAAAATGGATCTGGCGATCAGAAATCCGAACAAGATCCCGACAAGAATCCGATCCCCAAAGCCCCAAGCGTTGTCGACTCGGAATCCTCGCAACAACCTCCGAGCCAGAACCCCGAAGAGGAACAAGACGCCAAGAAAAAGAAACCGAGCACCGGACGACTCGGACTCCCAACGACAACCTTGGCCGGCGCTAAACCTTCCTCTAAGCCCCAAGAGGAACAACCCGAAGAACCGGAAGAACCTCAAACTCCCGAAGCCATCCAAAAAGCCGTCGAGCAGCAACTCGCGCTGCTCGAAGAATTCGACAAGGTTTCCGATGAGCTCAACAAGGTGATGGCAAACCTCGAAGGTAGCACCCTGGTCAAACGCTTTAAAGCCGCTTCCCGGGAACAAATCTCCGTGGCAGACGCCGTGGGCACCTCGGTCCCAACGGCCTTCGGAATGAGAGCCAAACGCCTCAAATCCGAAGATCGCGAAAACCTCGAACAACTGTCTACAAGAGAAAACGTCGCGCTAAACAACGTCGGCCAAATCATTGATGACCTCGAATCCTTCCACGAACGCCGTCCGATGGTCAAGTTCCGAGATGTCCTTGACGACATTCGCAAAGAAGACCCATTGGCAGGCCTTCGAAAAATCACTCAGGAAGTCGTCGAGCAACAAGGCATAACGATCGCCGAAGCCGAATACTGGTCCGATGCATTCGACCGCTGGGCCGAGGACTTGGTCGATCCTGCCTCCAAAGGCCAATGCCCTGGCGGCAAATCCAAAGGCTCGCTCCCCCCGTCGATCGTCCTTGAAGTCATGCAAGTCCTCGAGGCCGAAATGAACTTGCGCGAACGGACTCGACTCGCCGAGCAATCCAAAGCCGCAGCTCCAAACGAACAGTACCAAACCTCTGTCAAAGAACTCGTCGGTACCCAAAAAGAACTCCGTGATCGCATCGTCGTTGTCGGCGAAAAAATCGAAGAGCTACCCAACGGTGCCGAAGAGTTCGCCAAAGAAATCGAACTGATGCAAATGGTCGAATTGGCCATGAACGACGCTTGGTCAACTCTCAAACGACCCGATACCGGCAAAGCGGCCGTCGCTGCAGAAACCGAAGCGATCGAATTGCTCCTGTCGAGCAAACGGATCAACCCCAAGAGCAAGGGGGGCGGAGGCGGTTCCAACCCAGGAGGTGGCGGTTCTGGAGATACCACCGATGCGGCCATCGCCATGGTTGGACCTGGCATCAACGAGAAAGAGATCCGACAAGACCACGGTGTTGAACAAGCCACAGGAACAAGTGGCTCGAGCCTCCCCGAAGAGTTCCGCTATGGATTAGACCAGTATTTCGAAAGGATCGATCGACGCTAATGGCGCTGTTGATTCCTACTAGCCGTTTCTTGCGAGCCTTCCCAAGCAAGCCCCTGGGTTTGTCTGCTTATCTAGCGTACCTAGCCCTTGCCATCTTCGGGATCCTTGGCTCAAGCCCCCAACTCTGGGCCCAAAATGCCGTTCCGGCCATCAAAATGCAAGCAGCAGTTCGCATCGCGGGGGCCGTGAACGCTCAACCGCTTAACGACCGCGATGTCACAGCCCGCAAATGGGTACGAGGGCTGATTCAACAAGAACTCAATGCCATCCAATCGGTTTGTAAACTCAACCCAGCACAAGCCAAGGAACTGCTCGATCTGATCGAAACGGAATGGAAGTCCAAGTTTGCTGCCGTGTTTCGAAGCTACTCCGAGGCCAACCAACGCGGTGGCGTGGACTTTGAATTCCGAGTTGAAACCGCCGTGAAAAACTGGATGCGCGAAGTCGACGCGATCACCGAAGACCAACGTAGCAACTGGAACTTTGAACTCGATAGCCGAAACGCACTCCGACGTCGTATTGTCATCGGAAAAATGGTCAGCGACGCCGAAGGCAAATTCGGGCTAAGTTCCAAACAAATGAAGGAAGTCGAAACCCTTCTCCAAGAACGCTGGAAAGAAGCTTGGTGGGTCATGTACCGAAACGGCACGACACCCGAGACCAAGTTCGCTTGGATCAGCACGGCCTTGAGCGACGCCCAAAGAACCGCAGGGGCCGATACCTCAGCAGGACGTCAAGAATACTACACCTCTGGCGGCTCGACCGATCTTCCCTCCAAGTCGCTTGCAGAACGGTTTCAAATCGCCGACGTTCAAAGCGATGAATCGATCCAACTTCAAACGCTTCCCGCTGCACCCGCAAAACCTCAGCCGTGATGCCAACACCACGATCCTTCGAAACCCCAAACCCTCGACCCATCAGAGCACTCCTTATCGGCTCTTGGATCGCACTGCTCGGGTGGATCGTTCTCTCGTCGGCCTACAATAGTCTCGAAGCACAGCAAGCCCCCGCACAGCAGGCCCCCGCACAGCAGGCCCCCGCACAGCAAATCCTGGCCATCGAGGTCACTGTAAATGCCCAAGATCCAGTGGTTGTCCCAGGCAATACACCCGAAAAAAACAATGAGAAACCCGATCGTTCCTCAGGGCAGAACAAGCCGGATAAAGATAAAACGGACAAAACGGATAAAACGGATAAGCCCGAGAAAATCCCCCGAGCCTTCGATCGCAACCGGCCCGAACCCGAAGAGGAGGTCGAGGCCCCGAAGAAAAATGCCATGGTCAATTTCGCCATGGATCCCGACCGATGGTCGGACGTCATCTATAGCCAACTCGGCGGCTCGGAAACGACCTTCGAACAGCAACAACGCAGGCGCGTTCGGTCCACCGTCAATCGCATCGAACTGATCTGCGGTATCGATGAGGCCACTCGGGAGAAAGTACAAGCCACCGCAGAACTCGAAATCCAACGGTTCAAAACCGAGGTCTTGGCGTTGGCAGCCCAAGGCCCACGCAATCCCACCCAGGAAGAGTACTCGGAGTTCTATAACAAGGTATTCAAGCTGACCGAACGTTTCCGGGCACAAGCTCAGCCCCCAAACGCCAAAAAGTTACCCCTATGGCAAAAAGTCCTCTTCAGCAACCTCAGCGAAAAACACAAACTAGAAATCGAAACGGACAACCAAAAAAGAGCGGAATACCGTCAGCAAGTCATCCGAATCGAGGTCCTTATGCGCATCTCTCGACGCTTGGGACTGACCTCCAAGCAACGCGAGAAACTCGAACCCTACACGGCCTCGAACACCGAAGCCTGGAAGTCGCTCGATCAGGCTTGGCAGTCGCTCCAGCAATTCCCAGAAAAAGAAAAACGGGATCTCTTCACTCCTGAACAAATTCAGGAACTGAAGAAGCCCTTAGATCAGTCCGATGACCTACAACTCGTGATCCGTGAACTTGGCGATGATCTCTAAACGTCTCTGCTTTGCATTCCTCCTAGCGGTCCTTGCACCATCGATCGCCTCAAACCAAATAGCTTGGGCGCAAAACCCGCTGCGCGAGAACATGTTTCAGGGACAAGCTGTTCCCAGAGATGTGCGCGAAATGTACGAGCGCGGTTTGACCTGGTTAGAAAATAACCAAAATGCGACCGGTCGATTCAAAGGAGGCGAAAGCGGTCCTGGCGTCACCGGACTGGCGACCATGGCCTTCTTGGCCTACGGCGAAGACCCCAATTTCGGCGCCTACTCCGATGCGATCAAAAAAGGGGTCCGATCGATCATCGAAGATCAAAACCCGACGACCGGATACATCGGATCGAGCATGTACCACCACGGCTTTGCCATGCTCGCTTTGGCCGAAGCCTATGGGGCCCTCGACGAACGCCGCTTGTGGGATGGCGTCTCGAAGAATCAAAGCAAACATCGTTCGATCGGCAAAGCGCTCGAGTTGGCCGTTCGGACCGCCATCACTAGTCAAAGCAAAAACAACGTCGGAGGCTGGCGCTATTCACCCGATTCGACCGACGCAGATACCTCCGTCAGCGGGTCGGTCATGGTCGGTTTGCTCGCGGCTCGAAATGCCGGCGTCGAAGTCCCCGACAAATCCATCGATCGGGCAATCGAATACTTCACCTCGATGACCTCATCGAGTGGCCAAGTGGCTTATGCCGGTGGACTCGGCGGTTTCGATAACTCGCCGGCTCGTGTCTCGATCGCTACGCTCGTCTACAGCGTCTCAGGGCGAAAGGACCTCAAGGAATTCAAGGCCACCTCGACCTTCCTGAAGTCCACCGACTCGAATGAAACAAGCGACCACTACGGCGAATATACCGCATACTACAAAGCCCAAGCCCTCTTCCAATCCGATAGCGCCGCTTGGGAAAAATGGAACAAAAACCTAATCCGCGAATTGAAAGAAAAACAAAGAGCCGATGGGCACTTCGATGGAAACTATGGTGCTCCGGTCGCAACAAGCATGTCGCTACTGGCCCTGGCTCTGAATTTCCGATTCCTACCGATCTATGAACGCTAAGCGACCGATGGTAATGAAACTCTTTAGCTCTGTTCGCTTGGCCTCCATAGCCTGCTGCCTGGTCGCCTGCTTCCTACCCACCCAAGGCTATGCGCAGCAAACGAGCGACTCGCTGAGCGTCCTGAGGATCCAAGGTGGAGATACCTACCGTGGAAATCTTGCGCCAAGCGACAACCCCCAGCAACTCCTGTGGAACTGCCCAAGCTTCCTACAGCCTATCGCATTTCCTTGGGATGCAATTCAACTGGTCCAAGTCCAAGACCCATCTGGCGAACAATCTAGCCAACAGCCCGGCGATCAAGCCCAGAGCACACCGTTGGGCAAGAACCCCTTCTGTGCCGAGCTAAAAACCGGCGAGGTCGTCAGCGGCGAACTCCTGTCGATTCAACCCGATCGCATCGAACTCGATGTGCCACAGATCGGCAAAGTTTCCTTGGCTACCGAAAATCTTAGGTACCTGCTGCGAATCATCCCTGGTGGATCACAAGGAGTCGAAGTCCTCAGCGCCAAAGACTGGGAGCAAGTGCTTCCAGCCACCCGAAACGGTCGAGCCACCAAGTGGTACCTCAAGGCAGGAGAAATCTCCACCGACACCAGCGGTACGACGATATCCCAGTGGGCTCAACTCCCTGAATTAGCCACCATCGATCTGGATGTGGCATGGGACCAAGCCTCCCCCAATTGGTGGATGACCCTCGGAGAACCGCGCCGTATGGAACTGCAGGTCCGTAAGCTCCAAAACAAAAAACTCCTCAACGTCACGTTGCTCCTGGAGAATTCCGCAGATGCCGACGTCACGACGATCCAATTGCCTTATGAGGAGGATCAGTCGATCAAACTCCGACTGCTGTGCGATGCAACCAAAGGCCTCTACGTGCTGATGCAAGACAACCAAGTCCTCGGCAGACTCAAAGGAAATATCAAGGAACGATTCGTTGGACGCACGAAAGTCAGCTTCACCAATACCGCTTTGGGAGTCCTGACGCTCCGAGATCTTCGCATCTCCCGCAACGCCTTTTCGATTCCCTCAGAAGCCAACCCCTCAGAAGCCAACCCCTCAGGTGTTGCACAGGTCGAACCGAATCGGCCAGCTACCGGGCAATTCGAATGGATGACCAAAGCCCGAGGTACTTTTTTCGGGAGCATCCTCAACGCTCCTGACGAAACAGACGGCGAAGGTTCCGTGAAGGTCAAAGGCATCGAACGCTCTCCGATCTCCCTAGGATTCGAAGAGATCGAACGGATCGAATTTCCCCTGGAATCCGTCCCCCTAAACCAAGTCACGACCATCGAATTGACCAACGGGCTGCGATTCGCCTCGAGTGTTCTGCAAAGTCGCACCGAAGCATCCTTTGAAGGAATCGATATCGATGTCGCCGGAAAAAAACTACCTGTGCTGCTGTCGCAAATCAAGCGAATTTCCAAGCGTCCTTTGCCCATCATCGATGATGGGCAACCCAAGACGATCGCCGAGGCGCAGAAGATCGTCATCCAACGCTTAATCACCGACGATGCGGTATCGACCGGACGCATTGCGAGCGTCTCGCAGCATACGCCAAGCTCCAAAACCTTCACTTGGCTCGCAAAAAACGCGATAGCGGCCGTAGCCCTCAATCCGCGCGCCGATGGAGCCATCGAACCAATGCTGATCCAACTGGCCGGTTCGAATCCAAAACGGACTCGATCCACCGAACCTTTGGCTAGCGTTCGTGCAGATACCCCCGCGAACGAAAATGACGTCGGACGGCCACTCAAGCCCGAGGACCCAAGCCTGTTCCTGTTCTCCGGTGACTGTTTCCCTGCCATGGTGCGCCGAGGAGATGCCGAAGAGTTTTTCTTTGAGTCGACTCTTTTCCCAAAACAATCGATCGAGCAAGCACTGGTCCGTGGTGTACGGTTCGTCGATTACCGAGGGGTCGACAAAATCGATCGCGCAACGCGTTTGCGATTGCTGACCCTACCGCGTGTCCAACGGAACAATCCACCCACACACTTGGTCGTTTCCCGCGATGGTGACTTGCTCCGCGGAAAACTCATCCACTTCGACCGCGACCAACTGGTCCTCGATGTCCGAGGTGAACAACGCACCGTGTTGGTCAAAAACATCGCAGAGCTCATCGCGCTCGACCCGGCACCGAAGCTTGAGCAACCCAACGATCCGACTGATCCGACTGATCCGACCGATCCGTCAGGAAAGCAAGAGAAGACCGATCCGGCGAAACCTGCAGATAGCGTCGAACCAGAAGCACCAGCCCAGATCGCTTCTAGCGACGTTTACCAAATCATCCTCGAGCAAGGTGCTCGGGTTTCGATTTCCCCCCAATCGGTCGACGCCGATGAGCTCAAAGGCATCCACCCGCAGCTTGGCGAATGTTCGCTACCCTGGAGCAGCGTAGTGCGCATCTCCCTGGGCGATGCGATCGCCGTCGATGCATCGCAGAGTCGATACGGCAAGTGGAAGTTACAGCACGCACCGGACCCGAAATTTGTTTCCGATTCCGAGCAGAGCAACGATCGCCCAAACGATACGCCTCAAATGCGGATGATCGGACAAGGCGCACCGGAATTTGATTTGATGAAAATCGATGGGACACCGTTTAAACTCAAGGAAAATCGCGGCAAGATCCTGATCGTCGACTTCTGGGCTACTTGGTGCGGACCTTGCATCCGCTCGATCCCATCGCTGATCGAGATTTCCAAGGAGTACAAAGAGGCAGGCGTCGAACTGATTTTGGTCAACTGCGAAGAGCCCGAAACCCGCGTTCGGCCGTTTCTCGAACGCCTCAAATCGATCCCTACCGTGCTGCTAGATACCGATGGTACCGTCTCGAAACAGTACAACGTCGCAGCGATCCCGCAAACCGTTCTGATCGATCGCGATGGTGGCATCGTCGAAGTGCTCGTCGGTGCGAGCGACGAAAACGAAGAAATCCTCCGAAAGAAAATCGAAGGATTGATCAAACAATAACCAAATTCGGCGTTCAGCGTGCGACCATATAAAGCGAACTGGCGCCGGCACGTTTGGCCAGATCGTAAACCTGCAACGCGTCGCCTGCAAGAATGCTGTCGTCGGGATCGACGATAATCGGAACGTCCGCACGGACCTTGAGGATCCCCAAGAGCCTTTGCTGGATCTCTTCGAGCGAGTCGACCCGAACCCCGTTCCACTGGTATTCGATCTGATTTCCTTGGCGAACGATCTTGATCACGCAATCGTGAATGTCTTCCTGGGGTGGCACCGCAGGGGTGTCCTGGGACTCTCCGAGGGTCGAATCGGACGTGGCAGAAACAGAGCTTGGAAGGAGTTTCTCGAGTCGCTGAAACGAAGCGGTGGTCAAGAAAAAAACCAAGAGCAGAAACACCACATCGATCATGGGTGTCATCATGCTATCGAGCGATGTGCGGCCGCGAGGGTTCGTGTAGTTGGTTTTCATCGACCCTCCTCGTACACCGCAAAGACGATGTCCGAATTTCCGGTCAACGCGCAAATCTTGAGCAACCGAGCGATCGGTGCATAAGCAGCCGATTTGTCGGTTCGAATCCGGATCCGAATCGGATTTTTTCCGTTGGATTCCATTTTTTGAAGGATGAATCCTTGTATCTGTTCCAAGTCCGACCTTGCGTTGTTGACCAAGTACGAGCCATCCGAGGGAATTTGGATCGTCAGAGTCATTCGATCCGAGAAATCCGAAACGCCCGTCGAGGCGACGGGAAGTTCCAAGGGGAGAAAATTCTCTTGTTTGGCCAAGTGACTGCTGACCAAAAAGAAAATAATCAGAAGAAACGTCACGTCGATCATGGGCGTCAAATTGATCGACACGCCGCGGCTTCCGGGATAGTTGGGGACTCGCATTCAATGGATCCATCAGCCAGAATGAAAACGGTGCGCAAAATGGAAACGTCGCGCCATTTGACCCATCAATTGTAGCAAACCACACGCGTCGCGCTGAGGGTTTCGCGTTGAGGGTTTCGCGTTGAGGTATCATGGACACCCCAAGGGTTTCCCACCAGGATGAATCCCTCCACGGTCGATCGAGGATTATCTCTAGCCAGAAACGAACTTCGGACATGCGGGTCGCTTATTTGGATTGCTCCAGCGGTATCAGCGGCGATATGACCTTGGCGGCTCTTATCGATTGCGGTGCAAACCTCAAGGAAATCCAAGCCGCTATCGACTCGATGGGGTTGGCTGCGGCACTCTCGATCCATCCGGTTCGCAAACGGGGTTTCCGAGCGATGAAGCTTCAGATTTCTGCACCCGAGGACCCAACGCACCGCGACTTGGATCAGATCCTCCAGTGCATCGCACAAGCTCGCATCAGCCCTTCGGCGCGACGGACCGCAAACCGTATCTTCGAACGGCTTGCCAAGGCCGAGGCTAGGGTCCATGGCATATCGATCGACCAAGTCCATTTCCACGAGGTAGGAGCCATCGACTCGATCGTCGACATCGTCGGCTGTGCGGTCGCTTGGGACCAGCTTGGAATCCACCGCGCGGTCGCTTCGGCCGTTCCAACCGGTACCGGATTTGTACGGATCGCGCATGGACGGGTGGGAGTTCCTGCACCCGCAACGGCCGAATTGCTCCAGGGGATCCCGATCGCTCCTTGCGATGTCGAAGCTGAGCTGACGACCCCAACCGGTGCGGCAATCCTTGCCGAGCTTGTCGGAAGCTACGGCTCGCTCCCGGCGATTCAGATAGAGACCATCGGCGTTGGGGCCGGAACTCGGGAACTAGAAGACCGTCCGAATCTCCTCCGCATTTTCCTCGGGAGCCAGGCCAAGGGATCCACAGGCAAGTGCGTTCAAACCGATACCGTCGTGCGATTCGAGACCAACCTCGACGATATCACCGGTGAACAGATCGGTTTTGCGATCGAGCAACTTTGGGCCGCAGGGGCCCTTGACGTCTACACGACCGCAATTCAGATGAAAAAGAACCGACCCGGAACGCTGCTGAGTGTCTTGGCAAATCCCGAACTGGCCGAACGCATCGAGCTTGTGATGTTCGCGCACACCGGAACCCTCGGAATTCGAAAATCCCTTCAGGAGCGAAGCATTATCCAGCGGCATACCGTCGAAGTGCAGACCCCCTGGGGAAAAGTGCCTTGCAAGGCAGCTAGCTATCCCGATGGGTCCGAAGTTCTGTCCCCAGAGTACGAAGCCTGCCGGAAAATCGCCCTCGAAAATGGACTTAAACTCAGCGATATCCTCCAATGCGTCCAATCCTCGATCAAGAACACCGGCGGGGAAAACCCCAAGTAATTGGCCTGTAAGAGTTCTTAAAAGTATGATCGAATAATCCGGATTCAAGATCGAAAAGCGTAACTAGGATAAGCGATGCCAGCGGGGATGAGTCAACGACCAAGTGGAAATCAACCAACCGCCGCGCGCGTGGTGGCCGTCGTCGATATCGGCTCGACGAGCATCCGCATGGCGATCGCCGAAATCGAGGGGCAAAGCCACGTTCGATCGCTCGAAGAAGTCTCGCGGGCAGTCTCGCTGGGCAAGGATACCTTCACCACTCAGCAAATCTCCCGTGAAAGCATCGAAGAGTGCGTCCGGGTCCTCAAAAGCTATCGACGTTTGATGCAAGAGTTTGGGATCACCCGTCCAGAGCATATCCGCGTGGTGGCTACGAGCGCCGTTCGCGAAGCGAGCAACCGCTTGGCCTTCATCGACCGAATCTATATCGCCACGGGGCTCGAGATCAAAATTCTCGATGAAGCCGAGGTCAACCGGATCACCTACATGGGAATCCAACCTCTGCTGCAACTCAACCCCGTCCTCGCAACCGTCAAGACAATCGTAGTCGAGGTCGGCAGCGGCAGTACCGAGATACTCGTCGTCAGCGGAGGGAATATCCAGTTCTCCAACACCTACCGACTCGGCTCGCTGCGAATGCTCGAGCAAGTCGATCGGTTCAAGACCTCGCATGCCAAGCAACGTGCGATCCTCGAGACGCAAATCCGGCGCATCGTGCACCAGATCTTCGATAATGTCGATGAGACAAGCCAAATCCAAATGGTCGCCATCGGTGGCGATGTGCGGATGGCGGTCAAAAACATCGATTCGGTCCTCGCCGATGGCGAACTTCAACGCGTATCGGCCGATGCGCTGCTAAGCTTCGCTCGTCACATTGGAAACCTTCACGAAGACGAACTCATCAGCCGCTACTCGATGAGCTTTGCCGATACCGAGACGCTTTGGCCGGCACTGATGAGCTATGCACTGCTTGCCAAAGAGTTCAAGTGCGATCAGTTGTTTGTCGCCGACACCAATCTGCGAGATGGCCTGCTGACAGAACTCACCGTCCGCGATGCTTGGACGGTCGAACTGCGAAACCAGATCATCCGATCCGCAATCAATCTTGGTCGACGTTTCGCGTTTGACGAGTCCCATGCACGGCACGTAGCGACGCTGTGTCGCAAGTTATTTTCCGACCTGATGCAAGAGCACCAGCTCGATCAACGCATGGAGCTGATTTTGTACCTCGCTGCGATACTGCATGAAATCGGAAGCTTCATCAGCAGTCGATCGCATCACAAACACGCCATGTACATCATCCAGCACAGCGAACTCTTCGGGCTATCGGATCGAGACCAACTCCTTCTGTCGCTCGTTGTCCGATACCAGCGACGCTCCTCGCCACAACCCCAGCACGAAGGCTATTCGACCCTCGATCGCAATGACCGGATCGCTGTGGCAAAACTTGCAGCCCTCCTGAGACTTGCCATCGCCCTGAATGAGTCACGCTCTCAACGGATCGGGACCATCCGTTGCATCAAAGAAGACAACCGCCTGGTCATTGTCACGCGTGGAAGCGAAGACGTTTCGCTCGAACAACTGACGATCCGGCAAAGCGGCGATCTGTTTGAAGAAGTCTTCGGGCTCAGTGTGATGCTTCGCAGCGAACAAGAGTAAGCTCAAGATGCCCAAACACGATCCTTCCTCTGAAAATTCCGATTCCTATGACTCAAGCAGTCAGGATTCGGAAGATCGTCCATCGCTTCCGTGGTATCGAGCCGGCTTGGCCTTCGAGTGCACCGGATGTGGCAATTGCTGCTCAGGGCCCCAAACAGGATTTGTTTGGGTCGACCAAGAGGAAATCGAATCGATCGCTCAAAAGATCGGCATGCAAGACGATCTAGACCAATTCGAACGAAAATTCGTTCGAGACGTCGGAGCTCGCAGAAGTTTGGTCGAATACTCCGATGGTGACTGCATTTTCCTCGACCCGAAAACACGCGGTTGCAGCGTCTATGAAGTCCGGCCCAAGCAATGCCGGACTTGGCCCTTCTGGCAGTCCAATTTGGAAAGCCCAAGCAAGTGGGGGCAGGCAGCCAAATCATGTCCAGGCTGCAACAAAGGCAAGCTCTATACGCTTGAACAGATCGGTCGAATCCAAGATCACGGAACAAGTCCCCCGACGAGCTAGTTGCAGGGGAGCTAGTCCAAGGGAAACCCGGCGATGAACCAACGAAAAAACCCCCTTGCGGGGGTCCGTTCGTTCAAACCAATCAGACAGTCAGAACGTTTGAAATCGATTAAGGGAGAGAAAGTGCTCGAAAACCCTTTGAGCGTGACGACGTTTAGCCACTTTCACCAAGCTCTACTCCTGGCGGGTACGCTACTTTCTCCCTCGTAATCGACAACGAAGTATGCACCTTGCAAACCGAGAGACAAGAAACACGATGGAATTTTCCCGTTCAACTCCCCTACAAAGCGCCTGAAAATCCAGATGTGTCGAATCTAGCTTCTAGGTTCTCTTTGACATCCTACCCAGAGCGATCAAACTAGAGCCCAAGCCCTATAAACCCCCACCAATCCAAAACCCCAACTCCATGAATACCCCCTTAGCTTTCCGATTCGCTTGCTCGATCGTCCTTGCGTGGCTTTTGAGCCCAACGACCCTGGCCCAACCTTTCCCAAACCGCAAATACGGACAAGAAGACAAATTCCGCCAACTCGAAGAAATCCTCCCAACCCCGAATTCTTACCGCGCTGCCAATGGCGAGCCAGGACCAGACTATTGGCAACAGCGAGTCGACTACACCATCGATGTCCGACTCGATGAGTCCCAGAACCAAATCCACGGGTCTGAAACAATCCGTTATCGAAACCAGTCGCCACACGCCCTGCGGTACCTTTGGATCCAGCTCGATCCGAACATCTTCGCCTCAGACTCCGATGCGAACCGATTGAGGTCGGGCCGAATCGGATTCGGCAACCGAGCCACGATGTCCGAACTCGATGCGATCCTCGAACGCCAATCCTTCGACGGCCGTTGCGTCATCGAAAGTGTCACAGATGCTCAGGCAAAGCGGCTAGAGACATTCACCGTCGATACGATGATGCGCATCGATCTACCCGAGCCTCTCCTAAGCGGCCAGGAATTCTCGATGAAAATCAAGTGGTCTTATCGGATCAACAACTCGAAGTACATCGGCGGGCGAACCGGTTACGAGATGTTTGAAAAAGATGGCAATGCCATCTACGAAATCGCCCAATGGTTCCCCCGCTTGGCGGCTTTTACGGACGTGACCGGATGGCAACACAAACAGTATCTAGGCCAAGGTGAATTCACGCTCGAGTTTGGAGACTACTTGGTTCGGATCACCGCACCTGCCGACCATATCGTGGCTGCGACGGGTGAGTTGCAAAACCCCAACGAAGTGCTCACCGACGATCAAAGGAAGCGACTTGAAGAAGCCCGGACGGCCGATAAGCCGGTTTGGATCGTCACCCCAGAGGAGGCCAAAGAAAACGAAAAGGAAAAAACCGATCAGACCAAAACCTGGATTTTCCGCGCCGAAGCCGTCCGCGATTTCGCTTTCGCCACAAGCAGGAAATTCATTTGGGATGCCCAAGGCCATCGCGTCAACGACAACGAGGTAATCGCCATGAGCTATTACCCCAACGAAGGCGAACCGCTTTGGAGCAAGTACTCGACACACGCGATCATCCACACGTTGAATGTCTACAGTCGCTACACGTTCGATTACCCCTACCCGGTTGCGATCAGTGTCAATGGACCTGTCGGGGGCATGGAATACCCAATGATCTGTTTCAACGGTCCAAGACCTCGCGAGGATGGGACTTATTCATCCGCGACCAAATACGACCTGATTACGGTCATCATCCATGAGGTTGGTCACAACTATTTCCCAATGATCGTCAACAGTGACGAGCGGCAATGGTCCTGGATGGACGAAGGTCTCAATACGTTCTTGCAGTACCTTGCCGAGCAGGAATGGGAACAAGATTACCCGTCTCAACGCGGAGAACCGGAATTGATCGTCCCGTATATGCAAAGCACCAACCAAGTCCCCATCATGACCAACAGTGAATCTATCATGCAGTTTGGTCCCAATGCATACAGCAAACCCGCTACGGCTCTGAATATCCTGAGGGAAACGATTTTGGGCCGGGATCTGTTTGACTTTGCGTTCAAAGAATACGCACGGCGATGGAAGTTCAAGCGTCCGATGCCGGCGGATTTCTTCCGTACGATGGAAGACGCCACAGCCAGGGATCTTGATTGGTTCTGGCGGGGTTGGTTTTATACCACCGACCACTGCGATATTGCGTTGGACAAGATCGACGTTTACATGGTCGATCGCCGCACGCCCGACGAAATCGCCGCCGATGCAAAAACCAAGCGCGAGGCTCAATTACCTTCGCTTTCCAAGAAGCGGAATCAGGAGTTGCTCAAACGTGCCGATCAGTTCCCTGAGCTCAAGGACTTCTACAACGAGTACGATCCTAGAGCTGTGACCGACGAGCAGCGAACCGCTTACCAAAAATCGCTCGAGCAGATGACCGAACACGAAAAAGAGCTGTTGGCCAACACCGACCGATTTTACCGACTTCAGTTTCGAAATGTCGGTGGTTTGGTCATGCCGATCATTGTGTTGATGACGCTTGAGGATGGATCGACCAAAGAGATTCGTATTCCAGCCGAGACCTGGCGCGTGGATGCAACCGTTTGCGACACGCTGGTGATTACCGCCCAACTAATCGTCAAATTCGAGCTCGACCCGTATCGCGAAACCGCAGACATCAATCGGGACAACAATCACTTCCCAACTGTGCTTGAGCCGACCCGATTCCAATTGTTCAAATCCCAGCGCAGGGGTTCGGAGGACAATCCGATGTCCAGAGCCAAACGAGCACAAGAGGCCAAGGAAGCTAAGGAGGCACAGGAAGCTAAAGAGGCTAAGGAGCCATCTAAGGAGGTCACGGACAAGCAGCCGCAAGCACCAGACCAGGGTGGACTTGAAGGGAAAAAGCCTATGGAGCCAGCCGAAGCGGCCACCGAGTCGAGTGCGGCGAAGAAGAAGCAAGAGAAGAAAAAGAAAAAACGCCAGCTTAGCCCTGGAGTTTAACGAACGCTTAGCGACGAAAGATCAGAAATCATGGGAACAGCGAATCGCATCTGTTTTTTCAGTGGCTTGCTTTGGGTAGTGTTGGGATGGATGGGTGCGCAGGCCAGTCATCCGTTCCACGTTTGCATCGGCCAGATGCGACACAACGCGCAGAGTGGCACTTGGGAAGTTTCCCTGCGAATGCACCCGCGTGATTTGGAATTGGCATTATCCGATTTGCACCAGGAGAGTGTGACAAGAGAGTCCGAGAACTTTTCAAAGGCGGCGGTCGACTTCTTGGAAAACCAATTCTTTTTGATAAGTCTTTCTGACACTTTGAGTACAAAAGAGATTGCCGAGCAGATATCGGGATTGGCACCGATGAGATCCTTGGAGCGGAAATCCACCCCTTCGAGCGATACCGAGGCGAATCCGAGTTTGCCCATGGGCAAGCGTTCCACGTTGCAATGGGTTGGGATGGAGAGCGAACGCGGATGGCTTTGGATCCATTTGGAACTGACACCTCCGGTGGCAAGTGGGGCCGAATCAAAGATGTATTTGGCCCACCGTATATTTCTCGACCGGATCGAAATGCAAGAGAACACCGTCGCGATATTGCATGCACCGGGGAATCGCGGTTCCTTGCAATTCAAAAAAGGGGAGTCGATCAAGCCGTTGAAAGTACCGGTTGAGGTTGAGCCTAATTAGATCAGACCAGCAACGCCTCTCGGCCTGTAGAATGGGGCTGCGACCCGTTTGTCGATGAACGCGATCGATACGTCACGTACACGCACGGCCTCGGAGGGCCATGCTACGGTTGGGATCGATTGCTATTCACGGCGAACTCGCTGGATTGAAACCAAGAATAATCCGATGAATGGCATAGGGGAATCCGCCATTTTTCCGGGCATGTGCCTTCAGATTCTTGCGTTCTGCAATCCAACGACTTGCAGTCGGATTATCAGAATTCCCGGCCCAGATTCATGAGTCAGGTGCTGTGGGCCCGAAGGAACCCACTTCTGAAGAGCATGCGTAGCTTGCCATCGAAACCGAATCCTCTCCATGATTTGTTGTTTCGATTTTTTGTTCTTTCTGCTTTGTTCTTGCTGTTCGCGGTCCCTAAGGATCATCGCCAACTCTCAAAGGCTTCCTTACTCTGCACAACCGGTTTTTGCGGTTCGGACACTCCTATCAGAGACCCTGAGGGCCCCGTGCGCCCATTTTTTCCACAGTTTGAAGAAACAACAAAAGACGAAATCATTTCTGCACAAATCGAGCATGCAACATTGAGGCTATTGTACGATGATTTGCTTGTCAATCATCGGTATTCAGGCGAAAGCGAACGCCGGCACAATCACCCTTGCGGATCAAAACCTCACGGATGCGATGAGTATCACAGGACAGACCGGCATGACTCACGGAGTCACTGTTGCGGAGAAGTACGCTGAATCGACATGGATTCCTTACAGCACCTTAGTTCCGATCGAACCTGATGCTGGTAACTATGCAGTCGTAACGCCAGGCCATACCTACTTCGATGCAATCGTTAATTTCAGCGGGTTTACCTCGAACGAGATCGGTGTGATGACGTTTCAGATCACCAACTCGACACCTCACAATTGGACTGATTACCACTTTGAAATTTGGAACACCAGCTTCACCGTACGGGCACAAGGTCCTTGGGCGTTCCCAAATCCCCCAACCTTTTCATTGCCACTTGCTTCGGACCAATTCACCGGTTTGACTATCCATCCGAGGTTTGGCTCTTTGTATAGCTTGGCAGGCTCTGGAGAGCTGCATGAAAAGGGGGTTACCGGAATCTACACTCTGAGGATGCAGCTTTTTTCGTTCGCAAATAGCTCCTCTGGAGCGTTCGGACTTCGACAGGTTGCCACGATAACACCCGAGCCCGCCTCGATGGCTATTTTCGGTATCGGAGGCAGCATGCTGATGTACGTTCGTCGACGTCGAAGCCGCTTGGCTTCCCATGGTAATGGACCTATCTAGGTTCCCATCTTCTTGAAAGGCAACGATCTTTGCGGAGTCGGTCGCAAGGCAAATTCAAACGGAGGGCGGATTGAAAATTCCCTGAGTTTTGGAGCTGTCCTTTGATTGTTTTCTTCGCTGAACCAAAACACTTCGATCAAGGATCGAGGTTGGCCTCTAGTCGCATCCGCATGCGAGCTTGGTCTTCAAACTCTAAGCTCATATCCATGCGTTTGACGAGTCCAAGAATCAACATCAAGGTATCGAACTCCCGTTTGGCCTCCAGACGGGTGTTGCCTTTCTCGACCATATTCTGCGCGATGATCGGATTGCTGTTGAGCTGCAAGGCTTTCTGAATGGATGCCCCATCGGCCTCAAACCAAGTCTGCACCGGCGCGGTTTGCGAACCAGCAGCGACGACGGCTTGCCCAAGGATCGACTTGGCACAATCGACTGAAGTGCATAGCACAACCCGATCGTCCAGGAATGCTAAGGTCGGTTGAAAATTAAACTGGATCGGGAGCCCATCGGGATACTTGCGATCCTCCTCGACGATGAATTGCGATGTGTAAATCGACACGCCATTTTGCTGGATCGTATCTTGCTCTAATTGAGGCTGCCCCTCTTGAGCCCCCACCACATTGAGAAATCCGATGAAACTCTGAAAGGTTCTTTTTAACTCCCGCTGCAATTTTGCTGGTTCCTTTAACCTTGCGATCATCCCGAAACCCGGCAGTTGTATCGTAGGCTTGATCGCGGCTTGGTCAAAACTGCGCTCGGCGGCAAAAATCTGCAACTCTGGTTCTATCGCTCCAAGAATATCGGTACCGAAATCCTTGCCCGCAAAAATCGTCGTCAGCGTATTGTCCGCCTGAGCCAATTGGTCGTTGACATTCTGATTGAACAAATCGCCAGCTCTAAGCCAGATCTGGGCTAAGTCGCGGTAGGTTGACAACGTAGCGAGCGAACCGGGAACGTTCGGCCAATTCGGCGCATGGCCCTTGGCGTCCGGACCGACGTAATGCTGTCTGGCTTGACCATACCAAGCAGGATCCGAGGGGCTTTGAATCTCTAACGCGATCCCTTGCTCGTCCAACTTCACCGAGGCATGCATCGCTTGCGTGTTAGCCAGGACACTCAAGACTCCTCCAAGAATCAACTCGGCACCGAAGTCATTGGCTTGACCGCGGAACAGGTCGTTGTTTTTCATCTTTTCTCGGACTCCGGCCAGATCGACCCATAATTCCGCGATCGATCCCGTTGCCTGCAGTTTGTCTCTGGCTTCTTGATACCAGCGAGCCTGCGAAAGCCCCTTACGATTGTCGAGTTTGTGATCGATGACGGCTTTGGCAAAATCTCCTTGGTTGGTAACGAGCATCCACGGTCCTATGGCCACGAAGATCCCATTTTGGATTTTGTAGGCTTGCATCCCGCGATATTCGGTCGCCTGGATCGGATCTGAGTTCCCCTTGGACTTGGCGTCCTTTCGCAAATAATCTATCGCTTTGTCGATGTAGTCATCCAGCCACGGTTCACTTCGTGTGTGCAGCATCAATGCCACTGCCTGGGACTGCGAATCGATCGCGACATACGCTCCTTGGTCGCTTAGGTCCTTGGCTAGTTGATCGAGCTTTAGCCCTAAGGCGATTTCACCGATAGCGATCCCACTGCGGACCTGCAAGGCTTGAGGGCTGCGCCAGAGCTTCTTAAAACCCTCGGTTTCGATCCAACGGGTTCTCAAGGGGTGTTCGAGCCACTGTTCGACCGGTGCGATTTTCCCAAAGAGCACGGTGGTCTCGGGAAGCCAATCGGCAATCGAATCGGCCGGACTGGCCGGATCGGTTTTGTTTGGGGCCGTCGGATCGGTATCCTGCGCGTGAAGAATTTCCGGAAGGCTCCCACTGAGGATTCCTACGAGTGTTCCGATCGACGGGACCAACAGCCATCCGACGCATACAAATAGAACGCGTCGGGTTTTGCGCATTGCGCTGAGCATTACAACACCGGGATGCAATCAAGAGTTATTGCTGAGGGGTCGTATCGACAGGTTTGTTGGTCAGGTGAACCAAGGCCTCTCGCAGTTCACGAACCTTCAGCGGCATCGGGATCAGTACATGGCGATCCGAAGTGTTGGCACCTCGTACGATGTGCTGCTGCTTGGGATCGACCAACAGTATAGCTGGAATCTGCTTGGTGTGTTCGTCCGACACGAAGCGATTGAATGCATCTAGGGCGTCATTGCCCAAGTTCGTCGCGCTGAGGATCAAGCAGTTGGCTGGGTTGGATTCGTCTGGAGAGAACTTGGCTAAAGCCCGCTCCGGATCGCTGTAAACCAGCACCCGGTACCCGCGTTTCTTGAGTTTCTCACGAAGCAGATCCTGAAGCTCCGCTCGATTCTCAACGATCAAGACTGTTTTTCCTTGCCCTTCGAGAACATCCACGGGTTCCAAAACATCGGCCGGTACTACCGAGCCTGCCTTGCTCTGCACAGGCTTGCCATCGGTTTGCCCGGGATTGTCTATTTCACGCTGAAGTTTCTTAAGTGCCGTATCGACATCGGCAAGGACTTGTCCTGGATTTTGATAGCGTTTCTCGGGACTAAACTCCATGGCTTTGTGGCAGATTGCATAAATGGTATCTGGAAGTCCTGGAGTGACTTCGTGGAGCGAAGGGATTTCGACGAAGCGGGTGATGTTCAATCGCATCAATCGGTCCCGAGTTTCGACAAGCGGTGCCCGCCCCGAAACGATGTGATAAAACATGCAGCCGACGAAATAGATGTCGCTGCGATGGTCGCCCTTGCGTACCGCGGTGCCTCGTTCGAGGGCCGCATAGTCGATCGCCCGAGCACTCGGGCAATCCGCGATGGCTTCGGGTGACGAGGTATCCGCCAATGCCGCCAATCCAAAGTCCACCAACTTGCAACGACCACTGGCATGGACCAGGACGTTCGAGAGTTTCAAGTCTCGGTGGGTGATTCCTTTTTGGAAGGCGAAGTCCAAACCCGAGCAAATATCATGCATGATCTTCAGGGCATGGACCGCCTCAAAGGAACCGCGGATCTTGAGGATCTCGCGCAGCGTTTCTCCCTCGACGAACTCCATGACCAGATAAGGAGCTCGCGGATCGTTGACGATGTCGTAAATCGTAACGATGTTCGGATGCCGCAACTCTAGACCCATACGTCCCTCGCGCAGGAACTGCTCGATTTGGACGACTTGGTCGCGGTGGCGACGCCGCAAGACTTTCACCGCAACGACTTTACCGGACTCGCGATGCACCGCGCGAAAAACCCGAGCAAACGTACCCGCACCGATCAAGTACAGGATTTTGTAAGGCCCGTAAAAGTAACCGAGCCGCTCGCCGGTGAGCATCCGTTCCAATTGAAAATTGGTGATGATCGCTTTGCGAAGCAGATGCGATTTGACCTCTTCGAAGCTGACTTGCTCGGTACGCAACTCACCCCACAAGCGATCGATCTGAGCAGGCGTCGCGAGCTCAAGATCGATGCAGCGTTGGGTTAAGGATCGGGGCGTAAACTCCATGGATCAATCGGATCGTTGTAAGTGAGGGTACTTCGAAGTCTCAAAACCGCCTAGCAAGTTGGATCGCATTCCCATTTAGAGTAAGCAGAATCCAGGTGCCGGGCAAACGCTAAGCTCGATTGCGATGGCAAATCCGTTGGAATTCTTCAGTACCCTGACCCTTTGAACCTCCCAGGAAGCTTAAGTGGCATCCGGCCCGAATTCGTCATCCAACGAATCGCTGGCCTGGCGTTGCAACTCGTCTCGCTCTCGCCGGGTCGCTTCCAAATCAAATACCAGGTACTTCATGTCCAAGCGTAGTTGGCCAATCGATTCCTGAACCATCTGAAGGATTTTTCGTCGCCGATTGGTGCTCTCAAGAACCCTTTGAAACAGCGGCTGCAGGAGCAGTTTGTTCTCGGTCGAAAGTCCGTCGATCGCCGCTTGCATTTCCGTGAGTTCTGCAGGGAGTTCCAAGGTAGGAAGTTCCGGGATAGTCGCTTTCGTATTCATTCCAATGCTTTCAAAGCTTTCAAACGGGAAAAGGGCAATTTGTACGGGGAAAAAGAGCTTAAAACAGTAGGGTTTGTAACGACCAGGGGCAGCTTTTTAAAAAAACTCAAGTTGTCCAATCTGGCTGCCGAAGGCTGATGGTTGCTGGTCTAGGATGCTTCGTAAACCCTTACTAGTCAAGAATTTATACAATCGCCATAGCCGCTACATCCGGAACCCTCTACACCCCTTGGCAAGTGAGAACCCCCTTAAGATTCCACTAGAGAATTTCCCCAAGTCTTGATAGAAGCGATAGTTGCGTCAACGGAACCCCCCCTAAGAGCCTGTGCGTATGCTTCTTGAGCCGGACCACGATTTTTCTCACTCAAAGTTCAAGCAAAGTCCGATTAGTTCGGCTGGCTCGAGGTGGATCGTTCCGTGGACTGTTCCGATCCAAGGGATTCTACTGGTGCTGCTGGTCCTTTTGGCGATGCAACCGATTTGGGCACAGCACCTCGATGGGTTCGACCAAGGAGCCCCCCGTTTCAGCCTCTGGCGCGATGATGCTCGGACCGTCATGCGGACGGCGGATCGAAGTGAGCCGGGAGTCGAAACAATTGAGTTTACCCACGGAAACGGTTCCTTCGTTTATTTGATCACCCCCATCGAAGCTTGCGCAATCATTCCGGAGCTCAAGGCCTCGATACGCATCCGCAGTGCTCAAGCCGGCATTCGGATCGGTATGCGGGTGGTTTTCCCGCGAGCAAGGCACCCAGCGACGCATTCGGCGTTGACCGAGGTGGTCTTCGGAACGGCGCACGAAGGGGCCGGTCGCTGGTCGACCTCATCGATGAGCGATGTGTGGAATCTCGTCGAGGATCGTCAGCGATTCCTCAGGCGCTTGTTCGGCCCGGATATCGATCTTCGAGAACCCTATGTCGATGCGATCCTCTTGAGTGTCTACGGATATCCCGGCACTTCGAAAATCCAAGTCGACGAGTTGAGCATTGACGGGATGATCGCTCCAGGGACGCTCAGCGATGAGGATCCGGCAAGTCCTGCATCCATCGCGATGGAACCCCCTGGCGAGCGGCTTCGGCGTATTCAACAAAGCGTCCCTCGCTGGATCCAGCATCAAGGCGAAAGCCTCGCCTACCTCCAAACCCTGGGCTTCAACGGTGTGATTTCCCGCAACCCTAACGATCCGCTCGTGGCCCAGCAATCGATCGAATCGGGAATGGGAGTCATCGCACCTCCACCCTCGATTGTCCCGACTGAGGACCAATCGGATCGCTATGCACACGTGAGCGCCTGGCTGCTAGGTTTGGCTTTAAATCAAAGCCAAATGGACTCAACCCAGCAGCGCGTCGCGATGATGAGTCGCTATCCGAAGTCCCTTTCAAGGCCGATGGTCGCCGAAGCTTGGGAGCTTCACGGATCCTACAGTCAACTGAGCGATTGGCTGGCTGCTCCCATGCCGCTTGCTACCTCGGTTCGGTCTGCCAAGGAGGCATCGACGATCCTGCAAACAGAACTGCGTCCGATCGCGGGCCGGAATGTTCCGATGACATCGCTATGGACTCAGCTATCGAATGAGTGGCTTGCGCAACGAGTCTTGGCCTCGGAGGCCCTTGGCCGATCTCCTTGGCCAATTGCAGACCACGATCGGCTCCAAGCTCGATTGCAGTGGATACGCAGTCTGATGCAAGGTTCGCGGGGATGGATTTTTCGCTCCCCATTCTCGTTGGACTCCGGAGACCAGACCGCCTCGATCCGCGCAGAGTCCTACGCAAGCATCAACCGGGAAATCGAACTGTTCATGCCTTGGATCCAAGCGGGTGAATCGGATTGGACCCAAGTGGCGGTCAATTCCTCAGAACATACCGCAGCGATCCTCCAGACCCCGTCGAGCCAGTTGGTGTTTGTCATCGCATCGGGGACTTACGATCAGCTATGCAGCCCAGCCCCTAACACCGAACGCATCGAAGTGACAATCCCTGTGACGGGCCAACCTCGCCAGATCTATCGCATCACGCGAGGTGCATTGGAACGCGTGCCGATCAAAAACATCCCTGGTGCCATGGTCGTGACGATCGAGCGTCCGGCAATTGTCGAGCAGTTGGTCACGATGGTCGACAACGGACCGTGGAGTTACTTGCAAGGAGCTTTAACCCGCTTGGGTCCGAACCTGATCGAAGGTCGAATAGACACCGCAACGCAGTTGATCACCCTTGCCCAAATGACATTGGTTTCCCGCCAACTACCGGCTTCGGATCCCGGTTGGGAAGCGATCCGCGAAGCCCAATCGGCACAGCGAGCATCCCTTCAGTATTTGGCCAATTCCGAATTGGCCAAGGCCGCTGAGTTCGCCGATGCGGCGACTCTTTTAGCCCAGCGAACCATTCGCAGTTCGTGGGAAGTTGCCAAAGCGCAGTTTCCAAGCGTCAACAGCAGCGCCTTGGTCGTCTCGCCACTCTCGCTGCCTTTGCATTTCGAGCTCGATCGTGTCTTGCAAAGCCGTCGTTGGCAAACCGCGTCCTTGGCAGGAACTCCCTTTGTGGATCTCTCGGATTGGAAGCAGTCTGGATGGACCAGCAACCACCGTTTGGTCGACCAGATCGACAGTTCGATTCAGATGGCAAGCGGCGCGGGCCCCACAGGCGATCCTGCGATCGTACTGCAAGCCACCAGCAGGACCGGACAGCCGATTCCAAGCGGTTATGCCGGCACGAGCATGCGCGTGACCTCACCGAGAATTCAGTTGCCTGTCGGATCGCTCGTGCACATCGAAGCCTTGGTTCGGGTTGAATCGCCACTGTCGGAGTCGCAGACGGGATTGTTGTTTAGCGATAATATGGGTGGCGAGGCACTAGGCCAATTGGTGTCCACGTACGATTCGAGCCAAGCCTCCTGGCGACGTGTGAGTTTGTTTCGGATGATCACCCTCGAGGAGGGTCTAGAACTCTACTTGGAAACCCGAGGCACCGTTCGAGCGTCCGTTGCCGGTATAAGCATCGAGTGGATCATGCCCACCCAAAACCGGAACTTACCTATCAGCACAAGCACCGAGTCGACGCTCTTGGTGCCTAGTGCTAGTTTACCGGGTGCAGAAGCATCGGGCCTGGACGGACCTTAGAGCGTCTTGCAATCGATGGCCGCGGAGTAAGCCTACCGTCGGGCTTGCCCGACGGAGGCCCCCGCACTCGGTCAATGCGGATCGGTCATCGTTGGGTGCAAAGTTGGTTTGACGTGCAATCCGGATAGATCCTAGTTGCTTCCAGGAAGCATTCTTTGGCCACGGAGGTTCTTTGCATAAACCAATAGCTTTGACCTAGCATCACACAAGCTCGATAGCAGTCGCGATCGATCGACAGGACATGCCGACAATCTTCGATCGCTCCTTGAAGCTGCGAGGTGCACATTCGGATTGATATTCGCAGCAACCAACTCTGAGGATGTTCCGCATGGGTGGCAACCAACTTATCGACCATCCGATTGGCCGACTTCCAGTGGGAATCGGCCATGGACTCTTCGATCTGCTGGGCGAATTGGCAATGCCAAAGGCTCCGAACCCGAAGCAAGATCCGTTCTCTTGCCCGATCGGCTTCGAGCCGTAAAGACGCGTCTGGATCCCTGAGCAAGGGCCCGAGGAAACGGCATTCCGGGTGCTGACCGATCCGACCCAGACCCCATACGGCTGCGCGTCGGATTTGAGCATCACGGGAAAAGACCAGCCGCCGCAGTGTGCAAACCGAGTAGTCCTGAGAAATGACCTTGGACTCCTCGCGACAACGAACGTTACGGCGCACAGGCTCGCTGCGTTCGTTGTAAAATGAAATCAAGTTTGCCAGTCGCGTGTTCATACGATTTGATCTGTTGACCGTGTTGGATATCCATTCACAATAGTCACCTGAAGACCAATCTCAACGGCATTCGACGATTCTGCTTAAAGTAACCAAAGATCCATCGATGCTCTTGACTTTCATCTGCCCTCGAAGATCAACGGATCCTCCATCGACTTCCTGCATCCACATCCTCCATGCATTCAAGCAAGCAACGATCGCTTTGGTTCCTTAGCCTCTTGGTGTGCTTGTTTGCGCTAGGCAATGCGCAGGCTCAGTCCGTGCATCCTTTTCGCACACCCCAAGCGATAGGATTGACCAGTCAACTCCGCGCTTCCTCCGGGTTCGCTGGCAGCAAGCTGCAGATGCCTTTATCGGACTGGGCCCAAACCACACAGGTCCGCGATCAAATCCCTGTATGGATCGATCGCCGCATTGCCAAGGATCTCGCCTTGAGCCTTGAGATCCCAAAGGGTCAGAGCAACAAGGAGGTTCTCGACAGGGTTGCTAGCCAACTCGATGCGCAAGTCGCTTTAGTGGATCGTTATGTAGCCATCGTGCCCAAAGGCACCGCCCCTGCAATCGAGTGGGCCTACTGGGACTTGGTCAGCGAGTCGAGCGACCCGAGTTTGCGTGCGACCAGAAAAGATCGCTTCGAGTGGCCCGATGGAACCGACACCCGCGTTATTTGGAAGTCGTTTGTCGAGCAGTTTCAACTCGGCCCGATCGCCGATTCACAAGTGCTTGCTCAGACCATCGATCGCTGGCCGGTCGGGCGACTCGAGTCGACGAATGTCGCTGCGATGGCGACCCTGCTCCTGTCGGGTTTCGATCAACGCATCGACTGGCCAGCGGCTCAACCTCCGAGTCTTCAGCCGCTCTTGGAGGGCCGTCCTGTGCGGTTTCGCTATACATCGGAGATCCCGAAGGTCGGCAAAGCCGCATGGCAGGCTTGGCGAGCCCGCTGGCCCCAAGCGACCGTCGAGCAGGTCGAATCGGTCGCGACAGCTCCATCTCAAACCGCCGCGTGGGATATTCTCGCACCGGTCGCAGCGCATGGTGAGCTCGTCGAGACTTTAGCTCCTGCGGCAAAGCCCAAACCGGTCTCTCCTGGAGGTCAGGCCAAGCGCTATACCGGTCGATACCGAGGTGAGATATTGAAGATCCTAACGAGTCTTGGCCAACAGCTTTCGCTCGAACTTCTGGCCGACGAGCTCACGACCGAGCTTTCAAGGCGTGAGGTCGATGTGAGCTTTAGCGAAGTTTCGCTTGACGAGTTATTGGCTAAGCTTGGCCAAGCATCCGGATTGAAGATCACGGTCGAGGGCCCTGCGATGAAGGTCCGAGCATCCGACCCGTAACCGAACTGGGTTAAGTCCCTCGCCGTTGGCTGCGGGTTAAACGATCGTTCGTGCCTCGCATCGGATTTCGAGGTGCTTGTGCGTGCGTCCTAAAAGGCGTTACAGGATCCCGAACTTTTCAAATGCTCCCACGGCAGTCATGCCCCCTTGGATCGCGTCGCGCACTTTGTTTTCACCGTGAACCTTTGCGTGCGCCAATCGCAAGACCTCTTGTTCGACGCGGCTTGGAACAACCACCAGACCATCGGAATCGGCGAACACCAAATCCCCTGGAGCAAAGACGACACCATCGATTTCTACCGGCACATCCACATCGATAACGCGTTGGCGATGGAGACTGTCGTAGAGGCAACGGCCTTTGGCGAACAGAGAAAAGTCCGTCGGGGCGATTTTATCCACATCGCGGATCGCACCGTCGACGATCGCACCGATGCAGCCACGGTTCTTGGCTGCAGTCGTCAGCAGCTCGCCCCAGATCCCCGAGCGCATCGATCCACCGGCAGCGGCGATCAACACATCGTCGGGCTGGCAATCGTCGACCGCCTTGAGCTCCAGTTCATAGGGATTCGCGTCGGTATGAAACATATCGGCCCAGAGCGTGGTTTTGCAACGACCGACCAACAACCCGCTACCGGTTTGTCGCGGGAGTGAAATCCGGGGTGACTGATGGTGCAATCCGACTTGATCGAGCGCGTCGCAAACGACCGCACAGTAGAGCTCTTGGCGCATTTGATCCAATGAAATCAGCATCCCTAAACCTTTCGGATTCGAATCGACAGAACAGGTTTTGTTCCATTTAGCTTCACGCAATTTCCCATACAATACTCGAAAACGATTTGGTTTCCCACCTGAGTCCTTCGACGAGTTGCCTCATGCATCGCATCGGAATTTTAGCTTTACTTCACGAATCGAACACTTTCATCGAGTCTCCGACGACTCTCGAGCGGTTTGTTCAGGACGTCGCGGTCTTTGGGCAAGACATCCTTGGGAAGTTCCAGTCGAGCCATCACGAAATCGGTGGGTTTATCCAGGGCCTCGACGATGTACAGATTGTCCCTATCGGAGCCTACCGAGCGACCCCGGCTGGGGCGATCACCCGCGAGGCATGGGAAACCATCGTTGAGGATTTGCTCGAGCGGACCGGCCGCGTTTTGCCACTCGATGGTCTGCTGGTTGCAGCCCACGGAGCGGCAGTCGCAGAGCATGCTCCGGATGCCGACGGGGATTTTCTCTCTCGGCTTCGAACGCTCGTCGGTCCGAACATCCCCATCGTTGCAACCCTCGATCCGCACGCGAACCTCTCGGCGAAAATGGTCGCAGCCTGCGATGCATTGACAGCCTATCGAACCAACCCCCACTTGGATCAACACGCACGAGGGCTCGAAGCCGCACGCCTACTTCTAGGGATCCTCAAAGGTTCCATACGACCGACGCAGTGCGCTGAGTTCCTTCCAATGATCATCAACATCGAACGTCAAAGCACGGACGAACCCCATCTGAAACAAATCTATGATCTTGCCGACGAGCAACTCAAAGACCCCCGCGTCCTGAGCAACAGCATCCTACTAGGGTTCCCTTATGCCGACGTTCAGGAGATGGGATCGGCGATCGTCGTGCTCACCGACGACGATCCGCCCTTGGCTCGCCGATTGGCAAAAGAACTTTACGACGCGATTTGGCAAGCCCGTGAGGCGATGGAGGGCGTGTTGATCTCGGTCGACTCGGCGCTGGACCTTGTCGAGCAACAACCCTCTAAACGCTTCTGCCTACTCGATATGGGAGACAACGTCGGAGGGGGATCTGCCGCCGACGGCACGATCCTTGCGCAATGCCTCGCGGATCGAAAGATCGGTCCAAGCTTCGTGTGCATCTACGATCCGCAAAGCGTCGAGCATTGCAACCGCCTTGGGCTTGGACAGTCCATCGCGTTTACCATCGGAGGTAAAACCGATGCGCAGCATGGTGCACCGTGGCTTTGCAAGGCGACGATTACGAGTTTCCATGAGGGTCGATTTTCAGAGGATCGTCCACGGCACGGAGGAATCACCCAATTCGATCAAGGAGCATCGGTGGTCCTCCAAGTCGACGACTCCCCGATGAGCGTACTTTTGACCTCGCGGCGCATGGTGCCCTTTAGCTTGAACCAATTGACCTCCTGCGGGATTGACCCAGAGTCCTTTCGCGTTTTGGTCGCCAAAGGAGTCCACGCTCCGCTGGCAGCCTATCGCGAAGTGTGCGATGGATTCCTGCGAGTCAACACTCCGGGTTCCACCTGCGCGGATCTGTTTGAGCTAGACTATCGCAACCGACGCAAGCCACTTTACCCCCTGGAAAAACTCGTTTAGCGCGAGCATTTTGCCTTCCCGACAAGACACCTCTAGCCGTTGAGATCCCTTATGACCAACCCTCACCGTACCAACCCTCACCGGCGTTTTCTGCATCGCCTTGTTTTGCCACTTCGTATCGGGACGGTCTTGCTCGGGACGGTCTTGATTGGGGGACTCGGTTCGGTCCACGCTCAGGAACCGATCAAGCATTCGTATTTGGTCTTGGGAGCCAAGACTGCAATCCTAGGAGAGGATGGCAATGCGACTTGGGAATACTCGGGAGGATCCCGCGACGGGTTTGTGCTTCCCAACGGCAACGTGCTATTGGCTTTTTCCAATCGCGTCGAGGAAGTCACTCCTGACAAGCAGATCGTGTTTAGCTACAAACTGAGTTCAGAGAATAAGGAGATCGGGACGGCCGAGCGACTTTACAATGGCAGGACACTCGTCACGGAATTGGGGCCAAAGCCGAGGCTTTTGGAGATCGATCCCCAAGGTGCCATCGCCAACCAAATCCCATTAGAGCCAGAAACCGACAACGCCCACATGCAGACTCGCATGGCTAGGCAGTTGCGAAATGGGAACTACTTGGTACCCCACCTTTTGGCCTTTGCGATCAAAGAGTACACCCCCGACGGACGCGTCGTTGGGACCTTGAAAACGGACTTGGACTCTCTGGGTGGACGGCCGGCCGAGAACTGGCCTTTTACAGCCATTCGGCTCGACAATGGACATACGGTCGTTTCGCTTACGCACGGCAACAAGGTCATCGAAATGGACATCAAGGGTGACGTGGTTTGGAAGGTCACCAACGACGAGGTCGGCGGATTATTCAAAGACCCTTGCGGCTCTCAAAGACTTGCCAATGGCAACACGGTGATTGGATCGCACGGAGCCAACACCGGGATATCGATGGTGGAGGTCACACCCGAAAACAAGATTGTTTGGTCCAGCGATCATCCACTTGCTGCGGGCGTCCACCATTTCCAAATCCTCACGACCAATGGAAAACCAGAACCCGGCAAACCCATGAAGTAAAGACCGCTATTTTTTGCCTACAAGTACAAAACAGATAGCGTTCGCTGGGCGACTAGGAGACTAGGAAAGGATCTCGAAGATCGCTTCGACCTCGACGGCCGAACCGGTTGGGATCTGAGCAAAGCCCAGAGCGCTTCGGGCGTGGAAACCGTTGGTGTTTTTGCCGTAGATTTCGTGGAGCAGATCGCTGCAACCGTTGATCACGAGATGTTGTTCGTGGAATTCGAAGGTTGAGTTAACGCAACCCAGGAGCTTCAGGACACGCAGGCCATTGAGGGTCCCGTGAAAGTTCCAGACGGAGTTTAGGATTTTTTCGGCGCACTGGCGAGCGGCGATCTTCCCTTGTTCGACACTCGTTCCGGCCCCGAGTTTGCCTTTGGTGTCGCTGACATGTCCCGAGGTGATCAAGAGGTTCCCGGTGCGGACGACCATGGCCAGATAGCCTGGTTCTTGTTTGGAGAATTGGACTCCAAGGGATTCGGCTTTTTCTTGAGGACTCATCGGGGGTTCCTAGCTGGAGTGATCTGACAGTTAAAAGTTAGTCTACCGAGCACTCAGTGTATCATCGGTCCGTGGAATCGAAAAGTTCCGCTCAAGGCATCGCCCGGGTCGGGTGGCTGACGCACACCGGCAGTGAAGTGCCGCCCTCCTGGCTAAATCCAAACAGCCGGATCTCTGCGCGAGATCCCCTATCCGAGCCGGATCCACTACGCGAGATCTATTACGTGCCGGCTCGGAGGCCCACACTACTTTCGCTGTGGGCTATTCGGATGCCCGGACGCTGCGGTTATTGGTTTGTTTCGCCGTTGGTTCTAAGCCCGGAGGGCTAATACACCCTCTACCGGGGTCGAAGGCCCCGGTTGCGCGTCCCGAATCGATCGGGCTGCACCGATGGAAATCGCTAGCCTGCTGGTGCCCAGACGCAGCTTCCTGGCGGGCTTAGTTAAATCGCCCAACCGCTGACGCTGGTTGGCTCACAGGTGATTCAACCCCGTGAGCCGCCTAGGCGC
>JAPLNM010000146.1 GCA_026692845.1 Planctomycetota bacterium | reverse complement strand
TCGATACGCTATGGACCGCTCGCGGTGGTTTTGTCGGGAGCTGGGAGGACGATGCGTTGGACATCGAATACACCTATTATGGACTCTTGAGCCTCGGGCACCTGAGTTTTTGGTAATGCGATGAATGACCCCGTCCTAGAGCCGCAGCGGCCAGAGCAGCCCACATCCTTCGATGCCCTCTTGGCCAACGCGCGCCAGTCGCTATTGGAAGCTCGCAATGCCCATGGGTATTGGGAAGGCGAGCTATCTAGCAGTGCTCTTTCGACCGCCACGGCCGTCTGTGCGTTGGAAGCCCACCTTTGCGATTGCCGGAGTCTTGATGCTCGCATTCGCGAAACGATCCTCGATCGGATCGTTCGCGCCAGGCGTTGGTTGATCGAGAACCAGAACTCCGATGGAGGCTGGGGAGATACCGTCAAGAGCATGAGCAACATCAGCACGACGCTTTTGGTCTGGGGGGCGTTAAGCACCCTGCAGGGGCCAGAGCAGGCGCGAGCCGCTGGAGGCTCGCAAGCCGTTTTGGGTGAGGTTTCCGGTGAGGTTTCCGGTGAGGTTTCCGGTGAGGTTTCCCGGGCAGAGGCTTGGATCGAGCAAGCTGCCGGGAGTTTAGCTCCTGAGGACATTGCGCGAGCCGTCCGGGCTCGCTATGGCAAGGACCAAACGTTTTCGGTTCCGATCTTGATGGCCTTGGCATCGACGCGACGGCTCGGGGAGTCTGCGAAACAGGGATGGAAGCTTGTACCGCAACTACCCTTTGAACTGGCTGCGTTTCCTCGCAGTTGGTTCGCGGCGATGAAGCTGCCGGTCGTCAGTTATGCCTTGCCAGCCTTGATCGCGATCGGATTGGTTCGGCATCGACAGGCTCCATCGCGCAATGCGCTGGCGCGTCAGATACGCAACGCGACGACCCCAAGGTGTTTGCGGGTTCTCGAATCGATTCAGCCTCAGAGCGGTGGGTTTCTCGAAGCGATCCCGCTGACGAGCTTCGTGGCCATCGCACTGATCGGAGCTGGATTCGGCGGCCATCGCGCCGTGGACCAAGGGATCGCGTTTTTGCTCGATACGTTTCGATCCGACGGGAGTTGGGCGATCGACACGCACCTTGCAACCTGGGTATCGACCCTCTCGGTCAATGCCTTGAGCCACTCGAGTGGCTGGCAAGACCGATTAGGCTCCGGCGAATTATCGCTAAAGCGATGGATTTGCGAGCAGCAGTACACCCGAGTCCATCCGTTCACCAATGCGGCCCCTGGTGGGTGGTCATGGACCCCACTGAGCGGCGGAGTTCCCGACGCGGACGATACTCCCGGGGCGATGCTCGCTTTGCGAGCCTACTACGATGCTCCGGACTCGCAGGGGAGCCCCGATGCGATCGAGCGTGACGAGAAGCTTCCGAAGCGGGCTCTTGCCGGAGCGGTGTGGTTATTGGATTTGCAGAATCGCGACGGCGGGATCCCGACGTTCTGCAAAGGTTGGGGGACGCTGCCTTTTGATCGCTCCAATCCGGACATCACCGCGCATGCGATCCGAGCTTGGTTGGCTTGGTTCGACCTTGCCGATGCAAATTTGCAATTTCGCATGCGGAAATCGATCCTGCGAGCCATGGGTTTTCTCAAGCGACGCCAGCGGCTCGACGGATCATGGGTTCCGCTGTGGTTTGGCAATCAATACGTTCGGGATGAAGAGAATCCGACGTATGGAACCAGCCGCGTGCTATTGGCTTGGCTTGCTGCGACCGAGGCGCCATGGCTGATGCAAAGCAGCAAGCTCGAGGTTCATTCTCGTATTGCGATGGCCGCCCGTTGGCTCGTAGGGGCTCAGCAGTCCGATGGGAGTTGGACCGGATCGGATCGCGCCTCGTTGCAGGACCAGCATCAAAGCGAGCCAATAGAAGCCTTGGGGTCGCTTGAGGAAACCGCGTTAGCTGTCGAAGCATTGGCCGACCTTTGCTGTCGCACGTCGATAGGTCCTGGGAAGTTTCCTTGCGAGCCGAAGCTTATCGAGGATTGCCGAAAGGCCGTTGATGTTGGGGTCGCCTGGATCGCCCGACGCACCAAGCATGGGACGGAGTTTGCGCCAAGTCCGATCGGATTTTACTTTGCCAAGCTTTGGTATTTCGAGAAGCACTATCCGATTTGTTACAGTGTCGCAGCCTTGGAGCGTGTTGCAGTTTTGGAGCGTCTCGAAGCTCTTGTGCGGTTGATCCAACAGATGCGAGACTTTGAATGAGCCCAGTCTATCTCGATTGCAATGCATCGAATCCGATCGATCCGAGGGTCTTGCAAGCGATGCTCGATGCCTATCGCTTGTTGCCAGGCAATGCGGGGAGTCCGCATGTCCATGGGCACAACGCCAAAGATGCGGTGCATGGGGCTCGCGATCGGATTGGTCGGGTGGTTGGAGCCAAACGGAATGAAGTCTTTTTCACCAGTGGGGCGACCGAGAGCAACAACCTTGCGATCCTTGGACTTGCCCAATACGGACTCGCGTCGGGCAAGCTTCATATCGTCAGTTCGGCGATTGAGCACAAGGCGGTGCTCGAACCGCTTGAACGGATGCGGTCGTGGGGATTTGAAGTAACGCATGTCGAGCCGCAGGGCGATGGTCGCATTCGCAGTGCGGATTTGATCGATTCGATCCGTACCGACACGTTGCTTGTGAGTTTGATGCATGCGAACAATGAGACAGGGGTCATTCAGCCGATTTCCCAAGTGGCACGAGCGGCCGAGGACCGAGGGGTTTGGTTGCATGTCGACGCGGCCCAAGGATTCGGTCGGGACCTCGAACCGCTTGCACATCCGGGAATTGCTTCGATAAGCATCAGCGGTCATAAGATTTTCGGGCCTCAGGGGATTGGAGCATTGATCGTCAGGCGACAGCGCAAGGATGGGCCGGTCCTCGAACCGGTCTTTGTTGGCGGAGGTCAGGAATTGGGGCTTCGATCCGGGACGCTGGCTGTTCCGTTGATTGTTGGACTTGGGCTAGCCGCCGAGTTGGCACTTCAGGAGCACGCGGTTCGCAAGGAGGCTTGCGAGCGCATCGGCAGGATCGTGATCGACTGGGCAGAGTCCCATGGAGGTCAGATTCACGGCAGCCCCCAGTACCGCATGCCGCATGTACTGAACGTTTCGTTTCCAGGATGGGATGCCGACGATCTACTCGAATCGGTGCGCGAGTCGATTTCGATCTCCGACGGGGCGGCTTGCACGAGCGTATGTGCGACAGCAAGCCACGTGTTATCGGCCATGGGGCTTTGCGAGCCGCAACTCAGCGGTGCGGTCCGATTGTCTTGGAGTCATCAGACCGACCAGGGATCTTTGGTCGCGGCACTTGCTGAGGCCGGTCGGGTCATCGCAGCCCGCAGGATGCTTTGAGATCGACGGATCCTTAGCGAGCCGATCTGCGTTTCCATCTTCTTCGGAGCCACGCTGCGGCTCCCGCAGAGCCCAGCAGCGCGATGCTGCTAGGTTCGGGTACCGCAGAGAATTCGATGCGATCCATGGCGAAGTAGGCAGGCGTGTTCATGCCGAATTGCCCGACATCGCTCGAGCTCAAAGCAAACTGGAGCGAGTCGACTGGCCCGAGGCTCGATAGGTTCACGCGCGTCCATTGATCGACGAGGTAGTCTTGGGAATTGTTGTCGAACCGATAGTCAGCCAGAAAGAAATCGACCGAGCCGGTTGCGGCGGTTCCTCGGAATCCTTGGATTTCGAGTTTGTAAAAGTCTTTTTCGTTACCGCTATCACCGCCGAATTTCTTTGCGAACGGGTCCCCGTCTCGCATGGAAAAGTAAGTGTAAGCCGTGTTCGAGACGTCGATCGAGGAGAGTTGGACTTGGGCTCCAAAGGTCACGACCGCATCGCCCGAGAAGGAGTTGTAGACGACTGCATAATGCGCCGAGCCATCGCTCCCGATCCCAGGTTTTGCGGCATACTGGTTTTCGAATCCCGCAAGGTTCCCCGCGTTGACACGCGAGTAGGAGGATCCTGTCCAGTAGCCGTAGTTGAGCTGGGTATCGAAGGTGTAGGAGTTTGAGAAGTGGACACCGTTGCTGGACCAACCTTGGGTGTTGGTGGTGTTGTTTCCCAAGTCCCCGTTGTAGAACTGGCCGTTGGATCCTTGGGAATAGCGAGTGTTGTCCTCGAAACCGACAATATCCGAACGGCCTATCGAACCCATTGCAGCGATCGTCAGCAGCGTGCAGGACGCGATGCGAAGTGCGCGCAAGATCTTAGCCAAAAGCATGGCAATACCCTTCTATGGAAAAGCAAAAGGCACCCTCGTCATGATCGACACGAAGGAGCCGGGATAGGGATGGGCACCGCAACGGCCTCAGACTCGGGAGGCACTAGGCTACGATTTCGCATGGTAGGTCTTCTGACTTGCCGTCTCCCACACCCTCACTGCCTTCTCAGCCGATCGATCCGCATTGCTCGCTATTGCAAGATGCGGTCGATGCCAATGGCACGCTTCAATTTGAATGAAATCAACAGAAGGAGGATGCGTTGCTGGGAACCTTTAAGGGTTCGCAGCGACGACTTACAGCGGCCGGACCGTCCCGGAATTGCACCGGAGTTCCCTGTTGCCCTAGGAGTTTTGAAGCTCGAAGGTCACCATGCGCTTTACTCCAAAGCATTCTTAACGAATCGCAAAGGAGTGCCATAAGTTTACTCAAAACCAATCGATAGTCAACTGGCGGCCAAGAACTTTTTAGGGGCCATCGATCGGCGCGGGGATCAGTTCGCACTGGACATGAGCCGCGTTGAAAATTTGCGAGGCGAGTTGTTCGATTTGAGTCCATCGTTCCACCGAGCGTTGGGTTTCCTTTTGCCGAGCTCCATACGAGCGAGCCGCATACGAACTAGCCGCATACGATCTGGCCGTTTGCTCGGTGTTCGGGCGGATAGCGTTTCTTGGGCGTGTAGAGCTGCTAGGGCGGGTGAGCTTGGGGGAACTTGCCGATGAAAAATTCCATCGATCGACGGTGTTTTTTAGCCAGTGGTCGTAGGCGTTTAGACGTCGAAGAACCGATTCGGGGTCATCGGGTCCGAGGGCAACCAGGGGACCATCGGTTTCCGAGGGGATCTGCACGGCGCAGGAGACGTGCCAGTCCAAGGCGGGTTCGCTTTGAACCGTAAGGATGATTTCGGCGTCGAGGTTTTCGGACTTGATTCGCCATTGGCCTTGGGACTGCCCGACGAGTTCGAGGGTCTTGGCCGGGAGGATCTGGAGATTGCATTCGAACGCTTTGTCCAGGTTCAAGGTGAATCGGCCTTTGGATTTCTTTACACAGATTTCGCGGTCGATAGGCAGATCGATAGGGAGTTTGGACTTTTGGATCGACTGGGTGATTCCGAGTTGGTTCGGTTTGAGGATGGGTTTGGGCAACTCTTCGTCGGATTGGGCGAAGGTCCAGGCAGGCAGCATGACCATGGCCAGCGAGCAAAGGATCAGCGAGCAAGTCATCCAGGGGGCGATTGAATGCCAGTCGCAGGGGGAATCGATTCGAGAGGCGGGCTTTGGATCTGTGGGCATCGCACAAAATTCTTTTGATAGATCCGATATGGGATTCTGGGGGGAGCATCGAGTCACGGTCGAGGGTGGGGTCGGACCATGGTTTTACGGGTTGTTCGGTAATTGACGGTTATACCGGGCAGGCTTAAACTTTCGGTCTGACAGTGACAGGTGGGGTTAACGGCGGTAGGAAGCCGACATTCCCTTTGATTTCGCACAACTATTTTGGAGTCTTCAGTCCAGCTATGGCAACTAAACTCATCTATTTCTTTGGCAAATCCAAAACCGACGGCGGCGGGGACATGAAGTCCTTGCTGGGAGGCAAGGGAGCCAACCTAGCTCAGATGACCAAGATTGGACTTCCAGTTCCGTCGGGTTTTACGATCACGACGGAGGTTTGCGTCAACTATTACAAGAATGGACGTAAGTATCCAGCAGAATTGTCCAGTGAGTTGGAGAAGGCCGTCAAGTGGCTTGAGAAGGAGACTGGCAAAAAGTTTGGGGACATTAAGAATCCATTGTTGGTCTCGGTCCGATCGGGTGCTCGCGATTCGATGCCTGGGATGATGGACACTATTTTGAACTTGGGGCTCAACGATGCGGCCACCGAAGGGCTGGCCGTAGCGACCAAGAATCCTCGATTCGCATGGGATTCCTATCGCCGCTTTATCCAGATGTACGGCGACGTGGTCATGGGCATTCAGAAGAAGAACGAGAACGACCACGAACCGTTTGAAGAGGTCATGGACGGTCTGAAGCGTGAGGTCAAAGTCAAAGAGGATACCGATTTGACGGCTGAGCATTTGCAGGAGTTGGTCAAGCGCTACAAGAAGCTCATCAAGGAGTGGACAGGCAAGGCCTTCCCCAACGAGCCGATGAAGCAACTTGAGGGTGCCGTTCAAGCCGTCTTTGGATCTTGGATGAACGAGCGAGCGATTCTTTACCGACAGAAGTACCGAATTCCCGACGAATGGGGCACTGCGGTCAACATCCAGAGCATGGTCTTTGGCAACATGGGCGAAGACTGCGCAACGGGCGTAGCCTTCACACGCGATCCAGCCAACGGCGAGAACGTTTTCTATGGTGAGTACTTGGTCAACGCCCAGGGCGAGGACGTCGTAGCGGGTGTACGAACACCGCTGAAGATTTCCGACATGGCCAAGGACAAGATCCTCGGACCTGCTTACAAAGAGCTTGTCGATGTTCGCAAGATCCTCGAGAGGAACTTTGGAGACGTCCAGGACTTTGAGTTCACGATCGAGAACAAGACTCTCTACATGTTGCAGACGCGAAACGGTAAGCGTACCGCGTTGGCTTACGTGAAAATCGCGCACGACATGGTCAAAGAGAAGCTCATGACCCCTGAGCATGCGATCAAGTCCGGGGATCCAGAAGCCTTGAACCAATTGCTTCAGCCGATCTTCGACATCAAGGCTTACGACAAAGCCAAGAAGGACGGTCGATTGTTGGCCGTTGGATTGCCTGCCGGTCCTGGAGCCGCATCCGGGGCGGTGGTATTCACCGCAGGCAAAGCCGAAGAGCTTGCCGCAAAGGGCCAAAACGTCGTTTTGGCTCGGATCGAAACGAGCCCAGAAGATCTTCGCGGGATGATCGCAGCCGACGGGATCCTCACAGCTCGCGGTGGTGTATCGAGCCACGCGGCGCTCGTGGCCCGTCAGATGGGTAAGGTCTGTGTTGCCGGCGCCGGTGACATCGAGATCGACTACCACAAGGGCGTGCTTAAGTGCAAGGGAGTCACGCTCAAGGAAGGCGATCCGATCAGCATCAACGGGACGACCGGTGAGGTGTTCCATGGCAAGATCGACACGGCCGACAGCGAGCTCAAGCAAGTTTTGGTAGGCAAGACCCTCAAGCCCAAGGACTCGAAGGTTTTTCAATACTATGACTTCATGATGAAGCTTGCCGACAAGTACCGCACGTTGGGACTCCGCACCAATGCCGATCAACCCGATCAGGTCCTCAACGCTATCGCGTTTGGTGCCGAAGGGATTGGACTTTGCCGTACCGAGCACATGTTCTTCGAAGGGGATCGGATCATCGCCGTTCGGCAAATGATTCTGGCCAAGTCCGAGGACGCTCGCAAGTCGGCATTGGCCACGCTTTTGCCTTACCAACAGAAGGACTTCGAAGGGATCTTCCGAGCCCTCGATGGTCTGCCAGCATGCGTTCGTTTGCTCGATCCACCGTTGCACGAATTCTTGCCCCAATCGGACAACAAGAAGGGTCAAGAAGAAGTCGCCAAGCAGCTCGGGACAACGGTCGCCGAGGTTGCCAAGATGGTCAATGAGCTCCACGAGTTCAACCCCATGCTCGGCTTCCGCGGTTGCCGACTCGGAATCATCCGTCCAGAGATCACCGAGATGCAAGCTCGGGCGATTTTCCAAGCGGCCGTCACGGTGCTCAAGGAGGGCGTTAAGGTCAAGCCTGAGGTAATGGTTCCTCTGGTCGGATTCAAGCGTGAGTTGGATCTTCAGGTCGAGATCGTCCATCGCGTCGCGGCCGAGGTGATGAAGGCTGCGGGCAAGAAGTTCGCTTACAGTGTTGGTACGATGATCGAAGTTCCTCGCGGAGCGATCACCGCCGACGAGATCGCCGAGTCGGCCGAGTTCTTCTCGTTCGGCACGAACGACTTGACCCAAACGGCGCTCGGAATGAGCCGTGACGATTCCGGTTCGTTCTTGCCGGCTTACCAAGGGCTTGACATCATCAAGGCCAACCCATTCGCATCGATCGATCGCGGCGGGGTAGGACAATTGATGAAGATCGGAGTCGAGAAGGGCCGATCGACCCGCAGCGATTTGAAGATCGGTATCTGCGGTGAGCACGGAGGAGATCCCAACTCGGTGGAGTTCTGCCACATGATCGGTTTGAACTACGTCAGTTGCAGTCCGTTCCGCGTGCCGATCGCACGCTTGGCGGCCGCCCAAGCTGCCTTGCGGCATCCGGCCAAGGCACCTTCGGCCAAGGTGGTCAAAGACACCAAGGCTGCCAAGGGAGCGACGAAGTCCAAGACGGTCTCGAAGCGATAGTTGGGCTTTTGCTGTCGAATCGTAGCCATCCGCTGCCAAGCGGTGGACAGCGGCGCGAGTAACGCCTCCACCGTCTGGCGACAGGTGGCTACGTCTGGCGACAGGCTTCCACCGTCTGGCGACAGGTGGCTACGTCTGGCGACAGGTGGCTACGTTCGGCATAAAGCCAACGGTGGCCAAGAGCCTATATTCGGACTTGTCCCGGCGGAGCCGTAACTGAGCTGCTACCGAGCGCCGAGGCTCCAAGATGCAGCCAGCCTAGGATGAAAAGCGAGCCCCCGATCGGGACGATGCTCCAGTGGATGATTTCGTCAGCAAAGACCATGCTATAGAGTCCCCCTGAGAAGCCTAGGGTGCCCAAGAGCATCAGGACCGAGGCGGCCAGCGCCAGTCTCGAACGCGAGGCATGGCCGCTCAAGGTCAGGACCAGGACCGCCAAGGCATGGAACATTTGGTACCGGGTGGCCAACTCGCATTGATCGAGCTTCTTGTCGACCTGCTCTTGCGAAAAGCCTTGGGATTGAAGTCGCTTGGGCAAGCTATGAGCGCCCATGGCGCCGATGCCCACGCTGATCGCACCGGAGATAGCTGCCAGGAAAAGAAGGATGCGAGTTAGGTTGGTCATGTTCGATGGTTCAATTGCCGAGGTCTTCGAAAGGGAGTTGGTCGGAGGATCGCTCGATGAGCCCTTCATAGAAGTGCCTTCGGCAAACCGTAACGTAACGATCGTTTCCGCCGATTTGGATCTGTTCGCCATCGCGGACGGCTCGACCCTCGGAGTCGATCCTCAGGACCATCGTCGCTTTGCGGCCGCAGTGGCAGATGGTTTTGATTTCCGTGAGGCTATCGGCCCAAGCCAACAGGTATTGGCTACCTTCGAACAAGTTGCCTTGGAAGTCGGTCCGAAGGCCATAGGCGAGCACCGGGATGGAGAGTCGATCGGCAATATCGCCGAGCTGGCGGACTTGGGCTTTGGTCAAGAATTGGGCTTCGTCGACCAGGACGCAATGGATGCAGGAGGCATCGTGTTCGCGCTGGGTGATTCGAAAGAGGTTGTCGGCGGGTTTGAAGGGGATTGCATCGGACGACAGGCCGATACGCGAGCTGACTTTTGCTTTTCCGAAACGGTCGTCGATTTCTGGTCCGAAAACCAACGTGCGCATGCCCCGCTCGCGGTAGTTGTAGCTCGATTGCAGCAGGATCGTGGATTTGCCTGCGTTCATCGTCGAGTAGTAGAAGTACAGCTTGGACAAGGCGATCGATTCCTGCAGGTTGGGGGGATTTCCGGGACACCGATCCGGAAAAACCTATACGAGAAGGTCAAATAGTAACGTAAAATGGCTCGATATGAATACAGAACCTGCGATTGAAATTTCCTTGGGCGGGATCGTCGGTCCCAACGGTGCTGGCAAAAGCACGTTGATCAAAGCGATTTTGGAGTTGGTGCCTAGGGTCAGTGGGTCGATCCGGGTCCTTGGAGAGCCTATCGGACCGCAGCGTCATCGCATCGCGTATGTACCGCAGCGAGAGAGTGTCGACTGGGATTTTCCATCGACGGTTCTGGATGTGGTGCTCATGGGGATGTATCGCGAGATCGGGTGGTTTCGCAGGACCAGGCGTGAGCATCGCCAACGAGCGATCGAAGCCCTGGATCGCGTCGGGATCGCGGATTTGAAGGACCGGCAGATCAGTCAGTTATCCGGTGGCCAGCAGCAGCGAACGTTCTTGGCCAGGGCCTTGGTCCAATCTTCGGACATCATGCTCTTGGATGAACCGTTTGCGGCCGTCGACGCGGCGACCGAGCAGTCGATCATTCATGTACTCGGCCAGCAGCGCGATTTGGGCAAGACGATTTTGGTGGTGCATCATGACTTGCACACCGTGCCGCAGTACTTTGATCATGTTCTATTGATCAACGTTCATGCGGTGGCTTGGGGGCCTATCGAGCAGGTCTTCACCGAGGAGAATCTCAAGCGGACTTATGGAGGTCGCTTGACGATCCTCGAGGAGGTCGCCGAGGCGATGCGCCGGAGTGTTACGCGGCAGTAGGCTACCGCGATGTGCTCGTGTAAAAGACCTTTTGAACTTGCAGCCGTTTGTCGAGCACGAGCAGGTCAGCCCGTTTGCCCGCCTCGAGGCTCCCGCGGTCTGCGGCGATTCCGGTCCTTTCGGCCGGAGTCAGGGTCGCCATGCGGACGATCTCCCAGAGCGGGATCTTCGTTGCCTTGGCCATGTGACGCACGCAGTGGTCCAAGGCGACGACGGAGCTTGCGAGTCCCCCGGCCGGGCTGAGTCCGACCTTGCCGGTGCTTTCGATCCAGACGTTTTCTTCCGGATGCCCAAAGGCGTATTTGCCTGGGGGCATGTCCAAGGCACGGCTTGTATCGCTGACCAAGCAGAGCATGGTCGATTTTTTCATTTGCCAAGCGAACTCGAGGAGTTCGGGTGCAAGATGGTATCCATCGGCGATGACTTCAGTGCTCATCGTTGGGTGGGCCAGAACAAATTCAAGCATGCTGCCTTGCATGGGGGTTCCAAGACGGGTGCGGACTGAGGCGACCGAGGACATGGCGCACCAGAAGTGATCGACGTGGGACATTCCGCATTTGTGGGCAGTGGCCATCTCGGTCCAGCTGGAGTTGGAGTGTCCGCAGGTGACTAGACAGCCTTGTTTTTTTGCGTAGCGATAGAAATTAGCGCAGCCGTCGAGTTCTGCGGCGCAGGTTGCTATCGCGACGGTGCCTGCTTGGAAATATTGCTCGAACTCCGAGCGTACCGGAGCCCTGCATCCTTCTTTTCGGTGGCACCCGGACTTTTCAGGGGTGAAATAAGGTCCATAGAGGTGGACCCCTTCGATCGATGGCAGGCTCGCATCGGCCGATCGTTTGGTCGCCTCGACGGCTTCGATCATGCGAAGTATCGATTCGTGCGACCCGGTCGTGGTGGTGGGGAAAAGGGTGGTCGTACCGTGCTTGAGATGGGATTGGCAGGCCGTCTGGATCGCTTCGACAGTTCCGTCCATGAAATCCGCCCCTGCCCCGCCGTGGACGTGGATATCGATCCAACCTGGAGCGATGTAAGACCCGATTGCCTCGAGCGTTTCGACCGACTTGGGGATCCGTTTGGGCAAAGGTCCGACGCGCGTCAAGGTGCCTTCGGACCACTCGACGTAGGCGTTTTCGATGCATCGATCGGGAAGGATCGCTGTGCCGCCGACGATCGCGTAGCGTTTCGAGTCGTCGGGAAGTTGGGGGAAGAGTTTGCTCATAGGCTACGTGTGAGGATAACGATCAGGGCCGAGGCCAAGCAGACGGCCATGGTTGCCAAAAAACCTAGGATCATCCATTGCCGCTTGACCTGTTTTTTCTTTTTGACCGCGACGGCTACCTTGGTGCTCACCGAGGGGGCCACGGGGTTTGTCGGCCGAGTCACGGCAGGTGGTGGCACATCGGCGCCTGAAGAGGCCGAGGGACCGCCGAAGGATTCGGGGACTAGTTCGCGGGCTGAGAGCCAGCTATCGAGGCCTTCTCGCCAAAGCAGCGCGTCGGCGGTGACCCGTTTTTCAGCGATCCAATCCAGGAGCATTTGGGTGGTGGCCGGTCCAAATTGACCGCCGCTGGGGGGGCGAACATACCAGCGTGAATCGATCAGAGGTAGCAGACTCGCCGGCATCGTCGGGTGCGTGTTGGCAGCGGGCGTCGATTGGGGGAGGCTGGCCGGTGGTTTTTGGGCTTTTGAGTGGGACGGTGGATTGGCCATCGGGGTGATGGTGCCCGAGTCGGACGAGGATAGGGATTTCTCAGAGGCAGCGGGTTTGAGGGCCGCTGCCGATTCGTCGACGGCAAGGGAGAAATCGGAGTCTTTGGGGGGGACTCTGAAGGCACCTTGGCATTTGGGGCATTTGCCTCGCTTGCCGGCTTGGTAGTCTTTGACATGCAACGGATGGTTGCAGAGGTGGCAACTGAATCGAATCCCCATGGTATTATCGATAAGTCTCGTGACATTTGTTGCAGGATTGGTCGATTTTCGCGACGGCCGATCGGGCCAATTCGGCGTCCTTGTTTTTGACGGCTTTGAGAGTTTCTTTGGCGGCATTGAGCATCGCCGCAGCGAATTGGGCGTACGTTTCGTCATCGGCATCGGTCATTCCTTCGAGTTGAAGGATTTGGCCATAAGCGGCGACCAGTTCGGCGTACTTGGTGATTTCGTCGAGGTTATTGGCAAAGTTGTCTTCGTTGCTCGTGTGGGGAGCAAGGTTCTCTCGCAGTGCCCATTCGAGGATCTGCATGGTGGGTCCTCGATCGGCCGTATCGGCCCAAGCGGTTTCTTCGGCCGTGCCGTTGAGTTTGGTTCCCTTGAGGAGGTCTTGGAGGTCTTGCTGCCTGAGTTTGGCTTCGTTGTACACAGGTTGCGTACCGACTTTGCAGTTGGCCGCCATGCGAGCAAAAGCGGTTCGGGCGTAGGGAGCCGAGGTCTTCCAGCGGATCTCCTCGGGGTACTGAGCGATGATTCCCATCAAGGAGCCAAGCAGGGTGAATTCGCGGCGAGCATCGCCGTAGCCGCCGCTTGCGAATTTCGCTGGGGTTGTGATGATCCCATCGACTCGGGATTTGGATTCTTTGACGAGGTCCTCGATCGATGGGCCGGTGATGAGTTGTTTCCAGGCATCGTCCCCTTTGGCGGCCGGTTCGGCTTGGCTCGAATCGTCAGCGGTGGCCATCGAGGCCTCCGACGTTGCTAACGGCAAGGGGGATCCGAGCGAGGGTTGGCCCTGGAGTTGGGATCGCGCATCGGCGAAGAACACGCCGGAGAATTCACTCGATTGAAACTGGGGTGGTTTGGCTCGGTCGGGTTTGCGAATGGTTTTCTGGGCAACCGCGTAGCTAGCCAGGAGCGTCAGGACCAGCAGGCCGGGCAAAAGCATGCTTCTGTGGGATGATCGGGGCATAGACCAGCGCGCCGTGGAAAGGGTCGATTGCAAGCCGAGTACTTGCTTTGGATTTTCGATGCCCTTCATCATAGCATTTTCCGATTCGTCGATAACGGTTCAACTTCGGATTTCGATGGAGTCGGAGCTGGGCTTGGAGTTCGGCAGGATCCATGGCACGATGCTGCTGCACAGAAGTCCCGAGAGCATAGCCCAAGCGAGCCTCGAGAGTTGGTAGTAAGCCAATTGTTCTACGCTTTGATAGTCGACTGCACTTGGTTGGTAACCGAACATTGGGGATCTATTGTTCGCAGCGCTAAGGAAGTACCTCAGATAGGCGTTCATGTCGTATCCGATCAGGAAAAAGGCGATCATGACTGCAAAGCCGATCCAGTAGGCGCGGTACTCCCGTTGGGACAAACTGGCCAAGGTCGCTACCAGGGCCGCTTCGAATGGCCACAGCAGGCTCTGGAGCCAGAAGGTTTTGTTGATACCGAGGGTTAGGTAGACCAAATGCAGCACAGGGATCGCAACGACGAAAACCAAGATGTTCCACTTCAGAAGGGAGAACCAAGCGGAGTGAACACGGGGTTTGGAAGCGGTACGTTTCCCCAGGAGTCCCTTGATTTGAGTCGAACGGGTCACCGCCACGAGGGCGAAACAGCAGCTGATCAAGCCTGCGCCACCGAGGATCCGAAGTAACGTGCCGAGTTTCTCACCTGAGGAATTCTGTGCATTGCTGATCAATGCCGCACCCGAGAGAGTCGTCGTGAAGCTCAAGGCGCCTGTGATAATGATGATAAACAAAAGCGTTTGCTTGAGCGTCCGTGGGCTCGCAGGGGGCGTTTCTCTTGCGAGCTCGTCGTCATCGGCATCCAAGGGGTGAACCGAGGGTGGCTGGCTCATGCTATCTCCTTTGCATCGTGGCGTTTTGTTAGCGGCGAGGAATTAGAAACAGTATACTGGAAGACCCCGGGGGAGCTGTTGTTTTTTGCGCAACGAAGTTCCCGCGATGTTTTTCCTCCCCCGATTGCCCTTGATTGCCCTCGAACGGACGGATAGGACCGATGACACGGATGCGAGCCTTTTGGACGGTGGGTTTGTTTTTCCTCTCTCGTGGACTTTTTGCCCAGGAAGCCGCCCAGGAGAGTCACGAGAAGTTCGACACTGCGGTCGTTTCGTTGCTTGCGGGCCGTTGCCTGGAATGCCATGGACAGTCCGACCCTGCCGGCGGACTGGATCTGACTTCCAGCAGCGCATTGCAGCGGGGTTCGGATTCCGGCGACGTGCTGGGAAAGACCTGGGAGACCAGCAAACTCTGGGAAGTGATCTCGACCGAGCAGATGCCTCCGAAGGGAAAGTTGACCGACAAGGAGAAAGCGCTGTTAGCCAAGTGGGTTTCCCAGGGAGCTCACTTGCCCGACGTACCGATCGATCGGCTTGGGATCAGCTCGGACTATCGGGCTGGATACGATTGGTGGTCGTTGCGAGAGTTGGGAGTAACCCAATTGCCGATCGCGCTCGGTCAGGTGCAAAGCGATATCGCCGGTGGCTGGCCTGTCAGGAATTTGGTCGACTCGTATGTCTTGGCGAAACTTCGCTCGAGTGGATTGAAGCCCAATCCAGGGGCATCGCCCCGGTCGCTTCTGCGACGCGTCTTCAATGACTTGACCGGATTGCCTCCGAGCTTCGAACAGATCCAGGCTTTTGAAAGCGATCCAAGCGACGCGGCTTATGCGTCGCTGGTCGATGAACTATTGAACTCGCCGGCCTATGGGGAGCGATGGGCAAGGCACTGGCTCGACGTGGTTCGCTTCGGCGAGAGCGACGGTTTTGAGAGGAACTTTCCGAGACTCCAGAGTTGGCCCTATCGAGATTGGGTGATCCAAGCCCTCAATGAGGATATGCCTTACGATCGCTTCCTCCAAATGCAGATCGCCGGGGATCAAATGCAGGCTGGCGCAAGCGGCATTGCTGCTGCGGGTTTTTTGGTCTCTGGCGTGCACAATACGGTCGTAGGATCGAGCGATCGGATGAAGCGAATCGCGGTCCAAGACGAGCTAGAGGAAAAGATTGGAACCATGTCGCAGGCCTTCCTGGGATTGACCGCCCAGTGCGCCCGATGCCACGAGCACAAGTTCGATCCGATCAGCTCGGAATCTTATTATCGTTTAGCTGCCTCGATCCAAGGGGTATCGCACGGGGAGCGCGAGGTCATCGACGAGGACCTCGAACGGCTCGAACGGGGCTTGGAACTCGAGCGTGCAAAAGCGTTGACTCAACTCCGGGAGTTCGAGCAAGGAGCCTTGCAAAAAGCCCTCGGCGATTCATCTACCAGCGAGCCACCTGCCAGCGAGCCACCTGCCAGCGAGCCATCGAATCGCCAGTCTGGATTGCAAGCCGTTGGGTTGATTCCGCTTCCTGTGGCTGCCTGGGATTTCGAAACCCCCGCAACTGGAGAACTCGCATCTGGAGAAGCTGCAACTGGAGAAGCTGCAACTGGGGGTACCAACAAGCGAATTTTTTACGATACGGTGCGAGGACTCGCTGGACATTGGAGACGGATCGACCAGACTCCCGAAGCGGGTTTGGCCCCAGGAGAGCATGCCGTTGGATTGGTGCTCGATGGCAAATCTTATTTAGAGACCGATCCGATCGACTTTGGGGTTCAGGAAAAAACGCTGGCCGCTTGGGTCAAGATCGACCCTTTGGATCAATCTGGGGGTGGGGTATTGAGTTTGCAGACCCTCGACGGCGCGTTCTTCGATGCGATCGTCTATGCGGAGCGCGAAGCGCGCCAGTGGATGTCAGGGAGCAATGGCTTTGCCAGATCGGCTCCGTTGGGTGGACCGCAAGAGACCCTGCAGAGGGTCCATATCGCGATGCGCTATCGCGCCGACGGGACGATCGAAGCGTTTCGAAATGGGGTTGCTTATGGCAAAGGGTACCGCACGGGTTTGCAGAGCTTTCAGGCGGGCAAGTCGCAGTTTCTCTTTGGGCTTCGCCACGGGCCGGCCGGTGGGAATCGCTTGCTAACCGGGGTGATCTACAAGGCCGTGTGCTTCGACACGGCCTTGAGCGACGAGGCGATTGCCCAGTTGGCAAGGGAGCCTCAACGCGGGTGGAACCTTCAGGAGGCTTGGACGAAGCTCGGCGAGTCTTTTGCTAAGCAGCGGCAAGCTTACCGAGGCGAGCTCGGGCGGATCGATCGAGAGTTGGTCGATGTGAAAGCATCGATCCGAAAAAGAATCTACAGCGTTGTATCCAACGCATCGGTTGGACCAACCAAGGTGCTAGTGCGGGGAGATGTTTACCAGGAGGGGGCCGAGGTCCGATCCGGCGGGATCGATACAATCGGTGGTCCGCGTGGAGATTTCGGTTTGGCCGCTGATGCTACGGATGCGCAGCGCCGAATGGCACTTGCGCAGTGGATCACGCAAGCCAATCGGTCGTTGCTAGCGCGGGTGATTGTCAATCGCGTATGGCATTATCATTTCGGTGTGGGCATCGTCGAGACCCCCAACGACCTAGGATTCAACGGCGCTAGGCCGACGCATCCAGAGCTGCTCGATGCGTTGTCCCAAGCTTTTTTGGATGGGGGGATGAAGCTCAAATCGCTGCATCGTTGGATTGTCACTTCCAGCGCGTATCGCCAATCGAGTCGACCTCGCGAGGATGGGTTATCTAAGGATTCTGCGAATCGACTGGTTTGGCGATATCCGGTTCGCCGACTCGATGGGGAGTCGGCTCGGGATGCGATGCTTTGGATCGCTGGCGTGTTGGACCGAACGCTCGGAGGTCCTGGGTATGTGGATGTCGACTACAAAGACACCAATGGGACGACGTATTACGTCCCAAAGGCGCAAGAGCCCGCCGAGTGTTTCCGACGAACTGTGTACCGTTTCAATCCGCGCTGTGAGCGAGTCTCGATGTTGGACGTATTGGATTGTCCGGACCCCTCGGCTACGGCCCCCAAGCGGGCGATGACCACCACGCCGCTTCAGGCGCTGAGTTTGCTCAACAGTTCCTTTGTGTTTCAGATGTCCGATGCGTTGGTCGATCGGATGGACAACCCGCAGCAGGCCGATGCGACGATTGCCAAGTTGTTTCGTAGTGTGCTATTGCGAGAGCCCACCGACGAGGAGTTATCGCAAAGCCGCGCATTGGTCGCCAAGCACGGGGCAAGAGCTTTGGCCAGGGCGTTGTGGAATTCGAGCGAATTTTTAGTACTGGATTGAGAAATATGAACGGACCTGAGCTTTGGAATCGAAGAGGTTGGTTGCAATGGTCGCAGCGTGGACTCGGGGCGACGGCCGTCTTGGCGTTGCTTGCGCAGGAAGGCTTGCTCGGCAAGGCATCTGCCAATCCTAGGAGCGTGGCAAGACCTCAGGCCAAGGCCAAGCGGGCGATTCAGATTTGTTTGGTCGGGGGCTTGAGCCATCTGGATTCCTTCGATTACAAGCCTGAGCTTGAGCGGCTTCACGGCAAAACGCTCCAGACCCAGGAGAAGCCCGACATATTCTTCGGGCAGATGGGATTGCTGCGCAAAAGCGATTGGGAGTTTCGCGCCAGGGGGCAAAGCGGACTGCAAATCTCGGAGCTATTTCCTCAGATCGCCGCCCAAGGCGATCGATTGACCTTGTTCCGATCGATGGTCACCCAGTCGGCCAACCACACACCGGCGTTGTTCTTCGAGAACAGCGGTTTTGAGTTCAATGGATTCCCCTCAATGGGCAGTTGGTTGTCCTACGGCCTAGGATCGATCGCCCAGGACCTACCGGCCTATGTGGTCTTGCCCGATGGTCGCGGTGGGCCCAATGGGGGATCCTCGAATTGGACCCATGGGTTTTTGCCCGGACAATACCAAGGGGTCGTCTTTCAAGCCAGTGGTCAGCCGGTCAGGGACTTGCGACCCGCCCGAGCGCTGAGCGAGCAAGAGGACCGGGACACTTGGCAGATGGTCGATTTGCTCAATCGCAAGCATCAAGCCGAGCATGGAGCCGAGGATTTGTTGTCGGCTCGCATCGAGAGCTATGCGTTAGCCGCCAAGATGCAGATGTCGGTGCCGAAGGTCGCCGAGCTTGAGCAAGAGACCCAAGCGACCCAGCAACGCTATGGAATGGATCGAGCCGAGACGTCCGACATGGGCCGCCGATGCTTGCTCGGTCGGCGGCTGTTGGAACAAGGGGTACGTTTCGTGCAGTTGTATTCCGGAGGCCCCATTGCCGGCACGCCTAGGACCAGTTGGGACGCGCACGAAAACGTATTGGAAAATCATGCAGCCGAAGCCCGTCGAATCGATCAGCCGATCGCAGCACTGCTCGAGGACCTCCATGCCCGTGGGATGCTCGAGGATACCTTGGTCCTCTTTACGACCGAGTTTGGGCGCACTCCGTTTTCGCAGTCGGCATCGGATGTGGCGGGTCCAGGTCGAGACCATAATCGCTACGCATTCAGTTGCTGGATGGCAGGTGCGGGACTTAAGCCCGGGATGGCTTATGGAGAATCCGACGATATCGGCTGGAAGGCCGTCAGCAATCCGGTCACTTGGCACGACTTCCACGCGACGGTTTTGCATTTGTTTGGGATCGATCACACCGAGCTGACGTTCTATCACAATGGCATCGATCGGCGATTGACCAACGTGCACGGCGAGGTCATTCAGGGAGTGCTGAGCTGAACGCGCTGAGCCGATCGTCCAGAACCGATCGCCCCGGGCCTCGAACATAAAATCGGGATTTGGAATACCGCGCGGATCGACAAACCGGCCATCGAAGCTCAGTTGGCGCTAAATGGCGGAACCTGACCGTTGATCGATCGAATGGGATTCTCTTGGGTGCGGGCCGGTAACTTGTTCGATTGCGGCCAATGGGCGAGTTGTTCGATGAGGATTTGGTAGCGAGCCTCGACGCGATTTTCGCTGAGCAAATTCTGTTTGATCGCTGTGGGGAAGTTCAGGGCGTAGGCGACCACATCGGTAAGGATCCCCAGTGGGACGTGTTGGGAGAGCAGGTCGGACAGCGCGGAGGCTTCGGAAAGGTCCGCTGGCAGTGCCGGGCGAAAGAGCCTTAGCAGCTCCAGACGGGCAGCTTCTTCGGCCTGAGGATCCGCCATCGGTTGGTCTTCAAGGATTTCGACTTGGGCTTTTCGGAACGGAACATCCTCGGATACCTCCTTGAGGATCCGGGCCCGCTGGATGCCGGCCAAGAGGATATTGTGCCGTCCATCTCCGAGCGGAGTGTGCGAGACGATTCTTCCAATGCAAACGAACCGAGATAGCTCCGGGTGGAGTTCGAAGTGGTGTTCCCAACCTGGTTCGAGCACGGCCATGGTGATCAAATGGTCTGATTCGAGGGCTTCGCTTAGCATTTCGCAGTAGCGAGGTTCGAAAACGTGGAGGGATTGAATCACGTGAGGGAACATGACCAAGTTCGGGAGCGGAAAAAGCCGCACGGTGCCGTCAAAGTCGGCTGGCAGTCTAAGTTTTTCCCAGTGTCCCATTTCTCAAGATCGAGGTGACTCGACGCTTTCCGGTAGGTTTTGCGTTAGCTTTTCGAATGCAGAGCCGTAGTGTTTTCCGACTGTAGCGTTGCACCCGAGTCTTATTGTAGAGGGCTGTCCAGTTCCAGGAAGCTCGGCAGAGGCCAAAGCGCGGTTAAAGGCGGAAAAAACGCCTTTGTTGCCATTCTGTTAAGGGAGTTCGGTTCGAAGTGTCTTGGATTCTAGCGCGTATCGATTCGGCAGCGCGTCGGGTGTTAAAATGATGACACAGCGAAAATAATGCCCCTTCCCTCGCTAGAATCGAAAAAGTTGAGGGTACAATTACCACTTTGATGCACTACAATGAAGGGTACCCACCTAGACTGCGGCAAAGAAATCTCCCGAGATCATAAGATCAGCTGCCGTAGACTATATCCCACCTTATTGCTGTTCGAACCGACTAGGTTTGCACAGAATCCGCCGTTAACCTATTTCGAAACGCTCGTAGGAGTTCGCTGATGAGATGCTTAGGTAACCCCATGGATCGTCGTGGCTTTCTGACCGTAGGTGCCGTTGGAGGCTTGGGCCTGACGCTCGGCGATATGTTTCGCTTGCAAGCTCGAGGCGACAAGAAGAATTATGATTTCATCGAAGCCAAGGCCGAGAGTGTGATTCACATTTTCCTACCCGGTGGGATCGCCCATCAGGAGACGTTTGATCCGAAGCCTTACAGTCCGCTTGAGTATCGCGGAGAGATGAAGACGATCAAGACCAAGACTGGGGATGTGTTTTGCGAAACGATTCCTCGCTTGGCGAGCATCTCCGACAAGTTCACCGTGATCCGATCGTTGTCGCACGGCGAAGCGGCCCACGAGCGTGGCACGCACAACATGTTCACCGGCTATAAGCCCTCGCCGGCCCTTTCGTATCCGAGCTTCGGATCGGTCGTAAGTCACGAGTATGGGCCTCGCAACAATCTGCCTCCCTACATCGCAATACCTAGCAACCCCAACGAATTTTCCGGGTCCGGGTACTTGAGCTCCTCCTACGGCCCGTTCAGTCTGGGCGCTGACCCTGCGAACAAAGGATTTAAGGTTCAAGATTTGAATCTTCAAGGGGACGTCGATATGGCCCGCTTTGGTCGTCGCCGTTCGGCACTCCAAGCCGTCAACGAGTACTTTGAGTCGAAGCAAAAGTCGGACAATCTCAATGCGATGGACACCTTCTACGAGCGAGCTTACTCGCTCATCAGTAGCGATTCGGCCCGAGAGGCCTTCAATATCGAGGCCGAAGACAATGCGCTGCGTGACAAATACGGTCGCAACGCCGCCGGACAGCGTTTGCTCATGGCGCGTCGATTGGTAGAAGCCGGTTCTCGCATGGTTTCGGTGACCTACGGTGGCTGGGACATGCATGCTCAGATCGCAGGGAGCATGCGTCGGGATATGCCGCCGTTGGACCAAGCGCTTGCGACGCTCATCGAGGACTTGGAATCCCGTGGCCTATTGAGCAAGACCTTGGTGATGGTCAGCAGCGAATTCGGTCGCACACCGAAGATCAACAACGATGGGGGGCGAGATCACTGGCCCAAGGTCTTCAGCGTGCTATTGGCAGGCGGTGGCATCAAGGGTGGTTTGGTTTACGGTTCCTCGGACGCGACAGCCACTGAACCTGAATTCGATGCGGTTTCCCCAGAAGATTTGGCCACGACGATGTACCACTTGATGGGTATCGTCGCTGACAAAGAGCTCATGTCTCCGGGAGATCGTCCAATCGAGATCTGTGACGGTGGCCGTGTGGTAACCGACTTGATCGCGTAGCGAATCAGACAGCTTCTGATTCGCTCAATTTGACTCCAAGATTTCTACGACGAGGTCCAAATGATGATTTGGTCGAAGGCCATCGGTGTGTCCCCAGTGCTGCCCTCCAACCGGCGATCTGCAATAAGAACTTCGGTTCATCGCAGGTTCAATGCTGCGAGAGTTCGTCTTGCGTCGATAAGTTGCGTAACAGTCCTTGCTTGCGCGTTTGGATTGTCCGGAGCCCATCGGTCTGCGGCCTCGCAACCCGAAGCCAACGCCTTGTCGGTAGTCGGTGTGCAGCGAGGTCAGTCCGTCGAGGTCCAGATCTCCGGGGCCCGTCTGGGCGATGCGCGCGAGTTGCTCTTCTACACACCGGGACTGACCGCAAGCAATGTCACCAAGGTCGACGACAACAACATCAAGGTAACGATTGCCGCAGCGGCGGACGCGAAGCCTCAGTTGCATCCCTTCCGTGTCGTTACCGCAAGCGGAACGAGCAACCTGCGACTCTTTGGAGTTTCGGCCCTGCCGACGCTGGCCGAGACCGAGCCGAACAGCGAATTTTCCAAGGCTCAGGAGATCGCTATCAACACGACGATCGACGGAGTGGTTCTCAATGAGGATGTCGATTACTTCTCGGTTGAATTGGAAGCAGGCCAGCGTCTGAACGTCGAGCTCGAAGGACTGCGCCATGCCTACCTGAACAACTTCTTCGATCCTTATGTAGCAATCTACGACGCCAACCGCTTCGAGATCACCGCGAGCGATGACTCGGTCTTTTTGCAGCAGGATTGTTTGTGTTCGATGGTCGCACCGGCCAAAGGCCGTTACATCATCGAAGTTCGCGAAAGCAGTTTCGGTGGGAGCGATCAATGCAAGTATCGGATGCACGTCGGCGGCTATCCACGGCCCGTTGCAATCCTGCCCGCAGGTGGACCTGCCGGACAGCCCCTGAATGCTACCTGCATCGATTTGCTCGGGAATACCTGGCAAGAGACCTTCGAGATGCCGACCGATGCTCGGACCAAATCTGCGGGGGTTTGGTCGCAACAGGGTGGGCTGATCGCTCCGTCTCCGAACATGCTGAGGGTCAACTCGCTGCCGAATGTTTTAGAGACCGAGCCGAACTCCGATTACAACGCGATCCCCACATCCCATCCTCTACCGGTGGCCTTCAACGGAATCCTCGAGACCGAGCAAGACCGGGACTATTGGGTCTTTGAAGCCAAGAAGGACCAGCAACTCGATATCTCCGTGCACGCAAGATCTCCTTTGCGTTCCCAGGTCGATCCGGTCTTGCAGATCTTCAAGGTCGGTGCGGGCGGATTGGCCTCCAATGACGACCAAGGAGGTCCAGACAGTTACTTGAGTTTCAAAGTCCCTGAAGATGGGAAATACGCCGTATGCGTTTCGGATCACCTCGGACGTGGAGGCAAGCACTTTGTGTATCGAGTCGAAGTCGCACCGGCCGAGGCCGAGGTCGGAACGACCGTCAACGAGCAGGAGCGTTATGTCTCCCAAGTGGTCAACATTCCCAAGGGAGCACGAATGGCGATCGAAGCGAACTTGGCCCGCAAGAACGTGGGTGGCGAAGGACGCATCAGCGTTCCAGATTTGCCAGCCGGAGCCGCCCACTCCGATGGCCTAGTGCCTGCCGACCAGAGTTTGATTCAGATGATATTCCGAGCTCCAGCCGATGCAGCCAACGCATCGAAGCTCGTCGATCTATCGACCAGCTTGGTCGTTTCCCCCGAGCGAACGTTGACCGGGTTTTTGAATCAACGAAGCCAACTGATCCGAGGACAAAACAACGTCGATGTGTGGGGGATGTGGCACGATCGTTTGGCCGTCAATATTGTCGATGCAGTCCCCTTTGACATCGAACTCGTTCAGCCTCAGGTCCCGATTGTTCGCAATGGGTCGATGAGTTTGACGATCAATGCCAAGCGGAATCCAGGGTTTGACAAGCCGATCAACTTGAGGATCCTCACGGCCCCTGCAGGGATCGGAGCTTCCCCGGTGACCATTCCTGGGGATCAGTCGACTGTTCAGATGAATATCACGGCCAACAACGGCGCGGCGATTCGCAAGTCACCGATTTTGGTTTTGGCGACTACCGACAGTGGCTTTGGGCCCGTAACGATCGCCTCGGAGTTTGTTGAGTTGGATGTGCAAGACGCATTGTTCAAATTCAAATTTGCCAAGACGATGGCCGAGCAAGGCAAGCCCGCAGACGTCGTCGTTGGGATCGAACTTACCCGACCCGCCGAAGGGACCGTTGAAGTCGAACTGCTGGGGCTCCCCCCGGGTACGACGTGCGCTTCCGCGAAAATTGCGGTGACCGCAGATTCCAAGCAGTTGATCTTCCCGTTGACGATCCCAGTCGAAACCCGGGCAGGAAATTACAAGACCTTGGTATGCCGAGGAACCGTCACGAGCGACAAGGGGTTGATTTCGCAGACCAATGGGAACGCCGAGGTACAGATCGATGTGCCCGTAGCCCCACCCCCTGCCCCTGCGGCGGTTGCTCCGATGCCGATGCCAACGCCGGCCCCGGCAGCACCTGCTGACAAACCCCTGAGCCGATTGGAACAGCTCCGGCAGGAAAAAGGTATTAAGAAATAATGCGATGGAAACCTATCACTTTCGAATTGCCGAACATGCGAACTTTTAAATCAGCGAAGTCAATGTTTTTGGTTGGCAGTTTTGCCTTCTGGGCACTCAGCGCGGCCCCTAGGGTGGGTTTGAGCCAAGATCCGGCCGCAGCACCGGCGGCTGAGCCTCCAGCGGCAGCACCGGCACCGGCACCAGCAGCAGAGCCACCAGCACCCGCAGCACCCGCAGCACCCGCACCGGTTGTGTATCAATCGCTGGCTGTCTTTCCACCGTCGATCAAGATCAGTGCGCAGAACGACTTGCAGCATATTGTGGCCGTCGCGACCCGAGCCGATGGGATCACCGTCGACGTGACGGATCAAGTCCAGTGGAAGCTCGAGAATCCGGCGTTTGCCAAACTGGAGAATCTGGTGCTTTATCCGCTTGCCGATGGGGCCACGCAGCTTGTCGGAACCTGGAATGGCATGGAGTCCCGAGCTTCGTTGGAGATCACCCAGAGTCAAGCGGCGCGCAAGGTCGAGTTTGAGCGCGACATCATGCCGATTTTCACCAAGGTCGGTTGCAACACAGGGTCCTGTCACGGCGCGGCGCGCGGCAAAGATGGATTTCGTTTGAGTCTATTCGGATTCGACCCGCTTGGGGATTATCAGAGGATCACCCGTGAAATCGGGATTCGCCGCATCAACTTGGCCGTTCCCGACCAAAGTTTGTTGCTTCTCAAGGCGACCGGATCGGTCCAGCATTCCGGCGGCAAGAAAATCGAGCCAGGAAGCAAGCATTACCAGACGGTATTGGCATGGCTTCAAGCCGGTGCTGTCGCCGATGCTGCTAGACCACCGGCGGTGACCAAGGTGGATGTGTATCCATCTCAAGCGGTCCTCGAAGGCGAGGGAGCCAAGCAGCGAATTGTCGCAGTGGCGACCTATGCAGACGGAACACAAAGAGACGTTTGGGACCTTGCTGGCTTTACGACCAACAACGAGCGGACCGGCGCGGTCGATGCCGCCGGCACGGTTACCAGTGGCGTGCGCGGTGAAGCTTTTGTGATGGCCCGTTTCGATACGCACACGGTAGGGACCCAGGTCTTGGCCTTGCCTGCTGGGATGCAGTATGAGTACAAGCCCAGTCAGGGCAGTTACATCGATGCGTTGGTCGATGCGAAACTTTTGAAGTTGCGTTTGCCAGCCAGTGGGCTTTGCACCGATGAGGAGTTTGTTCGCCGTGCGACGGTCGATATTACCGGACTTTTGCCGACCGAGGAGGAGACCGCAGGGTTTACTTCGAGTACGGATCCGAACAAGCGGGCCGCATTGATCGAAACGCTCCTTAGCCGCAAAGAGTTCAGCGAGATTTGGGCGATGAAGTGGGCTGATTTGTTGATGATCAAGAGCAACAATCAAGTCAGCTACAAGGCTGCTTACCTCTACTACAATTGGCTTATTAACCAGATCGCGTCGAACACCCCACTGGACAAAATCGTCCGAGAGTTGCTCACCGCCACCGGTGGGACGTTCCAAAACCCTTCGACGAATTTTTATCAAGTCGAGCAGGACCGATTGAAGATGTCCGAGAATGTCGCGCAGGTTTTCATGGGGATTCGTACCCAGTGCGCCCAGTGCCACAATCATCCGTTCGATCGATGGACGATGGACGATTACTATGGATTCGCTGCATTCTTCTCCCAAGTCGGCCGTAAGCAGAGCGAAGACTACCGACAGATATTGGTGTTCAATGGCGGTGGTGGTGAAGTCAACCATCCTGTCGGCGGTGCGGTCGTCAAGCCGAGGTTTCTCGGCGGAGGCCCAGCGGCGACCGACGGCAAGGACCGACGCGTCGTCTTGGCCGAATGGATGACCAGCAATGAAAACCCGTTCTTCTCCAAGAGCGTAGCGAACCGCATTTGGGCACACTTTACCGGCGTGGGGATCGTCAATCCTGTGGACGATTTCCGAGCGAGTAACCCTGCGAGCAATCCCGAACTGCTCGATACGCTTGGTGCCAAGCTGATCGAGTACAAGTACGACATCAAGCAGTTGGTGCGCGACATTTGCAATTCGAAGACCTATCAACGCACGACGATCCCGGTCCCTGGAAACGAAGAGGATCTGCGGAACTACTCGCATGCAACGGTTCGTCGGATTCCTGCCGAGAACATGCTCGATTGCATCTCTCAGGTTACTGTTACCAAAGAGAAGTTCCGGGGATTGCCTGTCGGGGCTCGAGCCGTGCAAATCGCCGACGGAGCTACTAGCAATTATTTCCTTACCACGTTCGGCCGCAGCGCACGAACGACGGTCTGTGCCGAAGAGGCAACGACCGACCCATCGCTTTCGCAGGCACTTCATTTGATCAATGGAGGCTCCGTCAGTGGCAAGATTAATCAGGGGCAACTGATTCCGAATTGGAAAAAGGATGGGCTGACCCCAGAAGCGATCATTGAGAAAATCTATGTGCGGTGTTTATCCCGCAAGCCCACGGAGGGGGAGCGAGCTAGGCTCATGCAAATGATCAGCGAGTCTGGCAATCCCGATCAAGGGCTACAAGATGTGTTCTGGGCGGTTCTCAACAGCCGCGAGTTCATTTTCAATCACTAAGTCGACACCAACCGTTGAAGATATCCGATGCGCATCGACACGAATAAGTTTATGACCGCCGTGGCTAGCCGTGCTTTGGCTCCCGTCTTGGCAGTGGCTTGTGCTTCCTCGCTTTGGGCCCAAGAGCCAGCGAAGATCACTTATGAAGACCACATCAAGCCCATCTTTCGAGAGCACTGTTCTTCTTGCCATAACAACAACGCCAAAAAGGGCGGGTTGTCCCTCGAGAACTTCCAAGCGACCATGGCCGGGGGCAGCAGCGGAGAGGTTTTGGTTTCCGGAGATCTGGATTCGTCGAGACTTTATGCTTTAACTGCCCACAAAGAGCAGCCGACGATGCCCCCGATGCAGGACAAGATCGCGCAGGCGAAGATCGATCTTCTCAAGACCTGGATCGAGCAAGGAATGCCTGAGAACAGTGGCTCGGCGATTCGAAAACCGATGGCAAGTGCTGCCGCGATCAGCGTGGCGGCAGCCGGTAGGCCCGAGGGCCCACCCCCGATGCCATCGACGGTCTTGAAGCAGACACCACTGTACACTGCCAAAGCCTCTTCGATCTCGGCCCTAGGCGCCGCACCTTGGTCACCCTTGATCGCCGTCGGCGGGCAACGGCAGGTGGCCTTGTACCATTCGATCACAGGCCAACTGCTCGGTATTTTGCCGTTCCCAGAGGGAGAGCCGCAGTCGATCACCTTCTCGCGCGACGGCAAATTGATTTTGATCGGTGGCGGTCGTCACAGCGTCGACGGCTTTGCCGTTTTGTGCGAACTTTCGACGGGGAATCGGATCGCCAAGGTTGGCGATGAGTTGGATATTGTGATGGCTGCCGATATCAGCGACGACAACCGCCTGATCGCTCTTGCAGGTCCACAAAAGATGGTGCGAGTGTACGATACGCTCACCGGTGAGCTCAAGTGGGAGCAGAAGAAACACACCGATTGGATCTACGCGGTGCGATTCAGTCCTGATGGCTTATTGTTGGCCACGGCCGACCGCGCCGCGGGTCTGGTGATTTGGGAATCGTCGACGGGCAAGATGTACGCGGACTTGCAAGCCCACAAGAACGAGATTCGCTCTTTGGCCTGGAGGCCCGATTCTGGGGCTGTCGTCAGCGCCTCGCTCGACGGGACGCTCAAGATGTGGGATATGAACGAGAGCAAGCTCTTGAAGTCCTGGGATGCGCATCCGGGTGGAGCTGCTGCGATCGCCATTGCCAACGATGGTGTGATGGTCTCGACGGGCAAGGATCGCAAGGTCAAGATCTGGGATGCGGCCGGTAATGCTGCCGGCGAGATGCCTGCCTTGGACGAGGCCGGCCAAGAGGTCGCCATCACCGTCGATTCAAAGCACGTGGTTTCCGGGGATTGGTTAGGTAACGTGCGCGTATGGTTGCGTGCCGACCCGAAGGACGAGAAGCGACTGGCAGCCAACCCGATCACTCTGGAGATGTCGGTCGCTTCGAACAAAGAGCGCCATGTTCCATTGGCTGCAGGAGCCCAAGCAGCGGCGGCGGAACTGACGCAACAAGCGGCCCAAACTGCGGCGGTCCAAAAGGCCAACACCGATCATCAGAGCCTGATTGCTACTTATGTCGCACAGATCACCGAGTTGACCAATGGATCGAACCAATTGAAGGTCATGGTCGATACTTACGCAACTCAAATCGCGGCCAAGCAAGCCGAGGTTGCCAAGACCGCAGAGGGGATCGCCGCCAAAACGGCTCAAGTCACACAAACCGCTGCGGAAAAGAAGCAGACCGATGATGCCCTGGTGGGCTTGCAAAAGCAGAAGGAGAGCCAAGTCCCTGATCCTGCGGCCCTCGACGCTCAGATCGCCGAAGCTGGCAAAGCCGTTGAGGCCAAGGCGGCTGTAGTGACTCAATTCACCAATGAGCTCAATGCACTCAATGCGGAGAAAGCACAAAAGGACAAAGAGATCGCCGAGCTTTCCGTAGCCAACGCGGCCAAGAGCAAAGAATATGCCGATGCGATGACGAAGCTTGCCGAGCTGATCACGACCAAAGCTGCGGCCGACAAGCGCATGGAGGAATTGGTCGCCGAGTTGAAGGTGGCAACCGACAAGCAGGTTGCTGCCCAAGCCAAGGCCGATGGAGCCAACGCAGCGGCCAATGGGTTAGCTGCAGAGATCGCAACGCTCGAGCAAGAACTCGTTCGCTTCAACGGGTTGGCGAATGAATTCGCGGTTAAGAAGACCGCCATTGAACAAGCCATCGCGCAGGTCAATGCCGAGGCCCAGCCGATCCAGAACAATCTGACGGCAGTTAAGTCCAAGATGGATCAGACGCAAGCGGCGATCGCTCAACTCGAGAAGCAGTTGGCCGAGCTACAGGCGATGATGGTCGCCACTCAGGAAGCTAAGAACAACTTGGTCAAGGAGATGGCACCGCAGCAGCAAGCGCTCGATGCGGTGATGACAAGGCTTCAGCAAGCTCAGGCCGAGCTCGGTGGAGTCTCCTCTCAGCAGAAACTCTTTGAAGAGTCCTACAAGAAATAAATAGAAGAATCCATCGCAAAGGTAGTGGATCTCCCGCAGAGATCCGGCTGTTTGGAAAAAGAGAACGCAAAGACGCAAGGGCGCAAAGACGCAAAGGTAGTGGATCTCCCGCAGAGATCCGGCTGTTTGGAAAAAAGAACGCAAAGGCGCAAAGGTAGTGGATCTCCCGCAGAGATCCGGCTGTTTGGAAAAAGAGAACGCAAGGGCGCAAAGGTAGTGGATCTCCCGCAGAGATCCGGCTGTTTTTAATTAAGTACGGATACATTTCGATCTCAAGGCGCGACAAGGTCGATCGATCCTCCAAGGAACGCCAGCCGCGGGCGATTGCCATAAGCCCCGCACCGAATCGATGGTGCTACACGGCCGGAATTCTTTACCTGCTGGAGCCTAAACGCAGCGTCGTAGGGGGCGGATTTAAATCGCCCAACCGCTTGCGCTGGTTGGCTCACCGAGGTGTGATTTACCTTGTGAGCCGCCTAGGCGCCAGCCGCGGGCGATTGCCATAAGCCCCGCACCGAATCGATGGTGCTACACGGCCGGAATTCTTTACCTGCTGGGGCCCAAACGCAGCGTCGTAGGGGGCGGATTTAAATCGCCCAACCGCTTGCGCTGGTTGGCTCACCGCTGGTTGGCTCACCGACAGGTGATTTACCCCGTGAGCCGCGAGGCGCAAGCCGCGGGCGATTGCCATAAGCCCCGCACCGAATCGATGGTGCTACACGGCCGGAATTCTTTACCTGCTGGAGTCTAAACGCAGCGTCGTAGGGGGCGGATTTAAATCGCCCAACCGCTTGCGCTGGTTGGCTCACCGATAGCGGATTTAATGCTGCGGTTGCGCTTTATTTTTTGGCCATTCTGGTTGTCTGAATGATGTAGAGTTTTGGGTCATCGACAATCCAGTCGGTGGTCCAATCTCGGCCGTTATCGCCATTGACCACGTTGTAAAAGAAGGACCGCAGTTCTTCGCATCTGTAGCCATAAGGCATGGAGGTTGCGATGTAGTCCTCGCGACGGAGTTCTTCGACCCCTTGGCGGGCAAAGTAATGCACCAGACCGTCGGGAGTGAAAGACAGTCCGAGGGTCCACCATCCGGTCTCGGGGATCTCAGGTCCCAGGAAATCGCCGCCGTTGCGGTCTGCACGGACGCGGAAATAAGCATAAGGGACGTTTTTACCTTCGACTTGCTTGGTGCCCCGCAGGATGAACAAACCAGGCCAGTAAACTTCATCTTTCTGCGATTTGCTCGAAAAGAGGAACTTCGTTTTGTTTTCCATGATCGTCGTTTCGACGGCTGCACGGAAGGCAAAGTGGGGTCCGTTGCGGTTTTCCCATTCGTCCAAAGGAGGGATGAAGACACGGGTCGTGACATTCGGAGATTGAGAGACTTTTAAGGTACCCCCTAGGCGGTATTGGACGTTGCAGATGAAGTCGTCTTGATGCATTTTGTTGCTCGGACGGTTGGGTATCCCTGTGTAGAGGGACTTCATCAGCATGGAGCCTTGGCTACCTGCAAGCCCGCCTGGCGGAGTGGGGACTCGTTTGACGACGTCAGGATGTCCACGTTTGGCACCCTCGTACCAACGGCCATTGGTCGATTTGCCCATCGGTTGGCGTTGGTTTTCATCGATGTCTTCGGTGCTTTTGGGGTTGTTGGGGATAAAATCCCAGGACTCCTCTTCGAAGTCGTCGCCGACTTGATTGAGCTGCACACCCGTGCCTGGCACGACGATATCGCCTCGGGATTGAGCAAGGCACGGTAGGGCCAGGGCCAGGAGCAATCCAAGAGGCGCAAGTCCTCGGGTTACAAAGCAACGGGCAATTCGAGGGTCGCTGTGCATAGAAGTTTCGCCGGGAAAAACCCGTTTTGGGGCAGAATAAGAAAAGTAAAACCACTGGTAAGTGTCGGTATCGGACCGCAGAGAGAGAAAAACCGCAGTTTTCGATTCGATGCTAAAAAGCTGCCTGTTTTCTCTATTCCCCCAAAGCTATTCCCCGAAATCCGGTCTGCATAGAAATCCGGTCTGTGAAATCGGAGGTTCTCGATCCTTCGACGGCTTATCCAGGAAAGGGGGCATAAGACTCGGCGAAAATAGGATAGGTGGCTATACTAAGGTCCTTGATGAGCATGTCCTAACTTCGATGAGTTTCCATGGCCGTTCCTGATCAACCCGACCAAGCACCAGAATCCCAATCCCCTTATGCGCCGACCATGGTGCCTGGGGACGGAAATGGGGCAGGTCCGATCCTCGGTCGCTTTGGCGATGGGTTCAAGTTCACTGCGGTCATTGCGGTGATGGTCTTTGCGATCTGGTTTGTATCCAAGAAGCTCAAGGGGGTGACTTGGGATGACGTCCAAAAGGGCTTTGACAATTTACCGATGTCTCACATCGTCGGTGCTTTGTTGCTCACGGCGATCAACTATTTGATTTTGACCGGTTACGACTGGATTGCGATCCGTTTCATGAAGAAACATCTATCGTTTCCGAGAATGATGGCCGGCGCGATCGTCGGTTACGCATCTGGAAATGTGCTCGGATGGCTATTCGGTGGGAATTTGGCAAGGTACCGGATGTATTCGAAATGGGGCTTTAGCACCATGGAAATCATCGGTCTGGTATCGATTCTATCGGTGACGTTTTGGTTGGGTTTGTTTTTGCTCGCCGGTGTGGCCTTCGTGGCATTGCCGATCCACTTGCCGCCGTCGGTGCAAGATTTTTTCAAGATCGAGTCGAAGCTTTTCGGTGATATCGAGCTGAGTCAGCACATGTTCGGAGCGATCTTTTTGAGTTGCGTAGCTGCGTATTTGGGTGCTAGCTTGTTCATCAGGAAACCGATTCGATTCAAGGGGCTTTCGATCGCCTTGCCTCCCTTTCGATTATCTGCCATGCAGTTGGTCGTCTCGGCATTGGATTTCTTGCTCGCTACAATGACTTTGTACGTGCTGCTTCCACCGGACATCGTAGGCCCGGACAAGATCAATTTCTCGACCGTTTTGATCGCTTATTTGACGGCACAAATCGCGGCCGTCGTGACACACGTGCCTGGTGGGTATGGGTTGCTCGAAGGGATTTTGATCGCCTTTTTGGAGGGGCCGACCGACGATCGCAAGGGTTCGATTCTTTGCGCTGTGATCATGTTCCGGATCATCTACTACCTGATCCCGTTTTGCGTTGCGGGATTGCTCTATGTGATCAACGAGTACTCTCCGAGTCTCAAGCAAGCGGATATCTCCGATGGAATCTGATCCATCGATCGCTTCGGCTCAAGCACCGATTGGAGCACCTTCCGTAGCGACTTGGCAAACGTCGCTTCGGCAAGCGGTTCGCTCCTTGGATGAACTGCTCGGTCTGTTGCGTTTGACCAAAGAGGAATTGCCGGGTCTTGATGCGACATCTAGTTTTCCACTTTTGGTACCTAGGGAGTACGTCCAGCGGATGGAAGTTGGAAATCCCAGGGATCCATTGCTCGCGCAGGTCTTACCCCGCGCAGAGGAGAACTTGCAAGTCGATGGGTTCGGTATGGATGCTGTCGGAGACGGACCCTCGGCGCGTCTGCCGGGGATTCTCCACAAGTATCAATCCAGAGCACTGCTGATCGCAACGGGCTTGTGTGCGGTGCATTGCAGGTACTGCTTTCGCCGCCACTATCCTTACGAGGAATCCCCGGCGAGTCTGGCTCAATGGGACGAGTCCCTAAGGTACCTTCAAGAGCACCCTCAGATCGATGAAGTGATCTTGTCGGGTGGAGATCCGCTGTCGCTTGGGAATGCCAAGCTTTTTGGGTTGCTAGCGCGCGTTGCGAGCCTACCGCATGTTTCGCGAGTCAGGATCCACACCCGATTTCCGGTGATGATTCCAAGCCGGATCGATTCGGATTTTCTTGAACGCCTCGAGGCGATTGCGTTCGGTCCTGAGGGCAAACCGGTGTGGATCGTTTTGCATGTGAACCATGCGCGTGAGATCGACGGTCCGTTGGTCGAGGTTTGTCAGCGTCTTCGCCGCTCGGGTGCGATTTTGCTCAATCAAGCGGTCTTGCTTCGAGGTGTCAATGCTACGTTTGAGTCTCAACGCGATCTTTGCAAAGGCTTGGCCGATGCAGGTGTCGTGCCTTATTACTTGCATCAACTAGACCGTGTGGCCGGTACTGCCCACTTTGAGTGCGACGAGCAACTCGGTGAATCGATTGTTGCTCGATTGCGTGCGGAGTTGTCTGGCTATGCGACCCCGAGGTTTGTCAGGGAGATCGCCGGAGAGCCCAGCAAGACGTTGATTCTTTAGCGGTTGCTCGGTCTCTGGACCCCGGGTCGATAACCGAGCGTATAGGACTGTGAAGGGTTCGATGGATTCGCAGGATTGGCTGGTCTACTAGGGTGCAATCCTGAGCCGATTCGTACCTGAGCACCCGAGAGCGTTTCCATGCGAACTTTCTGGTCTTGGAAATTCATGATCGCCACGCGAACATCGACCGGTAATGCCGAGAGTCGGGAGTGATGGAACGCGCCTGGTTTATAGACGATCGACTCGAGCCAATCGTCGGGGACATCTGGTTCGTACAATTCGAGTTTGGCTCCTAGCTTATGGAACGGTGTGGGAAAGTTCCTTTGTTGGATCGTTTTGGAGTAGAGTTTGACCGAGCGGATAAGGTTCGCTTGTTGCCGCACGTATTCGGCGGCGGCTTGCGAGGCGACCGTGTCGTTTTCTTGATACAGGGCCACGACTAGCGATTGCCGAGCGATGACCGATTCGCGACGGAAATGAGGAGGTTCCATCCCGACGGCTTGGAGCGTCACATCCATCAAGTCCGCACGCCAATTTTCAGGAACGCTCAAAAGGATCCCCAATGTCCGAGAGCCTTCGAGGGTCGTCTGGCTGTTGGGCCGCCATTTGAAGTAAACACCACGCTGGCGTTGGATCGTCCCGGAAGCTACGGTCAGTTCCATCGCTGGCCTTTGGAGGAATTGGACGCTTTGGGTTTGGTAGTCGGATTGGTTCCAAGCTCCCGAAAGTCCACCGATGGCCGGGTAGGCGCCGAAGCCTTGGAGGTTCGCGTCGCGCGACTGGTCTTTTTCTTGCACTACTTGGAGCCGACCATCGATGTCTGAATGCAGTTCGGTACGAGGAGAATAGTCGACGACGACGACTTCTTCCCTGCGACAGACGGCTTGGACCATGACCTCTTTGATCGTCTGTTCTGTGCCTGGCTGGAAGAATGTTGAGACATCAAGTTCGACGGCCACGAGCCTGGAGTTGGGTGCACGCGAGAATGCCGTGTGAGCGCAAAGGGGGCGCACTGCGGCCGACGCATTGACGTCAAAGGTGACTTGGCCTGCCGCATGCGTTCCGAGAATCATTCCCAGAAGGATAGCCAGCAACTGCGATCGTCCTCGGATCGCATGGATCACCATGTAGCATGTGAAAAGAACCAGCATTATTCTTACCTCCGTGGAATTCTGTCACTTCAAGCGACCATTGGGTGCCTGAGAACAGCTAGAAAGTGGGACTAGCCAAAGGGAGTAGCAACTGACGTTCCATCCTGGACATAAGACTCCTAAAGACACGGTTTTTCTCAAAAGCACTGACAAAAGGGCCCTCAACGTTCGGGTTGATTGCTAGCAACACTGAGATTGCTTTGTCAGTTTTTTCAAAAACTTGCCGCGTGTTTTGTAATCCTAGGGAGCCGTTTTCCAAAGGCAAGGCAAGCGGTTAGAATCCCCAACGTTGTATCTTGTGTATTTTGACCAGTCTCACAAAGAGATATTCAGAAGAGGGAAGAAATGAAGAAGGCATCGTTGAAGATGACGCAGAGGGTCTATTCGAGCTATGTCAGCGATTTGACCGACGAGGAGTTGATGCTTCGTCCCGGTCCAGGTTGCAACCACATCGCTTGGCAACTCGGGCACTTGATCAGTTCGAATACCAGTATCCTCAATGCGGTCTTGCCCGATGCGGCTCCGGGCTTGCCCGAGGGCTTCGATCAAAAGCATGGCAAGTCGAACAGTGCCAGCGACGATCCTAAGGATTTTTTGACCAAGGATCAGTACGTGGAGCTATTCAGTAAACTCGACAATGCGATCTTGGCTGCGATCGATCGTTTGAGCGAAGCGGACCTTGACCAACCGAGTCCGGAAGCTTGGAGTGGCAAGTTCCCGACGATCGGTAGTTTGGCGGTCGTCCTAGTCGCCCACACGATGATGCATGTGGGCCAATGGGTGCCGATTCGTCGGAAACTTCAAAAACCGGTTTTGATTTAGGCCTCAGTTTGCTCAGTCTGCTCAGTCTGCGATAGGCAAACATCTTAGAAAGTCGATGCCGACCATGTAACCGGGTGCGGCATCGGCATGCTTACCGAGGATCTGGACCTTGAGGGTGTGCTTGCCCTGGGTCCATTCTCTGGCTGGCAGTTTGATGATTCCGGTTGTGATAACATCCGTTGCGTTGAATCCGTCGACGGGTTCTCCTATGGGGATTTCATCGATCAGCAGTTGGATGATGGCATAGTCTCGCGCTTTGGTCAGAACGATTTGAGGTTCGAACTTACCTGCTTTGGCGATTTCGAATTCCAGGCTCAACGTGTCGTTGGGCTGTGCCCCGCTCCACCAGATTTGGTTGTTGGAACTCCAACGATCGTTCGGGAAAGCCCGCATGTCTTGGCCTTGGATGTTTCCCCGCGTCTTCTGAAGAACCTTCATCGCTTCGGCTTCGATGGCCCCGGGCACGTTTCCTTTGGGGTCAAACTCTGGTCGGGGTCCACGCAAGGGGACTTGGGCTGGGCTGGCCAGGTACCCGATGATGTCACGGATTTCCTCGGGCTGCATTTGCTCGAGTAGGCCGTTGGGCATGAGCGAGAGTTCCGAGAGTTTTCGCTGATCGATTTCGTCTTTGGGGACAACGACCAGATCATTGATGGTTTTGAGCGTCACGGCGCTATCGGTCTCTTTGGTGATCAATCCTGAGAGGACCCGTGCATCGTTGAGTTGCAGGAGGGTCATTTGGTAGTCTTTGCCGACGACCGCATTGGGGGCAACGAGGTTTTCGAGAATGTAGTTCAGGTCTGCTCGGTTCGAGCCGGTCAGATCAGGACCGACCTTTTGGCCCTCGCCGAAGAGTTGATGGCAGGCCATGCAGTGCTTGTTAAAGAGCAAGCGGCCTTGGCTCAGATCGGCTTTGGCAAGTACGTTTTTGGGGAGTTGCGATTTGTATTTTTCGATGGCTTGTTTTTGCTCTTCGGAGGAGGTCCCGACTTTGCCCCACGACTGGTTGATTCGATCGACCAAGGGCTTGTCGTTGAGGCTGACGATTTGACGGACATGGAAAGCGTGGATATCGGATCTTGCGATTTTTCCTGTTTCGACGGCGTTGAGGAGTTTTTCGGCGAATGGGGCTCTCGACACGAGTGTGGCGATTGCATCTTCACGAGCGGTTTTGTTCAATTGAGGATAAAGTCCGAGCAGCTTATCGGGAGTGTTCGCATCCGCGACCGCCGAGAGGGCTCGAATGGCCGGGGACTGAAGTGCCTCGGTGTCTAAGACCGCATAGAGGCTCGGGGCGAGTTCTTTGTCGCGACCTCGAACGAGGATATCGAGCGCTTGCTTGCGTTGTTCCAGAGGTCGGGATTGATCGACGAGGCGTTGACGCAGTTGAGGAAAGGCCCGTTGGTCGCCGAAAGCGACCGCAGCGCGGAGTGCAAGTTCCTGGATCTCCAGCGAGTCGGCTTTGGCAAGTTGTTCGTAGGCTTCTTTCCAGTTGATGGGTTGGGGGACATTGACGCGTCCTTCCATCGATTGAAGGATTTGCTCGAGGGTTTCGGCTTGCTGTTTTTCCGGCCAGCCAACCAATTCGGCAACGAGTGCTTCGAGTCCCTGGGGGTCCGACGCAGCCCTTCGGACGATGTACTGATGGATCAGGTCGATCTTGCTGTTGCTGGCCAATTCCAGGGCTCGTTTTGGGTTCTGAGCGACCAGCGGTTCGATTCCGTACCAAGCGACCAACGGAATGTTTTTGTCCGTGGCGTCTGCTTGGTTACCTACCAACCCTTGGGCAATTCCCCAGCGGTCTTCGAGTTTGAGTCGGTTGATGGCCGACGCGAGATAGAGTCGAACGATCGCATCGGTTTGTTTGTTCGCAGCGAGTTCGGCAAACCGCGCAAGCGCCGCTGCAGGGACTTGTTTGTCCTCGCAAAGCAATTGGATCGCCCAAGCCACCGCGTAGGGGGACGGGTGGTCTAGGAGGGATTGGAGTTTTGCATCGTCGAGGAGTCCCGTCGCATGAGCCAACCAGATTCCGCGCAGGACGCGCGTTTCCTGATCGCTTGAAAGAAGCTTTTCGATCTCGTTTCCGACAGCAGCGGTATCCATTTTTCCCGTGGAGGCTCGTTGTTGAAGGAGTCGGCGAGAGACCCGAACGAACCAATCGTTTTTATGCCAAGCGAGTTTCGCCAGGTCCGTGTCGGATTGTTTCGACAAGTCGACTTGCTGGCGATTAGGGATCCCGTAAGCGACATTGTAGACTCGGCCGTTGGTACGGTCCCAAATTTCTGGATTGACGCGGTGGCAAGCGTTTCGATCGTACCAGTCGATCAGGTAGGCCGAGCCATCGGGTCCGGTACGTAGGTTGATGCCGCGGAACCAGCGGTCGTTGGACATGAGTAGATCGTCGCCATGTTTTCCGACGTAGCCGCTTGCGTCACGAACCAACCGATCCATGTTGACCCGGTTTCCATGGATGTTGTTGAAGAAAATCTGGTTGCGATACCGATCGGGCCAATTGTCTCCGAGGTAGATCATCGCACCGCAGTGGGCGTGTCCTCCTCCTGCATCGGAGGTGTCGTCTTGAATGCCAGGTTCGTGGCCCCACCAAGCATGGTCGCCGATACTTCCAGCGTAGTGCAGGTGATCGGCGATGGTTTTGATGTCCGAGTAGACGTAGCGGTTGAAATGCTCGCCGGCTTGACGCTGATAGTGTGCCCCTTGGATGACATGGTACAGGTGTGGGATCACACAGGCGGTGATGAAGGCTTGGCCGTAGTCATTGAAATCGACACCCCATGGATTGGAGGTCCCCCAGGCAAAAACCTCGAATTGGTGCTCGGTCGGATGGTACCTCCAGACGGCCGCGTTCATAGGCGTTCGCTGGTTATCGGGGGTCCCGGGCTTGCCGACTTTGCTATGCGTGAATATCCCGTGGCATCCGTAGAGCCAACCATCGGGTCCCCAGTTCAGCGCGTTGAGCGTCTCGTGGGTGTCTTGGTATCCGAATCCATCCAAGAGGATTTGGGGTTTGCTGTCGGGAACATCATCGCCGTCGGCATCGGGGATGAACATCAGATAGGGAGCCGCCCCGACCCAAACGCCACCGAATCCGACCTCCAGACCGCTGACGAGGTTGAGTCCTTCGATGAAGGGTTTTCGGGAATCAAAAACGCCGTCTTGATCGGTGTCTTCGAGGATGACGATCTGATCGATCCCCTGCCCTTCGGGTGCGCGTTTGGGGTAGGTGTAAGCTTCGGCGATCCAGAGTCGTCCTCGGTGGTCAAAGGCCATGGCAACCGGTTGGTGGACTTGG
>JAPLNM010000145.1 GCA_026692845.1 Planctomycetota bacterium | reverse complement strand
TTGCTCTGGAGAGCCGGCCACGACGGCTTGTTTGCCCTCGCGGACGAGCTTCGAGGATTCCTCTTCGTCGAGCCTCAGATCCGCTTGGCGGTGGGCCGCGTCGGGTCCATGGCAATGGAAGCAATGCTCGGAGAGTATCGGTCGAATCTCAAGCCCAAAGTCGATCGACCTCGATGCTCCTTCGGCGCTCTTTTGGGCCAAGACGGGTCCAAGTCCTGACCAAGCGATCGAGGTGATGGCGACGAGACAACCGAAGAGTCTCGATATCCAGCTCATCCAGTTCGCATGGAAGCTCGGTACGAAACCGGTATGCTCGACGCTCGGACGATTGACAGCGCTATGAAAGTTCCCCATTTACTTCGATACCGACTCTTCTGGGTTATTGAAAGTGATCTTGGCAAAATAAACACCCTTGGGATCGCCCCGTCGGAGGGTCTCTCCAAGCGTGCCGATCGTTCGCTTGGGGGTTCCAGAATAGACTTCTTGGCCCTTCCATGCGACTGCAACTGGCTGATCGCAGTTGACAAAATCGTCCTTGAGGTAGATGGATAGCTCCTTAAGATCGGATTCCTCGACCGAGAATTTCTGCGCGTCGCGTTGTACCACCGCCAGTGCTCGGTCGGGGATTTGGCCATCGGTCGCGAGCCAATAGAAACGACGGCCGATGATGTCATCCTTTTGCCAGCATGCAATTTCACAAAATGCTCGTAGCCCTTCGGGTCCTTGGCTTGCAGATCGGCCAACAAGTTCTTCCAAGTAGTCGCCGTTTGATTGCGATTGTAGGCCCCATCTTTTTCACCCATGTGGATGGTAAAGGGTAGGTTTCTGAGTCCCAGCGGTGAGGTTTCGTTCGGGTGGCCAGCCATCATCGCAGCCGCAGCGAATCGGTCTGCCATGCGGGGTGCAAGCTGATAGACGCCATCTCCTCCTGCAGAGTATCCCATCAAATAAACTTTGTCCGGATCGACATCCTCGAACAAAACGAAATCCTCGATGAGCCGATCGAAGAACGCGTCGATGTGACCCTCGTGCCATAGGTTCCAAGTGTTCGTCGGTGCCCTGGGCGCGACGTAGACTCCCTCGTCGAGTTTGTACAAACGCTTTTGGTTTTCCCATTGGCCATCGTTGACCTGGGCCGGAGCCCCGCCGCCACCGTGCATCGAGATGTAAAGACTCCGGCCGGTGGGAGGCTTTTCGCCGAAGACGGTGTATCCAAAGGGCATCTTCAAGCCATCGAGCTCAATACTTTTTTGCTTGAACTCCTCGCTTCTTGCCTCTCTCAAGCGGGCCATGTGGTCGTCGATCAAGAGTTTCTCGGCGGCTTGGGCCTGTTCGAGCGTCAGAGCTTCCGAGGAAAAGGTTTGGTCTGCCAATGGACCTCTCGAATCGACGGGATTCTTCAGATAGGCCTTCAGCTCGTCGAGCGGTCCGGCTGGTGATGCTTTGTTCGGCGATGGGACTTTGGCGGCGCTGGGGCTTGCTTGCCAATCGACCAGAACGCCTTGGTCTCCGACGGTCAGATCCTGCTGATGCGATTGTCCCTGGAACTCGAATTCAATTCGGTACTTGTCCCCTTGCTTGAGATAGTAATGCAAGTGATCGTTCGCATCGAAGGAATCGTTCTTGGTTTTTCCTTCTGCAACGAGCTGGTTCGCTTGATCGAATACCTTTAATCCTGCGACAACACGCTTGGAGCTCGCTGCGTCGACGGCGCGGAACGAGACCATCTGGGTGCCTTCGGGGATTTTGAATCCGATGTTGGTGTAGCGGTCGGTGACATTGACAGCGCTGATGTAATCGATCGAACGGTCCCAGACCATCGGGAATTTCAGCGGGGTGCGTTGGAAGCTGACGGCATAGATCGCATGCTTTAGATCGTCCCGCTTGGAGGTCGAAGCTCGTCCGATGAACCAAGCTTGGTCAAGTTGATCGCCACTGGGCTCGGCCGCTCCGGTGAAGTGCCAAGAATCGTCCCAGATTTCGACCCAGGAATGGTTGCCGCTGTTGTCCGACCACAGAGGAGTACCGACGAACCGTGCGGGAATTGCAAGGGATCGGCATGCATCGATCAAGAGGACAGACAGTCCAGTGCAGGAGGCCAGTCCAGATTGCAGCGATTCGTAGGGGCTCTGATCCGCCTTGGCTCGCTGGGTCGAGTACTTTACTTTGACCAAGGGGAACAGTTTTTGGTTGATCATCGCGGCGGCCTGAGCCGGTGTCGTTGCGCCTTCGATCAACGGAGCGAATCGTTCGCGAAAGTCCTTGCGCCAGGCATCCCTTCGTTCGTTGATATTCACATACGGAAGGATGTTGTTGAGGAAAATCTCCTTGGGGATTTTGTCCTTCCACGGGGCCTTCTGCAGAGCGTCGTGGGCCTGTTCGATCTCGCTCAAGAGAAAATCCGCTTTGAGACTCTTGAGGTCCCTAGGAGGCATGTTCGCGATGAGGAACTCGGCCGATTCCCTCTGCGAGGCTTGAACCCCAGAGAGGACCTTTTCAAGCTCGCTGCGATTCTCTCCGGCCAGGTCCAAGGCCTCCTGGAGGCCCACGGCCGAATCCTGACCCGAAGTGCAATCGACGCTCGAGAGTGTGCATCCGAGCGCCACGATCGGGCCCAGCGCCACAGACCACCAAAAGCGTTTGGAACAGAGTGATTGGATCTGCATTCGGCGGGTTCCCTGAGGGTAAGTTAATTTTTGGAGGCGGGTTGAAAGCGATCGAAGCGAAGTAGCCAGCAAACCAAGTAGCCTTGGAGACGGTACGAGCGATAATCCCCGCAGAAATTCTACCTGCAACCCCACGGCACGCAAACGGCCTAGATTAAGCGACGCTATTGAAAGTCTTCTTCTAACCTATCGATCGAACCTATCGATCGAAGGACTCCATCTAGCGTATCGATCGCCCAGAGAAAAACAGCTAGACTAATGACTTGGACATCCTCGTGACAAACCATAAGGGATTCGCACAATGCCGACGGTAAGAAACTGCATACGAATCGCGACGACGATTTTAATGGCATTGGGTGCTGCCGGAGGATCTAGCACCGAGCTAGCGACCTTCGGAGCCGAAACGCTGAACGTGCCCGCCAGTGCCAAATCCTCTAATGTGCTGCTCATTTGCATCGATGACCTGAAGCCTCGGATCGGTTGCTACGGCGATCCGTTGGCCAAAACGCCAAGCATCGACCGACTGGCGCAACGCGGAGTACGCTTCGACCAAGCTTATTGCAACCAAGCCGTCTGCTCCCCGTCGCGAAACGCGTTGCTTACGAGTCTGCGGCCCCAGACGCTCGGTATCTATGATTTGGAGACCAACTTCCGCAAAGGTTCCCCCGAAGCGATCACCCTGCCGCAGCATTTCAAATCTCAAGGGTACTACACCCAATCGTTTGGAAAGGTTTTCCATGTTGGTCATGGGAATACCGACGATGCGAAATCCTGGAGTGTCGAATCGTATAAGCCCAAAGGTCGCAATTACCAAAACCCAGAAAATCAAAACCCCGCGAGTTCCAAAGACTCGACCAAGGCCGCGGCTTTCGAGTCGGCTGATGCCCCCGACGAACTCTACAACGACTCTTTGATCGCAGATGCTGCGATCAAGACCCTCGCAGAGAAATCCAAGTCCGATCAACCCTGGCTTCTGGCAGTCGGGTTCCTCAAACCGCACCTGCCGTTTGTCGCCCCCAAAAAATACTGGGATCTGTACGACCGGAACGAAATCTCATTGGCGAAATTTCAGCAGCCCCCGGCCGGCGCGCCGGGATTCGCGATGCAAAATAGCGGCGAGCTCAGGTCCTATTCCAACGTGCCGACTCAAGGTCCCCTATCCGAGTCGCTCCAGCGCGAGCTGATCCATGGGTACCTAGCAGCCGTCAGTTTCACCGATCATCAAATCGGTCGACTGCTCGAGAGCTTGGACCAACTCAGCCTGAGCGAACAAACCATCGTCGTGCTTTGGGGGGACCACGGTTGGCATTTAGGTGACCACGGCATGTGGTGCAAACATAGCAACTACGAGCAAGCTACGCGAATTCCAGTCATCGTCTCAGCACCAGGCAAAGCGAGGAACGCTGCTAGCCAGGCCTTGATCGAGTCGGTCGATATCTACCCGACCCTTTGTGAACTGACCGGGATCGGACTGCCGGAAAAACTTGATGGGAACCTCGACGGGAAAAGCTTTGCCAAGGTCCTTAGCGAGCCTAGCCTCTCCCATCGCGACCATACCATCCAGGTCTACCCGCGGAGCAAGGAGCAGACAGGTCAAGTCCTGGGCCGATCGATCCGCACCGAACGCTACCGATTGGTCCAGTGGAAGGCCTGGGCAGCTGCGGACGATACCTCTGATTGGGAACTGTATGATTACCAAATCGACCCGTTGGAGACAAAAAATCTTGCGACCGAGCGCCCCGAAGTCCTGGCCCAACTGCGCAAGTTTTTGGATACCCATCCGCAGGCGAGGTCTCCGGTCAAAGACGCACAGACCACGACTGCAAGCTCGCCGGGCTCCAAACCGACCGACCGTGATGCTCTTTTTGCCAAGAAAGACGCAAATGCCGATGGCTACCTGACTTACCAAGAGTTTATGCAGGGACAAAAAGACCCCGAGCAGGCCAAAGTTAGGTTCGGTAAGTTCGATCTTGACAGGGATAACCAGCTCAGCCGCAGTGAGTTTGTCACCAGCGGCAAACCGGGCAAATAAACAAACTTGGGGCCTTTTCCGGAAAATCCCACCGGTTTTTTGGCTTTTCTTGATAAGGTTTTCCTACGATCCACGTCCAAGTTTCAATGCTTCTGTGTTGCTTGCCATTTGCCTATCTTCTACTATTTCGTTGGGTTCCTTACCCCCGGAGTTTGGAAACCAGATGCTGGCAAGCACCAGCGATCGAAAACCGATACATTCCTTGAGATGGAAAGATTACTTATGAATACGACGTCGAGGCTATCCCGCAGACTTGGATTTCGAAGATATCTACTGGCAACGATTGTCGGTTCGATGCTCGTGTCCTCCCCATCGCAGTGGCTCTGCGCTGAAGAACTTCCTCGCGTCGCCAACGTCAAAGAACAACCAGCCGACAACCGGATGATCATCCGCAACGTTAGGAACTTGGTCGAAGAAGGGCACATCACCCAACCAAAATTCAACGACGAGGTCTCGAAGCGCGGCTTTGCACTTTTCCTCAAGCAAGTCGATCCGCTCAAAGCGTATCTGTTGCAATCCGATGTCGACGAATTCCGTCAACAGGAAACCAACCTCGACGACATGCTCCTGAAGAACAACATTTCGTTCGCCTATACCGTCTACAAACGGTACTTGGACCGTCTGAATGAAATCATGCCGATGGTGCATCAATTGATCGAGCTACCCCAAGATTACAGCATCGAAGAGTACCTCGAAAGCGACGCAAAGACCATCGAATACGCCAAGGACATCGACCAGCTCAAGGACCGATGGAGAAAAACGATCAAGCTCAGCTACCTATCGGCCAAAGCCGACGGCGACAAAGAAGAAGAGATCAAGGAAAAGCTTCACAAGCGTTACCGAACGTACTACAAGAACCGTTCGCAAACCGATGTGTACGAGCTTCTCGAAATGTATCTCTCGGCGCTGACCAGTTCGCTCGACCCGCATACCAACTACATGGCTCCGCGTGAAAAAGCGAACTTCGACATGCACATCTCCTTGAAACTCAAGGGGATTGGGGCTACGCTTCGCGCCGATGACGGCTCGACGATCGTCGAAATGGTCGTCCCGGGCGGTGCTGCGGATAAAGATGGACGGCTCAAGGTCGGCGACCAAATCGTCGCGGTCGAACAAGAAGATGGGACGGCCGCTGTCGAGACACTCGATATGAAAATCGACGATGTCGTCTCGATGATCCGAGGAGAAGCCGGCACGAAAGTCAAGATCCACGTCAAACCCAAGGCCGGTGGCGATCGCGAAGTCTACGAGATCACCCGCGCGGTGATCAAACTCGAAGACTCCGCAGCTCAAAGCGAGATCATCGAACACGGCAAAAAGCCCGATGGTACTCCCTACCGAGTCGGCTACATCAAGCTGCCGAGTTTCTACCTCGATATGGAAGGGGCTCGATCCAACAAAGAGGATTACCGCCGAACGTCCAAGGACTTGGAAACCATCCTCAAGAAGTTCAACGAATCGAACGTCGATGTGTGCGTCCTAGACCTTTCCCGAAACGGGGGTGGCTCGCTTCCCGAAGCCATCGCAGCGACCGGACTGTTCATCGACTACGGTCCTGTCGTGCAGGTCAAAGACCCCAACGGACGCGTAATCCCCATGCTCGATGAAAACAGAAGCATCAGTTGGAAAGGCCCCTTGGTCGTCAAAAATAGCCAACTCAGCGCCAGCGCCAGCGAAATTTTCGCCGGAGCCATCCAAGACTACGAACGCGGACTGATCGTCGGCGATCCGAAATCCCACGGCAAAGGGACCGTCCAAACGTTGGTCGATCTAGCTCCGGCCGCCTTTGGAATCGGTGCTGCGAAACCTCAAGGAGCCCTCAAGCTTACCATCCAGCAGTTCTACCTGCCCGATGGACGTTCGACCCAGCTCGAAGGGGTCTCGTCCGACGTGATCCTACCGTCGATGACCGCCGAAATGGATATCTCGGAAACCGATCTGGATTACCCACTCCCGATGGATACCGTCAAAGCACAGCCGCACAAGCACTATTCGATGGTCGACAGCACCATCAAATCGAACTTGCAAGCCCTCTCGGCCGATCGGATCGCCAAGAATGAGGACTTCGGGAAACTCCTCGGTCGGATCGATGCCTATCGCAAACAGAAAAGCGAAAAGCTCATCCCACTCAAGGAAGAGGAGTACATGGCGCGTCGCAAAGAGACCAGCATGGAGAAGGAAGAAGAGAAGCAACTCGACAACAAAGCCGAACGCGACAAGGTCTTCGTCAATGACTTCTACAATGAAGAAGTCCTGAATGTCGCAATCGACTACGTCAAATCGCTTGCAGCCTCCGACGCCTTGGTCACTAAGTAACACAGCGATCAACTAGGATCCTCCGCATCGCGGACCAATTCACCTTCGGCGGTGTCCTCCATTCCCATGGAACACCGCCGATTGGTTTTTACACCCAACCGACCAGGAAACGACGAAACGACGAAACGACGAAATGACGACACCACCTTATGGCTCCTAACGATCCGCAACCGATTAGCACCCCAAGACGATCCCGCAGCCTGAGCAAGTGGTTTTGGACACTTTGCCTCCTGGCCATCGCTACCCTTTTTATCAGTCGCCAAGTCATCTACGAAACCGACCACCAGATCGCAAACCTAGCCGGAATTCTCTGGGGTATCATCGCCTTTCTCATGGGTGTCATCGCCTTGTGGCTCTCCAGGTCGATCGCGTTGAAATGGAAGCTCGCCCTCAGCGCGCTACCCTTGTTCGCACTCGGAGCCTTCTACCTATGCTTTGAATACACAGGAGTTACCGGCGAGGTCCTCCCTAATTTTCGATTGCGAAGTTTCTTGCGGAGCAAACCTTCTGTTCGCCCACAACGGCCAGAGATTCAAGAAGCAAGCATTCCTGCTGAACTCAAATCGCATCGCTTCTCGCAGTTTTTTGGCAACGATCGCAGTGGCATCGTCGACGAACCCCTCTTCTCGATGGCTTGGGACCTAAAACTCCCAACCCTCGTTTGGCGACGCCCGATCGGCGATGGTTGGTCAGGGTTCGCCGTTGCCCAAGGCATCGCATTGACGCTCGAACAGATCGAGCAAGACGAAGTCCTCTCGGCTATGTCGCTCAGCAACGGAGAAACACTCTGGAGAGTCCAACGCCCCGGTAGGCATTACCATCCCATGGGAGGACTCGGACCGCGATCGACGCCGACGATCGTGAATTACAAAGACCAAACGCTCGTCGTAGCATTGACCGCTACTGGCCATCTGCTTTGCGTAGAACTCCAAACCGGATCGGTCCGGTGGGAACGTCAACTCCTCGAAGATTCCAAGACCAACCAAGCCGACTTTGAACTGGCAGTCAACTGGGGCCGTGCGGCCTCTCCCCTGGTCCACAAGGATCGAGTGATCGTTCCCCTTGGCGGAGCCCAAAACCAAATCGCCAGCTCACTGATGGCTTGCTCGCTCGACGATGGTACGGTGCTCTGGACGCAGGGCAAGTCGCAGATCAGCTACGCCTCCCCGGTCGTCATGAGCATCCATGGCGTCGAGCAAATCGTCAGTGTCAACGAAGGTGATGTCACCGGCCATGCTTGGGAAGATGGTCAAGTGCTCTGGACCTCACCATGGCCGAGCAACTCCAACGGCGCTGCTTGCGCCTCGCAACCCATCCTTATTGAAGCCGATAAAATCCTTGTCGGAAAAGGGTACTCCCAAGGCTCCAAGCTATTCCAGGTCGATTTGGCAACAGAGCAAACCCCGAAAGTCCAACCCGACGACTCGGCATGGAGCACCCAGGACGTTTGGTCGGTCAATAAAATCTTGAAGACGAAATTCACCTCTTCGATCTACCACGACGGAAAACTCTTTGCCCTCAGCGACGGGATTTTAGAATGCGTCGACCCTGCCGACGGATCTCGCATTTGGCGAGGCCAACGCTACGGCCAAGGTCAAACCCTGATCGTCAATGGAACCCTACTGGTCAGTTCTGAAGATGGGCGTATCGTCGCCGTCGACCCGAAATCAGGCAAACCGATCGCCGAGATGAACGTTCTCGAAGGGATCACCTGGAATACCTGCGCCGTTGCCGGCCCGTATCTGCTAGTCCGAAATGGTTCCGAAGCCGTTTGCTTGACCGCTCCGGCGATAAGCAAGTAAGCAAGTAAGCGTGTGAATCAAGACAACCAATCCGATACGAAACGTTTCGATGGACTGATCCTGGGTTTTGACCCGGGCTTGGCAATCACTGGCTATGGGATCCTGCAGATCCAAAACCAGCAGCCTGAGTTGGTCGAAGCGGGCATCCTCAAAATACGGCGAGACCGAACGCTCGCCGAAAGACTCAAAGAACTTCACGATGGAGTGCTCGAAGTCCTCGGATCGTTCCCGATTGCCGCCGTCGCGATCGAACAGCTATACTCCCACTACGAACGTCCCAGGACGGCGATTCTCATGGGACACGCCCGAGGCGTTCTGTGCTTGGCCGCAGCCAACGCAAACCTCGAAGTCCACTCGTACGAAGCGACGAAGGTCAAGCGGATGCTCACCGGCAATGGTCGGGCACCGAAGGATCAAATGCAACAAGCGATCCGCTTGCAACTGCGTTTAAAAGAAGCACCCGATCCACCCGACGTTGCCGACGCGCTGGCGATCGCCCTTTGCCATTACTTTACGACCAAACAGCATCCCCAACTCATCGAACCAACCCGCAGGAAAAAAACTTGATTACCAAGATCTCAGGCCAACTGCTCTCGCTGGGCAATGACACAGTCACGTTGGCCGTCGCTCCCTTTGAATACGAGATTGCGATCCCCGAATTCACCCGCCGACAATTGCAAGGCAAGATCGGAGATACCATCTCCCTGCATACCATCCATTACATCGAGGGCAATGCAGCCCAAGGAAGTCGGCTGACTCCCAAACTCGTCGGCTTCTTGTCCACTGCCGAACGCGATTTCTTCGAACTGTTTTGTTCGGTCGATGGTGTGGGTGTCAAAAAAGCCCTGCGGGCGATGACCAAACCGGTCCAAGACACCGCTGTGCTGATCGAACAGCAAGACGCCAAGGGACTATCGAGTCTGCCTGGCGTCGGACCGGCCACTGCCGAGAAAATCATCGCCACGCTGCGCCGAAAGATGCCCCGGTTCGCACTGCTCGTTAGGCAGGTCGCGCCCGGACTCGAACCGCAGACGACCGGCGTCGTCGACGAGACTTTCCAAGCCCTACTGGTACTTGGACACTCCGAGTCCGACGCGAAGCGTTTAATCGAACAGGCGCTTGTCGGAGGGAAAAAATTCAAAGACTCCGAATCGATGATCCACGCGATTTACCAACGTCAAACTGGACAGGCGGATTGACCTTATGCCTTGGTTCCCTCCCCAACTCGGACTCCTTGTGGTTCTGCTCCTGGCTGTGGTTGTCGCCTGGCACCCGAAGTCACGGACCTACGGCTTTGCCTCCTGGGTCGTCGCTGCGGTGCTCGCAGGCCTGATCTACCCGAACCTCTACTTGGATAATCTCCCGACAGAATATTCGCAGTTCTTGAACTACTTGCTCCAGATCGCGATGTTTGGGATGGGGGCCACGCTGACGATCGAGGACTTTCAGCGTGTACTGAAAATGCCAAAAGCAGTCTTCGTCGGTGCATTCCTCCAGTTTTCCGTCATGCCCTTTCTAGGTTGGAGCCTTTCAAAAGCGCTCGGCCTACCCCCCGAATTGACCTTGGGAATGATCTTGCTGGGCGCAAGCCCCGGCGGGATTTCCTCGAATGTCATCACCTACCTGGCTAAAGGCAATGTGGCGCTATCGGTGAGCATGACGGCCGTCTCGACACTTCTTGCGCCGCTGATGACCCCATTGATGGTCTACCTCTATGCCAGAGAGTCCGTCGAAGTCGACTACCTGAAAATGTTTCTGAGCATCCTCAACACCGTCGTTGTCCCGATCGTCCTTGGCTTGATCGCCAACCTTCTGATGAGACGCCTGCGCATCGATCCTGCTCGCGCTGAAAAATTCCTCGCTCTGACATCGATGGTCGCCATCTGCGGCATCTGTGGCTTGATCGCAGCCAAAAGCCAAAGTCAGATTCTCAAAGTCGGCGCCGTATTACTCGTCGCAGTCACCTTGCATAATACGCTCGGTTACCTTCTGGGATATTGGGGCAGCCGACTCTCTGGCCTGAACGTCCGCGATAGCCGAACCGTCGCGATCGAGGTCGGTTTGCAAAATGGAGGTATGGCTGCAAACCTTGCAGTCGATGTACTCAAGAACACCTCGGCTGCAATCGCCCCCGCGTTGTTCGCCCCGGTGATGAATGTCAGCGGCTCGGTCCTGGCCTCGTACTGGGCGCAGTCCCCACCTGCGGAATCCAACCCAAAAACACCCGCGTAACTCAATACGCCGCAAAGCCTGAACCTTAAGTATTAATACTTAGGCTTATTCACGGTTTTTTCAGGTCGTTTACGATTGGCGTCTGATCAACTCATCGTTTGCCAACCTCATCCCCAGGAGTACATGCCTTGTTCCTGCGCATTTACATCAAAGCTTTTTGTTTCGCCCTGATCGTTAGCATTTTAAGTGCCAGCAATCGAGCGCAGCAGCCCCCAAATTCCGCCGCCTCGATCGATTCGGCCTTTCGAAGCGTTGTCTATGTCGGCGGGGACATCCTGACAATGCGAGGGACCTCCCCGGAGTATGTCGAAGGCTTGGCCATCAAGGACGGCAAGATCCTCTTTGCAGGTCCGCGACTCGAGGCCCAGAGGCTCGCAGGGCCCGATGCAAAAATCGTCGACCTCGGAGGAAAGACACTCCTGCCTGGATTCATCGATACGCATGGTCACTTTGTCTACTTCGGAAAGAATCTTGTCGACGCGAATCTGTTCAACTGCCAAAGTATCGAGGAACTCATTTCCAGGATGAAAAAACAAGCCGAGGTCACTCCCGAAGGAGCTTGGATCGTCGGCTTTGGTTATCAAGCCCGAACCTTGAAAGAAGGCCGACCACCGACGGCCGAGGAGTTGGCCCAAATTTCATCGGATCGTCCCGTGATGATCGTCGACTCCTCAGGGCACTTAGGCGCCGCAAAT
>JAPLNM010000144.1 GCA_026692845.1 Planctomycetota bacterium | reverse complement strand
CTGCTGGTGGCCGCAAGGCGTTCGTAGCCGGCGACTCTTGGTCGTCGTGCGACTTGGTCGGCATCCAAGGGAACGAGCCAGATATTTCGATAGCCGACCGGATTGCCGTGGTCTTGGAGATACAGCGGTCCGTCGCTAGGGCTTTCATTGACGGGGGCTGCCGTTGTGGAACCTGGAACGTTTTGGTTGCGGTGGACTGGGAAACCGTTGAGCCATACGCTCAATTTCGCATCGGAGATTTTCTTCCCGTCGCTATCCCAGCGTGCTGCGGTGAATTCGACGTCGTAGGTCTGCCATTGCAATGGGGGCAAGCATGCGTTGAAGTCGGCGGGTTTTACGCCGTAGATCGCGCCGCAAGTGTTTCCTTCATTGTCGAAACCGAAGGAATCGAGGACTTGGGTTTCGTATCGCCCTTGGTGATACACCCCGCTGTTGCCGCGTCCTTGTCCTAGGGCTTTGGGGACAAACGGGGTTCGGAATTCCAGGTGGAGTCGATAGTCGCGAAAGTTGCTTTTTGAAGTGCAGCCGGCTAGGAGCAAATCGCCTTCGAGGAGTTTCGCACCGCTGGCCCAGTGCTTGTCGATGCTGGCTTGCGTTCCATCGAAAAGGACGATCGCTGCACTGGGAGGCTTGGCACCGAGCGTTGGGCTTGTCCGTTTGAGGGGACGTGCGCCCTCGAGAATGTCCTTGAGCTCGTCTTGGTCTACCTCGACGACTTGGACCGGACCTTTGTCCCATCCTTCGCCTGGCAAGCCGCCTTGGTAGGTCGTCACGCGGAAGACATTTTTGTCCAACGCGGCCACTTGGATCCCACGAGTGTTCTTGAGGTACTCACCTTGCAGTTCGATTGGCTCTTCGGCTCGGGTCCACCCCGCAGCGCTGAGAGTTGTCAGGGAAAAGATCGCAAAGACCGCAGCGCGAAAACCAAGGGTGCTGAGCATTTGAGTCGGTTCGAGTCGTTGAGGAAAAATGAGGCTGACGACAAGGCCAGCGCGGTGACAGGCTCAAGGATGAGCACAGGGATGATCACAGGGATGAGCATGAGACAGACAAAACATAGCATAATCGATTTTTCAGCCGAAAAAACCGGGGACATCAGGAGTTTCCCGGGGACTCTGTTTCTTGATGATTCATGCCGAGTTGTTTCATTTTTCGGTAGAGATTAGACCGTTGCATCCCCATGCGTTCGGCCGCGAGGGTCATGTTTCGGTTGCTCGCCTTGAGCTGCTGTTCGATGTACCGGAATTGAAAATCGTCGGTGGCTTGGGCCAAGGGTTTTGATAGATCGATTCGCTCTGAGTCACCGTCTCCATCGGCTCTCGGAGAGCGAACGAAGTCGATCTCGGAATCCTCGACGACTTCGTTGGTAGTCAGGTAAGCGATCCGTTCGATGATGTTTCGCAGTTCGCGGACATTGCCGGGCCATTGATGGCTGGTGAGACGCTTTTTAGCCGATGCGTTCAGGGTCGGTTTGCTGCGACCGATCTTGGCACAAAACGTCGTCAAGAAGAAGTCTGCCAATTGCAGCACGTCGTCGGCTCGGTGCCTCAGCGGAGGCAGGTTTAAGGTAACGACCGTAAGGCGAAAGTAGAGGTCTTCGCGGAATTTCTTCTGGCGGACCAGGTCGACAAGGTTTTGGTTCGTCGCGGCGATGACGCGCACATTGACGGGTATCGCGGTGGAGCCTCCGACCCGCACGACCACTTTCTCTTCGAGCACCCGCAGCAGTTTTGCTTGGCCCCCTAAACTCATGTCTCCGATTTCGTCGAGAAATAGGGTTCCTCCGGAGGCCAATTCGAATTTGCCAGACCTCGTTTCATGGGCGTCGGTGAAGGCCCCTTTTTCGTGTCCGAAAAGTTCGCTCTCGAGCAGTGTCTCGGTGATCGCAGCGCAGTTGACTGCGATGAAGGGTTCGTAGCGCCGTTTGCTCTGATAGTGGATCTGACGCGAGACGACCTCTTTGCCGGTCCCGTTTTCACCGAGCAGCAGGACGGCAAGATCGGTATCGCCGACGCGAGCGATGGTCGACTTGAGATTGAGCATCTCTTGCGAGGAGCCGATGAGTTGGACTTGATGCACCGCGTCTTGGGTTAAGCGATCGCGGGTTTGGATCAATCGCTGCATCGTTTGGGTGTTGGACAGGGATGCTGAGGCGTGCCTGGCCAATTCGATCAATTCGTCTTCGTCCTGTTGGTCAAAACGGCCATCGAGGTGGTTGATGACTTCGAAAACCCCCATCGGCTTTCCCTTCAGGTCGATCAGAGGGACCGCTAGCAGCGAGTCGGTTCGATACCCACTGCTGGTATCGACGCGGCGGTCTACCTCGTCGGTCGGATCCGATCGATCCCAACGGCGCGGTTGCTGACTCTTGAGGACCGCTCCTGCGATCCCCTTGTCGTCTGCGATGCGAAGGTGTTTTCCCTCCATTCCTAGGGCAGGATGGCCGACGAGTTCCCGCGATTGTTTGTCCCAAAGAAAGATGCTTGCACGATCGCTGCGCAATAGACCGGTGGCCGCCTGCGCGATGTCCTGCAAGAGCCGATCGAGATCCTGATGCGCATGCCAATTGGCGGCGACCTCAAGGATCTGACTCAAACGGACTACAACTCTAGATTTGCGAAGCTGTTGATGCCACAGTTCGATCGCTTGGGACAGCAATCCGAGTTGCTCTTTGAGCGATTCCTGGGCCGCCGATTCCAGGCCCTGCGCATTGGGGTTTGCAAAACAGAGGATCAGCTCGCCGCGATGGAGGCTTTGACTATCGCTGGCCGACGAAGCGTTGGTAGGCCATTGGGCTAGGGCATGGATCGACCATGCTCCGCTCGTTTGCGGCCGCCGAGTGTCTAGGCACTCACCGAGCAAAGCGTCGTCGGGAGCACTGGCGATTGCTTTGCCGACGGCGATGCGTTTTTTCCAAACTCCTTTGGTCGGGGTCATGACCCAAACGGTCGACCAATTGCTGTGCCCTGCTAGCCAGGCGAGCGGTTCCTGAAGCAATTGCTCGAGAGTTCTCGATCTCTCGATCGAGGCAAATAGCTGATTGGCAAAGGAGTTCGATGGCATTACCGATCGTTCACCGCTTTAGTCGAGGCTGGAGTCGAATGGCAAGCGGCTCATTCATTTTCGATCGTTTCCTGGGGCTCAGGCAGCATCCAACTGAGGAGCAAACCCAGGATCGCATAGGCTCCGGCGACGGCCGCACCTGCCAAGGCGATTCGGCCCGGATCGGGTGGCTTGGAGGCCGAGAAGGTGATGGTCAAAAAGGCCGCTAGGGTTCCCAGGATTCGGCCACCGATGTTGGCCGCAAAGCTCTCGCCGGTACCTCGAAGGTGCAGTGGGAACACGCGAGGGATGTAGTTGCCCCAGAAGCTGAACTGCGCGACGGTAAATAGCCCTGCGAAGAAGATCCCCGCCTTGATCCAAATGAGCGAATCTTCTGCTTTATACGAAGTGCTGATCCAGTAGAACAAGATCGGGACGAAGATCGCCGCTGGGATCAGGAAGATCCGCAGGAGCGCTTGGCGACTGACGACGACCAAGGCGAGGACGGCCAAGAGAACACGGCCGACCAACCCGCCGACTTCTTGGAAAATCGTGACCTTGGCGACTTCTTCATCTCGAAAGTTCCCAACGATTGCCTTCTTGCGACCTTCTGGGAGTTCCTTACCTATTTTGGCCTCTTCGGTTTGGATGATCTGCTTACCCTTGGCCTCAGAGTCCTTAACGACGCTCGCGTGCCCTGCCAGGATTTGCGGCAGTTGTTGGATGGCGCCAAAGGCGATGCCGTAGCTGGCTGCAAAAAGAATGGTGGTGATAATCGTCGTGCGTGCGAGTGCAGGGGAGAAAAGCTCCGCGATGCTTGGGCGCTTGAGCGCCCCAGAGAGCTTCTTTTCTTGCCACTTGGGAGACTCAGGCAGGAACGGACGAATCAGGATCAGGGGAAGTGCAGGGATGACCCCGGAAATCAGCGTGTATCGCCAAGCTTCGTGCTGTCCGTAGATCGCCGGGAGCCATTGTTTTTGAGCTAGCCAAGTTGCCATGATTGCTGCTAGGCCGACCATGAGTCCTCCGATCGACGAAAAGGCCTGGGTGTAGCCTAAGGCTTTCTCTTTTTTCTTTGGGTCATCGAACAGTTCTGCAAGCCAAGCCACTGCGGCGACGAATTCGACGCATACGCCGATGAAGACTAGGCAGCGGAAAAACAATAGCCAATTGAGGTCTTTAGCAAAGCCCGCCGCCAGGGCAGAAAACGCGTACAGAAGGATCGAGCCGGTCAAGACGCGCCGGCGTCCAAACAGATCCGTAAGGTATCCACCGAGCAAGCCGAAGATACCGCCTATCAGGGCCGGGACGAAGAAGAGTGTTCTTGCCCATTGCACATAATTGTCTCCACCCGGAGCCCACAGCGCCATAGCTTGGGGCTTGGGCATCCCGCCGGTGACAAGCTGCTCGACCAGCGGAGCGCTGAGCGCTGCGATCGCTGGTTTGATGATCAGCGGCAGCATCAGCAGTTCATAGATATCGAAAGCAAACCCGATCGATGCCATGATCAGAATAAGCCAGATGACCCTTGGACTGGGTTGTGGCGAGGGGGCTGTTGGTGTGTAGGCTGTGCTCATTTACCGGTAGATACGATTCTGAAGCGTGCAAAGGGATTCTAAGGATGCGTCCAAGCAGGACGGCTAATTAGTGCGGGTAACTGTGCGGACGAGTTGGGGTAGGGCAGGAGAGCTGAGGTGAGGCAGGTCGGGGCAGGGCAGGACAGGAGGGCGCGTTTAGCCCTCGGACCTCGTTTCATGATACCTCATAACCGTTGTGGTCGCTACCAATGAAAAAAGGCCCCGAAAATCGCGGGGCCTTTTTTAGAGATTGACTTTGGGTTATTTCCCTAAAGACGCGTCGACTAGACGATCCAACCTTCTTGGGTGAAGTAATTGTCGACTGCGTCGAGGTAACCAGGAGCCGATAGCTGTGGGCTATTGATATCCACTGGGTTCCAGACCAAGTCCGAGGAGCTGGCCAAGATTCGCACGTATTGGAATCCGTTGCCGGCAGGAATTCGTAGGAATTGCTTTTTCTCGACCAAGACAGCCGTGAAGACTTGCCCATTGCCCCGAACGGCCGTGAGCAAGGCTCGCGATCCATCGGAACTGAGGACTACCTCGTGGAATCGGTCTCCTTCGAATCCATCTTTGCGAGAGGTCCACTCGGAGTAACCGGAGTTCGAGTTGACCATAGCGTACATACCCCGCGATCGGAGCGTCGCATCCTTGAGGTACAAGCTCGATGCGAAGTACTCGATGGCCGACCCGTAGGATGGGTTGATGCCCAAGACCGGGAACTGCCGCACGAGGTTTTGACCACCGGGAGGATTGATCGTGAAGGTCTGAGAGCGAATTGCCGAATTGGATTCGATCATCGACGCTGGATTGACATAGCTGACGGTGTAAGTGCCTGGAGGCAACAGTTCGAAGTCGTACGATCCGTCTGCATCGGTCATTTCGACCATGCGAATGGTGCTCGATGGATTCGAGGGGTCGGCGTAGCTGAGGGTCACCTCGACACCACCGACTGGAAGCTCTACAGCACCTGCCGGGTTGTTGTCGTAGACTCCGTTGAAGTTGTCATCGACGTAGACGAGTCCCTTGATCGAACTGGGCTGGAACGGCAGGACCTTGATCGTAAAGTTTCCGACGTCCGCAAGAGGATCCGCATTACCGGCAGTCGTTCCATTGTCTTCGACTCGGTATTGGAACGAGAAGGACTCGTTGGTTCCGAGTGGAGCGAAGTAAGTGATCGACGTTCCATTTGGGTTGAGCGTCAAGGTTCCCGGATAAGAGCTTGGGAGAATCAGATCGGTGATCTTTAGCTTCTGCCCGGACTCGTTCGGAGCACCCTTGTTCATCGCATCCAAAGCTGCTGTCAAGTCGATGACGGTGTTGACACCGGCAAAGACATCTCGCGAGAGGTCATCTGCAACCGGTGGGTTGTTGACTTCGCTGATGTACAAGTTGACTGTGCCGGTCGCACTCAGTGCCGGAGTTCCATTGTCGATGATGCTGTAGACAAAGGAGTCCTGTCCATCGACGAGGCTATTGAAGAACTGAGGCGGAGTGTAAATCAGATTGCTACCTTGGCGGGTGATCGTACCACCCTTGGTCGTCGTTAGCGTTCCTACGATTTCCACCAACGAGACCGACTGAGCCGATTCGTTGTCCGGACCTGGCTTATCACCTGCAATTACATCGGCTGTAGGAATGGTTGTGCTATTGCCTTCCAAGTAAACCGTTGGCGGGGTGGGCAAAGTCTTTGCAACCGTGATTGGCGCGTCATTGACAGCCGATACCGAGATCGTCAGCGTCGCACTAGCGGTCTTCGGATCGAGCGTGCCAGCAGTCGTGCCATTATCCTCAACGGTGTAAAGGACCTCTGCGACACCGTTGAAGTTCCCAGACGGGACGAATCGGATGTTGCCGTTGACCAGCGATACGGTGCCAGCACCGGCGGTCAGCAGTTGAACACTTTTGATCGTCAGCGTTTGAGTATCTTCGAAAGGACCGCGGCTGATGTTGCTGGTGAACGCTTGGCCATCGATATCCAAAGTCGTATCTTCGTTGACAGAAACGTTCTTGCCGAACGGTGCAGGCGGATCGTTGACTTCAGAGATTTGAATGGTCAAGGTCGCATTGACAGGAACGCTACCGGGCTTGGAATCGGTCATTTGGTAGACCACCAAGATCGGTCCGCCACTGACGTGAGCTGGTGCGGTGTAAACGACGCGGTCATCGCTCGGATCGTTCGGTGTTTCGGTTCCGACTACGGTCGCAGTCCCCTTGCCAGCCTGCGGTTGCTGAACGATCGAAACGATCTGGCTGACGAATCCGTCATTGACGAAGTCGTTGGCCGTAACATTGATCGGATAACTGGTATCGACCGTTTTTTCGCTAGTTGTGAACTGGTCATCGACTGCGAATGGGAAGGTCGGCGGGAGGATGAAGACTTCGGTGCGAGCCGTGCTTGTCAGCCCCGCGTTGTCTTCGATCGTGTAACTGAAGAAATCGGTTTGATTGACTGCCGTCGTAGGTGGCGTGTAGATCACTCGGGTTCGCTCGGCGTTGAGCGTCACCGTTGCTCCCAAAGTGGTGGTCGTCACCGAACGGATTTTGATCGCATCGATGCTGGATTCATTGGGACCAGCACTGTCGTTACGCATCACATCGAGCGGAGTCGCTGTTCCGGTCAGGCCGATCACATTGAATCGAGCACTCGAACCGGTATCGTCGACAGCGATCGGACCGTCGTTGACCGGAGTGACGTTGATCGTCAAGGTCGCGTCGGTCGAAAGAGCCGGAGTCCCGTTGTCGGTACCGCGAACGACGAAGCTCACTGGACCGAAGAAGTTCAGGGCTGGGACGAACCGCAGGGAGCCGTTGGCAAGGATCGTCGCGACACCTTGGGATGCCGTCGGCAAGGTGATCAGCGAAAGCGTGATCGTCTGGGCCGATTCGTTCGAAGGTCCGGGGGTGAAAATCTGAGTTGGGAGGATCACAACGCCACCGGCAGAGTCTTCTGCGACGCTGTAGGTCGTTTGCACGATCACCGGAGCGTCGTTGACGGCACTGACCGTGATGGTCAGTGTCGCGTTGGTCGACTGTGCTGGCGTACCGTTGTCGGTCCCACGGACCACTAGGTTGACCGTGCCGACAAAGTTCGCTGCCGGTGTGAATTCGAGGATCCCCGAAGCGTTGATCACCGCAGTCCCTTGACTTGCAGGTGGCGGGGTAACGATCGCCAAAGTGATCAATTGGGACGACTCGTTGGCGGGGCCTGGCGAGAAAACATTCGTAGGAGCGATCAGCAAAGGCGATGCTGGGTCTTCCGTGACACTGAAGGCCGTGTTGATCACGATCGGTGCATCGTTGACCGCAGTGACATTCATCGTGACCGTACCGGTCGCGACATCGTTGACGTTGTTGCGAATGGTGTAGGTGAACGTCACAGGACCGTTGTAGTTGGCAGCCGGAGTAAACCGGACCGACTGTGCGGTTCCGACCCCATCAAACGAAACCGTTCCACCCTCGGTTGGCTGGGTGACCGATATGATTCCGCGCGAGGTTCCAAATCGGTCCAAGTCGTTGGCTACGACGTTGTAGCTGTTGACCGGCGCATCTTCGTTGATCGTAAAGACATCGCTGACCGCAGTCAGGCGGTCTTGGACGTTGATCACGGCTGTTGGCAACAACACTTGGCTGGAGGTCAAGTACACGCCAGATGCGTTGTACAGAGCGATGCCGAGGTTTTCACCCTGGCTTCCAGAAGCCGGCAATTGCGAAACCGTTGCGGCCAAGTCGATTGTACCAGAAGCATCGGCTCGGAATGCGGTGTCGACAATCCCGAAGAAGTTCGAGGCCGAGGCACTCGGGATCGATGCGCTTGAGTTCGAGAAGCTTCCTAGATTCTTGACGGTTCGCTTGCCGGTAGCCGACGACGATTCGTCCAACACACCGTTCGGTCCGTTGACGTACAACGGGAATTGAGTGGTGATGGGCTTGTAGTTCATCGCAGCCCGGGCAACAACGGTTTGACTCGGCGATGGGTTGTCTTGGAAAGTGATCGTCGGATTGATGACCCCAAGGCTAGCCGTCAAGTTGTTCTCAGCGATCGACGCATTCGGGATGTCGGTGCGAGCTTTGCTGTTTCGGAAGAAGATGTCGAAATTGAATCCTGGGTCAGGATCGATTTCGTTGACGTTGACCACAACGTTCCCTGCACCGATTCCAGGGAGGCCTTCCAAGGCAATCCGTATATTGTCGGCCGTGCCCGATTTGCTCGGAATCGTAACGCCGGGTCGAGGCGATGTCGTTGCAATCGGAATCAACGAGGTAATCTCTGCGCCGTAGGCGAGCCTGAAACTACCGCCGATGGTTCCATTCGGATCGCTCTGACGTAGCTTCAGAGCGTTGTACTCCGACCATTGGAGCTGGATCTTTTCGGCAGCCGAGCCATCGCGGTTGGTGAAGTTCAGGTCATGGTAGGCACTGAAGACTCCCGATGGATTTCCCCGAAGGTCGGCCATCAAGGTTCGAACGACGAACTTCTGACCGGTGCTGACGTTCGCTTCGTAAACAAAGTCGTTGGGGTTAGGGTCCAAGTTGGCGCCCAAGGTCCCGTTGTCGTTCAGAGCGTAGAACTCGTATTTGATTTCCGCGAGTTCCCCGACTCCCTCACCGCGGTTGATCGAGTTGATCACCAACAGCGCATCGAGGGGCGAGAGCGCATTGTCGGCATCGGCGTCGACCAAGCCGATGCGACTTGCCGGTGCGGCGCGGCCCGCAAGGGACCCGGAACCGGAGGTATTGATTTGATTGATCACCATCAACGCATCGAGGGGGGAGATTTTGAAGTCCCCGTCGACGTCCGTCGAGGCAAGATAGTTGTGAAAGGGAGCGAAGTCCGCGGCCATCAATTCGCGGCGCTCAAGCGACTCGAGCCGCAGCATGCGGCTCAAAAGACTCTTCTTGGTAGATTGAATATTTCTACGTTCTCGAACTCTGCGATTTTGCGAAGCGCTCATCGAAACTTCCACCATATGCAGTAAAGTGACTGACTCTGGGGACTCTTGGCTCAACGTTCTGCCAAACCCCATGCGAACTCTGAAAGTAGTTAGGCCCATCCCTAAATTCAACCAACTAATCGCGAGGACCCTTATTTTCGGTCGAAATGTTACTTTCGGCCTTTCCGGACTAAGGAATCTCGCAAGCAGCCTCGGCTTGCAAAAGGTTCGAAACCTACCGCCTCAGGACTTTAGAGGCGTTAAAACCGATAAAGTTCCTTCGGGAGGCAAAATCCCACTTTCATACTCTTTTTCGGCTAGATCGATGCTCAGGGCAGAAGAAAAAAGCCCTACGAAACGCATTTCCTGCCAGAAGTTATCCCGTCGATTTTGCTCTGTCGTCGCCAACGACTCTCAATTGCAAGCCGCACGCTGAGTATGCTTGCCGACTCCCGGAAACTCCGACAGCACCAAATCGCCGTAGAATTCGATCGCTCGCTCCCACATCGTCTCCTCTTTTTCAAAGACAATCTCGGGAACCGCAGGAACCACAAGCCAATGATGATCGACGATCTGTTGCTCAAGCTGGGACTTTGTCCAAACCGCATGGCCGATGAACCACCTCAAATGTTCGGGAGAGTTTTGAGCCAATTGGCGAAGCGTTGGGAGTTGGGCAGACAGATAAACCCCGTGGTTGTTGCCCCCTTCAGCCAATGCCGATTCGTTGTGGATGGCTAGAATTGGGCCGTTGTTCGGCCCGCCGAAATTGAAGTGCGCCATCGGGATGCCGGCAGTATCGACTAACTCTTGCTCTTGCCCCTCGAAAAGGAAGCTCAATAGAGGTTTCGGGTCGAGTTCCATGGGCCGATTGAGAACCACACCCACGGCGCCTTGCTCACCGTGCTCGACGATTAGGCAGACGGAGTTGCGGAAGTTCGGATCGCGGGCCCATGGACTCGCGGCCATAAGCGAACCGGTAAGCAGGACCTTGTCGCTGTTCCCTTGGTTTTCACGGGATTGGTCGCTAGGAAGTCGGTTCATATTCGGACATCTCCTGGTGCTCTCGGGTCGTTTCGGTCTGATTTGGCACGCTTGCCAAGTCCACCGAGGTCTTTTTAAGCAAATGCGGTGCCAATTCGAAGTTCTAGCGAAGATCCATCGCCGGAAGTTTTTTTTCCCTCCGAAGATGCCTCGATTCGCAATGGAACCATACTTCTATAGACTGCAAAAAATCGGATTGGTTGCCCAAAAAACGTGGAGTTGACCAAAATCGCCAAGGAATTTTCCTCCTTAGCCTCCGTACCTCTGTTTTGGTTCCGAGTGCTATGGTTTTGTTCTGGCTCTTCGTCGTGCTCGTGCTCAGTCCGCCGCGGCGGACGGTGCTCGTGCTCGTAATCGACTGCAGAATTGTAGTCGCTCGATGACTCCGAGACACCATCGAATTTCATCGCCATTCGAGTCAACTTCGCGACAATCCGTACGAGTCTTGATTCGATTACGAGCACGAGCACCGTTGCACTGAGCACGAGCACGATTTGCTCGCTCGTTGCCAGAACAAGTTGTATGACTGATCGCGTTTAGCAGTCAGCCGCAGGCGTACTGGATTCATTGCCATCTTCGACGGCCAGTACGCCTACTAGCGATTCCATTGGTTTCCTGAGCTTACCAAGCCAAAACGGACCCACAAATTCTGCTGATGAGGCAAATTTTTACCGGCCAAATTTTTACCGACCAAAATCGGGACAGGAATTTCACTTGTTGCTACATTGAAAAAACGCCGCCGATAAGCCACCGTCGGCGCCATTGGTTTTCCCAGGATGCACACGGACCATCGACCTAGAGCGCGAAGCAATCTTCGCATCGAATTCGATGGTTTCCCCTGTTGGTTTGCGGTGATTTCACCCAGGAGCCCCGTGCATGTTGGCAAAACTAAAAACGTATAGTTTGGTAGGAATCGATGCGGTTCCCGTAGATGTCGAGGTCGATCTTTCGGCCTCCGCTTTGCCCAAAACCGTCCTTGTCGGACTACCCGAACAAGCCGTTCGCGAGAGTACCCACCGGGTAGAGCGCGCCTTGGTCAACGCCGGTTTCTTGCGACCCCACGATCGGATCGTTATCAACCTGGCTCCCGCCGAACTGCCCAAACAAGCAGCCAGTTTCGATTTGCCGATTTCCCTCGGGATGCTCGTCGGGAGCAACCAAGTTCAATCCGACCGACTCAACGACTATGCCGTCGTCGGTGAACTGTCCCTCGAAGGCCATACCCGCGGAGTCAAAGGGGCCTTGTCGATGGCCATCGCTGCGGCCAAGCAGGAGGGAATCAAAGGGCTTTTGGTTCCCTCCTCGAATGCTCAAGAGGCAGCCGTCGTCGAGGAGATCGAAGTGATCCCGGTGGCCAACCTATGCGAAGCTGCAGCATTCATGGCTGGCACTCTGGAAATCGATCCGGTCCCAAGCCGACTCGAAGAGATCTACCACAGCTATTCCCAGTACGATTTGGATTTCGTTGACGTACGAGGCCAAGAGATGGCCAAGCGCGCTTTGACGATCGCCGCTGCTGGCAACCATAACCTCTTGATGATCGGTCCGCCGGGCTCGGGCAAGACGATGCTGGCCAAGCGACTTTCGTCGATCTTGCCGACACTCTCTCCGGGCGAATCGATCGAGACGACCAGGATCTATTCGGCCCTCGGACGCTTGCAAAGCGGTCAACCGCTGATGGTCCAAAGGCCCTTTCGCTCGCCTCACCATACCATCAGCGACGCTGGACTCGTCGGCGGTGGCAGCCCACCGTCGCCCGGCGAAGTCTCTATGGCCAACAACGGGGTGCTGTTCCTTGACGAACTTCCGGAGTTCAACCGCAAAACGCTCGAGGTGATGCGTCAACCGCTCGAAGACCGAGTGGTGACCATTTCGCGCGCCATGCGCAGCACAACCTTCCCAGCCAACTTCATGCTCGTCGCAGCGTTGAACCCGTGTCCATGCGGCTATCGGACCGATCCTCGCCGCAGTTGCAATTGCAACCCCACCCAGGTCGAACGCTACATGAGCCGAATTTCCGGCCCACTGCTCGATCGGGTCGATATCCATATCGAGGTCCCGGCTGTCCCCTTCGATGAACTGGCTCACGGGGCAGCAGGCACCACCAGCGTGATGATGCGCGATCAGGTCACTGCGGCTCGCTCGCTCCAAAACCAACGCTTCGCGTCGTCCAGAACTCTGACGAACGCTCAGATGTCCAGCAGGGAGCTTCGCCAGTATTGCCCACTCGGGAAAATCCAAACCCAGCGCATGCGAACGGCCGTCTCAGAACTCGGACTCAGCGCCAGAGCTCACGACAAAGTCATCCGCGTGGCTCGCACCATCGCCGACATGGAGTCGGAGGCCAAAATCGAACCGCAACACATCGAGGAAGCCATCCAGTACCGCATGCTCGATCGCGATGTGTTCCATTAGAATTCACTCGATGAACCGTCTATCGCAAATTTGACGGTATCTTTGCGAGCGGGGTCCACCTTGGGAATGTTGGGTTGACCTGCCTTGACGCTATCTACTTGCCAAACGATTTTGGACTCGGGAGAAGGCGAATGGATCAATGCCATAAAGACCCAAAACTAGCAAAATAAACCTCGCTATGATGAGTACATGTACTCATCATAGCAGTGTATCGTTTGGGAAACAAGGGGGAGGCTCAAAAAATGGGGCGAAAAAACGGACTTTTGCAGGGATTTCGAAAAAGCCCGAAGTTTCCAGGTTGATACAGCGGTTACATAAAGTATATATACTATGTATCACCGATCATTAATCAACAATAAACCAAGCCCAAAGCGTTGTTTGCTCGATGGTTTGAGCAGTTCAGCACCAGAACGAGCCAGGGAAACAACCGGGATAACGGATCGTAATGGCATTCGATACCGTGGTTATGCTGATGAAAACAGCTATTTCGAAGCGGCAATGACCAATGGCACCAAGAACTAGAATGAGCATTGCAAAAGCGGATATCCTCGCCGCACTTGCCCAAACACAAAGGAAGGCTTTTTCCAAAAGTGAACTCGACGAGCTTCTTTCAAAGAACCGAGATTTTTGGCGGCTTGCCCAGAAAACTACAGTCATCCAATTCATCCAGTTCCTCGAAAAGAACGCCAACCTCCAGTCTCATCGTTTCGGATTTCCAAGGCCAATAACGCGATACTCCTTGGGAGATACCGGTCCCTTTGAACTTGTTCAATCAATCGATGAGAAAGGGTACTTTAGTCACTATACGGCGATAAGTTTTCACGGGCTCACCGAACAAATCCCCAAGGCAATCTACTTCAACATCGAACAAAGCCTTCGGCCCGGTGGCGGAGAACTTACTCAGGCAGGTATCAATCGATCATTCGCTACCGAATGTAGAACAACGAATAACGTTGCTGCATTTCTGGAGTATACAATCCACTTGCTTAATGGCGGAAATACAGATCAACTAGGAGTAATCGAAAAGACCATCGGTGGCAACTCAACCATTCGAACAACTAACCTTGAACGGACGCTAATTGATATTGCAGTGCGTGCTGTCTATTCAGGCGGTATTGCTGAAGTTGCAAAAGCGTTTTCGGAAGCGGCAGGTCAAGTTTCCATCAATCGCTTGTGTGCTTACCTTAGGCAAATAGGTTACACCTACCCCTATCATCAATCCATTGGCTACTACCTAGAACGAAGTGGGAAATACACGCAGTCCCAAATAAGCCAGTTTGAGGAATTTAAAATCGAGTTTGACTTTAGACTAGACTACAAAATGAAGGAGACTGAATACATTAAGAAATGGCGGCTACACGTTCCAAAAGGCTTCTAGCTTCCTGACGAGCTCAAGAGTGTACTGAAAGTAAAATTCAAAATCCTCTAGATTGCTTGAATTCGCTACGGTTGCTTTTACGGCAACAAAGTCCGACTCGTGATGCTCGCGTTCTCCCTCGATTCGTTCCAGCAAGTTCAAAGGAACCTCTTTAGCATCGAAAACCTTGGCTAGAGTTAACTTAAAGGATTCTTCCAACGGGTTTATTTGCCCAGCCTCGCAAATCTGATAGATATCGAGAAAGTCACGTGCCCTCTTCGCTTTGCTTTTTTTGACCTTTTCTCGATACGTGTCAATCTGTTGGCAGATCGCCCGCAATTTCTCGCACGCGATCATTGCAGGCGAGTACACATAGATCTTGTATCCGTGGAAAATGAGATCGCGCTTTTCCGCGGTGTACTCATGTTTGCTTATGTCGATCTCGAACTTTCGAGCACCGCTTCCCCCGACTGAAAGACTGTTCTTGCTCAGCCATTCCGAATCGTTTTTGTATTCCTGAAACTTGGCCTTCTCAATAAGCTTGAAGATGATCTTGTAACCGCCCCAGAAATTCGCAAGGTCCTCGGTTACTTCCGGAGGGACTTCGTTCATGGAAAAGTCAAACACAATTAACGAAAGCTGATCAAAACTCCGCTGCATCTCCCTCTGGATCTGAGAATCAACCTCTTTTAGGTTTTCAAAGTCACCGGAAATAGACAGGTCGATATCCAGTGAAGCACGCGTTGAAATCCCATAGACAAGCGAGAGTGCGTTACCTCCTTTCAGGACTAGCTTGTTAAGAAGGTTGTCGCTCGAGAATAGCCCTAAAACGATGGTCTTTTTGATGTCTTCAAAGCTCGGATGCGTCGTGGTAGGTTTCTTCTTCGCCATGGTGCGACTACCTGTCGTGTGCTTTAGAAGCTAGCTCTCAGAGAACCGCCAAAAATGCCTTTCGTGGAAGCTTTAGATAGTACATTATCTGTTAAGCTAAAGACATCCGGGTAAGCACCCCGGCCGCTCACGACAAGGTCATCCGCGTGGCTCGTACCATCGCCGACATGGAGTCGGAGGCCAAAATCGAACCACAACACATCGAGGAAGCCATCGAGTACTGCATGCTCGATCGCGATGTGTTCAATTAATATCCTTTAACCCTTGCACCTTACACCGTCCAAGTATCGCCGCTCGAAAGGAGCTTTTGCAAATCACCCCGACCGCGCTGCTCGACAGCTTGGTCGATCTGTCCGCGAACGGCTTTCTCAAAGGTTCCGTGCTCGACGTTCCTGAAGACCCCAATGGGTTCAGGGAACTGTGGGTGCCGCATGCGTGATAGCAGGTACACCAAAGCCGGGTCGGCTTGCTCGTCATGGAACAGCAAGTCGTCTTCTTTGACTTTGCCATCAGCCAAGTTGACGACCTCCAGGGAGAAACCGTTGAGACGAATTCCCTTGTCTTTGTCTTTGCCAAAGATCATCGGTTTGCCATGCTCGAGTTCGACGGTCGCATCATCCCGAGTCGCTTTGTCTTGGGCATAACTAAACGCGCCATCGTTGAAGACGTTGCAGTTTTGATAGACCTCGACAAAGCTCGTGCCTTGATGCTCGGCGGCTCGTTTCAGGACGGTAGCTAGGTGCTTGATGTTGCTGTCGACGGATCGCGCGATGAAGGTCGCTTCGGCACCGATCGCAATACTGATCGGGTTGAGCGGATGGTCGACCACTCCCATCGGCGTGCTCTTGGTGACTTGGCCCTCGACGCTCGTCGGCGAGTACTGACCTTTGGTCAATCCGTAGATTCGGTTGTTGAAAAGGACGATGTTCAAGTCGACGTTGCGGCGAAGCAGGTGGATGAAGTGATTGCCGCCGATGCTCAGGGCGTCTCCGTCGCCAGTGATGACCCAGACGCTCAGATCGGGTCGAGCCAACTTCAGTCCGGTCGCAACGGCCGGTGCACGGCCATGGATCGAGTGGACGCCGTAGGTGTTGACGTAATACGGGAATCGGCTGCTGCAACCGATCCCGGAAATGAAGACGGTTTGTTCAGGCGGGATCCCGATTTCCGGTAAGACTTTTTTCATTTGGGCCAGGATCGAATAATCGCCGCAACCCGGGCACCAACGGATGTCCTGATCGCTTGCAAAGTCGTCGGCCTTGAGAACCTTCAGTGCTGTATTCATATCGTTTTTGCTGTTTTGAAATCGATGGTTGTTTTTTGGTAGTCGGTAGTGCTAGGCGTTTACTTCGCGTATTCGGAAATCTTCTCGACGAGTTCCGTGACGGTAAACGGCTTGCCTTTGATTTTGTTGTAGCCGATTGCGTCGACGAGGTATCGGCTGCGAATGAGCATCCGCAGTTGCCCCATGTTGAGTTCTGGAATGAGGACTTTTTTGTACCTCGATAGGATTTCCCCTAGGTTGCTTGGGAACGGATTGAGGTATCGCAAGTGCGCATGGGCAACGCTCAAACCGGCCGATTGGGCTTGTTGAACCGCCGTCAAGCAAGCTCCGTAAGTCCCACCCCAGCTCACTACGAGCAGATCGCCCGATGCAGGACCCTCGACACTCTGTGGCGGGAGCAGCTTGGCGGCATTGGCGACTTTTTGAGCGCGGATGTGGACCATCTTTTGATGGTTTTCTGGATCGTAACTGATGTTGCCGGTCCCATCCTCTTTTTCGATCCCGCCGACGCGGTGCATCAGTTCGGGTGTGCCTGGTATCGCCCATGGTCTTGCCAGCAACTCATTGCGCAGATAGGGCTTGAACGGACCGTCGGGGTTGTTGTTTTCCTGTGGATGAGACACGGGTATGGGGGCGAGTTTCGAGACGTCTGGGATTTTCCAGGGTTCGGCGCCGTTGGCGATGTAGCCGTCGGACAGAACGATCACCGGGAGCATCAACTGCGTCGCGAGCATCCAAGCTTCTTGGACGATTTCGAAGCAATCTCCAGGGCTTCGGGCTGCAAGGACCGGTAGGGGCGATTCGCCGTTTCGTCCGAACATGACTTGCAAGAGATCGGCCTGCTCGGTTTTCGTCGGAAGACCCGTGCTTGGACCTCCCCGCTGTACGTCGATAACCAACAAGGGCAACTCGAGCATCAGGGCCAAACCCATGGCTTCGGCCTTCAGGGCAATGCCAGGTCCGCTCGAGGTTGTCACTCCCATTTGCCCACCGTATGAAGCGCCGATCGCTGCGCACACGGCTGCGATTTCGTCTTCGGCTTGGAAGGTACAGACGCCAAAGTTCTTGTAGCGGGCCAGTTCGTGGAGGATATCGCTGGCCGGGGTGATTGGATACGAGCCGTAGAAAAGCTCTTTGCCCGAGCGTTGTGCGGCGGCCAAGAGCCCCCATGCCAAGGCTTGGTTGCCCATGATGTTGCGGTAGGTCCCAGATGTCAGTTTGGCTGGATGGACGTTGTACGAGTGTCCCAGAGCTTCGATCGTCTCTCCATAAGCCCAACCGGCGCGGAGCGCTTTTTCGTTAGCCGCAGCGATGGTCGATTTACCCGCAGAGAACTTGCCGTGGATGAAACGTAGCGTCGCATCCATGTTCCGCCCATAGAGCCAATAAACGAGACCCATTGCAAAAAAGTTTTTGCAGCGGTCGGCTTCTTTGGTGCTGAGTCCGAATTCTGCAACGGCTTCTTTGGTAAGCCGGGTCATCGAGACCTTGATCAATCGATAGTTCTCCATCGATGGATCTTCCAAAGGACTCGTATTGAGCTTGGCTAGTTTAAGGTCCTTGTCCTCGAAACTATCGTCGTTGACGATCAAAAGACCACCCTTGTTCAGATCCGCAAGGTTTGTGACCAATGCGGCGGGATTCATCGCCACGAGAGCATCGAGCGTATCGCCAGGGGTATGGACTTCGTGGGACGCGAATTGGACTTGGAATCCCGAGACCCCAGCGCGTGTACCGCGCGGTGCGCGGATTTCGGCTGGGAAGTCTGGGAAGGTCGCCACATCGTTACCCAGCAGAGCCGAGGTGTTCGTCAGTTGCTGGCCTAGGAGTTGCATTCCGTCGCCGGAGTCTCCGACCAGTCGGACGGTGATTCCGCTGACATACTCGACAGGTTTTTCGATCGCAGAAGGTGCTTGGGTTGACATATTTCAAAAGCTAATAGTGCTCGAGGCCACAGGATGGACAGTGCGGGTTGTATCGATTATTCAGGCGAAAAGAGTGCACTTATTTTGACAAAACAACCCAGGGTTGAGTATGGCAAATCAGCGCAAATCCTACCTAGCTTGACCAAGTTTCCTTGGAGATGACGAAAGTTTCTAACGCAAAACACGATCGAATCGCGAGCGAGAGCCTCAGGGATCGCGTTTTTCTAGGATGGGTTCGGAGGATTACTTTTCTGATTTGGAGGTGACGAATTTGAGCAAGTTTTCTTGCTGGCTTTGGAGCAATTGGCCGATGAGCTCGATCAAGCGACCATAGAGCCACCAAGATAAACCGATCAAGAAGGGCATGCATAACAGGGCGATCGGAACGGATCTAAATGCAGGTTGCAGCTTGTGGATTCCCCATTCGATCCCCCAAGGGACTGAACAGAGGGTCAAAATCACCGGCATCAGTGAGCTCAGGGCCATGTTCAGCACCAAGGATTTCCAGGAGAAGTCTTTAGCCCCCTGGAAGCCTTGAACCGGAACAGGGAAGGGGGCCAGAATCGCAATGACATTCGAGAGCGCAAGGTACAGCGGCAGATACGCCAGAAAAGCGGCCAAGGCCTCGACGGCACGAAGCCACGAGTAGCTCCAAAGGATGTTGGTGAAAATCAAAAGGGCTAGGACGATGACCAAGAGCATCGCGCCGAACATCCAATTTCTCCCCTTTAAAATGTCCGATCTGGGAATCGACGAGAGGACCCAAAACCGAAATCCAGATCGATCGAATCCGAAAATGTTGCTGGCAAACGACGATCCCAGGTAGGTAGAAAAAACGGTGATCGCAAACAGGTAGAAGCCTTGGTATTGCGTCCCTTTCCAGACCGTCGGTTCGACGTCGATGTCAGGCTCGACGACAGCCGAGACCGGTGGATTTGATGGTTCGCTCAGGGTGGGCTTTTGCTGAAAAACAAGCAGCAGGAAAAAAGGCTGCAGGATCGGCAAGAGCATGGCAAGTTTCATCTGGGGTGAACGCCAGAAAAGAGTCCATGTCATTGCGGCGATCGCAGAGGCAGGCTGGCTAAGCCCCGGAAAAGAGCGTTCCATCCATCGGACCGAACCGTTCGCAGATCCTTCGTTCGCCGCGTTAGGTCGCTCTGATTTGCCAACCGATGCGTTGGAAGACTCAAGATCGAAGCCGTGCTGGTAGAAGCGTTTGGTCATCCGATAGTTCGCACGCAATGACCACGCAGAGATCAGCCACATGCAAGGCATCCAGATCCAGCAGTACGCACCTAGCAAGGAGCGACCCGAGAGGGTATCGGCCAACCAGAAAAATGGACAAGCCGCATCGATTATCTGAGTCCAATAAAGTGTGTTTCCCCCCGCGGCCAAACGCCGAATGATGAACGTTGACATCGAGATTCCTAGGCCCAAAACGGTAAGGAAGATCGGAATGGCCGTCATGAGCATCGACCGGGTTTTGGGGTTTTGTAAAAGGACCTGGAGTTTGCCCTGCACCTGCGACGTCAAGGCCGAGACCATCAGCGCATAGGACAGCACTGGAGCTAACTTCCATAGCCCAGCGATACCCTCGACCAAGCAGCCTCCGAGGACCAGCCCTAGGCCAGACGAAAGAAAAAATACAATCGGGAGGTTGATCCAAGTCAGTAGGAAGTTCAGTGCAAAGACACTAGCCGGGGAAATCGGCAAGTGCATCAGCTTCTGGAGGGACAACGAGTCGCCTCGCGTTGCATCGTTGGCTAAACCGATGAGCCAAAGGAAGAGAAAACCGCCGCACAATGCGTTCCAGGCTCCCACCGCAGCGAAGTCTTTTCCATCTGCGGTCGATTTGGCTAAAACGTATCCACCACCAAAGAGCACACCGAACCAAATCAAAACCGCAGCGATCAGCAGGCCAAGAAAGATCGACTGGATCGCCCGGCTGATAATCGAATCGCTTACCCATCGATTCAACTTGCTCCGCCAATAGGCATGGGCTAAAGCGGACCACTGCTCAAAATGACTTGCTGCGGGGGAAACGTTCCTGAGCCAAGCAGGGGCATGGTTGGCTCGGGGTAGGTCAGGATCCAATTGGCTCATGAACCCTGCTCCGAAGTCAGCCAATCGAGCTTGGCCGACACTTCTTCGAGCACCTCAGCGCCGGTCGCTTTGATGAAGGCCGTTTCGAGGCGTCCTCCCTCGACGAGTTCCTCAAGCGACGACTGTGCGACTAGCTTACCCGAGACGATAATCCCAACATGCGTGCAGAGCCTCTCGACGACCTCGAGCACATGGGAGGTCAGAAAGACCGTCCCGCCACTGGCGGTAAACTGCAAGAGCAGCTCGCGAATCGTCCGCGACGCGACCGCATCGACCCCCTCGAAAGGCTCGTCGAGAAAAAGCAACGAGGGTCGGTGGATCAACGCGGCGGCCAACGAAAGCTTCTTCCGCATTCCATGCGAAAAATCGTTCGATACCTTTTTCGGATCGTCCTCTAAATCCAACAAGTCAAGCATTTCGCGAGACCTCTGCCGGATCGTATCGCGATCCATCCCGTGAATCCTACCCACAAAGGTCAAATACTCCATCGCCGTAAGGTAGTCAAAGAGAGCTAGGTTCTCAGGGATCACCCCAATCGAACGCTTAACCTCCAAACTCTCTGCCGCATCGAGCATGTTGCGACCCAATACCTCGATGTTGCCCGAGGAAGGCTGCAAGAGCCCAGTGAGCATCTTGATCGTTGTCGATTTGCCCGCACCGTTGGGGCCGAGGAATCCGTAGAAAGTTCCTGGCATGACCTCCAGGTTGACTTGGTCCACAGCGGACTTGCCACCGAATTGCCGACTGAGTTTTTCGGTGCGGATCGCCGGTACCATAGAGTCCCCTATATCTAGCCACCAAAGGGCCATGCCATTGAAAGTTCGATCGTAGCGGCCGCAACTCAGCGGATCCAGTTCTCCGATTGCTCGCGAATGATCTTGATCCAGTCGACGGCTGTGTGCGGTAATGAGTGCGTGTGAGCATAACCGAAATGCTCCATGATCGCTTCGTCATGATAGGCCACCACCGACAAGGCGGCCAGAAGGAAGTACGTCGCGATATTGGCAAGCCGAGATTCACCAAGGAATTTCAAAGCCGTTCCAAACGAATGCTTGAATACATACTTACCCCTGCGATACTCGACCGACCAGAGCTCATCGAGCAAGATATGGGACATAAACCCCACGAAGACCGCCACGGTCTTGAAGAGCCGCAAATGGATATTCTCCGATCCACATACCAAAAATACGAAAAGAGCTGCGATGATCGCCGCAGGCAAACTGTGCCACATCCCACGATGGACCGTGTAGCGACGAAACAACTCGGCAATCCCGAACCTTAAGAAAAAGTAGATCGCGCCGGTAACTACCAGCATCATCTCATGCGAAAGCCCCACACGCTCAAGCCGATCGAGCATGAGCATCGGTACAAACGCTGCCGCAAAACCCACCGCCTCACGCAATGGAATCCCGGAATCGCTGTCCAAATCCGGCAGCATGCCACTGACCGAACATAACCCCCCTGCGATAAAACAGCTCTCCCATGGCATCCCCGATTGATAGCCGCCTAATCCCAGAAGAAGGCCCGATAGGGTGCTGACGGTAATGTGGGTCTTGAAATCTGCCATAACGAGCAACGAAGCAGGGTAGGGGAGGGGACGCGATTAAAGACCCGCTCCGAAATGGGTATAAGTACTATATCCGATACAAACGGATTAGCATTTTTAGAGCTTCCTCGCAAGACAGTTCGTTCCAGGATCGCCGAATCGATACCTGCAGAATCGGTGTCTAGGATGAATTGCTAGCAAAAACTGCTCTTTTGTTGACCCGCGTTGAATTGCTAAGAGAATTGCTGTTAAAGAATCCGGAGTTTAAATGCTTCCAAGCAACGGTCCTTCCACGATGCAAACGTACGATATTCTCATGCTGATTATCCTGGCTTCGGCTGCGATCTTCGGCGCGATCAAAGGCTTCGCTTGGCAAATCGCTTCCTTGGCTTCGATCGTCGTAAGCTACTTCGTGGCCAATTACTTCCGCTACGACGTGGCCAAGCACATCAACGCCCAACCGCCATGGAACGTCTTTCTTGCCATGCTCCTGCTGTACTTCGGAACAAGCCTTGCGATTTGGCTGATCTTCCGAATGATCAGCTCTTCGATCGATAAAATTCGACTCAAGGAATTCGATCGGCAACTCGGTGCGGGCTTTGGTCTGATCAAAGGGGCAGCCATGTGCTGCGTAGTGACCATGTTCGCCATGACGCTTTTAGGCCCAAACCAAAAAACCGCCATCGCTCGCTCTCGAAGCGGTCAGTACATATCCCAAGCCCTCGCGCATGCGGGCTCGATCATGCCGCCTGAAGTCAAAGAAGTCATCGGGCCGTATATCGCCAACGTCGAGCGCGAGCTCGAACAAGGCCGTGCGCCCGAGGGATTTCCAATCCCCGTCGACATCCAAGGGGCCAATGGCACGAGCTTGGGCAACGACCTGATGCGAGGCATCGGGCTTCAAGGTGCAAACGGCCAAAATGGAAATGGCCAAGCCACCTCGGCGGGCGGAATTCTCGACAGATTTCTAGGAACCAGTCCCAGGTCTGCTCCGGCCCCAAAAAGTGCGCCGCAAAATGGTAATCCGCCGCAAAATGGTAATCCCATGGGTACTCAGAGAAACAACTATTCTCCAGCGACAGGCACTCCCGGTGGGCAACTACCACCACCAGGGGCTAGCAACACGTGGTACGGCAACGATATCCTCCCCTCAGCACCTCTTCCTGGTGCGCCCCGACCGATCCCCAACCAACCTGCGCCCAGCGTCCCGGGCGGCATCCCAGTTTTACCTCCGCTCCCTTTCTAAAAACAATCGAGCCGCGATTTCCATCTGTTCTCTAGCCACCTGTCGCCGTAGCCACCTGTCGCCGTAGCCACCTGTCGCCAGACGGTGGAAGCGTTACTCGCGCCGCACCACCGCTTGGCAGCCGATGGCTACGACAAGCGTAGCCACCTGTCGCCAGACGTAGCCACCTGGCGCCAGACGGTGGAAACTTTGCTCGCGCCGCTGTCCACCGCTTGGCAGCCGATGGCTACGACTTGGCAACGGAAAGCCCACGTAATGACGGCAGAATGAAAAACGCCTCCCAAGAGACACTTGTGCTTCCCGAGGACCTCGCGAAGCAGTTTTTCGGGAAGCGTTTTCGAAAGTCGTTTGAACCCAGAATATTCCAAATTGGTGAAAGGACATGACGAACTCGATCAAGGACTTCAATTGGCAGAATAACCGGGGACAGACCCCGAGTTTATGCGCGAACACACCGGATTCACTCGGAGCGTGAACCAGCCAGACTCATAGCAAAATCCAGCAAAAACCCATTGGCCAAAAATTTTGGAAAAATGATTGACACGTGGGCGGGGGGTAAGATATGTTCCCTTGGTAGTGATTGGTTTGGGTGGGGTAGGAACACGTCTGATCCGCACTTTTCACGGCCGATTCACCACGGAGTTTCGCCATGCCCTATCTTGCTCGATTGCTGTTTTGGTTGATCGCCACTTGTTGCTTCGATGATGGCCCAGCCCCCGAGTTTCAAGCCGATTTGATCTCGTCTGGGCAATCCATTCCATGCAAACTCGAAGACCTTCGCGTCGGTAAAGCGATCGTT
>JAPLNM010000143.1 GCA_026692845.1 Planctomycetota bacterium | reverse complement strand
AAGCAATAAGTTGATTTTTCGGCGCCATGCCTCGAAAAATCCCGGGGGTTTGGGGGCAGAGCCCCCAAGGAGCATGGGATCGAATTCGAAAACTTTCAGATTTTCGAATCGGCTCTCTTGCCTTTCCCCTAGACGGTCGCTCATCCATCGAAACTCGATCAGTTTTATCTCTACTACTTCATGATGACGCTCGTTGAGCGTCTCCGATCCGGCTCAGTTGGCGCTGCCCAGACAGTCATCTCAAAAGAGATGGTGCAAGAGGTTCAGATTCCATTTCCCCCGCTTTCTGAGCAGCAGCGGATTGTGGGGTTGCTGGACGAAGCGTTTGGGGGTCTTGCCACGGCCCAAGCCCACGCCGCCCAGAACCTCCAAAACGCCCGCGACCTGTTTGAAAGCCACCTCAACGCTGTGTTCACACAACGGGGGGAAGGCTGGGTGGAAACAACGCTCGAAGACGTTTGCGGTTTTCAGAATGGGTTCGCTTTCAAGAGCAGCACATTCAAGGAAACGGGTTACCCCATTTTGCGTATCTCCAATATCCAAGCCGGAAAAATTGATTCCGAGAAGCTCGTTTTCTTCAATCCGAAAGACTATCGCGAAAACCTCGATCGCTATCGCATAGTTGAAGGCGATTTGTTGATTGCAATGTCTGGCGCTACAACGGGGAAAATTGGCTTTAATACCAAGGCCACCGTTTTTTATCTCAATCAGCGAGTAGGGAAATTTGAGCCTAGTCCGAAGTTGAATAAGCGATTTCTGTTTTACTATCTTTCGACCAAAGTAGACGAAAATTTGCGAATCTCGGCAGGGGCGGCGCAACCCAACCTCAGCACCGAGCAAATCAAATCGTTCATTCTGCCACATCCCAACCGCGCGGAACAAGACACGAATGTCACCCAGCTCGACGCCCTTGCCGCCGAAACCCAACGGCTGACGCGGATCTACGAGCAAAAGCTGGCGGCACTCGCCGCGTTGAAAAAGTCCCTCCTGCACCAAGCCTTCAGTGGAGAACTGTAAGCCCAAAATGAGTTCCAACACGCCATTCTCCTTGCGTATCTTTGTCGCCGATGGCGACCCGGACGGGCTCCGATTAGTCGAGCGATCGAACTGGATTGGCAAGGCGATCGTCTTCCCTCGCGCCTTGTATCCCAAGGTCCGTATACGAGACGAGTTCCAACAAACCGGCGTTTACCTCCTGATCGGTCCTCGGGAATCGAGCGATGGAGACCAACTCTATATCGGAGAAGGAGACCCGGTACGCCCTCGGTTGGAACAGCACTACGCCAAAAAAGACTTTTGGACAAAAGCCGTCTTCTTCGTGGCCGGCCAAGGGCAATTGAACAAGGCGCACGTGCAGTATCTGGAGGCCCAACTGATCCAAAGGGCTACGGCGGCCAAGCGTGTCCCACTGGAGAATGGAAACACTCCCACCGAACCGACCCTATCAGAAGCGGACCGGGCCGATATGGATGTATTTCTTGGAAACATCCTTGGGATGCTACCGGTACTCGGCATTCATGCCTTCGAGCAGGCGTCGCCCCTAAGCAATGCCGGTAATCAGCTTCTCAAATGCCAGGGGAAAGGCATTGTTGCGACGGGATGGGATACCACGCAGGGATTCGTGGTTCGCTCCGGCTCTTTTGCCTCTAAAGAAATCGTTCCGTCACTGGGTAAGTATTTCCCGTCGACCCTCGATTTCCGCAAACTCCTTCTCGAAAGCGGAGTTCTCGTGGAGGACAAGGAGGTGTACAGGTTTTCCCAGGACTACGCGTTTAGTTCTCCGACCCTCGCAGCGCAGATTGTCCTGGGCCGCCCCGCAAATGGCCGAACCGAATGGAAGGATTCGAGCGGCAAGACGTTGAAAGAGTTACAGGAAGCGGAGGCTGAGAAATGAGCCAAGCGAAAAGGGAGCCTCCCCCAAGGTTACGTTGGGTTTTTTCAGCATAGTTGTGGAAAATCTGAATATGCTTGACAATTGTCAACAGCGTATACTAGGATTGAGTCGATGACGAGGCCGAGGCATCCAAAACCAGAGATCGAAAAAGCAGTCCAATACGCCGAAGGGCTTGGCTGGAGAGTCGAACTTTCCAACGGGCACGCTTGGGGACGGCTCTTTTGTCCCCAAAGTACGCGAGAAGGCTGCATAGTCAGTGTTTGGTCGACTCCGAAAAGTCCGGAAAATCACGCTCGGCAAATCCGAAAAGTGGTGGATCGATGCCCTGACAGCAATGATCCAAACAAGATCGATAGCGGTGAACCCGAAGAAGGTAATGAATGATGAACCCAACCCCACAAACTTGTGAGATGGAATATGATTTCGCCCTGATCGTCGGTGGTGTTAGCGAACTGACATCGGCCGTCGAGGACGCTTTGTTTCGCGCTGGTTGTGACGACGCGACGGTAAGCATGCAGCACAGTCGACTGTACATCGAGTTCAGTCGATCGGCAGGGTCACTCGAAGATGCGATTATCGGCGCGATCCATGATGTTCGTAAAGCGGACATCGGAGCCGAAGTTTTGCGAGTCGATGAATGCAACCTTGTCACTGCCTCAGAGATAGCAAGAAGGATGGGACGCACGCGACAACTGGTGCATCAGTACATGAACGGAACCCGTGGGCCAGGAGGCTTCCCCCCACCTGAATGTCACCTCACGGACCATGCACCGCTCTGGGCGTGGTGCGCCGTCAGTTACTGGCTGGTAGAGAACAATCTTCTGAGACCAGAAGAGAGCTGGAACGCAGAGGTTGTCGAGGCGATCAATAACTGGCTCGAATCCGAACGGCAACGCCGACGGTATCCGGAACTGATCGATACGATCACCCGCGGCTTGCAACATCAGTAGTCACCCATGAACGAATCCGAGACCCGAGCCGAGTTGATCGATCCTGCCTTGCAAGCGGCGTGCAACGGCTACGGTGATCATTACGGCAGCGTTAGAATCCGGAAAAATCAAACTGGCGGATCCAAGCCAGACATCAACTAGATACCGTAGTTACCTCCCGTTTTGGGCGTGGATTTCCTTTTAATACAAACCGCGACAAGGGCAAGCATCAAGTCGTAAAACCTTACCCTGTAAGAACTTAGCTCTTTTATCGCAAAACGCTATGAACGAATCCGAGACCCGAGCCGAGTTGATCGATCCTGCCTTGCAGGCGGCCGGATGGGGTGTCGTCGAGGGGAGCCGTATCCGGCGGGAGTATACGATCACCCTAGGTCGTATCCACGGACACGGAATCTACGCGATCCCCGCCCTCCAAAACGACCGCAACCTCTTCGATAGCCACCTAGTTGCCCTCGCAGCCGAAACCCAACGACTGACACCGATCTACGAGCAAAAGCTGGCGGCACTGGCAGCGTTGAAAAGGTCCCTCCTGCACCAAGCCTTCAGCGGACAACTGTAAAAACCACTAGGGTTACTTTACCAATGCCCATACCAGCTTTTGATCATAACCTCGTTCTTCCGCCTCATCCTGGCGATCCGACTCTACCTAGCGATCTTTCGCCGTACCCGTGTACGACCTTGGACGCGTCATACCATCCAAAAACGACCGTAGAATGGACTTCATACTGGATTTCCCTGTTTTCCCACAATCGGCTGGCAGTCTGGAAGGGTATGTTGCGAGTAAAATTGAACACGACCGCCGACGATTCGGCGGCCCGAGTGGAATTGGCAAGGGTGACTCCATGACGACACGTAGAGATCGACGATTCGTAAAAGTCCAACTGCAGGAAATGCAGCGATTGAAGGAAGTGACGGTGGGTCACCCTCTGATGTCGCACGCCTTGTCCATTCGTGAAAAAGAACTGATCGAGCAACTGCAAGCGCTTCCATTGGGTGGTAAAGAACCTCGTGCCGTTTTGTTCTTCACCGGTGATCCCGTGATGGGATCGCTTGGGATCGATGCGGCCTTTGCAAGTCGAGTGATGGAACCTTTTCAAAAGATGGTCGCAGCCGACTATACCCATCGTTGGCTCGGTCGAGCTGGCGGTCGCGGCATGAGACAGAGCGAAGCTCATTCGCGATTAATGCTCACTGGCCTCCCCCGAGGCTCTTTCGGGTTGGAGCTAACGGCCATTCCGAACACTGACTTGTTTGCTGAACATGAACTTGCTGATTCGCTTTCCCACATCACTCGGGTGGTCGATGCCTCCGTTCGTAGTGATGAGGACTTTGCTTCAGAACTGACCGAGACCTCGCCCAAGGTTGTTCCGAGTTTAAAAGTGTTTTTGGAGGTTATCGCTAAGGCGCGGGCTGGTCTAAGGTTGGAGAGTGGTGATCTGCGTTCGGAAATGACACCCGAACAAGCTTCCCGAGCCTTCGAACGTGTCTCGGAAACACAAAATGAGGACGAGGACGTCGACATTACTGGGACTTTCAAAGGTGTGCTGCTCGAATCGTGGGACTTTAATTTTACCACGATGGATGGCGAGCCAATCAAAGGCAAAATTGGGCAGGAACTATCGGAAGAACAGGTGATTGAATTCAATCACAACTACTTCAATCAGCAATGTGTGGCCTCGCTACTCAAGACGACTGTTTCTTTCAAGAACGGACGCAGTCGGGTTACTTACCAGCTTCAGAATATCAACCCAACGCCCACTTAGGCGTCTTTCTTCGCCTTGCCCATGAACGAATCCGAGACCCGAGCCGAGTTGATCGATCCTGCCTTGCAAGCGGCCGGCTGGGGTATCGTCGAGGGGAGCCGTATCCGGCGGGAGTATACGATCACCTTGGGTCGTATCCACGGGCACGGCACGCGGGGCAAAGCTCTGACGGCAGACTATGTGCTCGAATATCGCAACACCAAGCTCGCCGTGGTCGAAGCGAAATCGGCAGCTTCACCCTTGACTCTCGGCGTCGGCCAAGCCAAGGATTATGCCGCCAAGCTCGCCATCCGACACACATACGCCACCAACGGCCACGGCATCTACGCCATCGACATGGAGACGGGGCACGAGCAAGAGATCGCCGCTTATCCGTCCCCGGAAGAACTTTGGAATAAGACCTTTGCTAAGGTCAACGCATGGCGGGATCGCTTCGCGACCGTGCCCTTCGAGGACAAAGGGGGGTACTTTCAAGGCCGCTACTATCAGGACATCGCGATCGAACGGGTATTGGAAGCCGTCGCAACGGGAAAACAGCGGATACTGCTGACGTTGGCTACGGGAACTGGGAAGACGTTTATCGCTTTTCAGATCGCTTGGAAGATGTTTCAGAGCCGCTGGAACTTGAGCCGTGAACCATCCCGTCGTCCGCGAATTCTGTTTCTGGCCGATCGCAATAACCTCGCCAACCAAGCTTTCAACGCTTTTTCGGCGTTCCCCGAAGATGCGATGGTTCGTATCGAACCTGGTGACATCAAGAAGAAAGGCAAGGTTCCGAAGAACGGCAGCTTGTTCTTCACCATTTTTCAGACCTTCATGTGCGGACCGACCAAAGATGGAAAGCCGTCTCCATACTTCGGCGAGTATCCTCCCGATTTCTTCGACATCATCATTATCGACGAATGCCATCGAGGTGGTGCGAACGACGAGAGCACTTGGCGAGGCATCCTCGAATACTTTGCTCCCGCCGTGCAGCTTGGATTAACCGCCACTCCCAAACGCAAAGACAATATCGATACCTATGCCTACTTTGGCGAGCCCGTGTTCACCTACTCGCTCAAAGACGGCATCAACGACGGCTTTCTGACGCCATTTAAGATCAAGCAGATCTCGACCACGCTCGACGAGTATGTGTTCACACCCGACGACACGCTTGTCGAGGGAGAAATTGAAACCGGTAAGCGGTACGAAGAAGCGGACTTCAACAAGATCATCGAGATCAAAGAACGGGAAGGGCATCGTGTGAAATTGTTCATGGAGCAGATCGACCAAAGGGAAAAGACGATCGTCTTTTGCGCGACGCAGCTCCACGCTCTGGTGGTCCGCGACCTAATCAATCAGAACAAGTCCAGCCAAGACCCCAACTACTGCGTTCGGGTCACCGCCGATGACGGGGAGCTTGGTGAGCAGTACCTGCGAGCGTTTCAGGACAACGAAAAGACGATCCCAACGATTCTCACCAGCTCCCAGAAGCTCTCGACCGGAGTCGATGCGCGCAATGTGCGCAACATCGTGCTGATGCGACCGGTCAACTCCATGATCGAGTTCAAGCAGATCATCGGGCGAGGTACGCGCCTTTACGAGGGTAAGGATTACTTCACGATCTACGACTTTGTGAAGGCCCACCATCACTTCAGCGACCCTGAGTGGGACGGCGAACCGATCGATCCTTTGCCCAAGGAGCCGCGACTGCCTGGGGAACCCAAAGCGGTCAGCGAAAAGCCGAAGGAGTTCCTTCCCCCTCGCCAAAAAGCCAAAGTGAAGCTGGCCGATGGCAAGGAGCGAACGATCCAGCACATGATGGTCACCAGTTTCTGGCATCCCGACGGAACGCCCATGTCGGCGCAGCAGTTCATGGAGTTGCTGTTTGGCAAACTGCCTGAGTTTTTCCAAGACGAAGCCGAGTTGCGAGCCATCTGGAGCGTCCCAGGAACGCGATCGAAGCTCTTGGAGCGGCTTGCCGAGAATGGGTTCGGGGGGGAGCAAATGGCCGAGATGCAGCGGATCGTCGACGCCCAGAACAGCGATTTATTCGATGTACTGTCTTATGTGGCTTATGCGGCACCGACCAAAACCCGCGAGGAACGAGCAACGCAGGCGATGGTGAGCATCAGTGCTTCCTTCAATGCCAAGCAGCAGGCATTCCTAGACTTTGTGCTGGCCCATTATGTGGCAGAGGGAGTGCGGGAGTTGGACCAGGAAAAGCTGACACCGCTTCTGAGGCTCAGGTACAACAACTCGATCTCCGATGCCATTGCGGATCTGGGTCGACCGGACGAGATTGGGGAGATGTTTTCCGGTTTCCAGCAGTATCTCTACGAAGTGGTCGCCTGATTTTGCTAAAGCCTTTGTGAGCGTTCCTATTGAGCAGCTCTCAGGGGAAAAAATCGTCTTCCAGTTCAGGGTATTGCACGAGTTTTTCACCGGACTCGTTTTGGACTCTTGGGTACTTGGTCCCTTTGGCGGGTTCCTGAGGACGTTTCCTGCTTGGCGAGATTTTGAAGACCCACTCATCTCCCCAGTCAAAGAGGTAGAAGAGGTATCGATCCGGCGGCAGGGGGAACATGTCTTTGAGCTTTTTGGGTAAGGCTCGACCGTCCTCGTCATCGAACATCGTGCGGCTACGGCTTCTATCGGTCCTCGAAACGAAGAAACAATAGAGATGATCGTTATCGAATTCGACAGCGTCTTGGATGGCGTAGTGCAGGTCTTCGAGCGTCGATGATTCATCGATTTCGATGTCGGCCGACCATCCATTTTTGTAGTACAAAGCTCGAATCAGGGTAATTTTCAGCGTGATGATCATCGTGCCTCCTTGTTAGTGAAATTTTGCGCTGTAATTTTACCAGAAACTGCGGCTCAGATCAGAGCCGTACTGCGTTTTTGAAGCAGTGCGACTGCTCGCTTGGCATCCAATTTGGGTCAATCGGCGATGGCCGGTGCACGATGTTGCCTTTGTTTGTGAAGATGGCTGCGCCGCGATCTCCGAGGGGATACCGAAGGGGAAACGTGCGAAATGATTGAACCTCACTTGCCGACACCGCCGACGTGTAGTACAATGACTACAACACCCTTTCGGAGGACACAAAATGACACAATTTGGAGAGCTATTAAAGGAGTATCGCCTTGCGGGCGGTTGGTCGCTGCGAGAGTTTTGCGGCAAGAATGGATTTGATGCTGGCAATTACAGCAAGTTGGAACGCGGGAAATTTCCTGCCCCAGACTCGGACGAAAGAATCGAAGCGTACGCAAGGGCCTTAGGCTTGAAAGAGGGTAGCGACCAATGGTTTAGCCTTTTTGATGCCGCAGCGGCTCAGCGGGGTAGATTGCCAAGTGATTTACTTAATGATGAAGAAATAATCGACAAGTTGCCTGCGTTGTTCCGTACGATTCGCAGCGAGCAACAATCAGGCGGAATTGATTTGGATGAACTGATCGAAAGGATTCGCAAAAACTAATGAATGTTCCGTTCTTATCGTACGATCAACTGAAAGCCGAAGCGGCTCGGGTGCTTTCGCAAAGCAGCTACGCAAGTCGTTTTCCGGTGGCGATTGAATTGATTGTGGAACGGGACTTCGAAATAGAAATTATTCCAATTCCAGGTTTGCAAAATGCCTTCAACATTGATGCATTTATATCCCATGACTTGACAACCATTAGCGTTGATGAATTCGTTCTCGAAAACCGGTTGAACCGTTATCGATTCTCGCTTGCTCACGAACTCGGGCATCGCGCGTTGCATCGTGAAGTTCTAGGTCCAATGAGGTTCAAATCGATTCAGGAATGGAAGTCGCAGATTCTCCAATTCCCAGAACGTGAATACGGTTTCTTGGAGTACCAAGCCAATACGTTTGCAAACTGTCTGTTAGTTCCATCCGAAATTCTTGATCAACGTTTCGATGAGGCCCTTCAAAAGATAAAGGCCGCCGGGTTGAACCCAGCGGAACACCCTGATGAATGCTTGGACTCAATCGCGACTGGACTAGGAAAACTGTTTGAAGTGAGTCGAGATGTGGTTCTCAACCGCCTGACCAATAAGCACGAGGATTTTCAAACACGATTGCGTTGACAAAGGATCTACGATGGAATCACTCATCAAGGAGCAATTTACCAAATCCATTCCCGCCGATGCAAAGATCGTATCTCGGACAGTGAGGAACAGAGGGTCAAATCAGGGTAATTTTCAGCGTGATGATCATCGTGCCTCCTTGGTAGTCAAATTTTGCGCTGTGATTTTACCAGAAACGGCGGCTCAGATCAGAGCCGTACGGCGTTTTTGAAGCAGTGCGACTGCTCGCTTGGCATCCAATTTGGGTCAATCGGCGATGGCCGGTGCACGATGTAGCCTTTGTTTGTGAAGATGGCCAAATACCGTGGGAGAGACCCCGAGTTTATGGATTAAAGAGCATGCGTTCGGAGATCCGCCCGGGCCCTATCTTCGCTTCTGTTGCCTAACGGCAGAAGAAGAAAAAAACCGCGCAGTTCGACCTCTGTAGCTGCAAGTCTTGGCCCCGACGGCATAAAGCCGACGGAGGCCAAAAAAAGCCCGCCGGCCGCTGAGTAAGCCTACCGTCGGGCGTGCCCGGCGGAGGCGTAACTTGCACCTACAGAGCATGCGTTCACCGAAGTGCTTGCGAACTTCCGCCAATACGACTTCAAAGCCATTTAAAAAAACGAAAAAACCCAAGGAATCCCTTGGGTTTGTCTCGAACTGTCGGCTTCTGACCGAAGCTGGCTTACTATCAAAAATAGGCGATATTGGACTCGAACCAACGACCTCAACGTCGAACCAACGACCTCAACGATGTCAACGTTGCGCTCTAACCAACTGAGCTAACCGCCCGCTTTTCTTGCGTACTGCAGATTGTCTGGCTCGGACCGGGATTGTCAAGTCCAAGCCGAATCGATACCCTCGACCTTGGTTGCCCATCGGACGCAAGAGGTGTATCCTTTTGTTCGGTAATTCAGGCTTCCAACTTGCCCGTTTTACCCGCTTTTCCTAGATTTTCCCCAAGGCTCTCGCCCACGACGCTCCAGCGTCCAAGGCGATCAAACTAGTTCCACACAATGTCCAATACCCACCGCGTCGTTATCACCGGACTTGGCGTCATCTCCCCACTTGGCCGCCAACTCGATGAGTTCTGGAACCACCTAGCCCTCCAAAAATCAGGGATCGGACCCCTCTCAAGCTTGCCCCTGGACGTCATCCCCTGCAAATTCGGCGGACAAGCCACCTGTTTTACCGGCGAGATCTCCGAATTCGGACCCCTGGACAAAAACCTGCAACGGTCCATCAAAAAGAACCAAAAGGTCATGTGCAGGGAAATCGAAATGGGCGTCGCCGCCTGCCAACTCGCCTTGCATCACTCCGGATTATCAAACCCCGAACTTCGTGATCCAGACCGCTTCGGGATCGTCTTCGGCAGCGATTACATCATCACCCGACCCGAAGAATTTACCGACGGCATCGCCGCTTGCCGAGACGAATCCCAAGAATTCCAAATGCCCCTGTGGCCCCAAATCGGACGCCCCCAAGTCAACCCGCTGTGGCTCCTGAAGTACCTTCCCAATATGCCCGCAAGCCACGTGGCGATCTACAACGACCTACGCGGCCCCAGCAACTCCGTGACCATCCGAGAAGCCTCCAGCGCCGCGTCGATCGTCGAGGCCGTATCGGCGATCCGACGAGGCGCTGCCGATGTAATGATCGCAGGCGCGACAGGCTCGCGCATGGAACCCCTGCGGGCCCTGAACTTCATGTCCACCGAACCGATGGCCAGCCACCGCGATAACCCCGCCGAAATGGCCCGACCCTACGACCTGACCCGCGACGGAAACCTCGTCGGCGAAGGTGCCGGCGCACTGGTCCTCGAATCCTTCGACCGGGCCGTCGCCCGCGGTGCGAAAATCTGGGGTGAAATCGTCGGCGGTGCAAGCTCCGCTGTCGGGGATGTCACCGGAAAAAATGCCCATCGCGACCATATCCGGACCGCAATCGCTAACGTCACGCGAAACCTGCTCGACCAAGCCACCCAAGCCGGTGTCGACTTGGCCTCCGACCAATGGCACATGCACGGATGCGGAAAAAGTGATGTCCAAGGCGATGCGAGCGAAGCTGCCGGGATCCGCGATGCACTGGGCAATCGCGATGTCCCGGTGACTGCCGCGAAAAGCTACTTCGGGAACCTCGGCGCAGGCTCCGGTTCGGTCGAAATCATCGCCAGCATCCTGGCCCTTGAACACCAACATCTCTTCCCGGTCCTGAACACCAAAACCGTCGACCCCAAATGCCCAATCCGTGTCGCGAAATCCTCGGACCCGGCAGGCCAAGCCTTCGCCCACGTGGCCTACTCGACCCAAGGCCAAGCGTGCGGCGTTTTTGTACGACGCATTTAGAGTACGATTTCGTTTAACAGTCAGCCGAAGGCGTACAGGACGTCGAAGATGGCAATGAATCCAGTACGCCTTCGGCTGAATGTTAAACGCAATACCGTTCAATGAATCATAATTATAGTGTTTTCAAAGGGTTTTTCCAACGTTTTTCTCCCTCGATGCGATGGTCGACATTTGCCTCATCGCGACATTTTTCGCCTTATCACTCGTGGGTTGATACGGTTGCGGCGAACTGGTTGTCGCTCACAGCTTAATTCCCAAATGACTGCTTCGTACCATGCGTCAAGACTCCAATCTGAGTTTGCATGGCACTCTGGTAGTCGCGTTTTGAGGATCTGAAAACAGCCTTTGAACGACAAGCGATCCACGTCCATCTGCACACTTGTGGCAGCTTCAAGCATCAACGCACGGATTACAAAGTGCGCAATTGATAATGCATACAATTCTTGTCGCAGTCCATCGCTGGTTTCGCTGCGTAAGTGCGTCGTCTTTTCTGCACGGCATGGATTTTGGTGCGTCTTCTGTTCGTCGAACACAAGCTCCTCTTCCCAACGCTCGTGGTACTCCATGATCAACTCCATCGCCGGATGTTCTTCCGCGTCAAGGAGATTTGTTAAAAGCCGATGAACTTCTCCGTGACCTGTCCTTTGCGGATCATCGAGCTTGTACTCAATGACCCGAGCAAGGATTCCGCCTTTATCATTTTCACGATACCAGTTGCTTCGATATGTCTTCGCTAGGAATGATCCATCTGGAAGATATCGAATCGGCTTGAACACCATTGACTTTTGGATACGCACCAGCAACTTGTGCTTTTTATGCAGAACTTCCCAGCTTTTATAGCTGAAAAAGCCTCGGTCTTCGATCACTAGGGCGTCGGCGGGAATCTTACTCCAGAGCTGCTCGGCCAGATTCCTTTCCGAGTCATGCCAGCCACCGTACGCAAACGCAAACTCGATATGCGTACCTAATTCCACTAGACTCACTTTACGAACTTGAGGAAACGGGCCTTCGCCTCTACTTCCTGATGAACGGCCCAAGTGTTGATGAACGTGACAGTCTGGTGCATCCAAAACAGTACCGTCGATCGCTACTTTTCGCATGCCTCGATAGAACGCGCCAGGAGTCTGTGAAGTGGCTAGAGGTTTTACGACCAAATCATAAAGGGCAACCAATGGTGCACTACCCAGTCGTTGGCGAGCCATGCAAAGACTCGAACGTGCTGGTGTGCGTTCTTTTGCTCTCAGTCGCCTGGTAGCTTTGAAGACCTGGCGGATTGGAAGGTCCGTGAATAGCCCCATACCTAAGACAACCCAAAGCATCACTTCATTGGAGAGATCGCAGGTTCGCTTGGATAGCTTATTTGTCTCGATTAACGCCTGTTGAGCGAGCTGTGGAGTGATGACCTTTTCCAAACCGGCCAAACGGTCTAAAATTCTTCCATTCGCGTCAGCTAGCAATCTTGAGCATCCTTGCTCGTCCATGTCGCGGCTCCTTGTTAGTGTGTGGTCGTTAGATAACCTAACACTAGCAGGAGTCGCGACTTATGAAAATATTGAACGGTATTGCTGTTAAACGCGTTCAGGCATACAACTTGATCGCCATCGTGGAAGACGCTACAGTTCAGGGCTCTTGGACCTTTTTTCACCCACAAATTCTGCGGGAGAGCCAAAATGCTTAGCTTGCGGAATATCGCGATCGCTCTCGCTCTCCTGTGGCTACTGGCCTTGGCCCAAAACGCATTTTATTGGCAGTACCTCCCCGAACGCGTCGCAACCCATTTCAACGCATCGGGTAAGCCCGACGGGTGGATGAGTCGAGATGCCGCAACGTTGACGATGCTGGGCTTGCAAACCCTCATGCCGCTGCTGTTCCTGGCTCTGGGATTTGCCATGTACCGGATTCCTTCCTCCATGATCAATATCCCTCACCGCGAGTTCTGGCTCCATCCGGATCGCCGCGATGCTTCCATCCAGTTCATCGCTCGAAGCACCGCCGCTTTCTCGCTCGGACTCTCGCTGTTCTTTCTGGGCATCAACCACCTGACGTTCCGCGCCAATTCCAACGACCAAATCCTCGAACCCGTCGGCTTCTGGATCTTGATGGCCTCTTTCCTTGCCTTCACGAGCGTTTGGGTTTTTTGGCTCCTGGCTCGCTTCCGCATCCCGACTATCAAGACCCGCTAATACAACTCGCTGATACGACTCGAACGCGGTCCATCGAGGTCCATTTTTGGCTGGATTGCAGTTCAGGATTCCCTTCGAATAGTCTCCAATCAGGGCAACAAGCGATTTCCGCGAGCGCTTACCCGTTTCGCATTCCCAAGATCATGCAGCTACTTTGATGCCGGTTGCTCTTCCTTAGGTGCCGAAAAAGGGCCATGCTCGGCGGCCATGTGGCAAACCAAAAAATATAGCTTCGCAGCCGACGCGATCTTCGCGTAGTTGATCTTCGCCGGCGTGTCGGTGGTGCGATGGTAGTCAGGATGAAACCCACCGAATAGAAACGCTACCGAGGTCCCCTTCTTGAAGAAGTTGATCTGATCACTGCGACCGAATACCCCTTCTTCATCGAACTCAAACTCGAAGTTGATCGATTTGTTGGCTTCGAGAATCATCGCATGCAACGACTGGTCCCCCTTTTGACTCCCGACCAAATGCAACGATCGCTCGTTTTCGCTCGCGGGCTCATTTTGTTTCTCTTCGTTGCGCCCAACCATGTCGACATTGAGCATGCAGATCATCTTTTCCAACGGCAAAATCGGATTGTTCACGTAGTGGGCCGAGCCGACGAGCCCAATCTCTTCGGCCGCAAACCACATAAACAGTATGCTCCGCTTGGGTTTCGTCGGATTGGCCGCCACGGCCTTGGCAATGCTCAGCAGTGCGGTCGAACCAGATCCATTGTCATCGGCACCGGGAAAGTACTCGCTACCTCGGACCCCGAGGTGATCTAGGTGCGCTCCGATGACAAGGTACTCATCGCGCAAGACCGGATCCGATCCCTCCTGCCATGCGAGCACATTCGGCACGGCCATGGGTTCCTTGCGAATTCGCAATTCGGCTTTAAGCTCCACTTCGGTCTGATGCACATCGGTCGCATTTTCCTCAGGGACCGTCAGCCACTCCTCGGAACCCCCGACGGCCGTCAAGATCGCCTTAGCCGCATCCTTGCTAATGCTGCCGCCGATTCCATTGCCTCGTTGCCGTCCATCGGCTCGCTGCTGCTGCGACGTGGAGGTCGGTTCCGATTCGACCACGCGCAGCACAACCGATGCCCGCTTTCGACTCAGTCGCGGGGCGATCGCGCCGGCCGCTTTGTCGTCGGCCACAAGAATCACAAACCGGTCCTCGAGCATCAGATCGTCTGCCAGCTTGGCCCCCTCTCCAGACATCTGCAAAAAGACGACTTTACCAGCAAACTCTGGTTGCTCGACAAAGCGATCCAGTCCAATGCTCTTTTCAAATCCCAGGGTGAAGCCATTCGGGCCAGTGATTTTCGATTGCGCCGCGTCGACATGCATGCGACTCATCGGCAACATCTGAAAATAAGTCCCAGCGTCTCCCATGGGCTGGAGCCCAAACTCGGCCAGCTTCCCCGAAACCCAAGAAGCCGCTTTGACATACCCCTCCTGTCCAGTCCCTCGCCCCTGGAAACCAGGACCGGCCAAGATGTTCAGCCATTCTTCGCATTGCTTCGAAGAGATCGACTCGAAGCCCTCTCGCAGCGCCTCAGGCGGTGCTGTTGCCCCCTCGTACTGCGCTCGGAGCGATATCGAAAAGAAAGACGACAGACCAAGCGCCAAAGTGGCACCTAGCGAGATAGATCGCATGGGATTCATAGAAACAAATGGCCTTGGATGAATTCACAGAATGAGGTGGTATCTAAAGTGCGCCTGCCTGTTGGCCTAGTCTAGCAGCTTCACTTCGATCAACCACTCCCTCAGTTTTTTCCCAAGTCGACAAAGAGCACATGCGAGGGATTGCCCACGGGCAAATACTGACCGGTAAATTGCAATCGCCCCATCGCGCGGTCCACCCGAAACACCGCCACATGATCGGCTCGCTGATTGCAACAAAGCAAAAACTCTCCCGTCGGATCGAACGTGAAACTGCGAGGATAATTCCCTCGCGTCGACTCCTCGGTTTCGTACCGCAACGTGCCATCGAGTCCTACGGAAAAAATCGCGATGCTATCGTGCAACCGATTCCCGGCGTATACATACCGACCATCCGGAGAGACCAAGATCTCCGAACAGAAATTGCTTCCCGCATACCCAGCAGGCAACGTGGAAATCGTCTGCTTTTCATGAAGCCGACCCACTTGAGAGTCCCAGTCATAAACAACCACCGTCGAACCCTCTTCTTGGATCGAATAAAACCACTTGCCATTGGGATGAAAATGGAAATGCCTAGGACCATCCCCTGGTGGCAATGCGACAAAAGGTGGCTCGGCAGCACGAAGCTTTCCGGTCGAGGAGTCGAACTTCCAAATAAAGATCTTGTCCAAACCCAAATCGACATGAAGCACATAGCGGCCCGAGGGATCGGCGCTGATCATGTGTGCATGGGTTCGATCATGGCCACTGAATGCAAAACTCCCGGTCGCTGCGTGCACGGCTCGCGTCGGACCAATTTCCCCTGAATCGATCTGCACGTCGGTGGCCGTTCCAAGCGTCCCGTCTTGGAGGATTGGAAGCACGGCGATCGATCCGCCAAAGTAGTTGGCCACCAACAAGTATTTCTGGCTCGGATGCACCGAAACATACGTCGGCCCAGCCCCACCGGAATCCGCGGTATTCAAATGCTTGAGCTCCCCGGTCTTGCGATCGATCGCATAGGAACTGACCGTCCCATGCTTGGGCTTATCGGCCGTAGCATTCCCCGTCGCACTCCCTTGAGGCTCAACCCGATCCGTCTCGTTGGCGCTGTAAAGAATCGTCTGGGCCGCATTGGTCGCTAGACAACTAGGACTCGTCCCCAATACCAATTCCCCCCTGAGACTGGCTTGCCCGGTCTTGCGATCCACCTGAAAAATATGAATCCCTCGCCCATTGCCCGGCGGCAAATCGACTTGCGTCGGCAGCGTGTCTTTCAAAGGGGAACTGAACGTCCCAACATAAGCCATCAGCGGGCCTTGCTCTGGGATCGATTGTGCGTAAATGGCACTCGATGACAAGGCCCAGCACAGGCCGATGAGCAGCATGCGGATGGATCCTGACCGACGAAGGAATGATCGCTCTCGAAAGAGTAAGCTCAACACGATGCGCTCCGAATGGATCCAAGGGGGATTGCAAAAACTCGACGATCGAACCATCGACGCTGGCATTGACCGAGTGCGAGGGTTTAACTCAACGCAAATGAAAAAACGCTCGATCGAGCACTTCGGTCCAATACGTGGTTCGTGCTTCTTATCGTTCTCAGTCCGCCGCGGCGGACGGTGCTCGGCCTCTTGCTCGACGTGATTTAGTATAGCAATCCGACCCATGGGTTCGCAAGTTACCGCGAACCGCCTCGGTCAACGATTGGCATCGCCGAAATTCAAACAGCCATCGAGCACGAGTACGACGAAAACGATGCGTCTACCTGCTAAAACCGATAGATCGCTTCTTTGTTGTTCATGAGCATGTGAGCCAACGATCGATAAGCCTCCTTGGGACTGGTAAAATCCTGCGAATGGACGAAACGGTCCATCAGCTCCAGCTCCAAAGGCGTTGGCTCCCGGGAAAAAGCCGTCAACCACATGGTGCGTATTCGCTCGGTATCGCTCGGCTGCTCTTGCAAAATCCGATCGGACCAACGCTCGGCCAATTGATGCACCAACGGATCATTCAGCAGGATCAGTGACTGAGCCGGCACGTTCGACACGTTCCTGCGTCCCATGCTGCTAAACGGACTCGGGGTGTCAAACGTCGACATCATCGGATTGAGGAAATTTCGCCGCACTTCCAAATACAAACTCCGCTTGCCAGCACCATCCAACGGACCGTTGCGACCAGGTCGACCCCTTCCCTCTAGAAACTCCGTCAAGTGAACCGGGATGCTCGGTACATCCGCCGAGGTCGCGCGATTGTCTAGCTGACCGCTAATCGCAAGCAACGTATCGCGAATCGACTCGGACTCCAATCGCCGCACCCGGGCATGCGAAAGCCACTGATTGTCCGGGTCCTTCTCTCGCGACTCGGTGCTGGGCTTGGAGTCCTGCTGATACACACTCGAAAGGCATACCGTTTTGATCATCGACTTGAGCGACCAACCGCTCTCGATGAGTTCCTCGGCCAGCTCATCGAGCAATTCAGGATGGGTCGGACGCGTTCCCAAGACACCAAAATCATCGGTCGTCGGAACGATCCCACGCCCCATAAGATGGTGCCAGAGTCGATTGACAATCACTCGGGCGACCAAGGGGTTGTCCTGCTGTACCAGTTGCTCGGCTAACTCCAATCGCCCACTGCCGGGTCCTTGGTATACCTTCTGTTTTCCACCAAGAGCCGTCAGGTTGCGTCTTGGAACCTCCGCTCCAGGCTTCGATGGATTTCCTCGAATGAGGATCGAATCGTTGATCCCATCGCCGTCGCGCATCGCCAAAGCCAATTGGGAATGCCAATCGACGGCCTTTGCCAACTGAGCATCCGATTCGCTGGACTGCTTGGCCCACTCTGCAAAAACATGTCCTTCAGATCGGTCCAGAACCCCTTGGGTCCAAGCGGCAATTTCCGTCCGTTGCTTGGTGCTAAGCTCCAACTCGGGATTTTGCAAGGATCGCAACGCCAGCTCTCGGGTGGCATTCCACAATCCAAATGCATCGGCCGGCTCGATTCCCGGAATCGGTCCAACAGCAGGGGCCGGTCCCTCGATGACTTGGACCAACCCAAAGGGCTTGTCCTGCAACGGGGAGAACTCGAGGTGGATTGTTTTGCCTTGGTGTCGATCCAACGATTGGGTAACCCAGCGGTACTCGTTGTCGTCCCCCCCATTCTCAAAAACCGTCTCGCCATGCAACGGACCAGCAATCAATCGGTGCGAATCGATACTCGCAAACGCTCGGAATGACCCACGGACCAAGTAAGACACCTTGCCGGTCTTCAAAGCAAACTTCGCCGTCGGCATGATCTTACCGGCCTCGTTGATCTGCGGATGGCGATTGAGTCGATTGACTCCATGGGAAGTCTGCGTCATCGGATTCCAAAAAGGATCTCGCCAAGCTTCCGGCAAAAGATGAACTTTCCACGCCGAGCTCTGGGCCCCGATGTCCAAACTCACCGAGCCAGGGAGCTTGGAACTAGCTCCATAAATCACGCTGTCGGATTGCCATAGCATCGCATCGGGACGCCGTGCATCGAAGACAACCCTCGGGTCCTCGATAGGATACATCGACTCTGCGAAACGCCCGAACTTTGCGATCGCGTTCGCCGTCTGTGCGACGGCCTGAACCTCCGCCGTGGAATCCTTGAGCGCTCCGAAATCCTTGGGCTCTGCCCGCTGGATCTGCTGGCTAAGTTCTTTCTGAAGGGTTGCTTCGAGAATCTCCAATTTCTCGCGGCGAGCGTTGGCTAAGTCCCGATGCTTTACATCGGTCTCGAAACGTACCAATCGATAGTCGCTACTCTTTAAGTACCCGTAAATCGCATAGTAATCGTCCTGGGATATCGCATCGAACTTGTGATCGTGGCAGCGTGCACAAGCAACCGTAACGCCCAAAAACGTCTTGCTGAAAACATCGACCATGTTGTCGAATCGATCCGTCTGGTCCTTGCGCGTATCGACCGGCGAGTGAACCCATTCCCCCAAATGCCAAAACCCAGTTCCCAAAACCGACTCGTTCCAACCGAGGGTCGGGTGCACCCGAGGCGCTTTCAATAAATCACCCGCCAGATGTTCGACAAGGAATTGATCGTAAGGAACATCGGCGTTCAATGCCCGAACGACGTAGTCGCGATAAGGCTCAGCCGACGGGATATCCTCATCGAACTCATGTCCACGCGATTGCGCAAAGCGGACCAAATCAAGCCAATGTCGAGCCCAACGGACCCCAAACTGAGGGTTCGCAAGAAGCGAATCGACCAATTTAGCGTACCAGTCTGGATCGCTCGCCGCGAGGGCTTGCTCGAGCTCCTCGCGGGTCGGTGGAATTCCGATCAGGTCCAAATAAACGCGTCGCACAAGCGTCGATCGCCCAGTCGTTGCGTTTGGCTCTAAACCCTGCTGATGGAGCTTGTGCATGACCATCGCGTCGAGCTTTCCACTGGACCATGGATCCGGGGCAAACACACGATCGTGATCTTCGGATCCGTGATCTTCAGATCGAGGATTCCATACCCAGTGCGATTGGCGCCTGGCCTCTAAGTCAAATGCGTCTTGATGCTGCTTGTCCTCTGGCAATGGCTCGTCAGGCCAATAAGCTCCGCGCGCGATCCACTCCCTGAGAACCTCGACTTGGTCCTTAGGAAGCCTGCCATCTGGGGGCATCTCATAGCCCTGATAGCTGACGGCTTGATAGATCAAACTCCCGTCGACATCCCCGCCGCTTACCGCAGGGCCCGAATCCCCACCCTTTTGAATCCACTGGATGTGATCGAGCCTTAGCCCCCCTTTGGACTCCCCGGATTCTCCACTGTGGCACGACCAACAACGCTGCGCAAGGATCGGTCGTACTTGCTTTTCGAAAAACTCCGCGTCGTTGACTTGCCCCCAACACGGCAACGCCCCGAAACATAGCAACGCCCCCAAAAATGGCATCGCATTGAGGAACCAAAAGCAGACGTAAGACAGCAGACCCCAAATCGATATGTATCGCATAGGTAATTCAAACCGGTCGGAGGGATTAAAGGGGATCCAAGGGCAGGGGGGCACGCCATTATAGCATCCCAGCTCAGGCATCCCAATTATGGCACCCGAATTATAGCATCCCGACGAACGAAGAATCCCCAACTTCCTGGATCACTCCAATCGAATCGAAACCGGTTGGAGTTCGGAGGTCGATTCCTCTTGGGACGGAACAACCCGAGCCATCAAATCCCCATGAGCCGAATCGGTCCGGACCGGACGCGTCGAGAGAGGCTTGGCTCGCATCACAAGGGTCACCAAGGTCCCTTCCTGAACCTTTTCACCCTTTTGGTTGAGCAATTGACGGTACCAATGGACTTGGCCATGACGCCGACCATGCGGTTTGATATCGACGATTTCGGTGATGGCTCGAAGCGTATCGCCCGGAAAAATCGGTTTGCAAAAACTCCAATTGCGAACGTCGATCAAGGCAGCCGTTTGCACAAGCGGTGCGGTGGAACTGAGCCCGGCCAAAATCGACATCCCCAACATCCCATGCGCGACAGGCTGCCCAAAAGGCCCTTGGCTGGCGAATTCCTCATCGGTGTGCAAGCGATCGTGATCGCCAGTCAGTTCGGCAAACTGCTGAATGTCTCGAAGCTCGATCGTTCGCGTGGCGCTTTGCCATCGATCGCCGATGCTCAACTCCTCGAAAGCCAGACCGCTTGCATTGGTGATCATCGGAAGAACCAAGCTTTCCAAAACCGGCCCTGAGGTCAGGACTTGTAGAACATTTTTCAAGACGTGTTTATAGCAAAAGAAGATTGTCCAGCAGTTGCGTTCGCTTCGCAAGTCCTTCTGAGTGGATCGCTGGCTGTGTGGATCGCTGGCTCAGTGAATCGCTGGCTCAGTGAATCGAGCCCCCGGCGCCGAACATCGAACTGATCGATTGGTTCGAATGGATTCTACGGATGGCCTCGGCTAGCAAAGGCGCCACCGAGAGTACGAAAATGTTGTCGAGCTTCTTCTCGGCAGGCAAGGGGATGGTGTTGGTGATCACCAAACTCTTGATCGGGGCTTCTTTGATCGATTGAATCGCTCGCCCACATAAAACGCCGTGGGTTGCGGCCAAGTGGATCTCTTTGGCGCCGGCTTCATGCACGAGTTTGGCTGCCCCACAGATCGAACCGCCGGTGCTGATCATGTCATCGAACATCAAACAAATCTTTCCCTCGACCGGACCACCGATGATGTTCCGCTGCTTGGTCTGAAGCGGATTGTCTCGGACTTTATCGATAATCGCGAGTTTTCCGCCGATCCGTTTGGAGTGCCCAAAAGCGCGTTTGATGCTCCCTTCGTCAGGGCTTACCACGACGATATCCTCGGGGTCGAGGTTTTGATTTTGGAAGTACCTTGTCAAGGCTGGTGCTGCGTACAAGTGGTCGACAGGGACGTCGAAAAAGCCCTGGATTTGCGGGGCGTGCAAGTCCATGGCCAAGACCCGATCGGCACCGGCCCTGGTGATCAAATTCGCGACCAACTTGGCCGTTATCGGCGTGCGTCCTTCATCCTTGCGATCCTGACGCGCATAGCCGTAATAGGGAATGACCGCAGTGATCCGCGCGGCGCTGGCCCGCTTGCATGAGTCGATCATGATCAAGAGTTCCATCAAGTTGTCATTGACCGGCGGACAGGTCGGCTGCACAAGGTACACATCCCGACCTCGAACGTCCTCGTCGATCTTGCAAAAATTCTCTCCGTCGGGAAACTTGCCCAATTGGATCGCACCGGTCTTAAGGTGCAAAAAATCGCAGATCTCTTTGGCCAACTGAAGGTTCGCGCGTCCACTGAAAATCTTTAACTCTTGCATCGATAGCCTAGCTCTTTCATCTTGTCCTCAACCTTTTCAAGCTCGTCGATGGTGTTGATGCTTAGGGCTTCACAAGCCTTCAGCGCCGCTAGCGCATCGACCCGTTCCCCATGTTGCTTAAGCAGTGCCGGGCAGTCCGTTAAGTAGTACTCCCCTTGGGCGTTGTTGTTCCCAAGGCGCTCTAGAGCCCAAATCAGCCGATTCTGCTTGAACAGATACGTGCTCATGTTGACCTCTTGGATCTGCAACTCGTTTGCCGAAGCGTCTTTTTGCTCGACGATCCTTTCAAAGCTGCCCGCTGCATCCCGAACGATACGGCCGAGTCCCTGCGGATCGGATTTGATCAGTGTGCCGAGCAAGCAGGAGTAATCCCCAAGGCCGAAGGCTTCGAGCAATGCACTCAGCGACGAAGACTGAACCAGTGGCGAATCGCCTGCGACGACCATCACAGGACGATCCAAATCGGCCTGGTCTAGAATAAGCGATGGGACGCACATCTGCACGGCATGCCCGGTTCCCAACTGCTGCTCTTGCAACACAAACTCAATATTCTTGCGTCCCTGAAGTTCTCGTCGGACGTCCTCGTGCCGATAGCCTACGACGACCAAAACCCGAGTCACCGCGACCTGCTCCAAAGCATCGAGCACCCAATGAATCATCGGGCGCCCAAGCACTGGAAAAAGGACTTTGGGCAACTCGCTCTTCATTCGGGTCCCTTTCCCAGCAGCCATGACAATGGCCGTAGCTCCCCTTACAGATCCTGCATTTCGAGCCGAGATTTCTGCCGAATCCGTGTTTCCTGCCGATTCCGTGTTTCCTGCCGAATCCGTGTTTTCCGATGGGTTCATGGTCGCCTGGGGCTCTGTCTGCCTATGCTAAGAATTTCCAAGTCGTAAGATCGCGTGAGATAAGGCTTTTCCCGGGGACGGATATCTTGCCATAAGCAACCCGAGTCGAACAGGTCCAAGATTGACGAAAAATGAAGCTTCGGCTATCGTTTCGCTTTCCAAAACAACCCCACTCCCTCCAAATTCCAAAGGATTCATCATGGCCAACGAACGACCCACCGAATTGCGTCGACGAAGACAGCGCAAGGCAAAGCTAATTCTCCTAAAGAAACGCTTAGAGAAAGCCAGCAAGTCCGAGAAGGCCGTGATCGTTGCCAAAGTCCGTCGCTTGAGCCCAGGGGCTGAACAATTGCTTGCCAATTGGAAGGTTTCCTCCTAAGGCATCCTAAGGCGAGGATCCCAGGGCTAGCCGCGAAATAATCCCCCGACGCGGGCCCTTCTCAAAGCGGGGTCTCCCGACGCAGAGCCTCTCCTTAAGCCGATCACCATGCACTTGCTCATCACCGGCGGCTGTGGCTTTGTCGGCTCGGCGATCGCGAGATGGTTTCTCTCCGAACGATTTCTCTCCGAACGATTTCTCTCCGAACGATTTCACTCCGAAGAGCTCGACGCTGGTTCCGCCTCCCAAGGGTCCTTCAGGTCAAGCTTGAGGCTGACGCTGGTCGATAATCTCATGAGGGCCGGCAGCCAGACAAATCGCGCGTCGCTGGAATGTTTAGGGGCCGAGGTTGTTATCGGAGATCTTCGCGACCGAGATTTCGTCGAGTCACTCCCGGCCTGCGACTGGGTCATCGACTGTGCGGCCAACCCGAGCGTTCTTGCTGGCATTGGCCCTGCTGGCATCGACTTGTCGGAAAAAAATGAAAGCCCCTCGCAGCGGCTTGTCGATCATAACCTCGGCAGCACGATCCATCTTCTGGAGTACTGCAAACGGCATCGCGCCGGTATGGTCCTTGTGAGCTCCTCGCGCGTCTACTCGATCCGAGAACTTGCGAGCCTCGCCTGCCGGATCGAAAACTCCTCGCTGTTGATCGATTGGGATCGCATCGAATCGGAAAACCGCATTCCAGGCCTAAGCCGCCACGGCATCCGTGAGAGCTTCAGCATTGAGCCCCCTTTGTCCCTCTATGGAACAACCAAGCTTGCTTCGGAATGGTTGGCCAAAGAATATTCAAACGCATTTGATTTCCCCCTGTGGATCAACCGCTGCGGGATCCTGGCCGGAGCAGGCCAGTTCGGCAAAGCGGACCAAGGCATCATCACCTATTGGATGCACCGGTATCTTTACCGACATCCACTGCGCATGTTCGGTTTCCAAGGCACAGGCGCCCAGGTCCGCGACTGCTTGCATCCCGAGGACCTCGCTAGACTGATCCATCTGCAAATTCTTGAAACGCAGCGGCTTGCAACCCAGCACGGCGGGCAAGCCCGATCATCGGATCCGCCCAAGCCCATTACCGTGAACGTCTCGGGAGGGATCGAATCGGCTTTCTCGCTGCAGGAACTCCACGAATGGTGCGCCCGACGCTGGGGCTCAGAACGATTTGGACCGGTCTGTAACCTCCAACGCATCGACCAACCCCGCCCCTTCGATGCACCTTGGATCGTGCTCGATGCGAGAAATGCGCGTCAAGCATGGAATTGGGAACCCTTGCGAAACCGCCTTTCGATTTGGGAAGAAATCGCCGAGCATGCAGAGGAAAATCCCAATTGGCTACAAATCTCCGGCGGCATCGACTAAAATTCAGATCTTTCTTAACGCACTCTACGTCTAGTGCTTTAAACGCCTACCGAATTTCAAAGAGCCATGAACCCCTATACTTCCGACGCCTCGATAGAACCAAACCAGACCGAGGCCCTCGGAGGGCCCAAAGGCCTCTCGACTGCGACCATGATCGCGACGATCCTGATGCTCATCCTTGGACTCGCAGGATTGATGGGGATCATCGGGCTACTTGTTTCGCTAGCTTCCATGGCCAACGCCCCTGCGCAGCCGATCGATCCACCCCCTGGCGTCAATGCGCCGACGCCGATGAAGCTCAATGCGATTCAAATTGGCATGAGCATCTTTGACCTTTTGATCTCGATCCCCTTGGTCGCACTGAGCATCATGGTTCTGCAGCGCAAACGTTTTGCCGCCGTGTACCTCGCGTGGCTAGCCCTCGCCTTGGGGCTGCTGACGATCCCGCGCGGAATCCTGACCTACATACTGACTCCCCAGATCATGGAGAGTATTAAATCGGGGATATTGCAAGCCCAAGAACAGCAAACCAAGGGCAAAATGCAAGGGGAGGATCTCGATATGATCATGCAAATCGCAAACTATGCGTTGATCGGCTGCTCCGGCGTAACACTGATCGCAACGTTCTTGGCCTACCTGTTCGCATTTCTTCAACTTCGCAAGCCTACCACCTTGGATCGCTTGTCGAGCTAGCCCAGAGCCCTCCATGACCAAACTCTCTGCTCGAAAAGCGGTCTACACCGGTTCGTTCGATCCGGTCACGCTTGGACACCTGCACATCATCGAACGCTCCTGCGTCCTGTTTGACCATCTGGTCATCGGCATCGGTGTCAACCAAGAAAAAAAACCTCTTTTTGAAATCGAGGAACGCTTAAGGCTTGTCGAGAAAGTCACCGAGCACCTACCGAACGTCTCGGTCTGCTCCTTCGATGGACTGGCCGTCGACTTCGTTCGCAAGCTAGGAGCCAAAGTCATGGTCCGGGGCGTAAGGCCCCTGACGGACATCGCTGGCGAATTCACCATGATGATGGCCAATCGCCAACTCGATGCGGAGCTTGAAACCGTTTTCCTCATGGCCGATGAGGAATTCGTCCACGTCTCGAGTAGCCTGATCAAACAAATCGCCAGCCTCGGACACGGACGTTCCTTGGAGAAATTTGTCCCTGCTGCCATCATCCAACCCCTGCTCGAACGGGTAAAAGTTTCTACCAAGGATGAATCCTAGACGCCCACGCGGAAGCCAACGGAGCTATGACCCACTGAGCCAGCTGGTCTTCCTGCGCAGCCAAGGGGAATATGTCTGGGACGATCAAGGCAAGAAGTACCTGGATCTGATCTGCGGTTACTCGGCTTGCAACCTCGGACACGCACACCCAGGTCTTACGGCCGCAATGTGCGAGCAAATCTCTGAATTGACCTGGGCTCACGCAGGGCAATCCCAACTGCGATCTGAACTCGAAGAGACCCTCGGGAGCCTCTGGGACCAAAACGCGTCAGCAAACATGCTGCCCCAAGGGCATTCCAAAGTGTGGCTGACCGTCAGTGGAGCAAGAGCCATCGAGATCGCTTGGAAACTCGCCTACGCCAAACGACCAGGAAGCACCATCGGTTTCGACCTGGCCTACCACGGACGCTCGCTTGCGACGGCCTACCTCAGCGATACCGAACGCTCCGAGGCGATCGGCCCGCATCGCCAGGCCAAAGCCCACGCGACGATCCCCTTTCCTCGCCACCTGCATGGCCTGTGTGCATCCATTCTGGCTCAAGCTTCGGGCGATAATGCTGACCAAGATGCCTTATGCTCCGAGTGCCATCGGGCCCTCGAACAAGCAAGGCAGACGTTTGAGAACCTCCAGGCTCGAGCCTCGATCCTATTTGTTGAACCGGCCATCGGCGCCCGAGGCTATTACTTCGCACCTGCGATGTTCATGCAGCAGCTCGTCGCACTGGCTCGAAGCTACGGTCTGGCTATCGTGTCCGACGAAATCCAGATGGGACTCCGACGAACAGGCCCCCTGTTCATGTGCAAAGGCCAAGGCTGGGAGCCCGATTTGCTAGTACTGGGAAAGTCCCTCGGTGGAGGGATCCTACCGATGGCTGCAGTCGTCGGACCCGACGACTGGATCGATGCGCTCGAGTCAGGACTCGAGTCGGAAACCTTCGCCGCCTATCCAGTGGCCTGCCGTGTGGCTCTCGAAACACTCCAAATCCTCCAAACACCCAATCTCCAATGGGATATTGAACGCAAGGGGGAGTTTTTTCGTAATCTCCTAAGCACCCGACTTCCCCATCCACTCATCACCCTCGGCACCGGACTGGCCTGCTGTGTAAGCTTCGAGAACCTTCCGCATGGCGGAACTGCCATCGCTTCCCAAGTCGTGAAGAGACTCGCCGACCAAGGTGTCTTAGTCCACCTGACCGGCCCCAAACGAAACCGGATTGCCACGATCCCCTCGCTCCTGATCCCAAAAGCCACCCTCGAGATGGCTGCTCAAAACATCCTCCAAGCCATCGACAAATCGATGGACTCAGGATGCAATCTCGGATAGCCACCTAAACCAAAGGACACCCAAAAAACAATGATCGGCGAACCACCACCGAGCCAATACGATTGGCGATTCTATCTGTTCGGATTCCCCATACGCGTGACTTGGCTTTTCTGGCTCATCACCGCCGCACTGGGCTATAGCATTGCGATGAACGCCAACCAACTCTTCTCGCGTATCGGCCAATCCCCCGGCATCGCGCCGCTGCTAGCCATATGGGTCGGATCGGTGTTGGTCTCGGTCCTGATCCACGAACTCGGACATGCCCTGGCATTTCGATACTACGGGATCGAATCGCAAATCGTTCTCTACCACATGGGGGGCTTGGCGATCCCCACCGCAGGCTTCTCCTTCAATCGCGCAGGGTCTCGACGTCGCTTGCAACACATCGACCACATCGTGATCTCCCTTGCTGGACCACTGCTGCAGTTCGCATCGGCAATCCTTGTCGCAGCGATCGCCTACTCCATGGGTGTATTTGTTCCGAGTGCCGCGGACCTCGTGGAACGGCTCAAGCCCCTGGGAATCGCCAACCCATGGACCCAAGGGGAGCTGACCATCGGCAATCCCTGGACTTACTCAATGCTCAATTTCTACGTGCTCGTGAGCATCTGGTGGCCTTTGCTCAACCTGCTTCCTGTCTATCCACTCGACGGTGGTCACGTCGTGCAACACACCGCTGCTATCCTTCGCAGGACCGATGGGTACAACGAAGCCTACATCATCGGCGCTGGCGTCGGATTCTTGGTCGCTTGGTGGTTCTTCCAAAGCGGCAACCCCATCAACGCGCTGCTGTTTCTATCCCTAGCGATGAACAACGTTCAAGCCATGCAACGCTTTGGCGGCCCTCCTGGATGGTGATTTCGGAAAAAAAATCAAAAATTTTTCGACCCCTAAACACCCCATACCCGAGCGATTGCAAAGCGATTCAAGCAACGCACATGACTCGCTTTAGCAACCCTCATTGCATCGCGATCGACGCAGCGTCAAGCCATCGACCCGATGCGACTGACACCTTGCTTCAGCGCATCGATTTGTTAGTGCGACCCCTCGGCTAGCAAGCCACACGAGCTACCCCAAAATGAACGGCTGAACCACCTGGACCCTTTATTTTCGTTGACAAAAAAGAACGTTTGGGCACCACTGGCAAATCCCGCAATCGCTCATTCGCGTCCACAAAACCAAACGTCTTGTCTTGCGATATTTAAACAATCTAGAAACACGGGATGTTGGTTTCCACAGGACTTTAGGCAGGGTAGATCGTCTCTTGAAATCCTTTCGATGCGCGCTGAATCGTCGAAGCCAAAAGAAGCTTAGACGTTCAAGATCCCGGAAAAAATGGTTTCATGTTTGTGGAAAAATTGTCGAAAAGATGTTGCATTCAAGTTCGAGTTTTATACAACTACTTGCAACTATGGTGTCCATAGCTCAAACATTCGATCCCGTCACGGATCGACAGGTCTTACGACCAGATCGAAGGTTTGATGCGAAGGACGTTTTGTTTCGGTTGTCGGGTTCGATCCCTTGAGTCTGCTGCTTCGGACGAAAGGTTTCGCGACAACCATGGTGTTTGGTTTATTGGAGGACACAACCGTGGCCAAGAAAAAAGCTGGAGCAACGAAGGTAGCAACGAAGAAGGTAGCAACGAAGAAAGTAGCCAAGAAGAAGGCTGCCAAGAAGGCTGCTGCTCCTAAGAAGGCTGCTACCAAGAAGAAAGTAGCCAAGAAGAAGGCTGCTGTGAAGAAGACCACCACGAAGACCCCTTCGTAATCGCGTTGCTCTTCTAAGAATGACTCCTGATTTTTCAGAGTCTCTTTTTAATCCATGCAACCGCTGAGCGGCCTACGGCTCTCAGCGGTTTTTTCGTTTCTACCTACCCTGCCTATCTTCTCCTGTTTCCATTTTCCACAACCCCATAAACCCACACTCCATCCAAATAACCATCAACCGTCCATGCGGGATTTAGCTCGTGCTCGTGCTCGTGGTCAAACTCCTATTTGCCGATGCTGAACTCCTTGCGAGCACGAGCACGAAGCAACCACACAACCCAAGGAAAGCCCGATGAGAGAGGAATCACAAGAGGTATCCCAAGCTGCTTTGTTTCATGGACCTAACTCTCCCTGGGAAATCCGAACCGCACCCCTGAGTGCTCCTCGGAACTCCGAGGTCCTGGTGAAAGTCCTCCTGTGCTCGATCTGCGGAAGCGACCTCCATACCATCTGCGGCCGAAGGCACGCACACACTCCGGCGATCCTAGGGCACGAAATCGTCGGCCAAATTGTTCAATTCGGCCCCTTAGCTCCACGCACGGATCTGGCAGGAAACCACCTGCAAATCGAAGATCGCATCGTATGGACCATCGTCGCCAACTGCGGTAAGTGCTACTTCTGCCAACACGATCTGCCCCAAAAATGCATCCATGGATACAAGTACGGACATCAACAGGTCCAAAATGACAGCGCTTGGCACGGAGGGTTTGCCTCCCACTGCACCCTCGTGGCCGGAACCCATATCGTCAAACTCCCAGAACAAATCGACGAGCGATCGGCTGGGCCCTTAAGCTGCGCAACGGCGACGATCGCTGCGGCGATCCGAACCGCAAACCTCCTCGAACAAGAAACGGTCCTGGTCGTCGGCGCCGGTATGCTCGGTCTGACCGCATGCGCGTTTGCTAATGAACGCCCCGCAAGGACCGTCGTGTGCATCGAACGCAACCCGCATCGTCGGCAACTCGCCAAACCATTCGGTGCAACGCATACGGCCGAGCCCAACACCTTGACCCTCGATCCTGACGACGCAGTCACCCCATATGGCTTTGACGTTGTCTTGGAATGCTCAGGTACCAACGACGGTGCCCTCGAAGCCCTCCGCCTTGCTCGTACCGGTGGACGTATCATCCTCGTCGGGGCCGTCTTCCCCTCCCAACCCGCGCCGATTGTCCTCGAAACGATCGTCCGCAAACAACTATCGATCCACGGCGTGCATAACTACCAGAGCCATGACCTACTGGCCGCCGTCGATTTCATGGCGAAACATCACCAAGACTTCCCGTTCGCCCAGCTGATCGAGAACTGTTACGGCCTAGAGGATATTCAAACTGCGATCAACGCGGCTCTAGACCCACGGAATATCCGAGTCGCCATCCGTCCCTAGCAGACTCAACCTCCCGAAGCACACTCGCGACGCGCTGGCGATCCTCAGGCCGAAATCGATGGAACGGATCGGCGAGAAAATCATCGCAAATCCCCAGAAGCGACGCTCCACACTTGGTCCCCTTGATATGCCGCGAGGCATATTTGCCAATGTCATAAATCCTCTGAAGCCCCTCGATCTGCCGCTGCAATAAGCCCCGAGCCCGCGCGTCGCTTTGGGCAACGGCCTCGATCAGACGGACAAACAAGTTCGGATACAAATTCGCGCCCCCAGCAACCCCACCATCACCACCCAACTCCAAGGCTCTTGCCAACAACGCCTCAGGACCGATCATGATCGACCAGTCAGGACGCAATCGTTTAAGCCCCACGGCCCGCTGAAAGTAATCCATGTCTCCACTGCTATCCTTCAATCCAACAATCTGTGAATGCTCACTCAAGGCCTCCAACGTGGGTATCTCAAACCATACCTTCGTCAGCGAAGGGATGTTGTAGAGCATCACCGGCAATGGCAACTGCGGGACCAACTGATCGACATAATTCTTGAGCTCCGTCTGACCCGCCGGAAAATAATAAGGTGTCGAAAGAACCAAACCCGCAGCTCCACTCAAGGCCGAGTGCTCTGCCAATCGTACCGTCTCGACAAAAGACGGATCGGTGATCCCCACGAGAACCGGCACCCGAGCGGCCACCAACTCGACGGTCCTGGTGACCACCTCGCGCTGCATCCGATGACTCAAACTCGGCGCCTCACCGGTCGTCCCCAATACAAACACCCCTCGTACTCCGCCCTCAATCAAATGTTCCACCAATCGCCCTAGCCCCTCGGTGTCCAAGCAGTCCCGACCCGTCATCGGAGTGATCATCGGGGGTATCAACCCAGAAAACTTCTGCTGTGCCATCATGCCATCTCTCGACAAAAATAAGGTATTTTAAATCCACAACGGGCCACACCCGACTGCCTTGCCCGCCTGCTACCAACGCCCGCCTGCTACCAACGCCGGCCTGATACCAACTTGAGGGGGGTCGAATTATAGTCCCCTTCCGAACCATTCTGCCCCCCATGCAATTCACAATCGTCAAATGAACAGCGGTATTTTAATCCTCTTCAACGCCTTCCTTCTTTTCCTCATCCAACCCATCCTAGGCAAATCCCTCTTGCCCAAATGGGGCGGAACGGCTCACGTTTGGACCACCTGCCTTCTGTTCTTTCAAACCGCACTGCTGGCCGGCTATGTGTACGCTTGGAAAATCGACAAAAAAACCAGCCTTTCCTCGCATGCCACCGTGCATGCCTCCCTATGGGCAATCTCCGTAATCCTCATGCCCATCCTGGCCTGGTGGCCCGCAGACATCCCCGAACTTACCCCATACCCGACCCTTTCGATCCTCCTGGAACTGACCCTACGCATCGGACTCCCGTTCCTTTTGATGGCTAGCACCAGCTCGCTGCTCTCGACCTGGCATTTCCGAACCTCCCACACCCAACACCCCTACGCTTGGTACGCCCTTGCCAACCTCTCGTCCCTGGCCGCCTGCCTGCTGTACCCCATCGCGATCGAACCCTCAATCGCATCGTCGAGCCAGCAAGTCCTCTGGATGATTCTCTACGGCATGCTTGCCATCGGCATGATACTGCACTCTTTGAAAGTCGCCCATCTGGCAAAAGACCTCCCTGCTGGCGAAGTTGTTACACCCCTTGCAAACCAATCCAAACACCCTTGGCTTTGCCTGTGCCTGTCGGCTTGCACTTCAATCGTCCTTGCTGCGACCACCAGCCATGCGAGCCAAGCCGGCATGATCGTCCCGGGACTCTGGGTGCTCCCACTTGCTGTCTACCTTGCCTCCTGGTACCTGGCCTTCTGGCACCCGATCTTTCAATCCTGGAGCTCCCAAATGGGCCTGTTTTACCTCGGCTCTCTATGCGGCCTGGGTGCAGTCGTCTTCAAACTTTGGCTCCCCTGGTACGGCCTGGTCGCTTGCTGCCTAGCCGCCGTCGCGTGCATCGGCCTTGCTTGCCATGGATTGATCTACCGACTCCGACCGGCTGCCGAATCGATGTCCAGCTTCTACCTGCGGATCGCCCTGGGCGGAGCGATCGGCTCGCTGTTCGCCTCGGTGATCGCCCCGCGGTGCATGAACGACTACTACGAACTCCATGCAGCGATAGCCTTAGGTGCCCTAGCTCTGGCATGGTTCCACTCCCAAGACCTCTACCCCAAACTCTTCAACGATCCGATGACTCGCCGTTTCTCCTGGCCCCTGACCATCCTATGCCCAACGCTCTTGCTAGCCGCCTTGTCGATGCTCCTGGTGACGCCAAGCCTCGAGACATGCATCGATAAAAAAAGGGACTTCTACGGAGTTGTCACCGTCATCGAAAACCAAAAACAAGGTCTCCGAGCCATGCTCCATGGACGCATCCGACATGGTACCCAACCCCTCGACGGAATCCTCCATCCGAACCAAACCACCTACTACCAAACCGACTCGGGGGCCGCTCTAGCCTTCGGTTGGTGCCACAACCACTTCTCGAAACCTCTGAACGTCGCAGTCCTCGGACTAGGCACCGGATCGCTATCGCTCTATGCCAACGCCCAAGACTCCATGCGCTACTACGAAATCAGCCCCGCAGTGTGCCAATTGGCTGAAAAACATTTTCTCTACCTAAGCTCCCACCGCGGTTCGACCGAAATCCTCGTCGGTGACGGCAGACAACTCCTCGAACGTGAAATTCTCAAGCCCGATCAACCCGCCTACCACCTGATCGTCGTCGACGCTTTTTCAAACGACTCGCTCCCAATCCACCTGCTGACGACCCAAGCCCTCGCGCTGTACAAGCAACGCTTGGCGCCCGACGGCATCCTAGCTCTAAATATCACCAATCGAAACCTCGACTTGGCTCCTATCCTGTTTGCTACGGCCCAACAAGCCGCCCTCAAACCCCTTCTGGTCGAATCGAAACTCTCGCCGTTCGAACCCGAATCTAGGCAAGTCCGCTGGTTGCTCCTTTTCCCCCTAGACGCAACGCTCCCGGCCTGGCCCGGCGCTCGGGACCAATTGGCCCCCTCGAACCAACCTTCAGAAAAAACCGCTTCCAACCGGCCGGTATGGACCGACGACTTCGCCAGCCCCCTGCATGCGATGCGATGGTAACCTAACGCAACAACTCCGGCTTGTTGTGCTCGACGACAAACTCGGCTCGGGTCTGAAGTTCCGCTCCTGGACGGTCGACATACTCGACAGTCCGGTAAAAGGTTTGCCACTGGTCCTGGGTCACCCTACACGAAACATAGCCGCGCTCAGCATTGTGGAACTTGATGAACGGATTCTCCCGAAACAACTCGTCTTCCTGCTTGCTCTTGGCATAGCCGTTGCCCCCCGATGAAATACTCGTCCCGACAAACTCCACGGCCACCGGAGCGCCATCGAGCTTATCAAAGTCCACATAGAGCTCATTGGCCCAATTGCTGTGGATATCGCCCGTGAGGACCACCGTATTGGCCTGCTCCATCTGCTTGAGCTGTCCCAAAAGCCGCTTGCGCGGCGCATCGTACCCAGACCACTGGTCCATGCTGTAAAGCTTCGATTCACCCGAACTGCGCCCCACACGACCGACCATCACCTGCTGGCCCAGCACATTCCAACGCACTTCGGATTCCTGAAGATGCGCAAACAACCACGCCTCCTGCTGCGAGCCGAGCATCGTTGACTTCGGATGCATCGCTCCCCCATCGAGCTTCTTGGCGCCATCGCCATTGGGCTGATCGGATCGGTACTGCCTGGTATCGAGCATCGCAAAACTCGCCAACTTCCCATAAGCGATGTCGCGATACAACTTCATGTCCGCACCGATAGGCATGGAACCAACTCCTAGCGGCTGGTTTTCATAATAGGCCTGATAAGCATTGGCTCGGCGAAGCGCAAACTCGCGTGGATCGACCCACAACTCCTCGGAGATCAATCCCGCGCAGTTGTTGTCGAACTCATGGTCGTCCCATACCACCAACCACGGCGCATAAGCATGAGCGGCCTTGAGCTGCTCGTCGGACTTGTACAAACCATAGCGATTGCGGTAATCGTCCAGGCTAACGATCTCCGGACTGTTATGCTTGCGCAACGAACTGCGCCCAGGGGGTCCCTCGTAGATGTAATCCCCCAAATGCAAAATCAAATCGAGCTCCTCGCTGACCATGTGCTCGTAAGCCGTAAACAATCCCGACTCGTAATGCTGGCACGACGCAAACGCAAATCGCAACTCGTCGACCATTTGCTCCGATCCAGGGGTCGTACGCGTCCTTCCAACCGGACTGATCGCATCCCCACTTTGAAACCGATACCAATACCAGCGGTTCGGCTCCAAACCATGAACCTGAACATGCACCGAATGCCCTAATGCCTCCGTCGCTAAAACCTTGCCACTCTTAAGGATCGTCTTCATCGACGGATCGTCGGATAACTCCCACACCACCTCGATCGGCTCCTTGGGGTTGACCGAGACTTGAACCGGATCGATCGCCAGCCTCGTCCAGAGCACCATGCCGCCGCTGCTCGGTTCCCCCGATGCGACCCCCAACGTAAATGGATCGCTCGTCCAAGCGACCCCGGTTCGAACCGCTCCTGGCGCGATCTGCGATGCCAAGGGCAAAATCGCAAGACTCCCGCCAGCCATCAAAAACTCTCTGCGACTTGCGACGAATTTTTCCGCCAATTGCCAGTCTTTTCGGGTCCCAAAAATTCGCGGTCGCATGATAAAATCTTTCTGGAAATTTCTTCTCGATCCGGCAGGCAAGCCATGCCCAAACTTGGGCCACTGTTATACCTTGAACAGCCTATCCCATTCAAGAATCAGGAAATGAAGCTATGGCAAATTATTCCTACCTAGACCTCGCCAAGATGATCGACCACTCCCTACTGGTCCCCACCCTGACGATCGAGGACCTCGAGCGCGGTATCGATCTTGCCATCGCTTACGATGTCGCCAGCGTCTGCATCATGCCCTACTACCTCAAACGCGCCTCGAGCCGACTGGCTGGTTCCAACGTCAAATCCTCGACGACCATCGGATTCCCTCACGGTGCAAACCGCCCCTCGATCAAACGACTCGAAACCATCGCCGCTCTGGATGACGGTTGCCAAGAACTCGATGTCGTCGTGAACATCAGCCAGGTCCTGAGCCTCCAATGGGACTTCGTCCGCGACGAAATCGCTATGCTCACCGAACTGGCCCACGATGCCGGCCAAAAAATCAAAGTCATCTTCGAAAACTGCTACCTACAAGACCTCCACAAAATCGAACTCTGCCGAATCTGTAGCGAAGTAAACGTCGACTGGGTCAAAACCTCCACTGGATATGGACCCTCAGGCGCCACGATCGAGGACCTCAAACTCATGCGCCAACACGTCGCTCCAGGAATCGAGGTCAAAGCCGCCGGTGGCGTGCGCGATCTGGCCACGCTCCTGGCCGTACGGCAACTGGGCGTCTCGCGTTGCGGGTCAAGCCGCACTCGAGAACTCCTCGATCCGGCGCGCGCATCGCTAGGACTAGACCCTATCCTCATGCCCACTGAACCCTCGTCGAACAACCCGAACTATTGATCTGACCAACTAGAAAACCATTCAACCCATACTCAATCGAAGAGGATCTTGTAGACCGTCTTGGTCTCGTCGAGCATGCTCGGATGATGCCGCACTAGGATCTGTTGCTCCGCATCGCCACCGACGGTATTGCCGTCAGCAATCACCGGACCATTCTGAATCAAGTAATGGGCGATGTTCGAAATGAATTCGAACAGATCCTCGGCCGATAGCTTGCACCGATCGACCTCCAGATCCATCAGGTTGAATTGTTGCATCCCAAGGGTATACATGCCGACCTCGTCGTCGGCACCACGGACGAATTGAAACCGAAGCCAAAGCGGAACCGGGACCTGTTCGAGAGACATTCCCTTGCTAAAGCTCTCGAAGACCGACCGGGAATTGCACACGTTGGCATTCCCCCAGTAAACCCCGAGTCCATCGAAGATCTCCAAGGCGACCAAGGCCAGACGGGTCACTTCCAATGCCGCCTCGACCGGCGGTTCGTCCCCCGAATGCATCGTCGTGACAATCACATGCGACTGGTGCTCGGCTGCCTCTTGCTTGCCCTCGGGCCACAAGAAATTCCCGTCGGCATTGTTCTGAGCCTCCTGACCCGGAATCGGTACGGGCATGTGCGCCAAAAAACCAACCGTGTCTTGACCGCGCTGAACGACGAAAATGTTCGGATCGCTACAGTCGACCGAGTACCCTCGACCAAACACCCTTGCGACGGCTCGGGATGCTAAGGCCGGATCGCCCGCCTGGGTCGTCTTGCACAACACAAAACAATGCCTCGGAGCATGCTCGTTGGCCGCTTGCTTTTTCTTAGGGGACTTATTCCTGCGGAATCGATCAAAAAGCGACATGATGTTCCTGTCTATCAAAAACCAATATCATTAGACTGACCTCTAGCCTCTAGCCTGCTTGGTCAACGCCCGCTGCAAATCCAACAACGCATTGCGCTCGTCGTGCGAGGTCTTATCCCCCAAACCCAAGATGCCTCCGGAAGCCTGTGCGATTCGTTTGGCACGCTCGATCGTCGCTTGGCGCATGACCTCCAGGCTCGTCTCGTCAAGCTCTTTGGACAAAGCCTCGGCATAGGCGATCCATGCCTCGATCATCGGCTCGCTAGGCCGCTCGTCGAGCCAACGACTGAGCAAGCGATACGATGGGGTCCCATAAACGATCCCATCCTCCTCGGATGCCTTGAGCAACGCTGCAAACTCCGCCTGAGAAATTTTCGTGTCGGCCCATGCCAAACGAACCAAGGGTAAAAGCGTAAAGGCCGTCATCGCCGAAGGTCCCACCCCTAGCTGCTCGAGCCTCGTGAGGACCTCCGGATCCCGGACCCCTGCGGCCTGCTCCAATGCAACGCGCCTTTGGTCGGACTGGCTAACCCCCTGTTGACCAAGATACTCCAAGAGCTCTTGATCCCGATCCGCAAAAAACGCATCGTGCATCGCCTGACGCTCTTTGTCCAAAGACTCACTCATGACCTTCTGCTCCGCGACGAGGAAAATACCGTATGCATAAGCCCACGAGAATCATCAACCCACCGACCCACGTCCACCAACTTGGTGGTCGGTAGTCCGGCTGCCCATGTCGCAACCAATGCACCCACAAGGGCAACAAAACCGGCTCCAATAGTGTAATCAAACTCGCGATGTGACTGGGGGTCGTTCGCAGGCCCTGCGCAAAAAGCCAATAGGGTGTCCCCATCTGCAATACGCCAATGCCTACCAACAACGGCCACATCCATCCGCTGGGATTCTCCACCCCAAAACTCCAAACCAAGGGAAACATCACCATGGCTGTGACCAAGTGATTCAAGGCAATGAGCCAAGCCGAATCCAAATGCCTCAACGAACGCAAGGACAAAATCACCCCCGCATAAAGCACTCCACTGGCCAAAGCCAACCAAGGCGACCACCACCGATCCGAGGGACTGGCTCGAACGTGGCTCAGCTCCATGACCAAAAGAAACAACACCCCTCCAATGCACCAGCCCAACATCCACCAATCGCTCCGTAGCGTCGGCTCGCGAAACCAAAACACCGTCGCCAACATCACCCAAACCGGGGCGAGATTCTGAAGCCAAATCGCATTGGCCGGCGGACCGCTGACCAACGCGGTCAAATAGGTCCAATTCATCATCGCAAAACAAATCGTCATCGGGACCAGCTGCCAAGCCCAGGTCACCTTGCGCACCAACGGTACCAAGATGCATAGCGCAAAGACCGCTCGCCAAAACGCTAACGTCGCTCCCCGATACTCCAAGGGCCATCGATCAAACTCGGGCGATCTGGCAAAAAAAGCACTCGTGCTCCAAAGTACCGCTGCGGTCGCGCAAAGAATTGGCCCCCAGCCAAAGCCCGCATGCCAACTGGGAACCACCCGTGGTCCATCCGAGACTTCTGTCGATGTTGAATCCTGCAGCTTCATGAATAAGGACCTGTTCGATAGGCTCCTAAAGGGAACTTAGGATTCGCAGATCCGAGCCGCAATACGCAATTTAGCAGATCGACTTCGCGGATTCGAATCGGTCTCGGCTTGCGTGGCTACCAACGGTTTTTTGGTTAAATTCTCAAGCCTCGCATCGTCGCGTATCGCATTCTTGACCAACCGATCCTCAAGCGAATGAAAGGAGATGACTGCCAGCCTGCCAGCCGGCTCAGACCATCGACCACCTGGGTCCGAAGACCCCTCGGAGGGCACCGAAAGGACCCCTGGCAATCGCTCCAGTCCAGCCTCGACATGCTCAAGCTCCCGATTGACCACAATCCGCAACGCCTGAAACGTTCGCGTCGCCGAGTCGACCCGGCCATGGACCCGACCGGGTACGACCCGATGGATCAAATCCGCAAGCTGCTTGCTCGTCTGAATCGGCGCGGTGCGATTCTGCTCGACGATCGACCTGGCGATCCTGCGACTCAAGCGTTCCTCTCCAAACTGATATATCGCATCGGCGATCTCCGTATCGCTGTGCTGCTGGAGCCACTTCCATGCCGGTATCCCCACCGTCATGTCGAACCGCAAATCCAATGGCGCATCGAGCCGGAAGGAAAAACCACGCTCCTCGTCGGCCAACTGATCGCTCGATAATCCAAGATCCAATAAAATCCCATGCACCCTGGGAATCCCAAGCCCCCCGAGCAAATCCCCCAAGTTGCAGTACGATCCACAGGCCAACGTCAAATGACAACCCGAAGCAAGCTCCAAACCCTCAAGCCCCCATTGCTCGTCAAGCCCGAGCCTTTGAGGATCCAAAGCCTCACCGCTAGCAATCCGAGGGTTATGAGCATGCGACGAAATAAAATCGCTGATCGCCCTAGGGTCGCGGTCAATCCCAAGAATCCGATCCCCCGACCGAAGACGCTTGGCAATCTCGAGCGAATGCCCACCACCCCCGAAAGTTCCATCGACAATCACCAATGGACCGCGATGGGGTGACTCAGGATTCAATCCCCCGAGCCACTCGCGGAGAATCGGTTCAAGAAGGACTGGGATGTGGATCGAAGGCATAGAAGAGAAAAAAAAGGCCGGTCGGGGAGGATGCACTGGGTTCCAAGGTCCCGGTGGCTTCATTTCCACCATTTCCCCCATCGCAGCATGCACTCTGATATTCCATTCAACGCGCCGTGCTGGTAAACCGAACCCTAAAGTTCGGTCGTTTTCGAGCGTCAGTGATATCCCAATTTTTGGGCAACCCCCTCTGCTTAGGAAGTTGACGCTCTGAGCCCGTGGCCGCGAGACTCAGTTGCTACCCAAAAAAGGACCCTCACATCGCTTCGATGGTCCAGGCATCCTACGTCCCGACCGGCTATGGTTCGAGCTGGAGAATGTCCCTTTACAATAACCGAAAGGGGGGCAGATTGACTACCTATTTTTCCCGAATTCTCTCCGTGCACCCCCCAAAAAACTCGGCGATTTGCTAGCATTTTTATTGATAAATCGAATCGCGCTCCGCGCGATTGTCGACCTGAAGACTCCCTAACTAATGACCCGATATGGACTTAAGCCACATCGCGTCGAAAGCTTGATTATGGCCCCTACGGCATTAAATTTTCTTTTGCTGGTCCTGGGCGCTCTTGGCGCTGTACTGGCCTGGCTGCTGCTGCGACCCGGAAAGTACTCCCCCTGGGAACGCATCCTCTACGGGCCGATCTACCTCATGGCCCGCTACCTGTGGGGAGCTGAAATCTTTCGAAACGAACCAACGACCGGCAAATGGAACCCCTCGCGATTGCTCATTGCCGATACTCCGGACTTGCTCAATCCCGAGGCGAGCGACCGACCACCCTACTTCGGGACCCGCAAACATCGCGGCGCGGTGCTCGTTGCCAACCATCGCGCCTCGGTCGATCCGTGCTTTATCCAACTGGCCGCCGGCGATCGGGTCCACTGGATGGTCGCCGGGGAGTATTTCAAAGTCCCCCTGGTCGGTCAACTGCTCCGATTCTTTCAATGCATCCCGACCAACCGTGGAGGAATCGATACCGCATCGACCAAACGTGCGATCGCGTTGGCTAAGCAGGGGCGCTTTGTGGGGATGTTTCCCGAAGGCCGCATCAATCGGACCGAACAGGATTGGATAGCCGTGCGTCCCGGGGCAGCACTCGTGGCCCTGCGCAGTCGCGTTCCCTTGATCCCCATCTGGATCCAGGGCGCTCGCATGGGCGCGTCGGTCATCAGCCCACTTTTTATGCCCACCTCGGTAAAAGTCTTCCTGGGAGCCCCAGACATCTGGGGGCTCGAACAGCTCGAACTCCATGACGGTCGTTCGGATCGCCAAATCGCAGACCAATGGATCCAACGCGTTCTGAACGACTGCGTTCAAAACGCCTGCGGTCGCTCCAAATCGATCGAATTGGCTGGCTCGAACTGGCTCAATGCCCCAGATTCGCCCAATGATGCACCTGACGCGCCGCTTGATGCGACGCATTGAGCTTCAAGCAGCCAATGAATCAATCGTCGAGCTTCCAGTCCTCCTGGCCGCTTCTGGTAATCATCGCCGCCAAGACGTCTAGCTTGCAATGATTCGACACAAAAAGCGTCCTGCCACAAGCAAACAAAACCATCGCTCCGTTGCGGTGGTGGGATCGGATCTCGTTGTCCATAGCCCACGCCCTCGGGTCGTTGATCCCACCCGATTGCTCAAAAATGTTGCTCCCGTTGATCCACTCGCCGTCGGGACCGCCCGTGTCCTCGGCAACCGCCGCAGTGAACGTCAGACCATCGCGTATGTCCCGAAACTTGTAAGGCTGGTTGTAAACGAATACTCCGTTGTCGGTGTTGATCCGTGTGGTGATCCGCTGCCCATAGAGACCACCATAGTCGGTCTTGCCCGTTTTGCCTTCGACCGTCGGCACACTTGGACATACATAAGTCGCGACGCTGGTCTTCCGTGCCGTCGCATTGATCGGATGGTCAAATGGATGGTCGAAATCCACCAGCCGATGGACGCTCTGGGCCTCCATATAAGGCAATATCAGGGCCGACCACGCATAGTTCTTGAGAAAACGTGGTCCGTTAAACGGCCGCCACTGCATGCACCCAGGTGGCAACGTCCGGAGCACCGAATGGTAGTTGTGAAGAGCTAGACCTACCTGCCGAAGATTGTTCTGGCACTGTACCTGACGCGCCATCTCGCGCGCACTTTGAACCGCAGGCAAAAGAAGCGCGGCTAAGATCCCCATGATCGATACGACGACCAATAACTCAACGACCGTCACACCCCAAGGCATCTTTCGACGGTCGGTTCGGCCTGCGTTTCGTGAGTTCATTGCGATCACAACACCCTGTCGCTCGACGGCAATCGCTCGCCGTCGCTCTATCCGTGCCCCAAGATGCATCAACTACTCCGATGCACCCAAGACCCGTTAGGGTATCGTAATTCCTGCAAACCAGCCAGATCCACCCAGGAACCAATCGACCGGTTCTTCCGAAACCTAAATCACCCCGCCATGGGTCCGATAAGGACTCATGTGGTCAGGCTGATCCAAAAACCAAAACCGCTCCCACTCCTGGACCATCGCCCTGAGGTTTTCCGACGTGAAAATCAACTGCTCGGCGCGGCGTCCGGGCAAAGCGGAGTAAATCGGTATGGCGCAGCCGACCATCGGTACGGTAGCCATCGTCAACAACAAGCTCATCAGTATTCGGCGTCGCATCGGTTCTCACTCCGTGAACAAGCTATCCTTGTGTTCGTCCCTCCGATTCCGTCAGGCTCGCGTCGACCACGGGCCCCTCCTCATCCTCCGACGCTAGCTCCAGTTGCCCAGATGCGACTGCGTCTCGAATGGCTTGGGCAAGCGGTGTGCTGCCTATGGCATTGACCCGCTCTTCCATGACCTTCCCAGGTTTGAAGCTCACCACGAACTTTTCGGGGACTTCTACCTGTCTGCCCGTCCGCGGATTCCGCGCTTTCCTAGCCGCCCGTGGGCGTACCTGGAAAACTCCAAAATTCCGCAGCTCAATCCGGCCCTCTTCCACCAACGTCTGAACAATCGAGTCGAACGTCTTTTGTACGACCTGCTTGATCTGCTGCTGGTTAAGGCCCGTCTCATCGGAAATCGTTTTCACGATCTCTTTCTTTGTCACAACAGAATCCCCCGCGCTTCAAGGCATCCTAAGTCCTTTACTAGTTGGACTTTAATGCCGAAAAGTCTAGGTCGATATTCCGTAGCCGTCAAGGTATTCCCAAGCGGGATGACCCCTGCCGACCGGACAATCCAGACGATCGTTATGGGTCTTTTCGGTCATACAACCCGCAAATCTTCACTCCGAAACCAAATCCTTACCCCTTTTTTCCTCCCCAGGAAAAAACCATAAGTTTTATTGATCAAACCCACTTCGCCACTTCTGACCTGGAGTCGCACCGCTGAGTTTTGCTATGACTGGCTCGCGTCATGACTCGTTCAACCCCACCCAAACCATTCCCCAGGTTCGTATGTTGCCTTACCAGCCTCGGCCCGCCCCCCAGGGAACCCACTCGGGAATTCTCTCAGGAATTCTCTCGGGAATCCTCGCCCTGATGCTCCTCTCGTCAGGTTGCATCGATGGCCCGTTCTTCCAAATGAAAAAACTCAATCCCTACATCCAAAGCCAATGGAAACAGGACCGCGAAAAAGTTGTGGTCTTCTCCGAACGCATCGATGAACTTCGTCTCCTGCGGACCCAATTCGCCTCGATGGACCCTCAGGAACAAAACGACTGGATCTCGAAACTCGGCCAAATGCTCAAGAGCGAAACAAGTCCCGAAATCCGACGCGAAACGGTCCTGACGCTTGACCCTGTCAAACAAAACCCCGACGCCCTGGAAATTCTTATCCCACTTGCGAACGACAAGAACGAGAAAGTTCGCATGGCGATTGTCTCGACCCTGCGAAATAGCCAACTCGAGGCCTCGACCAATACCCTCATTTCCATGGCCTCCTCAGATACTAGCAACAACGTCAAACTCTCTGCGACCCGGGCCCTAGGAAGCCACAACTCCGATGCGGTCAAACAATTCCTCGGCACGAAACTCGACGATCGAAACATCGCGGTGCGATTCCAAGCCTCCCAAGCCCTCGGGGAACTGACCGGCAAACGCTACGGCGGCGATATCGACGCCTGGAGACAATACCTCGCAGGACAAAATGTCCCCGAACCGGAACTCTCCTTTGCCGAAACCCTCGAGTCGATGTTCCTGGTGCGATAACTCCTCCTGGAACCCAAAACTGCATGCGTTCCCTCGGCCGTAAATCTCTGAGCCTCCTTGGCCCGCTGATTCCTACTCCCTAGAATTCGGTAAAAGGAACTTACCGATGCTACCGACTCGGCCCTGGCGTTCGGAACCCCAAGCCATCTTCTGGACCGACCGACTCAACGAACTCGCGTCGTGCTGCGGCCTGGACACCCAGGCCGTGCTGCACTCGGCACACTGGTGCTTGCTGTGGGACCGACAAATCTGCATGGAACTCGTCGGGGATGCCCAAGACCAACTCGAGTTCGCCACGCTGCAAACGCGATTGCTCAACGCCGAATCGCCCGGCAAAACTCCTTTTTGGGAACATCCCACTCTGGTCGCTCAGACCATCGAACGCTACGAATCCCTCCATCGTCTCCCCGTCGATCCGCAAAACCACACCCGAATCTCCTTGTCCAAGCTCCTGCTGGAAATCATCAAGCACGAAACCCATCAATGCTTATCCGACGCGAAAGAACTCGGCCGAGATCCCTTTCTGTGCCAATCCGCTCGCCTAGCCGATCCTGAATCGCTCTTCCGGACGCTCGACGGCAAAAAAATCGATTCCAACACCCAAACCAACTACTGGGGTCATTGGTTCCCAGGTCTGTCCGATAACGATCGCAAAATCTCCGACGCAATCGCTGCCCTCCCAGGCGCCATCGATGTAGATATCCCCGAAGTCATCCAACGCTTGGAAAACCCGTCGAGCCCCGTTGCGCTCCCAGGAGCAGTCACCCTCGGACGCCACGATGTTCTACACATCCTCCTGGGACGTGGACTGCTCGACCAAGACGAAGCCTTCGTCATCGGCTTTACCATGGGCAATGCAACGCGATACCGCGATGACGATGGGGTCCTGATGCGCAAAGCGCTCGCCCATTGGTACCCAGAACCCTTCCGTATCTCAGGCTCCAAACTCCAAGTCTTCGACCTCGGAATCCAAGCCGGCAAAGCCATGGGAATTCCCGACATCGCTCAAATCCCAATCGAAAACCTCGGTGGCTGGACCTTGGGTCATGCGCGCCAGGAACTAAAAATCTCCATCGACCTGCTGCGAAACTTCTACTGCCAAGAAAAACAAACGATCCGAGCCTCGCTCGAAAGCGGTCGACTCCCTAATTGCCCACCCCAGGCAACCACGTCTGCTCGTCGAGATTGCTCGTAAGAATCTCAACCTCTCCGTCCCTGGACCCACGCAGGATCGCTAGAAATCCGACCTCAGGCCGACTGGCGCAAAACTCCAAGGCACCCTCAACTCCCATCACATACAACCCCGTGGCCAAAGCGTCTGCCCAAGCCGCATAAGGGTGAAGCACTGTGAGGCTCAAGGCTCCACGCGCAGGCCTGCCAGTCCTCGGGTCGATGATGTGCCCGTAACGCTGACCCTTGAAGTAAAAGAACTGGTTGGCCGGTCCACTGGTACCCAAAGACCGATCCCTGAGGACCAGCGTACCGAGGATCCGCTCCGATTGCTCCGGATGACGTACCGCAATCTTCCAACCCGACTCGCGACCCTCAAGCAACTGCTTGCCATAAGCACTCACGCTGCTCTTGCCCCCATGGATCGCAAAATCCTCTACCCCTCGATTCCGCAACATCGAAACGGCCTGGTCAATCGCATACCCCTTGCCGATTCCACCAGGATTGACCGCCACAGAGCCCAAAAATCGTACCCGTCGCTGCTGCGGATCCATTTCGATTTGCTCCGATCCAACCTGCAAAAGCAATTCGGCTATCTCCTGCTCGCTGGGCATTCGCCCCTGACGACTGGAAAACCCCCAAGCCTCCGAAAGCTTCGCCGCAGTCATGTCGAAACAACCTGCCGTCAGCCGGTGGATCTGAGTGCCTAACTCGAGCATCTCAAAGGCCGGTAACGATACGTCCACCCACGTCTGATGCCCTCGCGCATTTAAGCGGCTAAGATCGCTCGTGGGAATATAAATACTCAGGAGCCCCTCGAGCCATTCGATCAACTCCAAGGCTTCGACGGCGACCTCCGGACCATGCTCGGGCCGCTCCGGATGAAGCAGCACGTCGAATTGACATGCCATCGCTCGGCGACTGAACTCCAACCATAGTGCTTCGCGACGATGCATCGACTCTCTTGCCTATCGATTAGGACGGTTCGAATTCGCAGTGCGGCGAACGCGTTCCCTTAACACCCTGCGAATGTCCTTGGGATCCAACAAGTCAATTTCATCTTGCGTCTCGCGTCGCTGACGCTCGTAGATCTCCAATAACCGCCAGGTGCTGTTGACCCCCTCGGGAATCATCCAAGTCGAAATCACAAGCAACTGATCGCTCTGATCGATCGATTCCAGCAAACGCTTGGGAAACGCTGAAAGCCGACCAGCTAAATCGCTGATCAACGCATCCTGATTGTCCAGCCGAAACCCCTCTTCGACCGGCCTCGCGGAATTCAAAGTCATCAACGCGGATTTGACGTCCGTCTCGCGACGCAAAAATGGCATGTTGTCCATGATCGACGGGAGCAAAATCGTCTTGCTCCAATCGTCGAGCGCCTCGGCATCGGGTCCTTGAAGGTCCGCTGCGTAAAAAGTCGCCGCACGAAACGACAACTGCTCTTGAATAAACCGAATCCTCGAGGCCGTCTTGAGCTCCTCCAAAAGCCGTCGTTTGCTCGTGGGCATCGTGTCGAGCACCACCCCAAGTATTCGAGCCGCTAAATTCAAATCCTCGGCGTTGGCCTGCAAGTCGATCTGCTCCTGGACGGCCTCCAAGCGTTGTCGCACCGCAGGGGGGTACTTGCCCACCAATTCGCGCGCTCCATCCAACTTGGCCATCTGGATCGAATTGAGACTCCGAACCCAACTCCGACGCTCGTCGAACGACCGTGGTACCGTCGGGATTAAAACGTCCCGAAAATGCTGCTGCAAGTATTCGATCAACTCCCGATCCTTGGCCAACTCCTCGACGACCGATAGCTCTCCAGCATCGTAGAGCCCCGGCATGTTCGATGCCAAATCCAACACCCCTAACTCCCGTCGCCCCTGAAGCCTCGATGCACTGCCCCCCAAAACTCCACCGATCGCTATCGCAAGGGTCAATGGGACCAACGCATAGGGCATCGAAAACCAACGCTGCAACCATGCCCAATTGGGCAAACTGCCCCCAAGACTCTCTGCTGACGTCGTAGCCCTCACCCCAGAGCGCTTCACATCGGCGACGACCATCTCGATGGTCGTCTGCGTGAAACTCTGGCTGTGTGGACTCTGGGGTAACTCATCGAGCAAATCGTAAGCCTTGCGAAGTTCGGCAAGCCGCAACCGAAGCGACTCTTGACCTACAAGCCGACTTTCCAGCGCAGCAGACTCCTGGGCCGACAACTCTCCGTCGAGATACGCCGTGAGTTCCTCATCGATCGCCTCTGTGTCGCGCTGGCTCATACCCGTGTTACCGAAACCTTCCCCATTTCACTGAGTCTATTTTTCACCGTCTATTTTTCACCGTCGGATTCGCAATCGCTTCCGGGTACTAGCCCCTCTTGCAAATAAGGCTCCAAGAGGTTCTTGAGATTAACCCGGGCACGCATCAACAACGACTTGACCGCCTGGACGGTCAAACCCATCGTCTCTGCGATCTCCTGATAACTCATCCCCTCGAACTTACTAAGCAAAATCGCGGTTCGCTGACGTTCCCCTAGCGCCTCCAAAGCCAATAGTATAACGCGCGATCGCTCCTGGTGATCCATGTTTCTAGTAGGCTGGTAGCCACTGGGCGAAATGGCAATATTCTCCAGCAACAAACCCGATGACGAACCATTTTCCGCCTTGGATAACTGATATTCCTTGCGAATCGAAAGATCCCGCACATGGTTCGCAGCCACATTGTGCGCGATCCGATACAACCAAGTCGAAAACTTGGCCGTAGGTACGTACGTTTTTCGAGACTTGTAAACCCTTAAAAAAACCTCCTGGGCCAAATCCTCCGCATGCTCGGCATTGCGAGTCCAACCATGCATGAACCGTACGATCTTGCGCTGAAACCGATCGACCAGATACTCAAAAGCCACCGCGTCGTCCTGCTTGACTCGCAGCATCAAAGCAACATCGGGATCCGAATGCACCGTTCCCTCGGGTTCGCGCTCAGGTTCGCGTACAGCTTCGTCACCAGTCCCCAATTCTTTGGAGTCGTTTTCGCTAGACACAGGCCTTGCCTTCGTTAGGTGTTACTCGATGTTATTGAACCCAAGAACGCTCGATTAACCACTGGATTTCCAAGCAAAACAGCAAGATTTAATCGCACCCAATAGCCATGGCACCTTTTTTAGACTGGCTCGCAGAAAACAGGAAGAAAATTCCGCAAAATCGAACTCTCAGAGGACGGACCTGTCAAGCAACGATACAAACAACCCGCATGGGGAGCTCCTGAGCGACGATCGCTGGGCATGTGCTCGACGGCCGTCGTAATGACTAGTACCAACTGGCCATCTTGCTCGACCCACTGAGGACAAGTTGCCTGGGGACTACCCACCGTTTGCCACTCGCGTTCCAAAGCTCCACTGGCGATTCCTACCTGAATGGTTCGACCATAATCGGCCGCTTGTGGATTGTACAAAGCGATGATCAAACTCTTGCCATCGAGCGTCATGGTCATCCCATCGGGTACCCCAAGCTGATCCTTCAAATCGACAACCACCCGGCCCTGATCCATCGCTCCAGCGGCAATGTCGAGTCGGTAAGCCACCACCTTGCGGGTTGGCGAATCGATATCCAACAAATCGACCGCACCGTCGGCGCGAGGTATCACAACCTTCCCATTGCTGCATATCTGATCGTTTCGCAAGGCGATCAACTTGCCGTCGGCTCGACGCCATAGATACAGCCCGGCCTTCTGGGTCTTAAACTCCAAATCCTTGGTGCCAAAAATCAAATTCCCATCCCATAGCACTGCGTCGTTGATGATCGTCCCTGTGACCTGCGAATCGACCCCCTGGACAAAAGGCTTCCAACTCCCATCGGCAATTGAGTAGATCCCAACACTTCGCTCGCAGCCGACGACAAAGTTCCCCCGGTCGGTAGGAAATGCAAACCCGGGCCGCCCAGGCAATGCATAACTTTGGTTGACCCCTGTCTTCGCATCGTAAATGTTTAGCGATCCTACCGAAGCTGTCGGCCCATGCTGGATCGCAACCCACGAAAACCGATTGGATCCCAAAGGGTAGGGGCCCTCAGGAAGGAACCTTAATGACTCGCTCCCCGGATCGAAAAACAACTCGGCCGGCTCTGAAATCACGCGCACGCTCACGCTTGCTCCTTGTCAAACGCCGAATCAAAGGCGCGATGGCTCGGAGAAAAATCCATCCGCTTGACAAACGCCGCCGCCTCGCGCGCTCCGAACTCACGATCCATCCCGCTGTCCTCCCACTCGACACTCAAGGGTCCTTGATACCCTATGCGATTGAGCTCCCGTAGGATCTCCTCAAAATTCACTCCACCTCGACCAGGACTGCGGAAATCCCAACCTCGGCGGGAATCGCCAAAGTTGATGTGACTCGACAAAATCCCCGACTTGCCGTTGAGCGTTACCTTCGCATCCTTGATGTGAACATGGTAAATTCGGTCGGGAAACTCCCTAATAAACTCCACCGGATCGACCCCCTGCCAAATCAAATGGCTAGGGTCAAAATTGAACCCAAACTCAGGCCGATGCCCGACGGCCTCCAACGCCATCTTGGCCGAGTAAATGTCAAATGCAATCTCCGTCGGATGCACCTCCAAAGCAAATCGTACACCACAAGCCTTGAACTCATCGAGGATCGGATTGAACCGCGCAGCAAACAACTTGAACCCATCGTCGATCATCGATTGAGGTACCGGCGGGAACGAATAGTTCATATGCCATATACTCGAGCCGGTAAACCCATTGACCACCTTGACCCCAAACTTCTTGGCCGCATGCGCTGTCTTCTTCAACTCATCGGCTGCCCGCTGATTGACACCAGCAGGATTCCCATCCCCCCATACATAACCCGGCAAAATCGACTTGTGACGAATGTCGATCGGGTCGCATACGGCTTGCCCAACCAAGTGCGCACTGATCGCATGGCACTCAAGCCCAACCTTCTCCAACATGTCTCGCTTGGATTTGCAATACCCAGGGTCCGAATGCGCTTTGTCGACCTCAAAATGATCACCCCAACAAGCCAACTCGATCCCGTCATAACCCGCATCCTTGGTGAACTGAGCCATCTTGCTCAACGGTAAATCTGCCCATTGGCCAGTAAACAAAGTCACAGGTCGTGCCATCTTGCAAAATCTCCAATTCCAAAGGATCAAGCGACAAAATAATGAGGACGGAAACCGCTTAAGATAGCATCCAAGGGATGATTGTGACAACCATCCTCGGTTAGAATTGTAGCAATACTCCGTAGGCTATCCCCATCCCACCAAAGATCGCTTATCCGATGCCGACTCGAACCTCCCCTGCCTGCTCGAAACCATCCTCGATCGCTCCACCGGTCAATCCACTGGCCATGACCCTGGGCGTACTGCTTGCCCTGATCGTGCCTACCGATTCTCCCGCACAGCAACCTCCCGCACAGATCTCTCCCGCAACCCAAATCACCACACCCCAAGGCCCCCCCTCGGGCCAAAACCCTTATGCCGAGTTGGTCCAGCCGATTCTGGCCAAATACTGCGTCGCTTGCCATAGCCACAACTCCCCCGAGTCGAACCTGAAACTTGTATCCCTGGCGTCCCTGAAAGCCGGTGGCGACTCAGGACCAGCCCTGATCCCGTCGAAACCTACCGAATCGCTCATCGTGCGTCGGATCCTGGGTCTCGATGAACCCAAGATGCCCCCCGAGGACTCCGCGCAACTATCCACCGAAGATATCGAGATCATCAAAAACTGGATCGAACAAGGTGCCCCCGGCGCCGATCCGGCAATCACCCTGGCCGACCAATGGAAAAAGATGTCACCGAACTCCAAGCCTAGCTCGGCGATCACTGCGGCGGTGCCCCTGACCCCCCATCGATCTCTGCTCGGAAAATTCGCTCAATTCGAACTCGTCGAACGCAACGAGAACTCATCGAATCCCACCCGCATCCTCTCGGTTCCCTTCCTCGGAAAAATCTCCCAAATCCGCTTGGACCGCGATGCCAAACGCGCCGCAATCGCAGGAGGAATCCCCGGACTCGGCGGCGTGGTCCTGGTCGTGGACCTCGATGCAATTCCAGACCTCAACAAAGACCCATCCCTGGGAAAAACCATCGAAGCCCACTCGGATATCCTCTACTGCGCTGCGCTGCACCCGACGCAACCCTGGGTCGCCACCGCAGGCTACGATCGGACCATCCGACTCTGGGACTACAACTCAGGGAAACTCCTACGCAGCTTCGAAGGCCACAACGGCGCTGTGTACGACCTGGACTTCGATCCCTCCGGACAAGTTCTCGCCAGCGCCAGCGCCGACGAAACGATCAAAGTCTGGCGCACCGACTCAGGACTCCGACTCGATACGCTCGGACAAGGCGAAGCCGAACAGCTTCGCGTTCGCTTCCTAAAGACTCCAATTGCAACCAACCCGACAATTGCTACCAAACCGACAACGGCTACCAACCCCTCTGCAAACCTGATCGCCACGGGTGCCGATCGTCGCATCCGTCAATGGAAACTCCCCTCGCTCGAACAACCCTCCATCAGCCCCTTGCTCCATTCGGTCTTTGCCCACGAAGCGACCATCCACCAACTGGCCCTCTCCCCAAACCACCTCTATGCTTGCACCGCCGCACAGGACGGAACGATCAAAGTCTGGAACACCCAAAACTGGAACCTCATCGAAGACCTACCAGCCTCGAACGAACTTCTGACCTCACTGGCTTGGACCAACGACGCTACGGCCATCGAATGGACGACCCTCGACGGCTCAATCCGACAGCATTCGCTGGCCGATGCCATCCGATCCGAACAAGATAGGAAACGCTCGGAACGGATCGCTCCTTCGGATTTACCACTCTCGAATCCTGACCCCATCGGCCTCGATCCACCTTCGATCCAAGAATCCGATGCCGGGCCGCGATCTATCCAAAACCCACAATACGTCGAACCCCCGATCCGAATCCAAGCCATCCTCGACCAAAAGGATGCAGTCCATGGGGGCGACTGGTACGCCTTCGATAGCAAAAAAGGACAAGTCTGGTCGATCGGAATCTTCGCAGCACAAGACAAAAGTCCCTTGGATAGCTTCCTGGAAATCACCGACCCACAAGCCAACCCCATCGTGCGCACGCGACTCCAAGCTATCCGCGAATCCTACTACACCTTCCGTGGAAAGGACTCGATGTCCATCGACGATTTCCGACTCCATCGGTGGGAGGACATGCAACTCAACGAATGGCTCTACTCCGGAGGCGAAGTCGTCCGACTGTGGCTCTACCCTCGCGGCCCAGACTCGGGTTTCAAAGTCTACCCGGGTTTCGGGAACCGATTCACCTACTTCGGTACCTCTGCGATCGCGCACGCTTTGAACGAACCTGCCTGGATCGTCCGCGAACTTGCTCCCGAACAACCCCCAGTGTCCAACGGTCTACCGGTCTTTCCTGTCTACTTCTCCAACGATGATGATCCCTTGCGCCGCGCAGGAAAGGACTCCAGGATCGAATTCCTAACCCCCTACGACGGACAATTTTTTATTCGAGTGCGTGATACTCGCGGGCAATCCGGACCTGACTTCCGATACCAACTCTCGATCGCGCCACCCAACCCCAGATTCGATTTCAAACTCGAAACCAACGAAGTCACCCTGCGGCCCGACGTCGGATCGGAATTCGTCGTCTCTATCGAACGCTTCGATGGCCTCGAAGGGGACGTCCAAATCCAGTTCGACGATCTTCCCGATGCAATCCGCATCATCGAGCCCCTGACGATCGAAAAAGGACAACTCAAAGCCATCGGCCAAATCCGCGCACTGTCCAAGAACCTCTCGGAAATACCCAAGGAATTCGAAATCACCCTGACGGCCAAATGCCAACTCGGAAACCAAGTACGCATCGCCCAACAAAAACCTAAAATCAAAGTCAAAGTCAACGATAAACCAACGATGACCCTAAAAATCGTCGGCAAAAACGATCCCGATGACGCTCCAGCGATCCAGAGCCTACGGATCGCCCCGGGGCAAACCATCTCGGCAAAACTAGTTATCCAACGCGGCGAACTCGCCGGCGATATCGCCTTCGGGGGCGATGACAGCGGCCGAAATCTTCCCCATGGTTGCTTCGTCGATAACATTGGACTCAGCGGACTGTTGATCCCCGCAGGCCAGTCGACCCGCGAAGTCTTCATCACCGCCGCACCGATCGTCGAGCCCCAGCGACGTGTCTTCCACCTGCGAGGCAATGTCGACGGTAACCCAACCTCCCTGCCTGTCGAACTGATCGTCGAATAAACACACTATGCTCAATCCCAATATGCCCAATCCCCACTTCATTGCACCTTCCCCGACGATCGCTCCTCACTCCAACCTATCTGGTCGACTATCTGGCCGACTCGTTGCCCTCGGATGGCTCCTGGTTTGCTCTCTTGGTGCGATGCTCTTGGGACAACAAGCACTTGCTGGAACCTCCGCAAGCCAATGGATCATCGTGGTCAATGGACAATCCCAAAACTCTCTTACCCTTGCCAATCACTACTGCCAACTCCGAGATATCCCCGCTCGAAACGTCGTGATCCTCAAGGATATCCCCAATGCCAACACAATCTCGATCGACGAGTTTCGCGAACGCATCCTCTCGCCAGTGCTCGAACAAATCGAAGCCCGACAACTGACCGACCACATCCAAGGCATCGCGTACTCATGCGACCTGCCGACGGCGATCGATCTCCAAAGCGATTTAAAAAACGTCAAAGACCTACCCAAAGTCCTCACGCCTACCGGCTCGATCAATGGGATGACTTATCTGTTCCGATGGGTCCAACAAAAGGACCCATCCTACATCGGCCCCGACTCAAACTGGTACGCGACCCACGATGCTTCCTCGCTGCTGAAAATCTACCAAGGCACCCCCGAATCCATCGAAGAACTCAAAAAATGGATCGACGAGGATCAAAACGAACAAGCCGCAGCAAGACTCGATCAACTCCGAAACGAATCGGCCAATAGCTACCCCCTGGATTTCCTCGCCGCAAGGCAATGGGCACTGGCCGGCGACTCGAAAAAAGCCATCGTTCGACTAAACGATGCGGTCCGAAAAGGCTGGAGATACCGGGGCGAAATCCTAGACGATCCAAGCTTCGATGCCCTCCGCGAAGACAAAGACTTCCAACGCATCATCTCGCGTTGCCCCAACGAAGAGTTCAAAGTCCTCCCGGTCAAAGGCTTCGAGGCACGAAATTTCTTCGCGCCGAATTGCACCGAATCGACCAACCCGAAACATGGTGTCTCCTACCTACTGTCGATGGTCCTGAGCCACACGGCCAACAACCGGCTAACGATCAACGAGGCGATCACCCACCTAGAACGAAGCAGCCTAGCCGACTTCACTCGCCCGAGCGGAACCTTCTTCTTCACCAAAACCAGCGACGTTCGTACCACTACCCGCGAACCGAACTTCCAAATCGCCATCGACGAACTCAAAAAACTTAAACAACAAACCCAAATCATCGAATCGGTTCTGCCTCCGGTCGGAAGCTCCGTCGCAGGTATCACCTTCGGCGTGTCCGACTTCGATTGGAATCGATCCGGTGCGAAACTTATCCCCGGAAGCCTTGCAGACAATCTAACGAGCCTCGGCGGTGTGATGACCCCCAGCAGCCAAACCAAGGCCACCGAACTGCTCCGCTTCGGCGCTGCGGCCGCCTCGGGTACCGTCGCCGAACCTTACGCCCTCCAATTCAAATTCCCTCTGCCATCGCTCCATGCGAACTACGCCCGAGGATTCACCGCCGCGGAATCTTTCTACGCATCGATCCAAAGCCCCTACCAACTGCTGATCCTCGGAGACCCCCTTTGCCAACCCTACGCGACACCCCCTCGCTTCAAACTCTCGGGGTGCAAAGATCGCCAGACTGTTTCCAATAAAATCGCTATCGAATTCCTACCTAGCCAGGAAGACAACTCGAGCGACTCGGTTCAATTGACCTGGCTGATCGACGGAAAAATCCAAACGCAATCCAACTTCCTAAACAAACTGAACATCCAAATCGAGCAAGAGGATCGCGGCGCCTACGAATGGAGATTCATCACCAAAGGCCCCAAACCCATCGAGACGCGATGGGAAAAATCCCTCTGGGTCCTTGCCGGCCCCGAAGAGACCCACCTGGAGCTCGATGCTCCTAAACGTTGGTCCCGAAAAGAAGCCAAAACACTCAAGGTCAAGGTACCGAAGATCCCCCAAAACACCCAGGTCCGGCTGCGTTTCCATTGGAACACCCTCGAGGCCAAACCTGACGCCGATGGGCAATTCGAACTCGATCCGGACCAATTCGGTTCCGGCCCGATTCGACTCCAACCACTCGTGTGCGATCCCGACGGAAACATCCTCTATGCTGGACTCCCTTCGAAAATTTATATCGAAGACTGACCCGATCGAGGAGGAGCCCGCCGAGTGGATCGCTCAACGCATCGAAGTCCCCAAGGGAATTGGACTGAACGCTACTTAAACCAGGGCACGTCAAAGATCTTCATGCAAATGCCGCCGAGGTTCGATGGCTGTGTGAACTTCGGCGATACCGATCGTTGACCGAGGCTCTTCGCGGTAACTTGCGGACCAATAGGCCAGATTGCTATATTGGTTCGCATCGAGTTCGAGTACGAGTACCGTCCGCCGCGGCGGGCTGAGTACGAGTACGAGAAGAAGAGCGAAGAATGTGGTGCACCGAAATCGCCGCCGGTGCTTTACTGACTTATCTAATCGTTGTCTCCGGCGACCATTCAATCTAATGGAATCCGAAATGAACCCATCGAGCGATAAAAACCTTCTGTTCGCATTGATCGCCCACCATAACGGCTATATCTCTATGGAGCAGTTCTTCGAAGCAGCAGCCGTTTGGAACAAGGAACCAAAGCGGGAACTTGGAGAAATTCTGGTCGAAAAGAATTTCCTCGACGAAGTCGAACGCTTCAATATCCAAGGGATTGTCGAAGACCGAGTGCGTCGCCAAGGTGGGATCGATGATACGCTAAGCTTCATCGTTGCAAGTGGCAGCGTGCCTCAGAAGGATGCCTTGCCCGAGGACTGGCAAGATAAAATCGATGCGATCACCCAGGTAATTAGCAACAAGACTTCACCGAACCCACCAAACTTCGGAACCCCTGAGGCAAACCGAGGTATCCATCGGTACATCATCCGAAAATCACTCGGACATGGTGGCCAAGGATACGTATGGGAAGCCATCGACACGGAACTGAATCGAAGGGTTGCCATCAAGAATATCGTTCCGAGTCTCAGCAGCGATCCACTCCATCAAGAACTGCTGATCGATGAGGCCCGCAAGACCGGAAAACTTGGACACCCCGGCGTCCCACCGGTATTCGATATTGGTAAGGATGCCGACGGAAAACCGTTCTTCACGATGCAACTGATCAGTGGTAAAAAACTTTCGGAAAGTTATGAGACGCTCAAGTACGAATCGATCTCTCGAAGCGATTTTGTCAATCAAATCCGACCGTTGCTCCGACACCTGATCGCCGCCTGCAACACCGTAGAGTTTGCATTCGATAGCGAAGCGGTCATCCACCGAGATTTGAAACCTGCGAATATAATGGTCAACCGCTATGGCGAAACCGTCGTCATGGACTGGGGGATGGGGAAAATCATCAGCGATCCCTCGCACATCAATGACGATGCCTCTTCGGTCCTCTTTATCCCTATAACTCAAGGAAGCAGCTCTGAAGAAAGAACCTCCGTCGGAACCATCAAAGGGACAGCGGCGTTCATGAGCCCCGAGCAAGCCCGCGCGGAGAACGATAAGCTCGACCATCGCACCGATGTCTATGGCCTAGGAGCAATCCTCTACTGGATCCTTACCGGCCAAGCTCCGCACAAAAGAACCCGCGATGCTTTACCCGATATCCAGAAAAATCGATTCCCAACACCGAGTCAGGCAAGACCATCGCTTTCCATCCCCCCCGAAATTGAAGCAATCTGTCTCAAAGCGATGGCCTCGCAGCCAGCAGATCGCTACCAAAAAGCTGGGCAGATGGCTGCCGACCTGGAGAATTTCATCGCTGGCGAACCGGTCGTCGCCTTGCCCGAAAACCTCCCGCGCAAAACCGAACGGTTCTTGCGCAAGCATGCCCGGGCTGTCACTGCCAGCTTGCTCGGCCTGAGCCTCGCAACAGTAGGACTAGCACTGGCAAATAGGATCATCGCAAGTAAAAACGTGCAACTCCAAAATAGCCGTGCAGTCTCAACAAAGATCATGGAAGATCTCGTCGGCGGACTGACCGACAACAGACTAGCTCAAATCCCTCAAGCAAACGGAGCTCGACAGAGCATATTGCAGGAAATTGCGACGGAAGTCAATGACTTGATCGGGGAAAACCCTGACGACAACGAACTCAAATTAAATTATGTCAACGTGTTGATACGGCTTGGGAAACTCGAAGGAGACCTCGTAAATGAACAAGAGGCTATCGAGCGATTTGAACGGGCTCACGAAATCCTTGAGCAAACCAAGACTATTTCCGACCCGGTCTTCAGGGAAAACTGGAAAAAAACCTTTTTTGATGAGAGTTTCTACCACGCAACAGAGCTCATAAAACAGCAGAAAATCGATCAGGCGGATCCAATCGTTGAAGACGTTATTGCCATCGCAGAGAAATACAGCGACAGTATCAAGTCCAACGCTGAAAAGACAAAAGATTTTTCCGTTTTCTTCGCAAGACTTTATCGTCAGCGTGCATCGATTCACGTCATGCGAGGAAATTGGCAACAAGCCCTTGTTGAAACCATCAAGGCAAAAAATGTTTTGAAACCTTTTGTCGAAGGGCCTTTATCGAAGTTGACCAGCGAATCGGAACCTCTCGATTTGACTACGGAGGAAGGAAAGAAAATCTTTCGCGTCTTGGGGTATTATCTTCTGTTTTGCGGCGATCAAGGAGACTACGAAATCGTTTCGGAGAAACGCGATAAATATGACAATGCCGAAAAATCTTTCTTGGAATCACTCGATGTCGCCAAAATCCTCTCTAAGACGGAGCTTCCTGCCGATGGAAAAATACAAACAGTCAATAATCTGCGCAAACTCCAGCGGCTCGCTTTGATCACTGAAAATGAAACCAAAGCCGACATGTATTATCAGCAGGTGATGGATTCGACCTCAAAAGAGACCTCGTCGTTCCCGATATTTCAAAAGTACTTGTATTTTGTCGAATGCGACCGAGCGCGTGGGTTGGCAAAAATCAACTTGGAGGAAGCCAAAAAAGCTCTCGAAAATGCAAAGCAAATGAATGAAAAACTAATTGTTAATGGCGAATCCGCAAAAACGGAATTCGAGTACTACCTCGCGGCTGCAGAAACAGCCATCGAAAAAGCCATCGATGGCAACTCGCCTAAACTGCCATCGCTAGAATTAGAAAAAACCAAACTCTTCCGTAAAATGGAAGAGCTGAACGCCGGAAAATTGAAAATCCGAGAGCTCAATTACCTACCTTAGCTATTGAGTTCATGCCTGGACGTTCTAGAACCTTCTTGAGTTCACAACGACAACTGTAAGGTCATCGTCTGGATCCCCGGGCAAATCCTCTGTACATTGGGTTTCCGAATGACTGTGATAAAACCAACACCTTACTATTGCTTGCTTCTTGTCCTCCGACGGATCAATCACAACGATATCTGGGAATTCCCTGTTGAGCTGCAGATCAAATGCAAAATTGGAAATAGAAGCGTCTCCACACACAATCGCCGTAAATTTGGCGACGGTATCCCAACCTACTTGGCACTTCTCCAAATGCTTAATCACGACGTGAGGATGACAATCTGGTTCAAGACCAGTAGAAAGACTATCCTGAGTTTCTGCCCGCGACTCGTTGCTTGAGACTTTCTCTGGCCCGTTCTTCACTGATTCTTTATTCCTGTCCATACTTTTCTCCAAATGGTTTTCCAAGCTCGTTTCCCTGTTGATCCCAAAGCGTGGTCCGACTCATGTCGGGCTGTGAATCACAACCTTGAGTAACTGCTTTATCCTAAGAGATCCAAGCGATGCGATGTTGTCACACGCATCAAAAAACATCAAAAATTTTCAAGTCTAGCCCCGCTTGCTTTCCTAGTTCTACAAGAACTATTCTGGATTAGATTTGGAAAAGAAAGGGGCTCTCGCGCAGAATTTGTGGGAGGAAAAAGTTCAAAATGCCCTGACCCGTGGCGTTTTCCTCGTTGCCGATCCAGTGGTATGCCTGCCAGTGGTATGCCTGATCGCGTTGAACAGTCAGCCGAAGGCGTACTGATTCATCGCCATCTTCGACGACGTGTACGCCTACGGCTGACTGTTAAACGAAAAGGGCCCTCTGGCCTCTCAGCGGATCGCAATGCAACTCTGCAAAGGCTTGAGTATGTTCTCGACGACATAACTGTCCATCAACTCGCGCATGTGGACCTCAAGCCGATCCAACTCGCCGACAAAGGTCTCCTCGGGCGACAAAGAATCAAACCGTCGGACCGTCACATAAACACTCAACAAATCCTCGGCAATCTCCGGTCCCTTGGGCTGAAGAGATCCGTTGCGAGGCTCAAAGTTGATCCGAGCATGTGTGCGAAACGTCTCGTCGAGCGATATCTGGATGACCGGCTCGTAGCACATCACCTGCGATCCGGGCCGCTGCGAAAAACTCTCAAAAGCCGCCGGTAACCCTAACGCATCGCACAGAAGCTGGTTGTGGTTGCCCCGATAGGCAAAGTCAAATCCATACATCAAACTCAAGGCCTCGCAATCCAACCGACTGACCGAGAGCATATAGGGCGCCAATTCGAGCACCTGACGATGCTGTGCCATCGCCTCTTCGATCGAGCCTGGATTGACCATCGAACTGCTGATCCGACGCAACTCGGCCGCTACCCACCGGTAAGCTCCCTGATCCTTCTCCTCCTCCAAGATAAACTCGCCTCGCTCGCGCTCATAGAAATGAGCGAGCCTGGGGAAACGCTTTTGAAGCTGCTCAAAAAAATGAAGCACCGCATCTCGACCTGTCGGCAAATCCATCTCGGTTTGCAACGTTACGTTCGAATAAAAATCGTCGCTAAACGATCCGTAGGATTCCATGCTCTTGTGTCTCTGCTAAACCACCGAAATTACCAAAAAACCCCAGAATGCTTAATCAACCGATGACCCGATGCCCCCTGGGATCCCCTGGAACGCTCACGTCAAATCGAATGCCATATTATCCCTGGCAAGCTCAATAAGCCTAGGGGCTTGCTCAGGAGTATTTTCCAATCGCCGCTTCTGAAGCACTCCCCGTAATCCCACCGGGTCCGGATCGCTGACCATGGGGTTAAAATGGGTCAAAATCAAACGTTCCACCCGATGCTTCGTCGCCTGGGATACCACCCCAGTCGGCCAACTGTGTCCGGTGTGTCGCGCCATCTTCTTTTCCTGGTCCGTGAAATTGCACTCATGGACCAACCAATCGACTCCTTGGAGATTCCTCCAATATTCAGAATCAACTTCGCAGGTCGTATCGGTTACGTAAGCTAGCGAAAAGCTCGGGAAATCCAATCGGTATCCGACGGCTCCACCGGGATGCTCAAGGGGAAACCAACTGCACCTGGCCTCTGCAATCTGAAATTTCGGCCCCAAATCCTCTAACACATGCCACTCAAAGGGAGGGATCACCGGGAACAACGAAGGATGAAACAAATGCTCCCTAATCGCCTCGATCTTCTCCCGCTGGGCATAGATATGGATCTGCTCCAACGGGGTGTTCCCACCCAATAAATCCCAAAAGAACGTCAGACCCATTACATGGTCCAAATGCGTGTGCGACAAAAGCACCGAAATCGACTTGGTCTCTATGAGCCCATGCAATCGAAACAACGAACTACCCGCGTCGAATGCAATCCCCGGCTGAGGCAGAAAAAAACAAGCCGTATGCCTAGCCTCGCTCGGGTGATACCCCGCCGTTCCCAGGCAGTGCAATTTCATGATGGAATATCCGCAATAGATGCAAAAATGCGCCGCGATCGTCAAACCATTCCCCAGACCCCAGCATACTCAAAATCCATTCGCACTTTTGCCTTCAATCCTGAAGGCTAGAACGGATTTCGCGGAATAATTTCCGACCACGCTCACCGACAAAATCCTTGCAATCCGTAAAACTGCTCCATACGGTCAAACCCACCATCACTACTTGACCCCAAGCCCATTGGGGCGTGGACTCAAAATCCCTCGTACACCCATCTGCGCCGGATCCCGCGCTAACTTGTCAGCCGTCACCCGCACGTCCTCGATCACAGGCTGCAAGCGTCGTGTGATCAACTCCGCATTCCCCGATACCAACCGAATGTTGTCCAACGTGTCGTTGAGCTTGCCATACATCGCCGGATCGTCGATCAACCGCGCCAAGGTCCCTTGGCTATTGTTGAGCCGCCTTGCAAATACTTTCAAGTCAGCGGCCAACCCCTCGATGTTGGCCAAGGCGTTCCCAAGATTCGCCGCAATCTGGTCGCTGCGTTGACTGATCGGTTCGGTGATCTCGGCCAAATTGCCTATCGCCTCGTCGGCATTGCTCAGGGCCGAACGAACCGTCTCGCCGATCCCTGTAAACTCTCCTCCAATACTCTCAAGACTGTCGCTGAACTCCTCGAACCCCTTGAGCGTTCGCTGAAGCTGAGTCAAAGTCCCCTCGGCGTTCTTGATCAGCCCCGGTAGGGTCGTCAACGCCTCGGCAACCAAATTGGGAAGGTTGGCCCTCTCGACCTGAGTACCGATCCGATTGATCGTCCCTACCGTCACGTTGACGTTGTCCAAGGTCGTTTGCATCCGACCCGTGACGTCCTTGATCAATGCGGCATCCCCCCCAAACGTGTCCTGAGCCACCGAGAGGATACTGTCGAGCTTCTGGGCGACGCGTTGCAACGAATTGGCTAGCCCCGCCATGTCGCCAAACGCTTCTAAAGGATCGGGCACGACCTCACCCTTGGCTATGAAGTCCTGCTGGCCAATGACCTGCTGGGATGCTTGCAACTCCCGCTCGTCTAAAACACCGTCCCGAGGTGATCCAGAAAAACCATCGAAACGTGTGAGCAACTCCTTGGGATCCGGATCGATAAACTCGATGATCGAGTCGCCGCTGATGAGCGAACCGGTCTTGATCCGCGGAACTTCTCCGACGAGCAGCTTGCAAGTCCGATCGATCTCCAAAAGCAAATCGACTCCGCCACCACGCTGCTTGCGCAACTCCACCTTGGCCACACGCCCAATCAATACCCCATTCTTACGGACCGGTGTGTCGACTCCCACATTGGGCGCACTGGGAAAATTTACAGTAAATCGATATCGATCCACCCAAAATTTAGGCACCGCTCCAAAAAAAGCGATCAGCAATACCCCGACGATCGCCGAAGCCAATACCAATACACCTACACCAAATCGATATCCATTATCGTCCATGGTCTCTACTCGGCCTCCCTACGCGCAATGGTCTCATGCAGCCGAGGTGTCTCATCGACATGCGACATATTCGAACTCGATAGCAACTCCATCAACCGCTCGCCTGCCTCGCCTCGCACAAACTGACGAACCCGCCGATCCTTGGACTCCTCGAGCTGCTCCGGAGCCCCATCAAACAAGACCTGGGACTCTCCGGGCAAGAGACGACTGTAAGGATAAAGCATGATCACTCGGTCGGCGATCTTGCGAGCCGAATGCATGTCGTGCGTGACTACAATGCTCGTAACTGAATAACGACGCTGCGAACGTAAAATCAACTCGTTGATCACGTCGCTCATGATCGGATCCAATCCCGTCGTCGGCTCGTCATACAACAACAACTCCGGCTGCAATATCAACGCTCGGGCCAATCCCACACGCTTGCGCATCCCACCGGATAACTGCGAGGGTCGCTTCGTTAACACATTCGTCGGTAACCCGACCTCCATAAGCCGCTGTTCGATCAACGACTGGGCTGTAGCCCCCGAAGGTACCCCATGCTGATCCAACGGAAAGGCGATGTTCTGCTGAATGCTCATGCTGTCAAACAAAGCCGCATTCTGAAATACAAACCCAAACCTCCGTCGCAATTTCGTCAACTCTTGCTCCGAAAGCGATTTCAAATCGCAACCATCGAACCGCACCGATCCCTCGGTCGCCGGCAATAATCCCACAAGCGACTTGAGCAACATCGTCTTGCCACATCCACTCTCACCGATAATCGCGACGGTCTGGCCCCGAGGAATCGACAACGTGATCTGATGCAAGACGATCTGGCGACCAAACCGAATGCTCAAACCCTGCGTCTCAATGATCGCAGACTCGCTCGGCGGACTCTTGGATATCACGGTCGTTATCATCGATGCTCCTACAATTCCTGACTCATCACAAAAGCTTCGAGCCGCTCGTCGGCCAAAACGTCGAGTGAACGCCATCGAGAAACATGTTCAATACGATGTCCATTGCCAAGATCATCACGAAACTCTCCACAAATGCGGATGTCGCTGCTCGCCCGACTCCCTCGGCCCCAGCCTGGCAATGAAATCCGCGATAACAACTGACGATCGCTATGATCGCCCCAAAAAACACACTCTTGAATATCCCTGTGAAAAAATCAAACCCACCGACAAAGTCCCTGCTGTTCTTCAAGTACTGCGCATGGTCGATCCCAAATACAATCACACTGAAAAAATATCCACCAACAATCCCCATGAAGTCTGCCATGATCGTCAAGGCCGGAATCAATAGCACACAAGCCAGAAATCGAGGGACAACCAAGTAATGGATCGGATTGGCACCCATCGCTACCAACGCGTCGATCTGCTCGGTCACCCGCATCGTTCCTATCACCGCAGCCATCGCACTGCCTACCCGACCTGCCAACATCGTCGCTGCTAAGACCGGACCTAACTCCCGTACCAAAGACATCGTGATGACCGCGCCTAACTTCGACTCCAATCCCATCGTCTTGAACTGATGGTAACTCTGCAAAGCCAAGACCATCCCAATGAACGTGCCAGTCAATGCCACCACCGGTAAACTCAATACCCCCACGGCATAAAAATTCGGCATCAACGTGCCACTCCGTGGCTTTGCCGATACCATCCACAAAAACATCCGCCAAGCAAATAACGAAATGTCTCCCAACGTGTTGATCCCCTGGATCACGACGCTACCCCAAGCATTGGCTACCTTGCTAAACCCAATACTCAGTCGACCCGCAAGCGAATCCCGCGCTGTTTTCCGAATTGATCCCATAGCGTGTTCCATCGACCCCGATTTTTGGCAACTTGAGCGGACTTTGACGGATAGCCAAAGATTGCCGGATCGGCTGACTTTTCAAGCCCCACCCATCCAGGTTATCCACCAAAGACCAAGCCGGACTCAAACGGATCTACTGAGCTTTTTGCTAGCTTTATGCCGAAACTAAGTCACGCAGGTAGCTTGAATTGCTTGACAGCCACCAGCCTACCTGCGTAGCATAGTCATTGATTCCGGCTCCCAACGGTGGATTCGGCAGTCTCCTACCTCACCAATTTCGCCGCATTTTCCTCCCCAAAGCGGTCGACACCAACGAAGTCTCGAACCCACCGAGTAAGCCCATGCGGCAACTAAAGAGGCCCTTGCACGCCATTTTCCTACGGCAAACCGTTGTTTGGACCGCCCTCTTCGCGACCTCCCTATGCCAACTCGGTTCGGCCCAAGACTTCGAACAAGGCAAAGCCATTTGGGCTGCCCAATGCGACTCGTGCCACGGGACGGCAGGCCAGGGTGTAGCCGAACACTTCGCAAACCCCCTAACCGGTGACCTCTCGATCAAAGAACTCGCCGAGGTCATCCACACCACCATGCCCGAAGGCGCTGCGAAAAGCCTCTCGGAACAACAAGCCAATGCCGTCGCTCAATTCGTCCACCACGAATTCTATTCCCCATACGCCCAACTGCGTAACTCGCCGCCGAAAATCGCCTTCAGCCGACTGACGGCCGACCAATACCGGCGTAGCGTTTCGGAACTCATGGCCATCTGCAACGGAAAAGCGCAAGCCTGGACCCCCGAACGTGGACTCCAGCGACTGATCACCCAAGGCGAATGGAACAAGGACCGAAAGGAAGTCGAAAAGAAAGTCGATGGCAAACTGGTCTGGGAATGGGCCGAAAACAAACCTCTTCCCGAAGTCGATCACGAAAAATGGCAAATCCGATGGTCCGGAACCCTCCTTGCACCCACCTCAGGTCGCTACGAATTCCTCCTGGATTCGACCATCAACACCAAACTGTTCGTCAACGATGAACGAACACCCCTGATCGATGCAAGTGTGGTCTCCTACGAAAAAAGCACCAACTCGGCAAGCATCACCCTAGTGGCCGGAAACGTCTACCGATTGGTCCTCGATGCGTCCAAAAACAAAGAGCCCAAGACTCGCTTGAGCCTCCAGTGGAAACCTCCCTCAGGTGTCCTCGAAGCGATCCCCGAAACGCTCCTTTCCCCGACCTGGGCCCCCCAAGTCCTCTTGGTCGAAACTCCCTTCCCACCAGACGATGCAAGCGTCGGATACGAACGCGGAACGAGCATCTCCAGGGATTGGTTCGAAGCTCTTATCGCCTCGGCCATCGAAGTCGGAAACCAAATATCCAACGATCCGAAACGCTGGATGCCCAAGGAAGCCAACGATCCCACGAACCTCGAACACGTCAAAAAATGGTGCGCGCTGTGGGTCTCCGCATCCCTGCGACGACCCTTGAGCCCCGAAGATACCCTACGCTTCGTCGACGCGCATTTCGATGGCGAATCGTCCATCCCCACCGGCATCAAGAAAGTCTGCCTGATGGCTCTGACCTCCCCGGAGTTCCAATACCCCTCGGCGTCGGGCTCCGAGGATGAAAAAAATATCGCACGCCTTGCCCTGGCCCTCTGGGACTCCTTGCCAGATCCATGGATGATCGAACAAGCAGCCAAACAACAAACGCACCTGCCCGACCAACTTCGTCCCATCATCGATCGCATGACCCGCGATCCACGCTTCGAACAAAAATTGATCCGCTTCTACCACGAATGGCTCGGTGTGCACACTGCGAAAGACCTTACCAAATCCAAAGAGCGGTTCGGACCCTTCGACGAACCTTTGCAATCGGACCTGCGCCATAGCCTCCAGCGAATCCTCGAGGACCACGCAAAAGACGACGTCGATATCCGTGGACTTCTGAACTCCGACTCCATCTACCTCAACGGGCCTCTCTCGAGCCTCTTCGGCGGCGGACTCCCACCCGATGCGCCGTTCCAAAAAATCGCGATGCCCACCGAACGCGCCGCTGGTGTTCTGTCCCACCCGTTCGTCCAAGCCTATTACGCCTACCACGATTCAGGCTCTCCGATCCACCGCGGCGTATTCCTGGCCCGAAGAATCTTAGGTCGATCGCTTCGACCTCCTACCGATGCGATCATCCCTGCCTCCGAAGAAACCGATCCGGGGCTGACGACACGCGAACGAGTCGCCAAACAAACCTCCGGCGCGATGTGCCAATCCTGCCACCGGATCATCAACCCACTGGGCTTTGCTTTCGAAAACTACGATGCCATCGGCCGCTTTCGCGCCGAGGAAGCCGGCAAACCTATCGATGCGGCCGGTGCCTATGTCACTAGCCTTGGCGAACAAGTCCAATTCAATAGCACAAAACAACTCGGCGATTTCCTTGCTGCCTCACCCGAAGTCCACCAAGCGATCGTCAAACAACTCTTCCAGTTCTTCGTCAAACAACCCCTGCCTGCCTACGGTCTGGATCAACCCGAGCTGCTGACAAAATCCCTTCAAAACCACGGTTTCAAAGTCCGACCCCTGATGCACGACATCGGACTGCTGATCTGCCAACCCCCATCAAGCCCCCAACCGGCGTCCAAACCTACGGTGGCAAACCTGGGAAATCCCTGATCTCAAAACAATCACCAAAGCTCCTTTTTCCGATACGCCGCCGATTGACAACTATACTGTTAGCAACCGCACTTCAAGATTCCCCACTGAAATACTCACCAACCGACTCCCGACCATGAACTCCCTGCACTCCCGACGTGACTTCGCCAAAAAAATCGGTATCAGCGCAGGCACTTTACCCTTCCTGCTCAACCTCAGTAGCGTTCATGCCAACTCTGCTGCCCCCAAACAACGCTTGATCGTCGTGTTCAGCCCCAACGGAGTGATCCCCACGAATTTCTGGCCAGACCAAGAAGGGGATCAATTCGATCTCAAGGCGATCATGAATCCCCTGGCACCCTTCAAAAATCGCTTGCTTACCCTCCACGGCGTGAGCGACAAAATTCGCGGTGATGGCGATAACCACATGCGGGGTATGGGCTGCCTGCTTACGGGGATCGAACTCTACCCAGGAAACATCCAAGGCGGCTCGGATACCCCAGCAGGCTGGGCCAGCGGGATCTCTATCGACCAAGAAATCAAAAAACACCTCCAATCACGACCCGAAACGCAAACCCGTTTCGGCTCCCTCGAATTCGGTGTCGGTGTGCCAAGCAGAGCAGATACCTGGACCCGGATGGTCTACGAAGGACCCAACCGACCCATCACTCCAGTCGATGACCCCTACGCGATGTTCAACAAACTCTACGGACAACGCAAAGACCAAGAAAGCGTCCGAAGTATCCTCGACGACCTCCAGTCCGATCTGGCGAAACTACGCACAAATGTAAGCCAAGACGATCGACGCTTGCTCGATGAACACGAAGCGCTCGTGCGAGAATTCGAAAAACAACTCAGCCCCAATGGAGCCGATAACCACGCCGTTCCCTCCCTCGATCCCAAAGTCGAAGATAGCAACGACAACATCCCAACCCTGACCCGCATGCAAACCGACCTGATGCTTCATGCGATCCATGCTGACTTCGCTCGCATCTTCACCTTCCAATTCACCAACTCGGTCGGACAAGCCAAAATGCGATGGCTGGGAATCGAAGAGGACCACCACGGCCTTTCTCACGAACCGGATTCCAACGAACAAGCCGTCGAAAAACTTACCAAAATCAACACCTGGTACTGCGAACAGATCGCCTACCTCGCTCAAAAACTCTCCGAAACCCCCGAACCCGATGGGAACGGTTGCCTCCTGGACAATACCACCATCCTCTGGACCAACGAACTCGGGAAAGGAAACTCCCATACCCTCGAGAATATCCCTTTTGTCCTCATCGGCGGTGGTCTCGGCTTCCAAATGGGTAGATCCCTCAAGTTCAAAAACGTCCCCCACAACCGCTTGCTCCTGAGCCTCGCTCACGGCTTCGGACACCCAATCTCCCAATTCGGAAATGCAAATCACTGCAACGACGGGCCTTTGGCACTATCCTAATCTCCCCCCATCGCTCGCTTCGTTCGCAACCTGGACGCAAATCATGCTCAAGGTTCCCGGTGGCAAGCGATCTGCTCACGCATCGAGGTGATCTGCTATGCCGGCTCTTGTCGTGGTGTCAGGACCAAACCTCGGTACGCGCTACGCTCTAACCGGTTCCATTCTAAGAATCGGAAGAGACTCCCGTTGCGAAATCCATTTAGATGACTCCGAAACCTCACGCAAACATGCCGAAGTCGAACGCGTCGGCGATTCCTACGTCATCACGGACCTAAAGAGCAGCAACGGTACGGTCGTCAACGGCCAAAGCATCGAAACACGAACTCTCCTCGATGGAGATCGTGTGCAAATCGGAAAACAAGTCTTCGTCTTTCGACTCCGCGAAACGATCCCAAGCTCAACCGATAAAGACTATCTGCAACGAAGCGTTTCGATCGTCCCGGACGATGACCTCGAAAACTCTCAAATCATCAGCCGGGCCGATCTGAGCGATCCAGTCGGAGATACCGAATTCTTTGACCCCCAAATCGCCAACCCCCTCTCGGTCAACAAATCCCTCTGGGAAATCATGTACCGAACCAGTTTGGCCGTCAGCCGAACCCTGGATATCAACCAGCTCCTCGAACAAATAGTCGACCTGATCTTCCAATGGGTCCAGTGCGATCACGCTTGCGTCATGCTCACCGATCCGGCCTCCAACGAACTCAAACCCGTCTACCGCAAGAATCGTAAACCGCAATCAAACCACCAAATCACCATCAGCAAAACCATCCTAGACTTCGTCCTGAAAAACGAAGAAGGGGTTCTGACGAGCAACGCCAAAGACGACCGAAGATGGAATTCCAGCGCAAGCATCGAAGCTAGCGGCGTGTGCGAAGCGATCTGCGTTCCCATGAAAGGTCGCTACGGGGTCGTCGGTGTCCTCTACATCGACACCATGGTCAATGCCACCGAACAATCCAAGACTCCGTCAGCATCCTCGCACGCTCAACTCCATGTCTTCAACGAAGAACACCTCAAAATGATGGTCACCATCGGCCATCAAGCAGCCCTGGCCATCGAGGATACCCATTTCTACCAAACCACCATCCAAGCCGAAAAATTAGCCGCCGTCGGCCAAACCATCGCCAACCTCTCGCACCACGTGAAAAATATCCTTCAAGGCCTCAAAGGGGGAGGCTACATGGTCCATGAAGGGCTCAAACGCAACGATCTCGAACCGATTCGCGCCGGCTGGGATATCTGTGAAAAAACGCACAATCGTATCGAATCGCTCGTTCTAGATATGCTGACCATGAGCAAAGAACGCGAACCAAAACGCGAATCGACCAACCTAGTTCCCCTGATCCAAGATGCTCTGGCGATCGCCCAAGCCCCTGCTCGCGATGCCAACGTCCAACTCGATTGGAACCCTCCGACGGTTCTTCACAACGCCTTGGTCGATCCCGAAGGTATCCACCGCGCGGTTCTAAACCTGATCCTAAACGCAATCGATGCAACCGGCGGTAGACCCGATGCCAAAGTATCCATCGAAGTGCTCCAGACCCCAGACGCAACGCTGATCAAAATCGAAGACAACGGAATCGGAATCCCAAAATCCCAACTCCAAGCGATCTTCTCGCTGTTCGAATCGACCAAGGGGAATCGCGGGACCGGACTGGGGTTGCCCGTAAGTCAAAAAATCATTCGAGAACATGGCGGTGACATCTCGGTCACAAGCCTCGTCGACCACGGCACAACCTTCACCATCCGACTCCCTTTCGAGTAGCTGAACATCTCAAGCTCAATGGCCATCGTTGAATCGCCTTGACGCACTATTTGCTTTCCGATGGGCTGCTTTCCGATGGGGCATAGTACTCGATCATCCGCTCGATCGCTCGATCGCATACGACGCAAAATCGAAACGGTTCCAATCCATCCCCCATCGCACACGACCTCTGCGGCCGATACATCCCTGTCCGCAAATAACCGCCCCCCTCGAATGCTCCAACCACCGGGAGCTGAACCGGGTTCAACACCGAAAAATCCTTCGGCGTCGGTAATGGAACCCCCTGGGTAACTAGCGAACTCCATTTGATTTTCTCAAGTTCCAACTCCCGGGTGATATTCGGCTCGACCGGCTCGACCCCCTCGGGGTAAATGTCGCTGTAAGTCACTGCTCCGATGTATTCGTCCGCAAGATACGCTAGAGAGTGCGCGAACTCATGCAAAAAAACCGCTTCGCTACGCGGGTCGTCCACCGTCGTTACACAATAGTCCAAGCAGATCGCGCCCCCTCCATACCGCTTGGAGTTAACCAACACGACAACGGTATCGTAAGGGACCTGGGCCGCGTAGCGCTTGAGCGCATGCCCATCCTCGGCCAGCAAGTAACGGTCGATCCCCAAGCTGTTGAACGATGCATTCAAAACACTGTTGCGATACACCCGCTTATCCGGCTCATCGACTCCCGACTCCCAAGACGCACGAAAAACCCCAGAAACATTCATCTTCCCACGATGCTTCCTAAAAGGTTCATGCTCGAACATGAACTGTGTCATGCGCTGAGCATCGGCCTGAAACTTCTCCTGCTGGCTTGCTGTATACCCCTCAGCCAAAAAAACTAAATCCAATCGATCCTTGGGCTCTCCGGTCTTGTGCAACTCGAAAACCGTATCCCCATGTTAAACGGATTCGCGAAGAATGCTCTTGTCCGAAGTTTTGATTTCCTCAGACCAAAGCGTCGCCCAACTGTTGTCCTTGCGTCGCTCAAGAATCTCGATCCGAAATCGCGCTTTGGGCTTGGGAATACGCACCGAAATCGGAAACGATCGCCACTTACCCTGCGCCGCAGGAGGAGTCGTCGCATACTCGCTCAAGAGCGTGTCGAAACCGTACGAATAGATCAGCTTGCCGCTTGCCTGATCGTAAACCCGAACGGCGTTCTTTCCATAAGGGAACGGAAAGACTAGCTGCTTGCGAGGCCCAGGCCAACTTGGCTCCTGCACCACGGCACCCTGGACAACCTTGAGCTCGGACTTGCACCCGAATAGAAAAAACTCAAAACGAAACGACTGGTCTTGGAAATAGGTATCGAATTCGACTTGCTCCTGGGCCTGCAACCCACAGCAAGACAGGGCCGAGCAGATCGCGAACACCGATAACATTATTTTTATCCTAAATCGCATTTCGCGTCTGTTTTCCTTTCCTCGAAGACCAAGCCACCATCGATTCTCCACACCAAACATTCTAGCGACTTTCAGTGCGATCCCATCCCCTCTCCAGCTCTTTCTTCCCCTCCCCGTGTCCTCTGTACCTCCGTGTTTCAAGCCTCTTTTTCAAAACACAGAGGCACAGAGTCCACAGAGTTTCCATACAAGAGCCCTCCTCCAAACCCCGCCAATCCAATCCGCACTAGGCCCCCCATCTATATCTTTTCCCCGCCCTATCTCCCCCTCCAGCTCCTTCTTTCCCCTCTCCGTGCCCTCTGTGCCTCTGTGTTTCAAAACACTGCATTTCCGGGAGTCTATTAGTACCCATGGATCACCCTCCGGACCCCGTCGGCAAGTTTCACCTCATGAAAATTGATCAGCAGTCCCAACCTCATCTTCAGCAAGCGCAGATGAGACAACACCTGAGCTTCATCTACAGGATGGAGTACCGATTTGGCCTTCAATTCCACGACGATAGATTCATTGACAATAAGATCGGCCCGGAAACCGCATTCGAGTTTTATGTCGTCATAAACCAGGGGAACGGGATGCTCCTTGATGACCCGAAAACCACGTTTGTTGAGCTCATAAGCTAAACAAGCTCGGTAGGCAGATTCTAGTAGACCTGGTCCCAAGCGTCGATGCACTTCGATAGCAGCTCCGATGATGGAGTGGCTCAGTTCGTTCAGCTCCATGGATGAGTTCCTTTTTTAAAACACAGAGGCGATAGAAACCACAGCGTTTCCCGACTGAAGCCTCCCGACAACGCTACGAGTCCAATCTGGCTTGGGCAACCCCCCTCTGCATTTTTATTTTTCCCACTCCCTATCTCCCCCTCCAGCTCCTTCTTTCCCCTCTCCGTGCCCTCTGTGCCTCTGTGTTTCAAAACCCTTTCAAAACCACATAAGGAAACACTTCCGGGATATGAGAATCCCAAACCCCATGCGGACTAAGTGCCCAGCCCCCCGAATCCTTGGGATTCGACGGATCCTTGTTCTGATTGAACCTAGAGAAATCCACACGCCAAGTATCTCCAGCCTTCGGTGGCAGACTCCGAGGCTCGGACAGATCGAGCATCGCAAGATCCTTCCATGGCACTGCTACCTCAACGGTCCAACCCTTGTCCTTATCGGTTGGGTCATTGAGCGTTCCATCGACATGCACCGCGGCTTGAATCGACTTGAGATCCCAGTCGAGAAACGCCCATCGAAGGCCCCTCGGGTGCTTGGTGAATCCTACACCGTTGAAGACTTGGGACTGCACGTTGGACTTGGTCCGATCGAACTCAGGCCACTGGGCGATCCGGGATTTTTCATAAGCCGACTGCCACACGAAAAGTCCATCGTAGATTGTTCCATGCGCGTTGATCTCGAACTCATAATATCCATCCTGTCCTGCGATGAAAAACTCTACGTCGTTGTCTTGGTAGATCGGATCGTCCTGCTTGGTGAACTTGGCCGTGACGTTGGGCTCCTCGATTCGGTAGCCAATGTACAGATTCTTTTCATCCCAAAGGACCGAAACGTGCGTCTTGAGATGGGTCGGTTGGCCACTGACAAGATCGACGAAGCTTTCGGAGACACCCACGCGGGTCCAACCCGGCTCATCGAGCTTGCCATCGATACGCATCGGTTCGCGGACTTGCTGTGCCTTGATTTTGCGTATCGCTGCAGCTTCAACCGGCGGGAATCCAACGGACTCTTGGGCCAATCCCCATGCCCCTACAAGCACCAACTCCATCGCGATCGCGACGATCCCGATCGACCAAAAGCGACAAAAATACATTGGCATACAATCCCAATCAATCCGTGGTGTATTCGTCAGCGTGTCCCTCGACGCTTCGTCGCTATTGTAACCTACCGATCCAAACGATCCTACCGATCCGAGAACGGAAGCTTCCTCGCACGATTTCGGATAAAATCAGCTTCCTCGATTCCCTTCCCAAAGCCAACCATCCCACGAAATGCAAGTCATGCGATTGCGAAAACTCCTGTACCTACTCCCCCCGTGCTTGCTGTGCCTGTGCTTGCATTCGATCGCAACTGCCGATGTTCAGCTATCTGCCCTCTTCTCCGATCATATGGTCCTCCAACGCGATCGACCGATTACCGTCTGGGGCTGGGGCTCGCCAGGCGAAAAGGTCCAAGTGTCCCTAACCAGCAGCGATCCGGCCGAAACCCAAGTCGCCCAAGACGGCAAGTGGACCTGCACCCTCAATCCCTTACCTACCTCCACGCAACCCCTCGAATTGAAAGTCTCTGCGACCAACGAGATCCTGCTCAAAAACATCCTCATCGGCGATGTCTGGCTCTGCAGCGGACAATCCAATATGGAATGGGGACTCGGCGGCTGCGATGCTCCAGAAGATATCCGATCGGCAAACTTCCCCCTAATCCGACACTTCGGCGTCGAAGCCAACTTTGCCTCGACCCCCCAACCGAATATCAAAGGGCGTTGGAACGTCTGCAAACCGGAAAACGCCCCGGGATTCACCGCCGTCGGCTTCTATTTCGCTCGCCGGGTCCACCAAGAAACCGGTATCCCCATCGGTCTGCTTCGATCCAGCGTCGGAGGAACCAATATCGAATGCTGGATGTCTCAAGAAACTCTCATGAACACCCCATCCCTTGAGCCCTACGCGAAAATGATGCGCCAGTCGCTCGCCCAATACCAACAAGACCTCCAAGCGGTCATCCCAGAAGTCGAAGCTTGGACCAGCCGCTCTCGCGATGCACTCGTCTCGGGATCCGAAATCCCCATGCCTCCGGCCATCCCCGAATTTCCCTTCGGTGAAAAAGCCTTTCGCCCCCGATGCGTCACCCTTCACAACGGCATGATCCATCCGCTGAAACCCTTTGCCCTCAAAGGAGTCCTTTGGTACCAAGGCGAAAACAACGCTGGCAACCCTGCCGATGGCCTTCAATACATCGAAAAGAAACGTGCGATGATCAACGATTGGCGCCAGTGGTTCGCAGATCCCGAACTCCCCTTCTACTTCGTTCAACTCGCCGCCTGGCAAAAACCCACCCAAGATCCAAACCTAGCCGACGGCTGGGCGTTCTTTCGAGATGCACAACGCCAAGCCCTAAACTTACCCTACACCGGCATGGCCGTTGCCATCGATATCGGCGATGCTGAGGACATCCACCCGAAAAACAAACGCGATGTCGGCGAACGTCTCGCCCGCTGGGCGCTTGCCAAGCAATACTCGAAAGATATCGAAGTCTCCGGCCCTCTGTATCGCTCGCTGAGGATCGAGGGCAACCAAGCGATCGCCCAATTCGAACACGTCGGCAGCGGTCTGATGGTCGGCCAAAAACTCGATGGCTCACGAGTTGAGCCTGCCGAAAACGATTCCCTCAAACGCTTTGCCATCGCCGGCCAAGATCGCAAATGGGTCTGGGCAGACGCCAAAATCGTCGGCTCGAGCGTCGTATGCTCGCACCCAGAGGTCCCTCAACCCGTCGCACTGCGCTACGCCTTCAGCATGAACCCCGAGGGAGCAAATCTCTACAACCGAGACGGGCTACCTGCATCCCCTTTTCGAACCGATGACTGGTAAGGCTGAACCTAAGGCAACGAAAACCCAAGCAATCGAGACGCTCGATCGCTTACTCGTGACCGAATCAATAGGCAAACGCATCATCGTCAGGATCCTCTCGGTATTCTTGAGACTTGATTCTTCAAGGCGGGCTTATCGGACGGAGAAATTCAGTGGGTAGATCCATCTGGCTCGATCAGTTCCACTCCCAAAATCTCCAACCCCACATCGTCCTGGATCGTCAACGCATAGACATCGATCAATTGCAATCCACCCGGCTTGGCGTTGAGTTGCGGATAGAGCGCATGGAACCTGTCGATCGGCAAATCCAGTTGCCAAACCTCGCCGGGTTTCCCAAGGTGCTCCGGCTCAATGTCGATTTCAAACTTCCCTCCAAAGACTCCGTGGAGCGTCTGCGTACTGAATCCCAACCGTACCTTATGGAATATCTGATTTCGCCCTTGAAATCGCAACACCGATCCTGCTTGAACCACGATGGGGTTTGGACTGCACCCCCAAGCACCGATGGCGGAAACATAGAGCAACAAGGGATCGCGGTTGGGGATCGGCCAAAGCATGGGCATCGCCTGGAGCCTCGGCCTTTGACTCGATTCGCTCAGAATGCGACCATAAGCATACTGGTGATCCAATGGCCAACGGAGCGTCCAAGTGTGAACCGGGAGCGGCTGTGGCCGAACCTCAAGCCGACCACTGCGTTCCAAGGACATCGACAACTCAAGGCCCGCTTGTAGCTTGGCCGTCTGCCCATCGAGAATCTGTTGCACCGTCGCTTGCCCACGATGGACCCAAAGAGATGTCTCGGTCTCCGTCACGCGGATATTCAAAGTGCTATCGGAAGCATCGATCGTCGCTGTGGGTGTGATGATTCGGACCGATCGATCCTTGCCCAATCGCGAATCGACCCAAAGCCCACCTCGACGCAGCTCGTATTCCTGAACGCCAACTCGCGCAGACTGAAGCATGCGTAACGAGGAATAGCTCGCAAGTGTCATTCGGGAGTCTTCAGCGATATCGATTTCCAACCAACTATCGCAGGACTTGGATTCCAAGATATCGCCTGCGTAAACCTGCTGACCGGCTTCGATCCGCGAAGCTTGTTCACCACGATACCCGCGAAAATCCAAAAGCCCCTGCACGTGTTTGATCGCACCGACCGGGACGCGGCCAGGACGAAACGAAGCATAGACATTCCACGCAGTGGCAGTGGCAAAGAGGATCGTGCAAGCGATCATCGAAAAACCGATCCATGTTCGGGACCGAGCCTCGGTCTTTACTCCAAATCCGCTGCTCGGGGATTCGCGGCTCGGGTATTCGCTGCTAGAGGAATGCCAAACTCCGGCCGTGGCTCGCCGATCCCCAGCGATTTCAGATACGCTGAAATTATCCCCAGCAACTATCGCTTGCTCGGATACCACGAGCAGAAAGTCTCGTGCCTCTTGATTTTCAATCAACAGAGCGTTGATCGCTCCGAGCTCTGTCTCCGTGCACTGGCCATCGAGGTATCGATGGATCAGATACAGTTGCGGTTCGGTTAATTTCATAAGCCCCTACATCCCTCCGTCGGCGGCGAGCAACTTTCCGCGTACACACTGAGCCAAGCCCTCATGAAGCCGCGATAATCTTTTGTAAACTGCCGGAAGCGACAATCGCATCGATTGCGCCACTTGCTCACATCGCAGTCCGTCAAAGTACCGAAGCTTCAGCATGCGATTCCCCTCTTCGTTCAACGACGCTAAACACTCCCGAAGCGCCGCCAAAGTGCTCTGGTGCGCGTCGGTGGCCAACGCAACTTGCTGCCCATCGAGCATCGCCAAAACCTTCTCGTCGAGGATCGCTACCTTGCGGCCACGGCGATCAAGCCAGTCCATCGCGTCGCGTCTGACAACCACAAACGCCCAAGACATCAACGCCGCCTCGGTTGGGAATGAAACATCCTTGGTCATCGCCTTGAGCAACATGTTCTGAAAGCAATCCTCGGCCGCATGATAGTCGCGAACCAGTAGCCAAGCGGCTGCCGCAATCCTAGATCGGCCCTGCATGAGTTTTTGAATCGTTTCGGTCGCAGACAGCATCCAATAACCTCACCCTATCGATCGTTTGCCCTTTGCCTATAGAAAGGATCCAACCATCGATTCCTGACAAGGTTCCTGGGGAATGTTCGAGAAAACGATTTCACCTTCCTCCGGCCAAGGCTCAGAGGTTCTACCCCATGGATAAAGTGCCCCTAGCTTGATCGGAACTCCTGGCGGGTCGAACTTCTCCCAAACTCCCATTGCGTACGGACTATCCCCGACATGGTCTCTAGGAAAGACTTCTTTTTCCAAAACGATGGCGTCAAGCTGAGGCATCAATCGCTTGTGAGTCGTCTGAACCGTTATCGTTTCGACTAACGTTTCGGCGATAGACTCGAGAGAACCAGCAGCACAATGCCCGCAACCGTCAGCACACCGCCGACAATCGGCGTCGAGCTACCCAAGATGCTTAGCAGCTTGTACTGCAGACCCATCATAGGAAGAAGGAAAGAACCGATTCCAAATATCAGCAAATAAATACCCCAGCTTCGCATGGCGTGAGCTCCCTAAGAGTAACATGAAAGGTCTACAGTGATTTCCTGCGACGCTCCTATTCTCAAGCATCAATTGGCCGTTGTAAATCCCTGAGCCCCTGAGAAATCCTTCTGGAAAATTGAACTCTTGATGTATTTTACAAGCTCAGCAACAGATCGGGTAGGCAAGCCGGGTAGGCAATCACAGCGGCCGACGCGGATGAAAAAATCCGACCGCGACTCTAAAGTCCATGCGGAGTGACCCTGAGCCAAATGGCTCCGAGAAGCAATCCAGGACCAAACAGGACAGCGAGCATTGCGACCCCTGCAAGGATATTAGCAATCGAGAATCCTCCATCGAGGTCCTTGAGCGTAGCGAGTTCATCTAGCAGCGCAATGATCGATGTGAGCCATAGCACGAGGAACGCATAATAGAAAACCGGTTGCACCGCAGGCTCGAAAAAATGCAAAAATGGACCCAACATCGCGACGATCGGGAGCATGATCGCGAAATACCAACCCAATGGGCCGGATACCTCCTTGCGGGTATCAAGATCCAGCAAGGTCGAGAGACAAAAAAACGCGATTCCGATAGCATACAGGACCAGCAGAGCGAGCAGCATATAAAATCACCCAATCAAAACGCAAACCGGCCTGAGCAAAAGATCCAACATGAACGATACAAACCCCTCGAACGAATCGCCAGACGCCCAAGCCCCAGACGACCAAACAAACGAAGAGGACCGAAAAACCGAAGTCCTGAGTTTACCTGCATCGGGTCTTCGAGTCACCCAGAACAGCTTGGTTTGGGAGAAGAAAGGCAAGTGCGTTGCGGATTGGAGTTTCGAGCACATGAGCTCCATCGATATCGGTAGTACCGTCAATCCTCTTGCAATCGGGTTGCTCGGATCGGCTTGCGGTTTCCTCTACTTGCGCTGGGCGTTGGGATTGGGAACCCTCGCGAGTGTTTTCCTGGTTCTGGTCGTGGGACTAATAGCCCTATTCGGCCTCCTATCGCTCAAGACTCCAGTTCTACGGTTCGAATATCAAGCAAACAAGCAAATTCGACTTGTATGCGACAACTCGATCGAAGAGGTCACAGCGCTGGTGATGTCTATCCAAAAGAGGAAAGATAAGCATGCCGTTGAAGAGATCCCATCTGCCGATCAACCAGAAAAACTCTAGACCCGATCGCGATCCGGACAGCTAAGACAACCTTGCAAGAATCGATGGTGTTGTTTTCGGGCTAAGCAAAAGGAAGGGCTGGATGAAAAAGAAGCTCAAGTCTGGCGTGACGCCGGGGCCATTTATCGAATCGATTTTATTCGATCGAACGCGGATTGAAGACCCAAGTCATATCATCATGAGTTACCCCAAGGCACTGATTTACTCGTTTAGTGACAAGGGGATCGAACCGATTGAGTACAAGCAAACCGAGCACTACCGGGTAACGCGGAGTTTTCTAGAATCACCAGAGAGGATGCTAGAGCACTTGTTCAAAGAAGGCCCCTAAGTGTGTGTCCACCGTCTGGCGACAGGTGGCTACGTTCAACCCGTAGCCATCCGCTGCTACTTTCTGTGTCCTCTGTGTCTCTGTGTTTCCCCCTTCTTGGCTTGGAACGCCGAGAGGATCGATACTTTGCGAGCTTGGCGCCTTGGCGAGAAACCCTCTTCTAGCGATCCGGGTTGCTGCCCAGGATCCGGAGCCTTACCGCAAAGGCGCAAAGCACAGGCAGATAGGCGATGCGCGACGTAGGGTCCATCGCCCTTATCAGTAAACGCTCTTTCTAACAACTATCCCTTCTTGTGTTTTTGGAACTTTGCGCCACGGCGGAACAATCACAACGGAAAATACTGGCATTACCAAAGAATCTCTGATTCAATGCGTGAGATCCATGATTCACTCGCACCAGCCTCCTTCGACGATCTGACAAAATGAATCTTCCTACATCAACCTACGAACCATCCGATATTATCCAAGCGGTTGGCCTCTCAAGTGGATGGGTTATCAGCCATGCCGACGTAGCGGAAGACGGATTACTGCAGCAGACAAATCACTGGGCTAAGGAATGCCTAGCCTCATCGAGCGAATCGATTTCCGGTTCCCACCAGGACTCAGATATCGCGTTAACCCTCCGCGTTTTAGAGGATTGCCGCGACAAAGTCATTCGGCTCTTTATGAGCGAAGCGATCCACTATCGTTTCGCCAACCCAACCTCGCAATCGATTCAAAACGTCTTCGGCTTAAAACGCCATGACCGTCTAACCAACAGTTTTCCATTTGACGCGATCGAAGCACAAACGACCTCGTTCCACCTATTGGAAATCCTGAACAGCGCGAATCCTAAAAGAATTCGGGGTGTAGCGATCAACGATCTAATACGATTGGCTATTCATTCCGGAAGCTCGATGGCTGATTTCTATCCTGACTCTCATGTTTTGATCGCTAACTTGGCCTCGTTGCTCATTAGGTTTCATCAGCAGCCAGAAACAAGGTACCAGCAACGAGCAAGCGACCTGCCAGGGCGCAGTCTGCGCGAAAACTGGGAGGCTACACGAAAACGTTTCCCTCGGCTTTCGCACCAGCCTTCGCGATTGTGTCCAGTTCCGCAACTTCAGCGTCCATCGGCGATGATGCTCTACGGGTTGTTTGTCCTGCGATACGGCCAACCTGTCCCAAGTATAATCCTGGACCGCCAAGGGATTCGGAGTCGGGTTAGGGATTTATTCGAACGAGGTTTCACGGTATGGCCAAGCTACCTTGCTGAACACCTCAACGACCTGTGGGCCCTTTCCTCGGAAAGAGAGATCACCCTTGATTTCTACACCGAGGAAGTCTCCGCAATCGCCAAACGCATTGGAAACTGCCTTTTGGGCCGTACCCCTGTCTTGCCCGAGCTTGTCCGTTAGTCGTCGTTCAGTATATTCAGTGTAATCAGTATATTCAAATGAATTGAGTGTGTGCGATGGAATTCCAATGGGAGGAGTATCCGCTGGCGATCAAGGAAGAGATCCTTGCAGACTTAAGTGGCCACGACGAGCTTGTCGAGTCTTTGATCGATTGCCCAATGGAGCTTGGGGGATTCGATATCGATAGCTTCCCAGGATTCCGCTTGATCGAGATATTGCATCCAGGTCGGTCCTTGAATTCCGTTTACTTAGCGATTACCGATCCTTCGAAAACGCCCATCCAGGAGCGTCGCACCGTTTGCATTAAAACCTCCGATTTTCGATCGCATTCAGCTCGCTTTAGCGTCACGGAACTGGCAGACTGTTCAGAGGCAATCTATCGAGAAGCCACAGTGCTTGAGCATCTTGCGAAAACCACAGATCTCCTGGGTATCGTTCCCAAAGTACTACACCATAGTTCCGTAAAAATCGGACCTATCTCGGCCCCTTATTTGATCACTGAGTATATAGCTGGAGTCCAAAGAGCTCGGCCTGAGGATCTTGGCTCCATCGAAAACATCAATGCTTTACTGGGCATCTTAGCTAAAATCCACCGTGCGGGGGTAATCCATGGTGACCTAACGATGGAAAACCTATTGGTCGAGGTCCCAATAGGAAACATTTCGATGCACTCACGGGATCCAAAAAAAACGACCACCAGTTGGAGAGTCATCGATTTCGGAAGTGCAATGTATCGGCCAAAGTGGGAACTTGTCCAGGAAGCAAAGCGACCGAATTTCGTTCACCGTTTAGCCGGTTCGCTCGATGAGATTCGCTATGCCTGTAGGCCGGATGCCTCTTACGATGTAGCTTGTTTGGCAATGATCATCCAAGAAACAACGCAATTGCAATTTGCAAAGGAGAGGGGTATAGACCTCCCCAAAATTAGAGCTTTTTGGGATCAGTTGACCGACCCGAGACCGGAGTTTCGACCTTCAGATGCCGAGAGGTTCCGCCGATCGCTCAAGGCGATAGCCGATGGAGAGCCTATAAAACCTCGTGCGTATATCACACGAACACTTCGTTCAAGTTTCCGACGCAATCCAAGATTGGTTGGATTGGCTGCTAGTGCTGCGGCGGTCCTACTGTTTGCCGGAAGCTATGCTTACTATCAGCAAGAACTGAATCAGCAAGCGGGTAGACTGAATACCGAATTAAGCACAACCGTCGATTCATTACTGAAAAGCAACTCGAGCATGTTGCGTCAAATGACCGATCTTGCGGCCATGGAGCGAATAGGCCTGGGTCAGAGCCGAACACAAATCGACGTTTTGATTTCAGACTCTTTGCGAACCCTAGCGAATACAAAACTCAGTCAAACCACTAGAATTGCGGCTCTGCGACTACTATTGGATATCGCCGATTCGGTGCTTGAGGTAGAGAAAGCTGAGGCGACGAGCGAATGTTTAAATCGAACGATCCAAGCAGTCTTTGAGCTCAAGGGTCAAGCGATTGAAAAGCAACTGGAAGTCGAATTGTTAGAAATCCAAGCCAAGAGTAAGCAGTTGCAAATTGCGATGGATTACAAAAGAGCATTACCGACGGGCGAAACCCATGAGGCGTTTGCCAAGTCGCTTATCTCGAAATTTCTCTCCTTGGATCTTGAGTCCACAGGCCCACGCATCGCTATTCGACGGGATGGACTTCGTTGCGCCATGAATTTGCTAAAAAACGCATTGTATCCATTCCGAGGAAACGCGTGGGTACTTAGCGGTCATCCAACGCTGGTCGAACGGGTTTATCAACACGCGATGCGGGGTATCGACGAGAATTCCATCGAGCTTACTTTACCCCTCGCATCGCTTGAGACCGAGTTTGGATACCTCATTCACAAGGGTTTTCTTGGGAAGGAAGAGCAGCGAACGTCGAATGAGTCGGACTCAATTCAATTCGATCGAGTCCGAAAATTGTATTATGCCGCTCAAACGCGTGTCAATGGCTTACCCCTTGAACTTGTGCCATTCGAAGACATGGTGATGTATCGAGACTTACGTTCGAGGATTCCGAATTTACTGGGTATGTCTCTTATGCAATCCGGAAATTTCGTAGAAAGCAGAGAGCAACTTCAAGCTGCTTGGAGCGAGAGTAAAAAAGAACTTGAAGAGGCCTCCCGTTCGATCCTCTGGTTAAAGCGAAATGTCCATACCGCATGGGACTTGGCGGACTCCTACGTCAAAGAAGCTTTACAAATTGCACCGATGGATGATCCAGATCATTTGGATTTGCTGCGTGCTTCCATTCCTTATCGTCGTGATGCGTTCATTCTTTCTCAGCGTTGGCTGCAACTTGACAACACCAATGAATCGCAGACGGCATTATTGGTCAATGGATTACGCTGGTTTCTTTGTGAACTTACTCTAGACAACCTAGATGAAGGTTTGCGGATCCTTGAGCAAACGGACGATATCCTGGGGTTGCGGCAACTTCCATTTGGCCATGATTCAGGCGAAGTATTGCTGTTGGCCGCCGCGTTCCTTCATGTCCGCTCGCCGGACAATGTGCGCTATCGAGAGATGCTTGACTCGCAAACCCAATCGGTACGCGAGCGGTTACTGACTCAGATGTCACTGGAGATGGAGAAAGGCTCCTCGGATCCTTGCCGAAAGCAGTTCGCCTTGCAATTGGACTCGATGATGGATCGAAAGGTGTTCAACGCGCTTCATCAGGATTCCAGTTGGCAATCACTAAGAGAATTACTTCAGCGTGTCGCAAGCCGATGACAAGTTCGTTTAGGATTTGGGCTCCATTACTTAGCATGCAGGGCAATGACTTTTCCGAAGGTGCGATACTTCAAGTTTCGCGAAATGATGGCATCATCGACGGCCTGAGGTTGGGTCTACATGATGGTTCTGCTTACGAACAAACGGACTATCGCCACTCCACTTCATTGAAGGACGAGTGGCATCATGCCGCCTATGTCGTCAATCGTACGACATCGCAGGTCTCTCTCTATCTCGATGGGCTCAAGGTTGCGAATCGCAATCTAGGACTGGGGAGTATCGACCCATCCTTTGATTACCTTTTAGGGCAATATGATTTCGTTTTTGCTCGCAATGGCCATCCCCGTTTCGTCGGTGGACACGACATGTCGATCGATGAGGTCTATCTCTACGATCACGCTCTAGAAGACAGTGATGTAGCCTTACTCTCGGCCGGACCGCAGGCTGTACCGGAACCTTCGACGATCGCTTGCTATATTCCTCTAGCGATAGCCATCGTGCGTAGACGACTCGGGCGAAGACGACTCGGGCGTCTGACCCTCCCAACCTAAGTCGTCCTTGAGCGATTTGCGGATTTCCAGCGTTCCGAGTAAAACCTTGCCTTCGCATGACGCATCGAACTCTTTTTTGAGCATAGGGAATCGGATGGCAAGGTTTCGTATTCGCAATTCGCTTCTGTGGGGAACTTGGTGTCTTTGGGTGTACGCAAGTTCTGTTTTTTCGCAGGACAATTCGCCTCAGACAAACGCACAACGCGAAATCAAGATCACCCAAGGCTGGGTAGTGTCCAGTGGGCAAGGAATGCAGCGAGGGCGTTCCTCATTGCCGACCGACCCCATCGAATACGCCTTGGTTTACGATCGATTGCAGATGCCGGACGTTGAAGCCCAGACATCTGCGAGTGCCGATGGGTTGAATCCGTGGAAGCGCATCGAAGCCGACGAGCAAGGTGGCTTTGGAGGACGCGAACTTTTCGGTGGACTGCTTGCCGTGCAGGTTAAGGTGCCTGAGTCAGGGATCTGGCTCCTGGATGCCCAGGGGCACAGCTCGGTTCGCATCGACGGAACTTCCCGAGTAGGCGACGTCTACTCGAACGGTTCCGTCGAGTTGCCGATTTCCTTACAAGCCGGGGAGAACTGGCTGTTGTTTTCCAGTGGTCGTGGAAGGATTACTGCGAAGTTAAAGCCAGCGAACCAAGAGGCTTATCTGAGCCTCCGAGACACGACCTTTCCGAGTGTATTGAGGGATGAGCCAGGAGAATGGCTCGGAGCGCTGTTGGTCGTCAATGCCTCGAACAAACCCCTCGATGGCTTGAGCATTACGGCCAAAGCCAACGATTGCGAGTCGTTGGCCTTGGACGTCCCGATGATTCCGCCGCTGTCTTTGCGGAAGGTACCGATCAAGCTTCGTACCACCTCGAGCAGCGATAAAGTCCTGGAAGGGGGCGAATTGAATGTCACCATCGAATTGACTCGCTTAGCGACGCAAGAGACGCTCGATCAGGTCGAAGTCAAGTGGCCGGTGCGGACCTCGCAACAGATGCATCGTCGCACGTTCATCAGTCAAATCGACGGAAGCGTTCAGTACTACGGTGTGGTCCCTCCTAAAGAGGGTTCCTTGCGATCGGATCGAGC
>JAPLNM010000142.1 GCA_026692845.1 Planctomycetota bacterium | reverse complement strand
CTCCCCGGGCTCAACCCGCAAGGAAATCCCTCGGACCGCCTCGACGGTCTTGTAGTCGCGATGAAAAAGCCCCCGAACCGATTCGAGGAGCCCCTCCTTTTTTTGGTAAACCCTGTACGATTTGGTCAGTTGATCGATTTGGATGATGGACATAGCAGCCGATTATATAGGAACCGTTTATTCGGTGCAGTCCTTATTTAACGAGGCCATATTTAACGAGGCCATATTCAAAAAGGGTAGTGATGACAACCAACAACAACCAAAGAAAAGCTGTCGTCCTGCTCAGCGGAGGACTCGATTCAACAACCTGCCTAGCGATCTGCAAAGAAGCCGGTTTTATCCCCTTTGCCATCAGCTTCCAGTATGGACAACGCCATGCTCTGGAACTCCAACGCGCTGAACAAATCGCACGCGATGCGAACGTCGCCAAACACGCAATCATCCAACTCGACCTAGCGAGCTTCGCCGGCAGCGCCCTGACCGACCCGAACCTAGCCGTTCCCAAGCACGATTCGGCCGAGGAACTCCGAGCCGATATCCCCCTGACCTACGTCCCAGCTCGAAACACCGTCTTTCTTTCCTACGCCCTGGCTTGGGCCGAAGTCCTCGGAGCTCTGGATATCTACATCGGCGTGAACGCTTTGGACTACAGCGGCTATCCCGATTGCCGCCCTGAATACATCCGAGCCTTCGAGACGATGGCAAACCTGGCCACCAAATCCGCAGCCCAAGGCAATCGCTTGGTCATCCATGCACCACTGATCACCTGGACCAAATCGGAAATCATCCGCAAAGGGATCGAACTCGGGGTCGATTACTCCAAGACCCTCTCGTGCTATGACCCGGGCCCCCAAGGCCAACCGTGCAAACACTGCGACTCTTGCCTCCTACGCACCAGAGGCTTCGAACAAAACGCAATGACCGACCCGTCCTGGTAATCGTTCATCAGCAGATCCTGCCTCGCATCGGATTCGCCGCAGTTCAAGCAGCCATCGAGCACGAGTTGGCTATACGCCGATGATTTGGAGTAGAGAAAAACAGGGGATGCCTCGAAACTGGGGATTTCCTTTCGGAACCAGTGAGCAGCAGGTCTCTCCCATTGTCAATAGAAGAGCGTATCGGCGAGTAAAGGTCAACTCGATTGAGTAGAAGAGTTTGTTTTCTTCGCTACAGAATCAAAAGTCAGCGATATGGGGCTTGATATTGCAAAGGTGTGTGCTTTTGGAAAAGGGAAGCTTTGGAATTACAAGCCGCATTCTGAGAGTATGTGCAAGATTGCGTATCAGGTTCGCAGGATGGACGCCTTTCAGAAAGAGATCGTGCAATGGCATGGACGCTTCGAAGCGCATCTGGCGCGACACTGGCGGGAACTCAGCCAGCTTATTAAACCAGGTCTAGCATCTGTTCTGAAGCTACTTCTCAAGCACGCCGGACCTGCAAAGATAGGGGTTGGATAAGATGTCGTCGAGCAGATGATGCGTTGGAGCAAAGGCAAGATATCCGAGGCGATGGCTTCTAGCATCCTGCATTGCGCATGTACAACAGGGGGCATACCTATGACCCGCCAGGATAAGGATTGGATGAAAGAAATTTGCACTCGTCTTTGGGAGTCCAAAGATAGCGTAAAGCTGTGCGAAAAAGCGATTGGCAAGCAATTGCAACTGGACTTGTTCTGGTCCAAATACGTCAATGATGTGAGAGCAAGCACCCTGGGTGTGATCCTTTCCAAACTTGGAGATCCTCGCGACTACGAAAGTGCGGGCGCATTTTTGAAGGCTTCCGGCCTGAATCTCAAAGAGCTTAGTAGGTAAGCGTACACGCGCCTGATCGGGTTTTTCTCAGCGCAGGGCTCGCTTGCGGTTAGATTCAAGGATCGCCCTTTTTTCTATCCCAGTTCTCAAGGAGATCTTGCTGATGTCTCGCTTACCGTCCTCGAAAACCGCCGAAATTTGGGCCGAACGTATCGCCCAGTGCGAACGATCCAATGCTCCCGTCGCGCAGTTCTGCCAGTCGATCGGCTGCTCGCCTATGTTTTCACCGCGTGGAGTCGTACAGCGCGATCTTTGGGGGCGACGGACTGGAAGTCCGTCGTACAGCCCGTACGACGGACTTCCAGTCCGTCGGCCAAGTCGTTCAGCGCGTACGACGGACTTCCAATCCGTCGGCTTACGCACACCTGAAGTTCTTGTGCCGCCCTCCGGGCTTGATGAATGCCAATCTGTGTGGATCGATCTGTCTGTATTGCATTAGTGGGCATGTGTGGCCATTACAGCCAAGCAGCCTTACGCGCGGTCGGCCCCCTCCCGGCCAAAGCCCCGGTGGAGAAGGGGGGCCAAGCGGTTGGATGGAGCGGACGTGAGGTGTGAGGTGTGAGGGGAGCAGCCGGATCTTTTGCAAAATCCACTACCGAGCATTTGCAAGCCCAACGGCCCCAAAAAACGGAATAGGCCGCTGTACGCTTACGCAGTAAACCGAAGTGCTCGATCGAGCGTTTTTCATTTGCGATGGATTTACTTGCTCACACTCACCAAAACCACCAAACGCCTCGCGAGGATTGCACCATCGCAGCTATTCGTCGTGGGCTGACCGAAACCGTCTGATCGATCCGTAAACTCGGCATGGATACCTCACAAATCGATCCATTCTCCATCGCCACGATCAGCCCGCCTGACTCCGATAGCTCCATCCGCACTGGGACCTCCGGAAGCTTGACAAATCGAATCAGTCGACCGATCGAGGGATCCCAAAGTCGAATCGTTCGGTCCCGACCCGCAGAGACAAGCAATCGCTTGTCGTTAGGCCCATCGCATCCAAGAAGCTGCACCACAGCCCCCGTGTGATTGTCCAGACTGCGCACCTGCACCCCATCGGCAACCCGCCATACCTTGATGGTCTGGTCTAGACCCGACGAAATCGCTGTTTGCTCATCCCAAGCCATCGCGCTGAGCACCGGACCGGTGTGCCCCCCGAATTTGACTCGGACCGAACCGTCGAGCCAACGCACCAAAACCCAACCAGACCAATGGCTCTCCACCCATTGCGATCCCCCAGGAAACCAATCCACCTCGGTGACCACATCGCCTATGGCTCGACCCTGATCCTCGGTCTGAAAAAGCCCCAATCGAGTCGAACTTGGCCACTCGATACATTCAACACCACCGAGCTGCCCCGGATCCCCTCCGGCGATGAGCAAGCGACTGGCATCAGGGGAAAAATCCAGCGAGTTGATCTGCGAAAAAGGGCTCTGGATCGACCTGGAAATCGGAAAACTCCGGGCGGACTCATACCGAACCGGATCCTTTGTCTCTGCTCCATTCGTCTCTGCTCGATTCGATACCACACACAAGCCTCCCTCGGTCGCGACCAACACCTGCGAACCGTTCGGCTCGATAAGACTTGCCGTGACAATCCCGAGTCCGATCGAATCGACCGCTCTGGCAGGCCCCTGAGCACAAAGAAACGGCGTATCGATCGCAAGAACCCACCAAAGAGCCGCTAGGCTTACTCCTAACCGATAATCCCTCAAGAAAAATCCCCCTATCGATCTACAGCAACGCATCGATAGGCCGTCCATGCTGATTGACTCGAATCGGCCGTCCCTCGGGAGTCAGAAGTGTTTGATCGGGTCGGACTCCAAGCCGTACCAGAAGCGTATGGACCAAATCCGAAGGTGTGGTGGGGTGATCCATTGGACTCTCACCGATGCGGTCGCTACTGCCATACACAACACCTCGCGGCAATCCACCGCCACAGAGCATCACACTGTAGACGCGCGGCCAATGATCGCGCCCGCCTCGCGTATTGACTTTAGGCGTCCTACCAAACTCACCCATGGCGATGACCAAGGTCTCGTCGAGCAGCTCGCGTTTGTGTAAATCCTCGATCAAGGCGCTCGCGGCTTGATCGAACGTCGGTATCAAACCTACCCCAACTTTCGCACCGGCAAACCCATCGCGCAATGGAACAACCATGTTCTCATGCGTATCCCATCCGGGCTGAACCACCGTCACAAAAGGTACGCGCTGCTCGACCAACCTTCGCGCTAAAAGACAGCTTTGCCCAAAAGACCGCAAACCATATCGCTCTTTGGTCGCATCGGACTCCTGCTTCAAATCGAAAGCTCGCTTGGCCTGGGGCGACAGGATCCATTCGAATGCCCCCTGGAATCCCGGTCCCTTTTGTGAGTCTTGAAGCCGACCGAGCATCTCGCGTCGTCGTTCCAAACGGGTCGGGTCCAACGACGGATGGATCTCCAAGTCCCGCACCTGAAAGCTCGGGCTCCCCGGATCGCCGTGAACCCAAAAAGGCTCATCGCTGGCCCCAAGAAACCCCGCACCATGACCAATCCGTGGCTCGGGAATCCCAATCGATCGAGGCAGGGGGTTGTTCCAATCCAAAGCCCGTTGATGCGACGCTAGCGATCCGAAGCTTGGATACTGCACATTGGGCGACGGCAAATAACCGCTCAAAGCGTATTGATTCGCTAGCCCATGCTCCCCGAGCGGGCTGGTCATCGATCGAATGATCGTCATTTGATCCGCCAACTTCGCACATCGCACGAGCTCCCCCGAAAAATGCACCCCAGGAATACTCGTCGGTGTGGTTCCCAGGGGACCTTGGACCTCCCTAGGCACATCGATCTTCGGATCGAACGTCTCTAGATGGCTCGGACCGCCGTCGAGCCACAATAAAATGCAGGACTTGGCCGTTCCAAACGAAGTCCCCTCGTAGGCTCCAGGTCCGCCAACTCGAGCCATACACGACGGAGTCCTACATGGGGCAGCCATGCACCACGGAGCCAGCCCACCGATCCGCAAAAAACTCCTACGCGTCGAGAATGTGCTGTAACGTTTCAAGCTCCCCACCCCTCTCATGCTTCAATGATTCAAAAATCGGGGACTGCTGAGCATACTCCAAGCCCAATCCTCGAACCAAGCCAACTTCTCTTCGGTCTGTTGGGGAATCTGGGAACCCCAGTCCCGCAACTGCTCTTGAGTCCCTGGCTGTCCAAAAAATCGCAAGTACCCCATCGCGAGAATCTCTGCGTCCGAGGCGCCCGATCCGGACTCCTGACGAATAAACGACCCCGGGGATTGAATCGCTCTGTTGACCAACGGACCATTGATCCAGTGAAGCTGCTGACCAAGGCTCCGTTGGGTCGCCCCCCCACGCGAAAGTTCCGGACTGCAGCCGACCATCCGGCCGCATCGACCAAGCACATCGAGCGACTCCGAGGGGGTGGTCGGATCCAACCAACCGATGGCTCGCGATTCGACCGAAAGCCCCAGCGCATCGTGGATCGCATCGTAAAGCACCTCGGGAGCCATGGCCTTCGGTTCCCGGGCCGCAAAGAAACTAGGGTCCAATCGCGATACGCTCGTGTCGACTTCCACGCGAGCATAGGCCTGACTCAACGCGATGAGCTTCAGAATCGAGGAGGGTTGATAATCCGCTTCGATCAAACTCTTGGCCAAACGTTCGAGCAATCGCGGATGCGAAGCCGGATTGGTCTCTCGCAGATCATCGACCGGATCGACCAACCCACGTCCCATCATCGTTCCCCAAAGCCTATTGGCCAACATCGTCGCAAACCTAGGGTCCTGCTCATCGAAAATCCACGCGCTGAGCCGCTCGACATTCGCTTGCGCAGCCTTTGCATCGCTCTGGACCGATAGAAACTCCTGCCCAGGAAGCTTCGGAATCGCGGCCTCCCGGGTGCGCAAATTCGTCACCTGCCCCCCACCGGAATACCGGACCTCACGCCCTCGGTCGATGCCCGCCAGAATCGCCGCTAGCCCGTGGTAGTCGTCCTGCGTCCAACGGTCCAGCGGATGGTTGTGGCAATTCGCACACCCGATGCGTATCCCCAAGAACACACTCCCTATCCGCTCGGCATGAACCCTAGGGTCCGAAGCCAATCGCGCAAAATTCGCCGCTCCCTCCCGATGCGAATCCCCAGTGCCGAGAACCAACTCCTGAGCAATCTGCTTCCACGAACGTCGCTCGCCGGCGCTGCGACGGAGATACTGCTCAAACGCAAAAGTCGCCTCAGGCTCCGAAGCGATCGGCCTAAAACCAACCCATCGGGCAAGCTTATAAGCCCAATACGTTCCGAACGCTTCGGATCGGATAAGCCGATCGACCGTCTGGGTCTTGCGTGTCCGCAGATCAAGCCCCTGAAATTCAGCAATCTCGCCTAGACTCGGTATTCGTCCGACCAAGTCCAAACTCACACGCCGAAGCCAAGTCAAATCGTCAGCAATCCCCAACGGCTTGAGATTGGCCCGATCGAGCCCCTCCTGGACCTCCTGGTCGATCCAAGTCATCGGGTCCAAAGCACTGCCCGCCAAAACCGGGCCTGGATCCGGGTACGGCTTGATCAAGACCAAGGAACGCACCTGCCCTGCAAACCTTGCGGTGATCCAATGCCGTCCAGGCCGAAGCAAACCCAATGTCGGCGGACTCTGCTGGATCCACCCCATCGAATCGCCGTCTGGTTCTGCCTCCCAGGTCGTCCGGTCGGAAACATCCAAAGGGATCTTCGATCCGTTAAGGCGCGCAAAAGCCCTGAGCCTGTACCCCAAGCGATCGCTCGAGGGTTCGATGGGCTCTGCCGAAACCTGAAAATCCTCCACCCGGAGCGACGGACCAAAAGGAGCCCCAGCAGCGATCCAACGGATCAGAGTTTCAGCCGTCGGACTATCGGGCTCAAACCGCTCCTGACCCTCATGAGCGATCCGACCGCTGGGCTTGGCAATCAGCAGACTCTCCTCTGGCGAAGCGAACCTCACCCGCCTGGACTTGAATGCATGGACGATCTGATCGTAGTCGGCCTTGGGATTCGATCCCCATAACGAGAGATAAAACTCACCTCGGCCCGCCACGGCTCCATGGCAAGCTCCCGAATTGCAACCGTGTTTGGTCAGAAGCGTAAGAACATCGAGCTCAAAAGAAGGCTCTGAGATTTCTTGAGCGAATATTCGCTCAAGCAGAAACAGCCAAATCACGACCCCGAGCAGACTTCTACCCGAAAAGTACCAACCGATGCGTTCAAGGTGCCTTGGATGCATCAGGTGCCTTAGGTGAATCCGGTGACTTCGGTTCGGCTCTCGGGCCAGGCAGATCCTGTCCGTATTTCTCGGACCATCGTTTCAGGTAGCTTTGAGCATGAGGTGTCCCATAGTTTTCCAACTTGCCGCTCGAGACAATCGTCCTGGCGATACGTCCGATTTCCTTGCGCACCAGAGGGGATTTTTCGACGGCCTGTTCAATTACCTCTGCTGCCTTGTCGACTTGATTGTCCTGAGCATCGAGTTGGATCAATGGACGAACCAGGCTGCGAATGGCTTCGGGATCCGGATTGCTTTGCATCGCCCGATCGGTCTCCACTCCGCCAGCTTGCAGCAAATCGCTGAGCTTGGGTTCCGGACCACCGACTTGAGCGACAATGGAGCGGACGACTTTCGGCAAATCGACTTGGAGACTCGGTTGGACCAAAGCAAAATTGGCGGTGATGCGGTTTTTGTTGGCCACTAGAATCGTCATCTGGACGGATCGATTCAGCCCATAACTCCCCGGGCCTTCGCGGCCGTCGGGGGAAACCCCAGTCGGCACGTTGGCAGTCAGTGCGTGCTGGATCCGCTTGAGGGTATTCTGTGCACCGGTGGTGTCCTCTGCCAACAGGATGACCGCTGTATGGAGACCCTCTTTAGCGCGACTTAGGGTGTACTGAGTCAGAATGCGTGTCATGGCAATCGATGGGCGGTTGATGTCATGGACGAACACCAAGACGATTGGTTTTCCATCCGCAAGAGCAACAGGATCGATGGTTTGGCCAGCCGAGTCTCCCAACCCCAATGTCAAATTCATCGGGCTGAGCGCTTCGTCGACTTGAGGGCCCGAAAAGAGTCGCTCTTGGGCAGGCGGCTTGGAGTCCTCGGATGCCTTTGCCTGTGTCGGAGGCTCGTTAGGCGTAGGAGTCTGGGCATCGCAACACTCGGGCCAAAAGGCTAGGTTTGCTAAACCGATCAGAAGCACAAAGCCATCGTTTCGATTCCTAAACGGTCTGGTCATCAGAGCTCCGAGGTTTCAGAGGTTATGGCTCGCAATCCAACGGATTGCTTCGAGGGTTCGATCGATCTCCTCGATCGTATTGTAGTGCATGCAACCGAGCCGGACCATTCCGTGCGGTTCGGTCCCGAGGGCCAACGTCAGTGGCAGCGCGTAGTAATTCCCATGCCAGGCGCAAATCCCCTTCTTGCCTAACTCGGTCGCGGCACTTGCCGAATCGGTACCGTCGATGCAAAACGACACGGTCGGTGCTCGACGATGCGCCTCGTGCGGATCGGTGATTCCATACAGGCGAACTTTGGGAATGTCTTGAAGCCCGGCAATCAATCGCTGAATCAACTCTGTCTCGACTCGCTCGATCCAATCCATGGCGATATCGAGTTTCTCTCGACGCGTAGCGATCGGCTTTGGATCGCTAGGATCCCCTGCGATCGACGCGATATAATCGATCGCGGCTGTGAGCCCGGCGATGCAAGCGTGGTTCTGCGTGCCGGTCATCCAACGCCCTGGAATCGAGTCGGGCGACGGACGCAATTTATAAGGCTCGATCGATTGCATTCGCTCGGGCCTGCCGTAGAGAACCCCGATATGTGGCCCAAAAAACTTATAGCCCGAGCAAACCAAATAATCGCAATCCCATTGGGCCACATCGATCCGTCGGTGCGGCGCGTAATGGACCGCATCGACAAAAAGCTCCGCTCCAAAGCGATGCACTAGCTTAGCAATCGATGGTATATCGGTAAGCGATCCGACGGCGTTCGAAGCGGCCGTAACGGCGACGAGTCGAGTCCGCTCGGTCAACTGAGATTCAAGCGACTCCATATCGAGTGTGGCATCCTTCGGATCGATCGCGATGGTCCGCACGCTTACCCCTGCATCCTTGGCCGCAAGCACCCATGGGGTGTAGTTTGCATCGTGATCCAAGCTCGATACAAGTACCTGATCTCCTGGAGACCATGTTCGAGCAAGAGCCCGCGAGAAGCCTAGCGTCAAGGTGGTCATGTTCGGACCAAAGGCGATCGACATTGGCTCGTCGACTTGCAAGAAATCTGCAGCGGCCTCATGGGCCTGGTGCATGATCTGCTCGACTTCGTGGCTGGTGATGAATTTCCCTGCCCGGTTTGCATTGTGGTGGATCAAGCATTCTGCGATCCGCTGGGCGACCTCAAGTGGGACTTGAGTCCCCGCAGGTCCATCGAGATAGACTAGCCTCTGGCCATTTTCGACCCGCTCTAAGGACGGAAAGCAAGATCGCAAGTTGCGGACTTTGGTCTCTGCAGAACTCATGATGAAAAAGGATGCGGTTTGCGATTCGATGGGGAAGCCAGGGCAGGGGGGAAGCTTACGCAGCCGTATCGGGTCCTACCGAAACCCGAACCGCCGTCCGATGCTTGAGTCGCTCGAAGGCCTTCTGCACTTCTTCGAGACTCACACCGCGGTAGTGCTCACTGACCTCCGCTGCTGTCTCGTAGCGCTGGCTCGAGAGCCAAGATCCACCGACGGAGAAAAGACGATTCGAGGGCCGTTCTGCCGCCAGGAGGATCCCTGCAGCAATCTTGTTTTGTGCCAACTCCAATTCCCGCTCAGTGATCGGATGCGAGTCGCTTTGGCTGACAATCGACTGGATCAACTCCCAGTTTTCCTGTTGCTGTTCTGGGGCACCGGCAAGGTAGAGGCCAAAGACTCCGCAGTCCTGGAATTCGTAAGTATAACAAACCGCCGAATCGGCCAGACCTTTATCGACCAGGTCCCAAAACAATCGACTCCCGGAATCATCCCCGAGAATGGTTGCAAGAACTCTTGAGACATACCTATCCGGGTCCATGTACCCAGGGCCTGGAGAGAACTCCAAAGTGTATTGCTGTGTCGCCGGCGGATGGATCATATGAATTTGCTTCGACACCGTAAGCGGTTTGTTGAGCGAGCGCTCGAGAGGACAAGCTTCCCAATGGTTGGTCCTTTTGTCGACTTCCATAACTAGGGCATCGAAATCGACGGCCCCGGAGGCTACCAGGACCAAGTTGTTCGGCGCATAGCGATCCGAGTGGTACTGCCTCATCGCCTCGGCCGAAAGGGCTGATACAGATTCTTTGGTTCCCAGCACCCGCGTCGAGAGCGGATGTTCGCCGAAGAACTCCTCCATGGCACGCTCCATCGCACCGTAGGGCGGCTGGTCGTCGTACATCGCGATCTCTTCGAGGATGACTTGCTTCTCGGTTTGAAAATCCTCGTCGCGAAGCGACGGGCGCATCATGTCCGTCAGTAGATCCAACGCCGGATTCTGATTTTCCGGCAAGACGCTCATGTAATAGACGGTCTGCTCTTCGGAGGTATAGGCATTGGACTGCGAGCCCAGGTCGTCGAGTTCGCGATTGACATCAACCGACGTTCGCCTCGGTGTACCCTTGAAAACCATGTGTTCGAGGAAGTGGCTTACCCCAGCGATATCCAACGTCTCGTCGCGGGAGCCGGTTTTGACAAAATACCCAAGCGACTGGCTAAAGGCGTTTGGGTTGACTTCGGCGATGACTTCTAGGCCATTGTCGAGGGTGACTTGCTTAAATTTCATCTTGAAACTCCAAGGGCTCTGGGCCGATGGTCACCAGTGTCCAGCGTTTAGGTGGGTGATTATGAAAATGCTCGATGAGACTTTCGCTCGTGAGTTGCTCGATCTCGGCAAGAACCTCTTGGCGACTGGTCGTGCGTCCTAGCGTGACCCAGTCGTAGGCCAACTGGCTACTGCGAGAAGCGCTGCTTTCTTGTTCCATGACCAAGGCAGTTCGGGCTCGGGATTTCAATCGCGAAAGTTCGCCCAAGTCAATTCCGTTGGAAATCGATCGGATCGTTTCAATCGTCACGTCGAGCGTTTCTTGAGCGCGCCCTGAAGTGGTGCCTGCATAGCACAGCACACTACCGCAGTTTTTTAGCGAGTGCGACGAGGCCGAGATGGCATAGACCAACCCCCGCTTCTCACGCACTTCGGTAAACAGACGGGAACTCATCCCGTCACTCAAAATCCCGACGACACCTCGGCCACGGTAATACTCAGGATGCGCATAGGCCACCGAGTCATAGGCCAAGGCGATGTGCGTCTGCTGGCTATCGTGCGGAATATGGACCGTTGCGATTCGAGGCTCGACGGCTCCCAAATCCCTCGCAGGACCTCCAGACCATGAACCCAAGTAGCGATCGACAAGCTTGAGAAAGTCTTGCCAATCGAATCGTCCAGCGATCGAAAGCACTGCACCTTGGGGCTTGGCATGGGAATGATGGAAAGCCACGCAGTCTGCATGGGATACCGATTCGATCCCCGAAACGGTTCCCAGCGACGAACGGCCAAAAGGTTCGGCGAATCGTGAACGTTTGAGCTCAACAAAGCACTTCTGCGCCGGGTCGTCCTCAATCGAAGAAAGCTCGAGCAAGGCCGATTGCCGAACCTCCTCAAGCTCATCCTCAGGGAAGTGAGGTTCGCGGACCATCGCCGCCGCGACCTCGAACGTCGTATCCAAGACCCTTGCCATGGCCGACATGCTTATGCTTGTATAGAAACTCGACACGGAGCTCGAGCGGTCGACCCCCAAAAAATCAAGCTCCTCGACCACTTCGCGACTCGACCAACGGCCCGAACCGCGTTGGGACAATTCGAGCGTCATGCCTGCAAGGCCAATCCGATCGTGGGGCTCGCGCGCCGTCCCTCCGGGGAACATCAGCGTAAATGCCACCGACTCGAGCCAAGGCATCGGTTCGCCAAGGATCGTCAATCCGTTCGGGAGAGTATGTTGGTAGACCAGCTGCTGCATTCCTCGGAATCCTTGATTCAATCGATTCAATCGTTCGCTCTAGGCGAAAAGTCCAAATCGGGGGGGGTTAGGCGGACTTGAAAGGTCCTAAGCTACTGGCTCCTGGAAGGAACCCAGATCCGGGAAAAACCAAGTTGGCCAGCGACGCGAGGAAACATCTTAGCGAGCGCGATGGAAAAACGGGACCGAATTTTACCATACACTTCGGGATTCGCGAGGGTTTTCTCGCGTGTCAATCCGAGGGGAACCGTCGAATCGACCCCTATTTTTCAACGCGAAACCTACAAACACCAATCCAGGCCCCGCGATACGCAAGTCGTTTTAGCGGGCAAGCCCGCTTTGGTGCATGGACCGCGCCGAGCGGCCAGGCCCATGGAAATCACCCCAGCAGGACTAGTCCCACCGATCCATTCTGCGAACACTTTCCATCGAAAGGAACCTGCGGATCAACGAAGCCCCTGTAACAGTTCGCCTGCAACGCCCAGGACAAGCGTTAAAATAGCCATCGGTTCTGGCAAAGCACACTCCAGATGGTTATTCTTTGTGGCGGGCGAGGGCTAGCATTTCGATGGTTCAGCAGCCAAAATCGCTATGACATCAAAACCTCGCGGAATGAAATCAGACAATAGAAAGAGTGCCATGGGTTCATCCAAAGGGCTCGATGATGTGCTCGACAACTGGGGGTTTGATCCGCACGCTCTGGCCGTTCGTCTAGTAAAAGAATCCGACGGCAGGGATGTGATCCAAATGCGGATCGATCTTGGAGTCCTCCAGATGGAAACCCAAGGCCGCCCCGATGGGCTGGCGATCGAAGGCTTTCCGACCTTCCTCGACCGAATGCTTGCCATCGAACAAAAGTCCCCCGACTTTTCCATGGACGACGACCAATGCTTCGAAGCCGATCGAGAATTCCTTCAATACTACCACCGTCGAATCTCCTGGCTCCGACTCGAACACTACCACCGCGCAGTCGAAGATGCCGATCATACCCTGGCTCTGATGGACGTCTGCCGAGATCACTCTCCAGACGAAGAATGGACCATGAGCCACGAACAATACCGACCCTTTGTCCTGTTCCATCGAACCCAAGCCGCCGCAATGGCCGCACTCGATGAAACCGATGCGGAAAAAGCGATCGTTATCCTCGAAGATGGACTCGAACAAATTCGAGATCTGTTCATCGAACACGAAGCCGAAGAGGAATTCGAACAAGACGAAATGGTCCTGCAATTGACCAAACTTCGCGACTCACTGCGCGAACAGTACGGCATCGGTCCATCGCTCCAACAGCAACTCGATCAAGCTGTCAAAAGCGAACAGTACGAACTGGCCGCCCAACTCCGCGACCAACTCGCCAAACGTCAATCGCGATCGTAACTGCAAGCATCACAAGCCCACAGCCGACACTTCCTTGCCGGCAGGGCCAAGACTCTTCAGCTACCAATTCGCCGGGCAAGCCCGACGGGAGGCTCATCAAATAAATGGGCGTCACTTCCCTGCCGGTGCGCTCAAGCCATCGGACCTGAGCCATCGCCCCCAACTGCACAGGATCCCCTGAAGGCTAAATGGCTTGCCGGCAATCGCATCGACCCCTTGATCGCAATAGCTCTGCCAACGGTCCATCCTCACAAAAGGATCGATCACCACCAAAAACGCATCGGGTTGCTCACGCCTCAGTCGCATCACCAACGCGTCGATACTCGTCGATCGCCCACACCCCACCCCAGGGCGATCATCGACAGGGTTGCAATCGACCAAGATCAAATCGGCATTCAAGAGCCCATGAAGTTGATCCACCCGAGAGCCTAACCCCCGAATTCCATAGGATTCGAGAATCCCCTGCCATAGCTCAACTCCCGAATCCCGATCGCTCAGCACCCAAGCGATCCGATTGCTCAAAAGCGATTGAGTGTTTTGACAATCTTTCCAAGTCACGAATCGATCCGCGTCGGCTTCGATCCGCTGGATCCTCAATCCCCTAGTAAGGCCGCTCGACAATCCGTTCGATTTCGCCATCGAGCAATCCGGCTCCCAACACACCCACGGGATGACTTGGTCATACCACTGGTACCAGTGAAACGCTTCGATCGATTCGGGCAATGGAAATGTCCTGCGGTGGCCAACCCAATCTTCACCCAGCACACATGCCATGTGGACCTGACGCGACCAATCGATCGATTGGATCGGCGGAGGTATGTCCTTTGAAACCACTGATCGCTTCGCGCTGGTTTTCTTTTTTGCACTTTCGACTCGCGGCATCGATGCCATCTCAAGGAGCCAGCCCAAGCGTTCATCGCTCCGGTGCTCAAGGCCCACAAGCAATTTGCGATCCGACAAAGGTTCTTGCAACCACTGCGTGGCCGTCGCGCGATCGAGAACCTCGATCCAAGCAAAGTGATCGAGCAAACCCATCCATCGGCCATCGACCGGTCCGAACCAGCCAATGCTTAAATGGGGTTTCTCACGGCTCAGATCCGATCGCTCGGGGCTCGGATGCAACCGCTCGGTAGGGTTCATTTGCTGTCGGACTCGATGAGCTCAAACTCCGCGGCTCGGAGTACTTCCATGGCTTCGACCGGGCTTTGTGCCGAGCGCAGCAGCGTGAGCAAAACCTCGTCGGTAACCAGACGTGCCAATCGCGCCAAAATCCGCAAGTGCATCTGATCGTCCGTCGAGCAAATCAAAAAGAAAACGTCCGTCTGGTGGCCGGACGTGTTGCCAAACGGAAAAGGTTGGGTGGTGATCCCTAAGGCGACCATGGAATCCGAAAGGATCGAAATCTGAGGACGCCTCGGGTGCAGCAGTGCGACTCCGTTCTCCAAGGCCGTTGGATGCAATGCTTCGCGGGCCGAAACAGCTTCCGCCATCTGCGCTGCATCCCAAAGCAAACCTGTCCGCGCAGCGACATTGCACATCTCCCGGACGACCGAGGTCTTGGTTCGGGCTTCGAGGGGTATCGCGATCGCGTCGATGCTCATGAACTCACAGAGCATGGTTCGCTCATCGATCGACGTGTCGAAGTTCTTCTCTAAAATCCGCTCAAATCGCTGCAATTCATCGGATTCGACAATCCCGATCTGCTCCTCGAGCCAATGATGGATCTCCGATTCGGAGAATCGCCACTGGCCATTGACCCGACGACCCGGCAGCTTCCCTCGGGTTACCATCTTGGTGACTTGGTTCGGAGTGATATGCAGGTAGGCTGCTAGCTGGTCTGTATCAAAATCTTTACTGGCCATATCGAATCAACGGTTTGCGAAAAAACGAACTTCCTGCAGATCTCCCAGAACAATCTATGCTAAACAGAACAATCCAGGCTAAAATCGAGTACGATTTTCCTGCGGTTCGCTCGGACTACCTCCCGGACCGCCGAACCCAAGCAGTGTACTTGTACGGTTCGGCCTAGCAATCCCGAATCTCTCTCCAACACAGATGTTCACCGAAGGAACACCAAAAAACATGAAATCTCTTTCCACCGACTCCATTGGCTCGATCGACGCGAATTCCAGCCGCCGAAATTTCCTTGCCGGACTTGCCGGTGGAGCTAGCCTCGGGCTCATGAGCCTGAGCCCCATGGCACGACTCATGGCTCAAGAAGCCAAAGCCGCCGGACTCAAACTCGGCATCCAAATTTATTCACTCCGAGGATTCCCAGTCGAAGTGGCACTCGATCACACCAAGAATCTAGGCTTCGAAGAAGTCGAATTCTTCAGCGGTATGTTCCCGCTTACGGCCAGCGACGAAGAAATCCAAAAGATGGTCCAAAAGGTCAAGGGACTCGGACTGAAAATCTCAGCCCACGGGGTCAATGGTTTTACCAAGGATGCCGAGGCCAATCGCAAGGTATTCGAATTCGCCAAAAAGGCCGGAGTGAAAAACATCTCGGCCGCCCCTACACCCGATTCGATGGATAGCCTCAATGACCTCGTCAAGGAATATGACATACGAATCGCGATCCATAACCACGGACCCTCCGACCGGTTCAATAAGGTCGTCGATGTGCTCCGAGCCATCGAAGGTCGCGACCCTCGCATCGGGGCTTGCGCCGACCTTGGGCACTTCATCCGCTCTGGCGAAAAACCAGTCGACGTCATCCGCGCCCTTGCAGGTCGCCTTTACGGGGTGCACCTGAAGGACTTTGCCGAGATGAAGGAAAGCACCCGAGGGGTTATTCTAGGCCAAGGCCATTTGGACTGCGCGTCGGTCTTCGATGCGATGATCCAAGCCAAATTTCCAGCCGATGGTGCCTTGTCGCTCGAATACGAAGAAAATCCCAAGGACCCCATCGAGGAAATCCGTCAGTGCGTCACAACGGCCAAAGCTGCGATGACCAAAGCCAAGGGTTAATCGGATCCCAATGAGCTTTCAAGAGATAGCATTCGATAAGGTTTTCGAACTTGAATCGGTCCGCAAAAGCTACGGAAGCAAACAAGTCCTGAAAAATATCTCTCTTGCGATTCCCACCGGAGTCGTAGGATTGCTCGGCCCTAACGGATCGGGAAAAAGCACCCTGATCAAGACCATCCTAGGATTGGTCTCGATCGATCCAAGACGGGGCGATTCAGGAACCGGCAAAGTCCTCGGCTTCGACTGGCCCTCGCAAGTCCGCATCGTGAGAGACCATGTCGGCTATCTCCCCGAGGACGACTGCTACTTGCAAGGCCTTCAAGGAATCGAATCGATCCAGATGATGGCTCGGCTCTCAGGCCTTCACAAAAAGGAAGCCCTCAGGCGCTCTCACGAAGTCGCCGACTATTGCGATCTGGGCCAAGAACGTTATCGCAACGTCGAAACGTATTCGACCGGAATGCGACAAAAACTCAAATTCGCACAAGCTCTAGTCCATGACCCACAATGGATCATTCTCGACGAACCGACCACAGGACTCGACCCGCAACAACGCGAACAGTTTCTCGATCGAATCTACGCACTTGCAAACGAACAAGGAAAATCGATCCTGCTCTCGACGCACATCTTGCACGATGTCATCCAGACATGCGACCACGTTGTGATCATGGCGGCAGGTCAAATTCGACTCGTCGATTCCCTCGAACACCTTCAGCGACCCAGTCAGGAAGGCCTTCAAATCAGCGTCGTTTCCAACGCTGCCAAACTTGGCGATGCGCTGCGAGCCCACGGCATCCAAAGCCACTGTGCATCCGACTCCCAACTGGTTGTCTTGGGTGACGAATCAGCCCTCCTAGAACGCATCTGGAAAACCAGCGTCGAGCAGCATGTGATCGTTCTTCGGATCGAACAAGCCAAAAACTCCCTCGAACAAGCCTTTTTGGACGCCGTCAGGAGCTAATACGATGCCTCTGCTCGATATCGGATATCGCAAGTGGGAAGGTCAAAAAACCCCACGCTCGACCCGCTCGCTAGCCCTTGCAAGCACCGGGATCCACCTGGTCTGGAAAGGAACCTGGCTTAAGCGAGTCCTGATGTTCATGGCGATCCCGGCTCTGATCGCAGGGATCTTTGTGGCGATCTTTGAGCAAACCCTCGATCGCGACGGCCCCCGCGCGTTGCTCTCGATCGTTGCAAAAAACCCCCAATCACGCAACACCGCCGAGCGGGCTGGTGTGAATCTAAAAGAAGCGATAGCCAACCCAGAAGCCTACCGCCACTTTACTTGGTCGTTCATCCTGTTCAATCTCTCGCGCTATCCCCAAGCTCTCGGGATGATCGTCGTGCTCGGTCTGGTCGCTCCACGCCTGATCAGCTACGACCTACGCAGCCGAGGGTACCTACTGTACCTTTCTCGACCGCTGACCCCTGCCGAATACATCTTTGGAAAATCACTGGTACTCTACTTTTTGATTTTCGTGATGTCCGCATTGCCAGCCCTGCTTATCTACATCGCGGGCCTTTTCCTCTCCACAGATTCGACCGCTATCGCTCAGACCTGGGATATCCCGTTTCGAATCCTCCTAGCATCCCTGGTGCTCATGGTTCCAACAACGGCCGTCGCTCTGGCTTTCTCCTCGATGACCCAAGAAAGCCGATACGCTGGGTTCGCTTGGTTTGCCATGTGGGTCGTCGGCTCGGTAACGTATTTCACCCTCTGGACTGCCACCCAACTGCGAGAGCAATTGCAAAATCAATCGCAAAATCAAGGCCGCATCGCAAGGATCGAAGCGATGAACCCGTGGAACTCCTTCAAGCTCTTTTCGCCCTACGAAACCCTGGGCTATCTGCAACAACAAATCTTCGGACTGGCCGTCAAAGATACTTGGACCTGGGCTCCATGGATCGTCGTAGCCATGGTCTCAGTGGCCGGTTATGGGTTTGCTTATTGGAAAGTCTCAAGGGTGTTAAAAGCGTAATGACTCAGAGCGATCAACCCGTGGAAAACCTATTTGAACTTCAAAACCTATCGCTCATGTACGGTACGGTCATCGGCGTAAACGACCTGCAGTTGACCCTCCCGAAAGGTGCTTACGCCCTGATCGGACCCAACGGCGCAGGCAAATCCACACTCATCGGACTCCTGACGGGCGCTCTGCGGCCAACGCTCGGTAACCTCAAAGTGCTCGGAGAAAATCCCCGCCGCTGCGGCCAATTGCAACAACGAATCGGGGTCTGTCCGGCCACCGATCTTCTGATCCACGGCGTGACAGCTCATCAATGGATCGTCCAGCTTTTGCGAATGTCCGGTTGGCGAAAATCCGAAGCCATCCCAAGGACCGACCAAGTCCTCGAAGAAGTTGGGCTGGCCGAAGCTCGCAATCGCCCGATCCACACCTACTCGCTCGGAATGCGCCAACGCTGCAAATTGGCCCAAGCCATCGCGCATCGGCCCGAGCTGCTGATCCTCGATGAACCCTTCAACGGCCTCGATCCGATCGGCAGATACCAAATGAGCGAACTGCTGATCCAATGGGCCAAGTCCGGAAAAAGCCTGCTACTTGCAAGCCACGTGCTCCACGAAGTCGAGAGAATTACCGATTCCTTTATGCTCATTTTCGGCGGTCGACTCCTAGCAAGCGGAACGGCCGGTGAACTCCGACGACTCCTTGCCGATCTGCCCCAAGACATCATCGTGCAATCCCAAACCCGAGATCGACTCGCTTCGCTCCTGGCCGAAAAACCATGGATCCGTGCCGTGCATCGAGACGCAAAGCCCAACCGATTGATCCTGACGGTCGACCGACCCCTGGAACTCTACGAATCCTTAGCGCTATGGGCCAGTAGCGGACAAGTCTCCGTCGAACGGATCACCGGAACCGATGGAGATATAAGCACCCTATTCCGACTGCTAATCTCCCGCCATCGCGGTGAACGCGCCTACCAAAAGTCAGGAGCATCCTCATGAGCGCGCCGACCAACACGACGATTTTTTCAAGCCTCTCAAGGGCCGTACCAGGCGTGGTCAGTTACGAACTAGCCCGCTCGATGACCCTGGGACGTTCGGCCATGTTCCTGCTGATGGTCTGCATCCCAACGGCTCTGCTGATCGCCGTGGCGCAATTGACCCCCGAAGAAGCCAAATACACATTCGACGTCTCGGAATTGAATAAAGACGAAATAGTCGTCCGAGCCGAAACCAACCTCGCATTCAGCATGCTCGTGTACCTGCTGATCCCCCAAGTCATGACCATGCTCGGAATGCTCGTCCTAGCTTCCCCAATCGTGCACTCGGAACTCGAAGGCCAAACCTGGGTCTACAGCCTTGTGCGACACGCCGGCCGACGCTCCTTGCTCCTGGGCAAATACATCGTCGCGGTCCTATGGACTAGCACCGCTGGGATTCTGGCCGTAAGCCTCGCGACTCCCTTCCTGCCCCTGAAAAACCCAACCCAACTCTGGATGACCGCCTCGCTGCTGTGCCTGCTTGCCTCGCTAGCCTACGGCGCTCTTTTCGCACTGATCGGCGTGGTCATGCAGAAAAGAGTCATGGTCATCTCGTTTGTTTATGCACTGGTCGCCGAAGGCGTTTTGGCCTGGATCCCAGCAGTTATCAATCAATTCACCATCGCCTATCGCCTCCGGTCGATCCTGTTTCGATGGCTAAATTTGTCCGTAGATCAGTACTTCCAAAACGATGGGTTCGTACGCAATGCAATGGTCGCCCAGGACCCGAGCGGATGGACCCAAATCGCCAGCGTCCTGCTGATCGCAGGTGCCCTCTTGGGACTCGCTGTGTGGCTGGTCGAAAAGGTCCAATACAGCTTCCAATCGGAACTCTAACCACTGCGCATTTTGGCAGATTCCAGGCCAAACCGAAACCTAGTTTCCTTGCTAAACCCTATCCAGTCAGGGACTTGCGCAAAAACCTATCCAGTTTTTCGGCCTGTTGGCACGCGGATTGCTCAAAGGCTGGTCCACTCAGTCCGACTGCCAAATCGGGCCGAATTTCATCATTCAAGGAGTTCAACGTGGCAAAACAAATGGTATTTGATGACGAAGCACGCCAGCCGCTTTTGGCGGGTGTTTCGAAGTTGGCAAGAGCAGTGCGCTCGACGCTAGGACCCCGCGGCCGCAATGCGGTTTTGGATAAAGGTTGGGGCTCTCCAAGGATCACCAAAGACGGCGTGACTGTCGCCGAAGAAATCGAACTGGATGATCCTTTCGAAAACCTCGGCGCCCAGTTGGTCAAAGAAGCTGCCAGCAAGACCAACGATGTCGCCGGCGACGGAACAACCACCGCTACGGTTCTTGCCGAAGCGATTTTCCGCGAAGGACTCAAAATGATCGCCGCAGGAGCCGACCCGATGTCCCTCTCGCGAGGCATCGCCAAGGCCGTCGAAGCGGTCAACGAGCAGATCAGCAAAATGTCCACGCCTATCGATGGCAAGAGCAAAAAAGAAATCAAGCAAGTCGCCACGATCGCAGGGAATAACGATCCTGCCATCGGCGATGTCTTGGCAGAAGCATTCATCAAGGTCGGAAAAGACGGTGTCATCGCCGTCGAAGAAGGCCGTGGAAATGAAACGACCGTCGAAATCGTCGAAGGGATGCAATTCGACCGCGGTTTCCTCTCCCCGCAGTTCGTTACCAACCAAGACGAAGTAACCGTCGAACTCGAAGATTGCTACATCCTGATCCACGAAGACAAGATCAGCAACAACAAGAAACTCATCCCCTTGCTCGAAGCGATCAGCAAGGCCAAAAAGCCTCTGTTGATCCTCGCAGAAGATGTCGATGGCGACGCGCTGGCAACCTTGGTCGTCAACAAGATGCGCGGCATCTTGAATGTCGCGGCAGTCAAAGCCCCAGGCTACGGCGATCGCCGCAAAGCCATCCTCGGGGACATCGCAACCTTGACCAACGCCAATGCGATTTTCAAGGACCTAGGCATCGACCTTGAGTCGGTCAAACTAACCGACCTCGGACGCGCCAAACGCATTCGTATCACCAGCGAAGAAACCGTGATCATCGGCGGTGCAGGCAAAAAGGATAAAATCGAAGCTCGCGTCGTTCAAATCCGTCGCGAAATCGACAACACCGATAGCGATTACGATCGCGAAAAACTCCAAGAACGCTTGGCCAAACTCGCCGGCGGCGTAGCCCAAATCAACGTCGGTGCGGCAACCGAAACCGAGATGAAAGAACGCAAAGCCCTGATCGACGATGCAAAAGCTGCTACCCAAGCAGCACTCGCCGAAGGGATCGTTCCTGGCGGTGGTGTCGCTTTACTGCGATGCGAATCTGTCTTGGATAAACTCAAACTCCAAGGCGATGAAGCCCTGGGTGTTCGAATCATCCGAAACATCTTGGACTACCCTTTGCGTTCTATCGCCAACAATGCTGGTCTCGATGGCGCTGTGGTGGTCAACCGAGTTCGACAACTCAAAGACAAAAACGAAGGCTACGATGCCAATGCCGATAAATATGTCGACATGATCAAAGCCGGTATCATCGATCCTGCCAAAGTCGTCAAAACAGCTCTCAGCAACGCCGCTAGCGTCGCTTCGCTCCTGTTGACGACCGAAGCCCTCGTTGCCGAAATCCCCAAGGAAGAAGAGCCTGCAGGGGGCGGACATCACCACGACCATGACGGTATGGGTGGCATGGGTGGCATGGGTGGCATGGGAGGTATGGGTGGCATGGGCGGCATGGGTGGTATGGGCGGCATGATGTAGTCGCCTTGGCAGTGTGTCCTTGTCTACAAACATCGCGTCCAACAAACAACATTTCAAAAATTCAATATCTAAAGCAAAGGTGAATCCAATGGCCAAAGTTAATATTCGTCCTCTCGATGATCGTGTCGTAATCCAACCTACGGAAGCCGAACTGACCACCGCCGGTGGTATCGTTCTTCCAGATAGCGCCAAAGAAAAACCTCAACGAGGTAAGGTGGTTGCTGTCGGGCCCGGCAAACTGCTCGATAGTGGTGTCCGCGCTACGCTGAGCATCGCCGTTGGCGACGAAGTCATCTTCGGCAAGTACGGTGGAAGCGAGATCGAAGTCGACGGCGTCGATTACAAGATCCTTCGTGAGAGCGACGTGCTCGCCAAACTCGCTTAGTCTCCCCCAGACAACGGATATTCATCTTAAAATCCTCAGAAAAAGGAACTGCGAAGCGTGGCTAAGCAATTAATGTTTGATGATCAAGCTCGTGCGAGAATGCTCGCGGGCGTTGAGAAATTGGCAAATGCTGTCGCTGTTACGATGGGTCCAACCGGACGCAACGTGATTATCGACAAGAGCTTTGGCGGACCGACGGTAACCAAAGACGGTGTTACCGTTGCCAAAGAAATCGAATTGGAAGACCGATTCGAAAACATGGGGGCCAAACTCGTCGTCGAGGTCGCTCAAAAAACGAGCGATCTTGCCGGTGACGGTACCACCACGGCGACCGTTCTGGCTCGCGCAATTTTCAAAGAAGGTCTGCGTAACATCGCTGCCGGAAGCAACCCTTCTGCAGTCCGTCGCGGGATCGACAAAGCCGTCGAAGCTGCCGTTGAGAAACTCCATTCGATGGCCAAGCCTGTCAGCAGCCGAGACGAAGTCGCCAACGTTGGAGCCATCTCGGCAAACAACGACATGTCGATCGGCTCGCTGCTTGCCCAATCCCTCGAACGCGTCGGAAAAGACGGCGTGATCACCGTTGAAGAAGGCAAAACAGCAGACACGACCGTCGAATATGTCGACGGGATGCAGTTTGACAAAGGCTACGTTTCCCCTTATTTCATCAATACCCCTGCGAACATGAGCTGCACGTTGGAAAACGCGCTGGTCTTCATGTACGACAAGAAAATCAGCAATATCCGGGACCTGATCCCATTGCTCGAAAAAGTTAGCACCTCCGGACAACCCCTGCTGATCATCGCTGAAGATGTCGATGCAGAGGCCTTGACACTCCTGGTCGTCAACAAACTCCGTGGCACCCTCAATGTTTGCGCCGTCAAAGCCCCAGGCTTCGGCGATCGCCGCAAAGCGATGCTCGGTGACATCGCCGTGCTTACCGGCGGTACCTTCATCAGCGAAGACCTCGGTATCCAGCTCGAAAAAGTCTCCCTCGAACACCTCGGACGAGCCAAAAAGGTCGTTGTCGATAAAAACAACACCACCATCGTCGAAGGAGGCGGGGACCGCAAGGCAATCGATCAACGCGTTTCACAAATCCGCGCCCAAGTCGATCAAACCGATAGCGAATACGACAAGGAGAAATTCCAAGAAAGACTCGCAAAACTCGCCGGTGGAGTGGCTGTCATCAGCGTCGGTGCCGAAACCGAAGCCGATATGAAGCAAAAGAAAGCACGCGTCGAGGATGCTCTCCATGCAACGCGCGCTGCGGTCGAGGAAGGGATCCTGCCAGGAGGTGGAGTCGCTCTTTTGCGATGCACCGATGCAGTCTCCAAAATCATCAGCAGCCTCTCGGGTGACGAGAAAACCGGTGCGGACATCATCCTGCGAGCCCTGGAAGCTCCGCTGCGTCAAATCGCCGATAACGCTGGGATCGACGGAAGCGTCGTTGCCGACGAAGTCCGCCAAAAGCCCGTCTCGATGGGCTACGACGCGAACAAAGGGAAGTACGTCGATATGCTCGCTGCCGGGATCATCGATCCGGTTAAAGTGGTACGTACCGCTCTGGCCAACGCGGCGAGTATCGCCGGTTTGCTCCTGACGACCGAAGCCCTGGTTACCAACCTGGACAAGGAAGACAAGAAGAAAAGAAAGATCGAAGGAGCAGTTCGCTAAACAGCGCACTAGCCCCAAACCAAAGACTTTTTTAAGCGGACAGTCCAACACCGACTGTCCGCTAATACTGGGTCATTCGCTCACCGAATGGCCTTTTTTTCTAAACCTTGCAAGGATAGCCATACCAACACCGTGTCTTCTCATTCAAAAAGGGATTACTACGAAGTTCTCGGGGTTAGCAAAACTGCTTCCCAAGACGAAATCGCAAAGGCCTATCGCAAGCTGGCGTTGAAGTACCACCCAGATTCCAATCAGGGGAATACCGATGCGATCAATAAATTCAAAGAAGCCGCAGAAGCTTACGAAGTCCTCTCGGATTCCGATAAACGCGCTCGTTACGACCAATTCGGACACGCTGCAACAGCCTCTGGCGGACAAGGCTTCGGAGGGGTCGGTGATATCTTCGAGGCCTTCGGCGATATGTTCGGCGGTTCGATCTTCGAAGATTTCTTCGGCGGCGGAAAATCCCGTTCACGCGTCCGACGCGGCGCCGACCTACGTTGCGACGTAACTCTCGATCTAGAGGAAGCCGCAAAAGGGGTCACCAAGACCGTCTCGCTGACTCGGTATGCTTCGTGCGAAAAATGCAAAGGCTCCGGGGCCGCCGAAGGCTCCCAGCCGGAAACTTGCCGCAAATGCCAAGGTAGAGGCCAAGTCGTTCAGGCCACCGGTGTGCTCCGAGTTCAGACTACCTGTCCGATCTGCCGAGGTAGTGGCAAAACCATCAGCAATCCATGTTCGACCTGCGATGGAAACGGACTCAGACCCCACGAAGTCAAACTCGAAGTCAAAATTCCTGCAGGTGTCGACGACGAAATGCGCGTGCGACTCCAAGGTGAAGGGCAACCGAGCCCCGACGGCGGACCCCGCGGTGACGCGTATTGCTTTATCCACGTCAAACCCCACCCGCTATTCAAACGCGACGGACAAGATCTGATCTTTCAGTTCCCCATCTCCTTTAGCCAAGCCGCACTCGGAGCCAAAGTCGAGATCCCCACGCTCGACGGGCGCAAAGAACTCGACGTGCCGGCCGGAACGCAAAGTGGAACCGTCTTTCGTCTGAGGGGACAAGGCATGCCCGACCCGCACACTTCGGGCAGAGGGGACCTGCTGATCCAAACCTTTATCGAGGTTCCCAAAAAACTCAACAAACGCCAACAAGAGCTCCTCCGAGAATTGGCCGAACTCGAAGAAAAACACATCTCGCCAGAACGAAAAACCTTCATGGATCGCATCATGGCCTACTTCCAAGGCCAAGGGAATAGTTGATCAACTCCAAAGACATTCTCGAAATTATTAAGGATAGGTTTCAACATGAGCACAAACGACGACAAAGACCCTGCTGACCCAACCGATGACGACCAAAGAAAATCTCGCCAAGAATCGCAAGAGGATTCTTACTTCGCCGAGGATAGCAGCGACCTGTACAATTCCCTGAGCGATGACTCTCCGGAAATGCTCGTGCAAATCTTGGAGCTCCAGGTCGCCGAACTACGCGACCGCGAACTCAAGGCCCAAGCCGAACTGGAGAATTTTCGACGCAGGATACTCCGAGATGTCGACGGGCAATTGAAATACGCTGCGATGCCCCTGGTGACCGATCTACTCGATGTACTCGACAACCTGAACCGTGCGATCGATTCGGCAACTCCCGGTTCAAGCATCGAAGGGCTAGCCGCAGGGGTGAAATTGGTTCAGCAACAGTTCGTCAACGTCCTTAGCAAGCATCACTGCAAGCAGATACCGGGCGTTGGTAAACCGTTCGATCCAAACGTTCACCAAGCGATCGCACAGCGACCGAGCGACGCACACGGTGCAGGTAATGTCATGGTCGAACACAGCACCGGATACACACTGCACGACCGAGTCGTTCGTCCAAGCATGGTCGTCGTCTCGACGGGACCGGTTTCTTAGAGTAGGTTGATTCATTCTTTCTCGCGTTTCCATCTAACGTCTTTCGCGATTTAAAAAGAGGTAAGCCATGCCGACCTACGATTACGAGTGCGACGCCTGCGGCCATCGATTTGAGTTGTACCAAAGCATCTCGGCCGATCCAGAGAGGAAATGCCCTGAGTGCAAGAAGCTCAAGCTCAGGCGTCTGATCGGCACCGGCGCAGCGGTGGTCTTCAAAGGTTCTGGATTCTACCAAACCGACTACCGCAGCGACTCCTACAAAAAGTCGGCTGCAGCAGACAGCGGATCCTCCTCGAGCGGTTCATCGAGCACTGAAAAACCCTCAAGTGAAAAAACGCCATCTGAAAAACCAGCTAGCAAACCCTCTGAAGGTTCCGCACCGAAAAAAAGCTCAAAGAAAAAAGACTAGGGTCTTGATAAATCACTAACTACCCGACGCGCCAGCGTCGGCGTCTTGCAGTGTAGAGCCATTGTCCCCAATGGCTCCGCCCGACGCGCCAGCGTCGGCGTCTTCCAGTGTAGGTGAGCGTACACCGGCCTGATCGGGTTTTTCTCAGCGCAGGGACCGCTTGCGGGTAGATTCAAGGTTCGCCCTTTTTTCTATCCCAGTTCTCAAGGAGATCCTGCTGATGTCTCGCTGAGCGTCCTCGAAAACCGCCAAAATTTGGGCCGAACGTATCGCCCAGTGCGAACGATCCAATGCTCCCGTCGCGCAGTTCTGCCAGTCGATCGGCTGCTGGCCTATGTTTTCACCGCGTGGAGTCGTACAGCGCGTACGACGGACTTCCAGTCCGTCGGCCAAGTCGTACAGCGCGTACGACGGACTTCCAGTCCGTCGGCCAAGTCGTACAGCGCGTACGACGGACT